>NZ_JBTXLQ010000003.1:0-518453 GCF_054871705.1 Brucella sp. LJL56
TACATCAACAGAACTCTCATCCCGTCAATGCCGCCAGCCAACCAAATCCAACGTCACCGCCAAACCCAATCAACCAACTCAACGGACGAACCAACCTGCCGCTAGCAGCGTCGCCGCCCTCGTTGTGGCGCCATATAGACCCCATCATTCCAAACTGTCAACGCAGTTTCGCAAAAATTCAGGAATTTTCTTTCCACAGACCAACAAACAAAAAGAGCCGCTCTAAAAGCGGCCCTTTTGAAAAACACGCTTAGTTTAATCGGGTTCGTATTCGCGTATGCCGTCATCCTTGGCAAACAATACGCATGGTCCGTGGGAACCTCGCGGATCATATGCATATCCTTTGGCTGCGAGCGCGTGCGTCATGTCGCGAATTCCGGCCAAGCCATAAAGGTGATCGTGCAATTCAAGGAAAATGCGTTCCACACCTTTCAAATCGGCACTCTGGAGCAGATCGCGCTCAGCACCTTCAATATCCATGACGAGAACATTGATACCGTGGCAAACAATAAATTCGTCAATATTGATCGAGGATAACTCGATAGCGTGCTCATACGGCCCCTGCTTCTCATCCATGGATGACATCCAGAGGTCGCGCCGCACATAGAAGCGGAAGGAGCTAGGCTCACCCGCCGTTAAGATACCTTGCGAAAGCACAACATTATTGAGGCAGTTAGCGTCGATAACGCGCCGAGCGAGTGCCGCCGTAGATGGATTCGCCTCAAAGGCCCAAACCGACACGTCTGAAATCTTTGCGATAATGGATGTGATGATCCCGATACCCGAACCCAACTCCAGCACGCGGTCGCCCGGCTTCACCGCCTTGAAAATGGACCGCGCTTCCTTGGCCTCGTAGCTCCCGCTCGTCAAAGCCTGCCATATAACAGGTGACACTTCGTCGGATGCGATCGGTACGTTAATCCCATGTACTTTCAGCAATTCCTGCGCCCCAATTCCCCAGCATTAGAGTATCATATCAAACGTCGTAGCAGAGAATGCCCCGACTTATTCAACACATCGCAACGTAACTTTGCGATGCAACCCGTATGTGAACATAAACTGATTTGTGCAGCTTATGCCAGTTGCCACGGCATGGCACCATCAACGATCTGAAGCCTGGCCAACTGCCTTCGCAGCCTGTCCACTGCGATCATGAAGATGTTTAAGTTTTGAGGCCGGCATCGGCTTACCTATAAGATAGCCCTGCACCTGATCGCATCCCAATCTTTTAAGACACTCAAACTGCTCCTCGGTCTCAATGCCTTCTGCAATCGTTACCATTCTGAGGCTCCGCCCCACCCCGGTTACGAGCTCGACAATAGCAAGAGCATCCGGTCGCGTTGTCACATCGCGCACGAAAGACCGATCAATCTTTATCTTATCGAATGGAAATCCGCTGAGGCTGCCGAGCGACGAATAGCCCGTTCCGAAATCATCCATCGCAATCTGGATACCCAACGCCTTCAATTGGCGTAGTGTGCTCAAGGTCTGTTCGTTCTTGTCCAGCAAAACCGATTCTGTAATCTCGAGTTCCAACCGCTCCGCATGAAGTCCGCTTTGCTCAAGCGCACCAACTACGCTCTGAATAAGGTTCAGGCTGCGAAACTGGACAGGAGAGAGATTGACCGCAATCTTGAGCTGCCTGTTCCAATGGGCGGCTTCCAGGCAGGCTGTGGCGAGCACCCAGTCTCCAAGAGCATGAATGAAGCCGATCTTTTCGGCGACCGGAATAAATTCAACGGGTGAAACAGAGCCACGGATAGGATGAGTCCAACGGAGCAGCGCCTCATAACCACATATTTCACGTGTTATGGTGCAAGCCTGCGGCTGATAATAGACCTCCATTTCGCCATTCTCCAACGCTTTCTGAAGGTCAGCTTCGAATGACTTCTTTTCCCGCAAGCGCGTCTGCATCTGCGATTTGAACACACTTGCATGACCAGGCCCGAGTGCCTTTGCTTCATAGAGCGCGAGATCAGCGTGTTTGAAAAGTTCTTCTGTGTCCGGTTCACCCTGGGAAATTGCAACGCCGACACAGGTTCCGATTTTTATTTCCAGTTCGCCAACATGATAAGGCTGGCTGATCGCGTCCATTAGACGATCCGAAAGCTCCAGAGCTTCTTCTTCCCTCAGCCCTGTTGAAAGCAGGGCAAACTCGTCTCCGCCCAGTCGGCATACCATGTCACCACGTTCGCCGAGCTTGGTGAGACGCCGCGCAACTGCCTGCAACAGCGCGTCACCGACGTCATGCCCAAGTGTATCGTTGACGTCCTTGAAGCCGTCGAGATCCAGAAGAAGAATAATGGCTGACTGGCTTCCGGCTTGCGCGGCCTGTAGCCTTTTCTCCAAATCCTGCCGGAACAGGACACGATTGGGTAATCCTGTCAGAGCGTCGTGATGCGCATCGTGCTCAAGCCGAAAATTCTGCGACTGCAGTTCACCCGTCGCCTGCCGGAGATCGCTCGTCAGGCGCTGCATGCTACCGTGGGCCCGATCAAGAAGCTTATTGTGACGAAGTAGGAGAATAACCAGCACCACACCGCAAAGAATAAGACCCGCCGCCAATCCGGTGTAGATGAGATGTAGCTGGCGAACTTCAGCCTGCGCGACATCGATAAGCCCAACGTCATATTCGACTGCGGATGACGCGAGCGCCGTCATTGGCCCGTCAAGTGTACTCATTGATTGCAGAAGGGTTTTGATTCCCTCTGCGTCGAGCTTATCCAGTTGGACATCAAGTGTCTGCAGAACGTCGCTCAGCTTCAAAAACAGATCGCGCCGCTGTGGATCATCTTGAATGAAGGAACGCAGATTACCCTGCTGTAGCAACTCCAGCCGACCGAGCATAATATCGAGACGAAGGCGTACTTCGTCATGTGTGTCCTCGTTCAAATTCAGGGCATAACCAGCCAGAACATGTTCAAGCCGCATATATTCCGACACCGTCTGCCCAACAGCCCAGGAGTCATTGTAACGGGAGAATTTCTGAAGCGCTGTCTGTCGTTCGGCAATGACATAGGCGATGTAGGCCGTTGCCACCACGAAACAACAGATAATAACGCCTAGAATTCGTCTCACACTTTGCCTCTATTCAACTATCAGCTTGGCAACCTGCCACGCGGAACGTGTGTAATAGGTCTGGCTTTGGAGCTGTGGGTCGCTGTCATATGGGTAGATTATAAACAATGGTCCTTTATCGCGAACCGCCATGTAATTGCCATCCCGCTTCATAGCAAGAATAACATTGAACTTCTTGAAGTCCTCCATCGGTAGCGAGCTGACATAGTCATTCAACGCTACCGCTGTCACTTTCGTTCCCCTAGCGCCGACAAGCGTCATAAGCTTGTCCATCGATACGCCCTCGAAACGCACGCGGCCATCGTACCATGGATTAGCCGTTTCTACGGTCACCAAACCGATAGCCTCCAGCATGTCCCGGTCGAATTGCGCAGTATCACCAACATTGGTATTAGTGATATTGCCGGATATGACCAGGATCGGCTTCCCCATCGGCTTGGCCAACGGCTCCGCAGCCGCCCCGGATAACCAGACGAAAGGCAAGAGCAGACAGAAAAAGAGTCGGATGAGTTTCATTGCATTTCTCCATGATAAATTAGACCAATAAAGAGAATTGCCTAAATCAACGTGAAGATCGCATGAGTTTTGTATTTTTTCATGTTCATATGCAATAAAAATGAAATATCAGCAGCAAGTGTGACGCAACGTAACTTCAAATGATCGCGGCCCGCGAGTTATCCTGCTGTTTGATCGCTTTATACGATAGTAACGCTTTTACCATGCCGTCGCAGATGGGCGCACTGTGAATCCAACACAGCAGATTTCCAGCATAAGCGCAGAACGGATTTGCGTGAAATAATATATGAAAACAATTGGATAGATCAGTTTCAACACTTCCGCATCAACTGAAAACACTTCAGTACATCCGGCAAAAAGAAAAAGGGCAACGTGAGTAACATTACCCTTTGAAGAAATTCGACGAATATCGTCTGTTCAACCGGCCAGTTGCCCTCCAGTCATTGGCTCTGGAGCTCCGGTCGTGCTCGGAAAGCTGATCGGCAAGCCGCGCAAGACCCGCACTGCAAGGAAAGCAAAGCATTCAGCCTCTACAGCATCGCCGCGCCAGCCAAGTGTTTCGGCAGGGACGAGTTCCACATTCGCACGCTCAACCAACATGCGCATCATGGTCGGATTGCGACGCCCACCACCGCTAACTGCAAGTCGTTTCGGTCGACGCGGCAGAATATCCAGGGCCTTGCCCACCGCAGAGGTCGTGAACGCAGTCAATGTCGCCGCGCCATCTTCCTCACCAAGTCCATCGGCCATGGCCTCGGTAAAATCGAATCGATCCAGCGACTTGGGGTACGGAGCAGATAGATAGGGGTGCTTGAGCAGTTCAGCTAGCCGCATCTCGTCTACCTTGCCCTTTGCAGCCAGCGCCCCGTCGCGATCCATTTCGCCCAATCCATGCTTCTTCATGAAGTCATTGATCGGCGCATTGGCGGGGCCAGTATCGAATGCCACAAGCACATCATCGCCATCCCACCACGTAATGTTACCGACACCGCCAAGATTGAGTATTGCTGTACTGCCGCTCGCATCGGCACCGCGCAACAAGGCCGCATGATACACAGCCGCGAGTGGAGCACCCTGCCCGCCTGCGCGTATGTCCGCTGTCCGGAAGTCATAGGCTACTCGGGTTCCGAGCAGCTCGCTCATCAAGCCACCATCACCAAGTTGCCGGGTGTCGCCTAGCTTGCCTGCTTGCGGCGCGCGATGCAGCACTGTTTGTCCATGGAAACCGACGACGCCGATGTCCGCCATCGACAATCCATTTTCCTCGACCAATTCCCGCACAGCCGCGGACTGCGCGCGTGTCAGCGCTTCCTCGGCCTCGGCAAATACAGCAGGCTCTGGCCCCTCAAAATTCCAGATGCGGGCCTCGGCTTGCGCCTGTTCCAAAAGATCACAAATCCAGCGCGGATAGGGTTTCAACGCATAAGCGCCGAATTCTGCAATAGTTTCACCATCAGTTTTCAAAAGAGCAACGTCGATGTTTCCATCAAGCACGGTGCCCGTCATCAGGCCGACGGCCCATATTGGCTGCATAACGTCTCCTATCCCAATGAAATTGCGTCGCCGACGCCCTGCCGCAGCGCAAGGATACCGCTGTCGGAATGGCGCGTCGGATGGATGCGGTTGGTGAGCAAGGTCCATGCCCTACCCGCTTCAAAATCGATCCACAAGCCGGTTCCCGTGAAACCAGTGTGACCGATCGTGTCCGTCGAATTGAAGTTACCGCCTGACCAGCCCTCATAGGGCCTTTCCCAGCCATGCGTGCGGGTCGCGGACAATGGCTGGCGCATCAAGCTGATGGCATTTTGCGATGCGCCACTACCATCGAGCAAGCCAATTGCGAAATCGAGTATGGAAGCAGCCGTACCGAATAGACCCGCATGGCCAGCACCCTGCAATGCCGAACAATTGTCGTCGTGCACTTCTCCACAGAGTACGCGACTGCGCCATGTACAATCTTCGGTGGCCGCGCTCATTTCGGCCTCCGCTGAGAAAGCAAACCCATTACCAGGATCCATCTCGCGAATGGTTTTGCCGTAAAGTCTTTCCATCGCAAAGCCGAGCAGGATGAAATTGATATCCGAATAAACCGGTGTGGATTTTCGCCATTCACGCTGCAGAATAAATGCGCGCAACAATTCCGGATCCCGCCCATAGGTGTAGATGGGTTCGACCGATGGAAATGGTGTCCGGTGACCAAGACATTCGCGAAAGGTGACTTTGCGCTCCCAGGCGTCGTTATCATATTGCCTGAGATCTGGAAGCAAAGTGACCAATGGAGCATCGAGATCAATGTTTCCTTCCTCGGCCAGCGCCAAGATGCGGGGAGTCGTAAAAATCACCTTCGTCAGCGATGCGAGGTCGAACCATGTATCCGTTGTCATCGCACGTCGGGTCGGGATGACCTGTGCATAACCGGTCGCCCGGACAGCCCGGTGCCCGGAGAGATCGACCATTCCAAACACCCCACCCGGAATACGCCCTGAATCACACGCTTCCGTCAGCAGACGGAACGCATTTTCAAAGCGAGCCGTAAAGGCGGTATCGACAGGGTGGCGGACATTCAGTTCTGCCATGATGACTAAGCCTCGGTCCGGGCCATGTGATCATGACCATATGTCTGCCAATGAGCCGGCATCGGTTCATAACCGAGTGGGCGAACGAGCGACGGCACTTGCCGTGTGTCGAGGGTAAAATGTTCATTACGCCGATCAATGCTTGGAACAGCAGAGATCAGTCGCTTCGTATAGGAATGTTTCGGCGCAGAAAGAACCGATGCGGCATCGCCGATTTCCACGATCTGCCCGGCATAAACAACTGCGATTCGGTGCGCGATGCGCTCTACCACCGCCATGTCGTGCGATACGAACAGATAGGCAAGGCCGCGTTCCTTCTGGAGATCGATTAGCAATTCCAAAACTTTGGCTTGTACTGAAACGTCGAGCGCGGAGACAGCTTCGTCCAGCACCACCACCGAAGGACTAAGCATCAGCGCGCGGGCGATGCAAAGCCGCTGGCGTTGCCCACCCGAGAATTCATGCGGATATCGTTCCAGACTGTTTGTGGGTAATCCCACACGGTCGAGTAGCTGCAGCATCTTCTGCCGCGTTTCCGGCCCATCGCGCCCGCCAGCAGCGATAACCGGCTCAGCAAGGATGCTGTCGATACGAAGGCGCGGGTTGAGCGATGCATAGGGATTCTGGAAAACCATCTGCACTGAAGTGGAGCTTCGGGCATCAATGGTGCCTGCTATACCGACATCAAGCTTGCCACGTGAGGCTTTGACAAGTCCGAGGATCGCCCGCGCAGTCGTTGACTTGCCTGAACCACTTTCTCCCACAACAGCGAGTGTTTCACCCGGAACAAGATCGAAATCAACGCTCTCCACTGCATGAACTGCACCAAGTTTGCGGCCGAGAAAGCCACCCCTTACGGGGAAACGAACCGTGAGCCCTTCCACAGCCAGAATTGGCCTTGCGCTGCGCTCTGCGCGTGCATTATCGGTTCGCACTGCATTACCACTTTCAAAATGCGGCACGGCCTTCAGGAGATGTTGCGTGTAAGGATGCTGCGGGCGATCAAGCACGGCACTCAACTCACCTTGTTCGACCGCTTCGCCATGCTGCATCACCATGATCTTGTCGGCCATGCCTGCGACCAGCCCTATGTCATGGGTGATGAAAATCATCGCCATGCCGGTTTCGCGTTTCAGCTCTGCGAGCAGTGCCATAATCTGCGCCTGTACCGTAACATCAAGCGCGGTGGTCGGTTCGTCGGCAATCATGAGACGTGGATTACAAGCAAGCGCTGTGGCAATCATCACCCGCTGCAACATACCGCCCGAAAGCTGGTTCGGACAATATTTAAGACGTCGTGCAGCGTCTGGAATGCGCACACGATCAAGTGCGTCTCTGGCTGCGGAAGCGGCCTGCCTTCCAGTAAGCCCGCGGTGGAGACGGAACGATTCCTCAATCTGAGTGCCGATCGTGAGCACAGGATTGAGTGACGTCATCGGCTCTTGAAAGATCATGCCGATTTCTGCACCACGGATTCTCGTCAACTCACCTTCGTTCGCAACAGCCAGATCAATCATGGTGCCATCGGCGCGGTTCAGCTTGATCGTTCCGTCGATAATGCGACCTCCACCGAAATCCACAAGACGGTTGATCGACAAAGCGGTGACCGATTTGCCCGAACCACTTTCACCGACAATCGCCAGCGTTTCTCCGGCGGCGAGATCGAAACTCACACCACGCACAATCTCGTTCGCTTCCGGATTTCGGCCAAACCCGACACGAAGATTCGAGACGGATATAAGTTTGTTCATGCTGCGATCCTCCGCATTCGAGGATCGAGAATGTCACGCAGGGCGTCACCCAGAAGATTGAAGCCAAGAATACCGATCATGATCGCCAGCCCCGGAAAGGCCAGCAGCCATGGCGCGGTTTCCATGAGATTACGCGCATCTGCCAGCATGAGGCCAAGCGACGAAGCAGGTGGCTGAGTGCCGAGACCGAGGAAGCTTAAGCCTGCCTCTGTTAGCAGCGACCAGGCCAGCGCCAAAGTGATTTGCACAGTCAGAGGCGCGATCAGATTAAGCAGCAGATGGCGCGAAAGGATATAACGGTTGCTGCTGTGGAACGTACGTGCCGCATCTACGAATTCGCGCGTTTTGATCGACAATGCCGGACCGCGCACAACCCGCGTGAATATCGGGGTGTAGACAATGGCAATGGCAGCAATGCTTGTCCCGGTTCCCGGCCCGACCACGGCAATGATGAGAAGCGCAAGCAAAATTGCCGGGAATGCCAGCAGCACGTCCATCACACGCATGACGGTGCCGTCCCACCAGCGCCCGAACCAGGCTGCAGTCAATCCAAGAACAGTACCAGCAAAAGCAGCCATTCCGACTGCTGAAAAACCGACGACGAAAGATTGTGCAATACCAGCCATCAGGCGGCTCATCACGTCACGCCCAAAGAGGTCCGTTCCCATCCAATGGGCAGCACCTGGAGGGCGCAGCCTGTCTATACGGTACTGCAACAACGGGTCATGCGGCGTGAAACCAAAATAACCGAGGCACGCTACAATCAGATAGACCAGCACAATGAGGCCGCCAATGCGGCCACTCGGATGAGCAAGAACGGACCGCACTATCTGCATCAGTTCTCTCCCAGACGAATGCGCGGATCGAGCGTGACGTAGAGGAGATCAACCAGCAGATTAACGATCATGAAGTTGAAGGCGATGAAGAGAATACTACCCTGCACCAGCGCATAATCGCGCTGCAAAATGGCATCAAGCACCATACGTCCCAGCCCCGGTAAAGCATAAATCTGCTCAACCAGCACAGCCCCACCCAGAAGATAACCGAATTCCACGCCGCTCAACGTCACGACCGGGATAAGTGCATTGGGCAATGCATGCCGCCAGATGACAGCGCGGGCCGAAGCACCTTTGCTGCGGGCTGTGCGAACATAATCGTCGCTGAGAACATCCAGCATTGCCGAACGTGATATGCGTGTAACCGACGCTGCAAATGCGAAGCCGAGCGTTATGGCAGGCAAAATCATCTGCAAAAAATTCTGCCACGGATTTACCCATAGCGGCGTGAATTCGCCCATGGCGGGCAGTACGCCGAAGCCTGCAGAAAGAATATAAATGAAGAGGAGACCGAGAACGAAGCTTGGCGTCGACTGGCCAATCATCGCAAAAATACGAACCGCAAGATCGGACATTTTCTCGTTGCGCGTAGCCGCATAAACCCCAGCCGGGAGACCGACAATCAACGCGATAGTCATCGACATCAATGCCAGTTGCAGCGTCAGCGGAAAACGCTCCAGAATAACTGTCAGAACCGGCTTTCCGAATGTGACAGACACTCCCATATTACCCTGCAACACGTCACCGAGCCAGCGCCAGTACTGTGTAGTCCAGCTTTGATCGATGCCGAAATATTGCGCCAGTGACTGCCGTTGTTCCGGCGTCAGTAATCCAGCCTCCGTTCCGAGCATTGCCGTGATGGAATCGCCCGGAACCATACGGATCGAAACGAAGACAAGGATCGACACCCCCAGCATGACCAGGGGAAATGTCAGCAGCCGACGTGTCAGATAATTCATGTCAGATTACTCACGGCCTGCCGTTAAGGAAGGCAACTGAAAGCCACGCCTTCCTGATGAAGGCGTGGCGGATTTCATGACATCACTGCCCAATCTGCAGCTTGGTTACGCCGAATAGCGAACCGGTGGCGCGAGGCTCAAAACCTGTAATATTCTTCTGGTGAGCAACATAGTTGTTGGCCGTATAGAGCCAAACCCATGGAGAAATTTCCGTTATGTGCTTTTCGAAATCGGTGAAGATCACCTTTCGTTTTTTAGGATCGGTCTCAACTCTTCCCTTTTGCATCAGATCATCGAGCGTATCGTCGATATACTGCGCGACCTTTTGAAGATTTCCCGCCTTGGTCCAGTAACGACCATACATCGTATAGGGATCAGCCGAACCGCCGTTCAAAGCCACGGCCATGTCGAAATCACCCTTCAGCCATGTATCGACATAGACGTTGAGTTCCATCATCCGGATATCGAGCTTGATGCCGATTTCGGCGAGTTGCGACTGGAGGACCTGAGCTTCAGCCGCAGCGGTTGCTGGCTCTCCATTTGCAGCTATGATGGTTGCCGAAAAGCCATCCGCATAACCGGCATCCGCCATCAGCTTCTTCGCTTTTTCGATATCGCGTTTGTAACAGAAGAGCGTGTTCGGATCGTTCGCATAGGTGGGCATGGTCAAGGGACCTGTCACCTTGCCTTCACCAAGCAATGCGGTGTCGAGCACATCCTGGCGATCAACAGCGCAGGAAATGGCCTGGCGCACGGCCAGCTCTGTCATTGGTTTGCGCGAGGGATTTAGCTGCAACACGTGATAGGCTAGTGCCGGTGTGCGCACCAGTTCCAGCGTGCTCTCACGCGGCACCATCGTTGCGACCAGCGGGTCGTTGAGGAGAGCGAAATCGATCTGCTTGGCGCGAAGCGCCGCAAGAATTGCTGTTTCATCCGGTAGAACACTGATGTCTATACCATCAACTGCTACTTTACCGCCCGCCCAGTCGGGATTGGCTTTCAGCACTTCCTTGGAATTTGGCTCCCAGCGCTCAAGGATGAATGGCCCTGATCCAACGGCCTTCGTGCCGATGTTGCCAGCCTTGATCTCACTTTCGGGAACTACCGCCGCATTGATGCTGGCAATAGCTGCCAACAACGGAACATCTGGCTGAGAAAGCTTAAAGACAACCGTTTCGGCGTCCGGCGTTTCAATAGCAGCAATAGAACCGAAATTGGCACGTGCCACTGCGCCTGTCTTTTCATCCAGAATACGCTCGAAAGATGCTTTCACATCGGCAGGCGTTACCGGCTGTCCGTTCTGGAATTTTGCATTCTTGTCGAGTTTGAATGTGAGAATCTTGCCGCCATCGGAAAAATGCCAACTCTGTGCAATGGCAGGTGCGATTTGAAGGTCCGAACCAAGACGGACAAGCGGCTCATAGATAAGTTCCAACAGGCGAATCGATGAAAATGCTGGTTGTTTATGTGGATCGAGGCCGGTGGCATCCTGCGACCAAGCCATCCGGAGTGTCGCGGCAAATGCCGCCGAAACACCCAATCCACCAAAACTCCCAATGCTCATCGCTATTGCGGCGGCACCCGCAACAAGGCTCTTTTTGAAACTCGCTCCCATTTTCTTCCCTCGCAAATTACTGCAATGCTAATGTCCGACTGCTTCCCCGCTTCGGCTTACACTTTATTGGCATTTATTGCCTGTCTAAGAAATCCCCCAGCATTCTTTAATGCCGTTCTTGCTTCATCCACTGGCATTCCCGTGATGACCACGAGAATTGCGAGCTTAACGTCATTGTCCGTCACGGAGAGAACGCGTTTCGCTTCCCTCGCCCCACAACCGGTTGCCTGCATAACAATTCGTGACGCACGCGCGACAAGCTTCTTGTTGGTGGCGCTGACGTCCACCATGAGATTCTCGTATGTCTTGCCGATTCGGATCATGCTCGCCGTCGTCAGCATATTGAGAACCAGTTTCTGCGCCGTACCGGATTTAAGACGCGTAGAACCTGTCAATATTTCAGGTCCGACAACCGGCGATATGGCAATTTCGGCCATAGTCGCAATGGTCGAATTGGGATTGCAGGACAAAGCCACCGTTGTGGCACCGATTGATGCTGCGTAGGCCAAGCCGCCGATCACATAGGGTGTGCGTCCGCTGACTGCGATTCCTACAACGACATCGTGCGGAGCCAAACCGATATCGCGCAGATCAGATTCGCCTAACGACGGGTTATCTTCTGCCCCTTCGATTGCATGTTGTAGCGCATTCACACCGCCAGCGATCAACCCGATCACCATACCTTCTGGTACGCTGAAAGTTGGCGGACATTCCGATGCATCGAGGACACCAAGGCGTCCGCTTGTTCCAGCACCCATATAGATCAGCCGACCGCCCGATCGAAATGCTTCGACAATCTTATCGACCGCCTGTGCGACATGAGGCAACACATTCTCAACGGCAGTCGGAACTCGATGGTCCTCATTGTTGATACGACGTACAATAGCGAGGCTCGACAAAAGATCGATATCCATCGTGGACGGATTTCGCTCTTCTGAAACCAGCCTTTCCAGCTCAGATAACAAAGCCTGTTCAGTCATGCCTCTGCCTGCTTATAGAACAGCGTTCAGGATCCGCTGCCATATGGTTAACGAACGGTAAGATTATAAATTCCCTTAGTCAACCACACAATGGAATAAATTATTCCCATTCGATGAGTGCCATACGTTTGCGCTCAACTGGAGATCACCATATTTCGAGCAAGAATGATCGCACCTGAAACAGCATCGCCATCGGCAGGTTTGAGTCGCCGGCGGACATCCGGCGCCAGCCACGGTTCGAGTGGAGTAGCAAGCCCGCCGATCAGCGCAACGCGAGGTGCCCCTTTTTCGAAAAGTACGCGCACGATAGTATCTATATGACCCGCAGCAGCTTGAACGATCTGGCGCGCTGCTGCATCACCCTGATCCGCATGGCGCATGACCATAGGTGCAAGAGATGCATATTCCGTGGCAGTGGCCCGGTCCATCCACGCGACCGCCTCCATCGGGCTTTGATTAAAACGCTCCATGACTTCGTTGAGAAGTGGCGTGCGTTCAATACGTCCATCATGGGCCTGAAGCGCCCGCTGAATCGCTGACAACCCCAGAAAGGCACCACTGCCTTCGTCTGAGATGGGAAAGCCGTAGCCTCCAACGCGGATATCGACGCCATTCACGAAGCCCAGGCCGATCGAACCGGTTCCCGCAATAACGATAGCTCCGTCATTACCCGAATGTGCACCGAGACAAGCGCCTTTGCCGTCACTCATGAAATGAATACTCGAAAATGGGTGCGATATGGCCTGAAGCGCTTCGAGCGCACCCTGTCTGCCTATGCCTGCAAGTCCCACACCTACATGCGTTCTTGACAGCTCCTCCACCTCCAGACCCGCCTCGCTAATTGCTGCATCGAATGCTCGCGCGATAGATTCCCAGGCTTTCTCTATTCCGAGGCGTGTTGTCGCCGGGCCGGATAACCCCTGCCCCAGAACATTGCCAGCTTCATCTTCCAGCCGGGCCCTGCAGCCCGTACCGCCGCCATCCACACCAAGATAGAACCGATTTTTTCCTATCCCGTCCGACATCATTCTGACAGCCGTTCTATATCTGCGCCGCAAAGCTTCAGTTTGCGGTCAAGCTGCTCATATCCGCGATCCAGATGATAGATGCGATTAACGACAGTTTCTCCCTCGGCAACGAGTGCTGCCAGAACGAGAGAAACCGATGCCCGCAAGTCCGTCGCCATGACCTGTGCGCCATGTAGCGGGCGCCCGCCGCGCACCAACGCGGTCGTCCCCTGCAGTTTGATGTCCGCGCCAAGCCGCATCAGTTCAGGCACATGCATGAACCGGCTTTCGAACACCGTCTCACGGATGAGTGAGGCGCCTTCGGAACAAGCTGCCAGTGCCATAAATTGGGCCTGCAGATCGGTGGGAAAACCGGGATACGGTTCGGTCGTCAGATCAGCACCACGCAAGGAGCCGTTGCGCGAAATAACCAGCCCGCGATCGCTTGGCCATACACTGACGCCTATGGTTTCAAGCACTTGCACAACAGAAGCGAGATGTTCAAGACGGGCGTGAGTCAGTTCGAGAGTGCCGCCGGTAATAGCCGCTGCAACAGCGTAAGTACCTGCCTCGATGCGATCCGGTATGCCGTGGTGACGTGCAGGCCGCCACGATGTATCGCCTTGAACTAAAATGCGATGTGTACCCGCTCCTTCAATCTGGGCTCCCATGGCGCTCAGACATGCAGCAAGATCAGCAATTTCAGGCTCACGAGCTGCATTCAGTATTTCGGTTTCGCCACGGGCCGAGGCTGCCGCCATCATCGCCGTTGCCGTCGCACCGACGGAAGGTGCAGGCAAAACAATGCGGCTCCCGATCAGGCCATTATCGGTCGCAGCGACAATCCAGCCGCGATCAATGGAAACATTTGCGCCAAGCGTGGCGAGCGCTTTCAGATGCATATCGACAGGACGCGCGCCAATGGCGCATCCGCCCGGCAAGGAAACACGAACTTTACCCAGTCTCGCCAACAAAGGTGCCAGCACCAGAACCGTCGCACGCATCCGCCTTACTGTGTCATAAGGCGTCTCTCCTATAACAAGATCTGTCGCAGTTATTGTCGTTGAGTGCGGCGCACAGGAAATCTGTGCCCCATGCGATTGCACGACATTAAGCATGTTTTCGACATCACTGACCGCAGGAAGGTTTGTGAGTTCAACAGAATATGGGCTTAGCAGGGAAGCCGCGATTTGAGGCAGTGCGGCATTCTTCGCACCGGAGATACTCACCGCACCCTGCAAGGGTTTTCCGCCGACAATTCGCAATCGTTCCATGTCTTGCCACCATGTCCTCGCTTACAGAGAGTTAGCTCATTCCACATTTTTTAACATGTAGGAATTTTATATTCCAAATCAATTTGGGTTGTCTTATGGATCAAGGCAACCGAATATCGAACCCTCCGACGCCGGAATGGGGAATAATCGCACATGTCGATCCTGCAAAAAATCAACGCCAAACTAAATGAACTGACTGTTGCAGACCGAAAGATCGGCCAGTTCATCATCGACCATCCGGAACAGGTGTTGCGGCTTTCCTCCTCTGCATTGGCGGAAGCGACGGGGCGCAGCCAGTCGAGCGTCGTCAAATTTAGTCAGAAATTCGGTTTTGACGGCTATCAGGAACTTAAGCTTGCCGTCAGCGAGGCTCGGGCCAAAGAGTGGCAGGTTCCGGCCGGGATGGTCCACGGCACGATCGAGACCGGCGACAGCTATATCACGGTGCTGCAGAAGCTGATCGGCAGCAAGCTCCAATCCATGCAGAAAACGATTTCCGCCAATGATGAACAAGGCATCGACGGTGCATTGCAAGCCCTCATCAGCGCCCGGCGTATCCACCTGGCCGGTGTCGGTGCATCGTCACTCGTCGCACGCGATTTTTCTTACAAGCTGATGAAACTTGGCCGCAACGTGATGCACGATAGTGATAGTCATATCCAGATGGCCAATGTCTCGACCTTGCACGAGGGCGATGTTCTGTTTGCCCTTTCCTACTCTGGAACGAGCATCGAAACATTGCGCATCGCCGAACAGGCGAAGAAGTGGGGAGCGACCGTAATCGCTGTTACGGGCCTCAACGAGAACCCGCTCAATAAAATCGCCGATATTCGCCTGTACACGGTCGCCGACGAAGAGCGTGTTCGCTCATCATCAATAACGGCGCGCGACGCGCAACTGGTTCTGACGGATTTGCTTTTTATTCTGCTGTTCCAACGCCAACAGGATGCCAATGATTATGTACATAAAAGCGAAGCTGCGGTGTCTTCGCTGAAAATATGAGCCGCGGGTTCAATCAATAATAGCGGCAGCAGCAAGGCTTGCAAAAGCGGCAACGAATGCCACTGCAACTGCACCAACCTTCGTGAACAGATTAAACGCATCGCCCGGCGTTTCGCGGTTTGACATGTTGAGATAAACGAGCGCCGCTACGATGATACCAATCGAAAAAGCGAAAGCGGAAACCCACTGCCATAACTCAGGCATGAAACCTCACAAACGATAAACCAACTTTTGAAACTGCGGACCGTTTATCGAAACTTTATTACCGCAGTGTGATCTCACATAATGTTTCCGGTTCAGTTAAGCAATGCAACATGGGGCTTTCAAACCACACGATCATCAATTTGTAATTGCTCGATTCCCTCTCAAATTCGCCACAGCGTTGCATTTTCACAATCGGAGATTACGGACCCGTTTCGATTGTTCTGTGACTGCCGTCGACGCCGACGACTGCACAAGCTTTTGAATATAGGCCGGAAAGTTGACTTTCAGACGGCGAAAGTCGTGATATATCTGCAGAGAAACGAACCGTGTTCAAGCGCAGGCTTTGCACTGAAACAAGATCACAAAGGTATGCATAATGACTTCACCGTCATCTTCTCCGCGAATCGAACAAGAAGAACGCCTTGAGCGATTGGCACTGTTGCAAAACAAGCTGAGCGAGCGCGGTATTGGCGGCCTTCTGCTCGGACCGACCGCGAGCTTGCGTTATTACACCGGGCTTGTCTGGCATATCAGTGAACGTTTTCTGGGTGCCCTCGTCACACCGTCGGAAGTTATTTATATCGTACCCGGTTTTGAACAGAGCCGTGTCGAGAGCCTACCGCACCTACCGGGAGAAATCCGTGTATGGCAGGAAGAAGAGAGCAGCGCTGCACTGATAGCATCATTCATTCCGGAAGGTGTCACGCTTGCTGTAGACGATGCCGTCCCGCTGTTCGTCTACAACGCTCTCAAGCATGAAATCGCTCCTGAGCGTCTGCTCGACGGCGGAGAATTGATCCGGGAACAGCGCCTCTGCAAATCAGCCAACGAAATTGCAATTATTCAGTACGCGATGGATCTGACGCTTGAAGTTCATCGCCGGGCGCATGCGCTGATCAAGCCTGGCATCGCGGCAAGCGAAGTGGTGCGCTTCATTGATGAGCAGCACCGCGCGCTCGGCGCTACCGGCGGGTCGACATTCTGCATTGTCTCTTTCGGGGCGGCGACTTCGCTGCCGCATGGCGCAGATGGGGAGCAATTCTATCAGCCAGACGACGTTATCCTTGTGGATACCGGATGCCGCATCGATGGCTATCATTCGGATCTCACACGCACCTACATGCTGGAAGAGCCTGGTGCAGAGTTTTCGCGCATATGGACAATCGAACGCGAAGCGCAACAAGCAGTTTTCGACACTGCGAAGCTCGGCGCGGCTTGCTCAACACTCGATGAGGCCGCTCGCACTACACTTGTGAAACATGGATTGGGACCAGATTACGCGTTACCGGGCCTTCCGCATCGGGCCGGTCACGGCCTTGGTCTGGAGATTCACGAGGCCCCTTATATCGTCCGCGGTAATTCGCTCCCGCTCGCTGAAGGCATGTGCTTTTCCAACGAGCCTATGATTGTGGTTCCTGACAAGTTCGGCATTCGTCTGGAAGATCATATCCATATGACGGCAACCGGACCGAAATGGTTCACCCAACCGGCAAAGGGCCCAACCGAACCTTTCGCGTAAAGCCGCATTATTGCTATCGATTGCCGGATATTCCTGCCCAGCTTTCCGATTTCTTTTCGCCAACACCAATCAGATCGATGGCTCGGGCCGCGATCTGATTGGCCACTTCGTCGACCGACTGCGGTTTGAAATAGAAGGCCGGAACAGGCGGCATTACAATTGCACCCATTTCTGTCACCGTGCACATATTGCGCAAATGAACCAGATGCAATGGTGTTTCCCTTGCGATCAGGATCAGCCTGCGCCGTTCCTTCAAATGAACATCGGCAGCACGGGTCAGGAGACTGTCGCTATGGCCTGTTGCAATCGCCGCGAGCGTGCGCATGGAGCATGGCGCAACGATCATACCCGCAGTTGCGACTGATCCGCTCGCGATCAGAGCACCGATGTCACTGACGGAATAACTTCTGTGCACCAGCCGATGTAGAAGCGCATAACCGTCAGGACCCAACTCGTGCCGCAACGTCTGTTGCGCGGCATCCGATACGACAAGATGGGTTTCGACGTCATTCAAAGATGAAAGCTGCTCCAGCAGTTTGAGCGGGATAAGGGCGCCTGATGCGCCGGAAATACCGACAACGACCCGTTTCATTGCATTTTTCCCTTGTCTAACCCAAGCTCGTGCCACATCGCATCCACGCGTGCTATAACATCATCACTCATACCCAACACCGTGCCCCATTCCCGTTCGGTTTCGGCACCGATCTTGTTGGTCGCATCAAGGCCCAGCTTTCCGCCCAAGCCCGAACGCGGCGATGCAAAATCGAGATAATCCACCGGCGTATCAGCAAGTGTAACGACATCGCGACTCGCATCGAAACGGGTGGAAACGGCCCACATCACATCATCCCAGTTGCGGACATTTATGTCCGGATCGACTGCGATTATAAGTTTCGTATAACTGAATTGCGGTAGCATCGACCAAAGCCCCATCATGACCCGCCGCGCCTGACCGGGATAGCGCTTATCGATCGAAACCACCATTGCACGATAAGAACATGCCGCCGGAGGAAGCCACAAATCTGCAATTTCCGGGAACTGTTTTCGCACTATCGGCACGAACAGCTCATTCATCACCTCGCCAAGTCTGGCTGGTTCGTCCGGTGGACGACCGGTATAGGTGGAGAGATAAACCGGATTCTTCCGCATGGTCATCGCGGTCACTTGAATGACCGGGAAATCCTCGACACTGTTATAGTAGCCGGTGTGATCGCCATACGGGCCCTCTGGCGCGGTGACTGATGCGGAAACTCGCCCTTCAAGAATAATTTCAGCGTTGGCCGGTACGGCCAATGGCACAGTACGCGCATCGACCACGGATAGTCTGCGCCCGGCAAGCAGTCCAGAGAAAGCAAGCTCGCTCATTCCTTCAGGCAGGGGCATGACGGCGGAAAGAATCGTCGCCGGATCGGCTCCGATAGCCACTGCAACAGGCATATCCTCCCCTCGCCTTTGCCACATACGGTGATGGCGTGCACCGCCACGATGAGCGAGCCAACGCATGATCAGCCTGTCCGGACCAAGCTTCTGCATTCGGTAAATGCCAACATTTATGTCCGATGGATCATCCGGTGCCCGCGTTATGATCAGCGGCCATGTAACAAGCGGTGCGGGCTCTCCCGGCCAGCACCACTGGATCGGCAGTAAATCGAGATTGACATCTTCGCCTTCCAGTATCGTTGCCTGTACAGATGCGCATCGCACGTGACGAAGCCGCATATTCAACGCAGCTTTTGCCAGAGGCAGCTTGCTCCATATTTCGCCCGCTGAACGCGGCGGCGTTGGTGCCCGCAATTCCGCCAGCATATTGGCCAGGTCGGAAATTCCATCGGCAGAACATCCAAAGCCCAATGCAATCCGCCGTTCGGACCCGAAAAGATTGGCCACCAGAGGCATCGAATGATGACGACCATCGGCATCGACCGGTTGCTCAAAGAACAATGCCGGACCATCCATCTCGAGCACACGCTTGTGGATCTCCGTTATCTCCTGAACAAGCGACACCGGACGCTTGATCCTGACAAGATCGTTACGGCGTTCAAGTTCCGACAAAAAGCTTTGCAGGCAGTCGTAGTGCGGCAGAGAAGAAGAAGACGTTTTCATCCCCGACTTTTGAATATCGAATTCTTTCGCCGTCTTTGATCTGAATCAAACTGTCCGCTTATTGAATCGCATAATTCTAAAATCATCTTGTAAAGCTCATCGGAGCGGAGTGATGATGAAAATACCTCCGGCTGTGGCTGTTCCAGTCCGGCTTGTTCCGCCGTTTCTGATCGCCCCTTTTGTCTCGCGCATTTTCCTTCAGGTGATGCGCGCACATCCAGGTCTGTTCGAACGTCTCGGAGATTATGCGACGAAGCGTTTCCGTTTTCGCCCCTGCGATATACCATTCGCCTTCGTGATCGAGCCGGATAAACCGCGCATCACAATCTTGCGCGACGATGAAGTCACGGAAGTCGACGCAGGTATCGAAGGCCCGCTGGTTATGTTGCTCGCACTTCTCGAAGGTAAGCTTGACGGGGATGCACTGTTCTTCTCCCGAGATATTACCGTGACGGGTGACATGGAGGCCATGCTGGCGCTTCGCAATGCACTGGATGACTGTAACATCGACCTTCCATCCGACCTCGGCACAAGTGTCGGACCGTTTGGCCCGGTGGTGCGTGGCATCGCAAATTACGTACGCAGCAAAGCCTTGGGCAAGGAATCTACCGGATGGAACTGATTTGTCCTGCAGGCACGCCGTCGGCCTTGCGCGAAGCGGTAGGCGCGGGAGCGGATGCTGTCTATTGTGGATTTCGCGACGAAACGAATGCGCGCAACTTTCCCGGACTTAACTTCAATCGTGACGAACTGCACGATGCGATCCAGTTCGCTCACGCTCGCAAAACACAGGTTTTTGTGGCCATCAACACGTTCATGCGCGCGGGCGACGAACAGATTTGGTATCAGGCTGTGGATGATGCCTCTGCCCTCGGCGCAGACGCGGTTATCCTCGCCGATTTCGGTTTAATGGCCTATACGGCCGAGAAACATCCCACGCAGCGGCTTCATGTATCCGTACAAGCTTCCGCTTCCAATTCCGATGCAATTCAGTTTCTGGTCGATGCATTCAAGGCAAAGCGTGTCGTGTTGCCACGCGTTCTGACCATTGCAGATATCGCAAAACTTGGCCGCAAGATCGATTGCGAAATGGAAGTTTTCGTATTCGGTGGCTTGTGCGTGATGGCAGAAGGACGATGTTCCCTGTCTTCTTATGCCACAGGCAGATCACCTAACATGAACGGCGTTTGTTCGCCGGCAAGCCATGTCCGCTACCGCCAGGACGGACAGGAACTCGTTTCCGAACTCGGTGACTATACGATCAATCGTTTTCCAGTGGGCGAGCCCACCGGCTATCCGACACTCTGTAAAGGCCGGTTCAATATTGCAGATGAGCAAGGTTATGCATTCGAAGACCCGGTTTCGCTGGACGTCATGAACCATATAGATGAGTTACGAGCAGCGGGGGTCTCGGCGCTCAAGATTGAAGGTCGCCAGCGTGGCAAGGCTTATGTTGGCGAGGTCGTCTCCACACTTCGCCAGACACTCGCGGCAAGCCCTGAAAGCCGCGCTGCCTTGCTGTCCCGCCTCCGTCTGCTGAGTGAAGGCCAGCAGACGACTTCAGGCGCATACGATAAACGCTGGAGATAGATATGTCAGCAGACAGCCTCAGCCTCGGTCCCGTACTCTTTCTGTGGAATGGCCCAAAATGGCGGGATTTTTATTTCCGCATCGCCGATGAAGCCCCCGTCGACAATGTTACCGTAGGTGAAATCGTATGCTCCAAACGGTTCCACTTCCTGACACCTTATATGGACACAGTAATTGAGCGACTGCAGCGCGCAGGAAAAACAGTAAGCCTCGGCTCACTGGCACTTGTCATGCTTGAAAGGGAAGCCAAGCAGGTCCGTCAAACGATCAAGGAAGCTACGCTGCCGGTGGAAGCAAACGATCTATCGGCGCTGGGGCTTTTGTCCGGCACGCCGCACACA
Organism: Brucella sp. LJL56; assembly: GCF_054871705.1. NCBI lineage: Bacteria > Pseudomonadati > Pseudomonadota > Alphaproteobacteria > Hyphomicrobiales > Brucellaceae > Brucella > Brucella sp. LJL56. Next base: position 21,352 of record NZ_JBTXLQ010000003.1, read on the forward strand.
ATCGGCCCGCTGGTCAACGTTTACAATGCCGCTACCGCGAAAGTTCTTGCAGCACGCGGCGCGCAATCGATCTGCCTCCCGCCAGAACTACCGCTCAGCTCGATATGCGAGATCGTCAAAGCCGCACCTGATATTGCCTTTGAAATATTCACGTTCGGACGCGTGCCGCTAGCCATTTCGGCCCGTTGCGCGCATGCACGGTCCAAAGGACATATAAAGGACAATTGCCAGTTCGTCTGCGGCGAAGAGCCGGACGGATTGCCGGTCAAAACACTGGACAGCCAACCTTTCCTGGCACTGAACGGCGTACAGACCCTCTCACATACCTGTCAGTCCCTGCTTGAGGATTTGCCTGATCTGCAGGAAGCGGGAATCAGACGTTTCAGACTATCGCCGCAGGATTGCGATATGGTGGAAATCGCTCATATACATACCGAGGTGCTGAACCGGCTTATCAGTCCCGACGAGGGGATAGCACGCTTGCGCGCGGTCTATCCGAGCGTGCCGCTCTCGAATGGATTCCTGCACGGGAATATTGGGGCGGCCTGGATTAGCCGTCAGCGTTCAATTGCTGCAAACTAGATACAGGCAGTTTCCACTTTCAGAAGACATAATCTGGATCGCGTTTCGATCTGATTGAATCAGATCGGCGCTCATAATCATAATATTGTTTTAACGCGTATCTTATCCGAAGACCGTTTCACACTTTTCGAGGTGCGCTCTAGCTTTCGCCTTCGGCTATCGATCTCAGATGTCGGAGGTCGCGAACAAGCAATGATTGCCTGCCACCTTCAACCCAGCCTTTGGCCTGCCACTGGCTGATGATACGCGATACCGTATGCAAGGTTGTCCCGGTCAATTCAGCGATATCCTGTCGCGAAACAGGAAAATCGATACGCACGCCGCCGCTTTCTTTTACCCCTGCTTCACCGACCAGCCTCAACACTGCATGAGCAACACGTGGTTCGACTTCCTGCGTCGAGATTTCCCTGATGCGGTTATGTGCTGCGTCCAGTCTACGCCCGATTATCTGCATCGTATTGACGGCAAGTGCTGGACTGCGCGCCATGAAATCGGTCATCATTTCCATCGGCCAGGCTAACACCAAACTATCGACAGCAGCCAAAGGCGTGCCTGGATAATCCTCGCGTCCCAGCGCCACCGCGAAGCCGAAAAGCTCTCCAGGATTGACAACCCGCACGATAATCTGTTGGCCATCCACTGTAACTTGCATGACTTTCAGTCGTCCGCGTAGCAATACATAGAAATGGCTTGCATCGTCGCCTTGATTGAAGACGGCGGCTCCCTTGGGCACGATACGCTGTGTAGACTGGCTAAGAAACTGGTCAAAACTTGCATCATCCATACCGGCAAAGACCGGCAGGGGGCGGATATGTGTTTTATCAAGGGGGGTAGCCATCACATCCTCATTGCCACGCCGCCGGCCGGCGGAAAAACTTGGCGTCAATATCAGCGGCATCAGTGGCATCGCTACCAGACCAGACCCGGAATGAAAACACTAATCGCGCTTCCTGAAAGTCGATGCATCAATAACGAGCTTTTGCAAACGGGCGTAAAGGCTTCGGCGCGGTAACTGCAATAGAACGGCAGCAGCCCCCACGTCACCGTTGCACCGATCCAATGTCGCGCGAATAACGCTATCTTCAAAATGGTCAAGTTGCTCCGACAGTGAAAGCGGGCTGGGCTCGCTGACGGGCTCTTGTCCTAGTCCCAACACGATCTGCTTGGCATAATTGCGCAATTCCCGGACATTTCCTGACCATTCGTCTGATTTCAGCCGCGCTTCCATCGCAGCGTCGATAGAAGGCCGGGGCTGCCCAAACTGGGCTGCTGCTTCATCAAGAAAATAGGAAAAAAGCAAACCGATATCCTTGCGCCGCTCACGCAGCGGAGGAACCCGCAATCTAACTGTTTCAAGGCGATAAAGCAGATCGGAACGAAAACGACCCGCAGACACGGCTTCTTCCAGATTACCTTTCGCAGCAGCGACGATTCTCAGATTAACTGCGCGCGGTTCTCCTGAAAACGACGGCAGCTCACGCTCTTCGACAACCCGGAGAAGCTTGCCCTGAACGGATGGCGACATACTGTCTATCTCATCAAGAAACAGTGTGCCCCGATCGGCATCGACTATTCGCCCACGCTGGATACGACTGCCGAACAGAACTTCGTCCGCGATCGTGTCGGGCAAAGCCGCACAATCGATGGCGACAAAACTGCGAGCGTGACGCGCACTCCAGCGATGCAGGAGACGGGCCACCAACTCCTTGCCTGTCCCGGTTTCGCCTTCGATGAGTACATCGACATCGACGCTGGCAAGCTGGCGGATCGTGTCACGTAACCGCATCATCACCGGGGTTTCACCAAGCAAGGGATAATCCTGCTCGGCCTCAGCCGCGGCCCGGCGAAGACGGCGGTTTTCCAGTACCAATCGGCGCATTTCCAGCGCACGACGCACACTTGACATCAGATGATCGGCGGCAAATGGTTTGGCGATGAAATCGAACGCTCCTTTTTTGAGCGATGCCACAGCTATTCCGATGTCACCATGCCCCGTCATCAAGATGACCGGCAGTTCCGGGTCACGCGCCAGCAGTACTTCCATCATCGCATGTCCATCGACGCGCGGCATGCGGATATCAGTCACAACGATGCCCGGATAATCAGGCGTCAAACTGGTCAAAGCGGACTGACCGTCGCCATGCGTTTCGATATCGAGACCAGCGATCTCAAATGAATCGGCCAAGGCCGTTCGAAACGCAACATCGTCATCGACCAGCATAACCCGTAAAGGTTCACTCTCCGTCATGGCCGTTTCCTTTGTTTACCCGCTTCAAAGTGGCAGCAAAAGCCGCGCCGCCGAGCTGCGATGGAACGACACGCAACGTTCCTTCCAGTTCGGCCATGAGGTCTCTTGCGATGCCGAGACCCAGACCGAGACCGTCCGCCTTTCCTGTTACAAAAGGGCTGAATATCTCATCGCCCAGTTGGGGATCAATGCCTGGCCCGTTGTCGTCGACGATAAGGGAAACCTGATCGCCTTCCTCGCGGACGGTAAATGAAACGCACGGATTGTTGCTGTTTATCACCGCATCCAGAGCATTCTGCAGCAAATTCACCAGGACCTGCTCCGATCGAACACGGCATGCGAATATCACCATGTCGGACCGCCCCGGTATATCCAGTCGAACATTGGCATTACGAAACCGATCTCCCATAAGTAGCATCGTGCCATCCACCAACTCATTCAGTGGGAGCGGTCGAACAATACTACCGCGACGACGTGCAAATCGGCGCATTTCCTGTGTGATCGAACCGATCCGTACCGTCAGTTCCACAGATGTATTGAGATTATCGGCAACCTTGTCGAGCTTGCCATTCGCGAGATGATGCTGTGCGTTTTCGGCGAGTGTCCGAATGGTCGCAACCGGCTGGTTGATCTCGTGCACCAGCCCTGCGGTGATCGATCCAAGAGATGCGAGCCTGTTTGCCTGTGCCAGTTCCTCCCGCGCATCGCGGAATCGTTTGTCGGCCAGTTCGCGTTCCGTCATTTCTGCGCTCAACGCAGCCGTTCGTTCTTCAACTGCGGCCTCAAGTTCGGTACGATAGGCCTCAGCGCGCGCCGCACGACCCACTCGCCAATAAACTGAACCGGCAATTACGACAAAAACGAGTGTTGCCACCACCGCGATCAGGCGCGCGAGATCGTTTGCGGCACGTAGCGCTGGTGCAGTTGGTACCGTATGAACCAGTTTCAATGCTGTTTCAGCAATTGGTTCATCGACAGCGACTGAATATTGGTCGGAGGGCCCAATAATCATCCCATCTGTTGCAAAGCGATAATTGCTCGGTTTCATATCCGCAGCATTGAACTGCCCGCTCTCTACGATCTTTGCACGTTCTGATGTTGAGATCAGCTGAAAGGAACGAAGGTCTTCAATCTTGTCTGTGGAGGCAAGTATGATCCCGCGAGGATCGACGACGAAGGTTTGACCGGGATCGTTCGACCATGTCTGCACCAGCCTGTGGAACTCGAATTTGATAACGACCACACCAACCGGATAGGCCTGATCGCCAATACGGCGTGCCAGGAAGAGGCCAAAGCGACCGCTCAAATCGCCCATGGCATAATATTCTGCCGAACCTGCGGCCATTGCGCCCTTGAAATAAGGACGGAAAGCGTAATTGCGGCCGACAAAGCTTTCCGGCGTATCGGCGTTCGATGACGCAATAACAGTACCGTCGCGAGCTATCACATAGATGATTGGCGACCCGACCTGATGCGCGAGAAGCTCCAGCTTCTGATTGAGACGTGCTGTCGCCTCTAGCGAACCGCCCGCGAGCACGTCACGCAGATCGCTATACTCCTTTAAAACGACAGGCAATAACCGGAACTTCGCCAATTCACTGTCGATGAGACGGGTCTGCTGGCGCGCTATAAGCGTCGCGTCCTGTCGGAGACCATCAAGCGCCCCGCTTTCAGCCCATAGCCGGGCGGAAAACCACACACCGATTGCCAGCAAGAAAACAAGGGCAACCAAAAAGAGTTTTGCAATTTTCGAGGGCACCATCATTTGTGCTGATTTATGCAAAGTTAATTGAAGAGTCACGCAGATTCTTGCACAAAATATACAAGAGAATGTGACGGAATGTGCCAAAATTACTTTTATTTCAATGGCTTGATATTTTTGCTCCCTCTCTCTGGCGATCAATGCTTCGCTACAGCATCTTAGCACCACTTCGAAAAGGGAGTTTCGAAGGGAGGAACTTAGCCATGCAACATCGATATAGCCCAAGCATTGCAACCAACTCTGGGCCACTCACAGAGATCAGCTTATTGCGTGCTCGAAGCTAAGCCGAAGTACGGCTGACATTATTCACCAGCGCCAACACAAGACTTATCGCACAGGCCCAAGAGGGTGCGGAGAGCCGAGTTGATGGCAACGGAAAACACCCCGAAACCGTTTCCGCGATCCGGTTCCACACAAGGGGTGAAATTCAAAAAAAATCGAGAGTTTGAAGGAGTAACCCATGGTCTCAATTGCAAGCGAACGGAGTGACGTGCCAGGCACCAACAGCCGCCTGAAGTCCATTATTGGCGGCTCGACCGGCAATCTGGTCGAATGGTTCGACTGGTATGTCTATGCAGCATTTGCGCTCTATTTTGCACCACACTTCTTCCCGTCGGAAAGCCAGACCGCGCAGCTCATGAGTGCCGCCGCAGTCTTTGCCGTTGGCTTCGTCATGCGCCCCATCGGCGCCTGGGTCATGGGTGTTTATGCTGATCGCAAGGGTCGCAAGGCGGGTCTGGCTCTATCGGTAACACTGATGTGCGCGGGTTCGTTGATTATTGCGCTTACACCGGATTACCAGACCATCGGGCTGGCAGCACCCGCTCTTCTCGTCCTTGCACGTTTGATGCAGGGCCTGTCCGTCGGCGGTGAATACGGTGCCAGTGCCACCTATCTATCCGAAATGGCAGGCAAAGACCGCCGCGGATTCTTCTCCTCCTTTCAGTATGTCACGCTGATTTCAGGGCAGCTTCTCGCAATCCTGCTTTTGATTGTGCTCCAGTCGACCATGGAACCCCCGGCGTTGGAATCCTGGGGCTGGCGTATCCCGTTCTTCGTGGGCGCATTGCTTGCTGTTGTCGTGTTCTGGCTGCGTCGCGGTCTTGCGGAAACCGAGAGCTTCAAGAATGCAAAGGCCAATGATGCTCCGAAATCCGGCTTCTGGACGCTTATAAAGCATCATCCGAAGGAAACGGCTCTGGTCATGCTCTTGACCGCTGGCGGTACGCTCGCATTCTACGCCTACTCGATCTACATGCAGAAATTTCTGGTGAATACTTCCGGCTTCAGCCGCGAAGTGGCAAGCCAGATCAATGCCGTGACATTGTTCGTTTTCATGTGTCTGCAGCCTATTGCGGGCGCTTTGTCGGACAAGATCGGCCGTAAGCCATTGATGATTGCTTTTGGCGCGGCAGGTGTTCTTTTCACCTATCCGATCTTCACAACGCTGGAACAAACCCGTGACCCGATAACAGCCGGTCTGCTGGTCATGGGTGCGCTCATCATCGTCACCGGCTACACCTCGATCAATGCCGTGGTGAAGGCGGAACTTTTCCCGGCACATATTCGCGCGCTTGGCGTGGCCCTGCCTTACGCGCTGGCCAACACTCTCTTCGGTGGTACTGCCGAATATGTGGCACTGAGCTTCAAGAACGGCGGCTGGGAGCGTGGCTTTTATTGGTACGTCACCGTCATGATCGGCATTTCCCTGATCGTTTATCTGCGTATGCGGGATACCAGCAAGGACAGCATGATCAAGGAAGACTGACGAATTGCCTCCCAAGCAATGAAATGCCGGGCCCAAAGCCCGGCATTTTTTATTCCTCTCCCTGCATGGTCCGAAATCGTCCCGGACTTTGGCCCATCCATTTATGAAATGCGCGATAAAAGGCACTCGGTTCGCTGTAACCAAGTTCAGCAGCCACTTCCGCCACACTCAGCCTGTTTTCCCGCAAAAGCCTTTCGGCAATCACGAAACGCAACTCGTCCTTGATCGTGCCGAAACTCTGTCCCTCCCCGCGCAGCCTGCGCCGTAAGGTTGGCGCGGACATGCCCAGTCTGCCTGCAATTTCTTCAAATGACGGCCAGTCCGTGATTGGCAAGGCATTCAATTGCGCGCGTACTCTTGCGGAAAGATCATTATCGTGACGATAGCGGATCAGAATATTGGCGGGAGCTTCGCGCAGAAAACTTTCGAGCGCCATATCACTGCGAATGATCGGCAGCGGTAGATAAGACGAGGAGAAAACCAGCTTGGTCACCGGTTGATCGAATAGTACCGGCGCGCCGAAGAACTTATGATAATCCTGACGGTGAACCGGAGCGGGACAAGCAAAGTCGAGTGTGCGCAACGGAATACGCCGCCCGATCAGCCAGCAGGCAACACCCATCAGGATCAGCCAGTAAGCACGATAGGCAAAGGCAGGTCGCGGAGCCCCGGCATCGGTCAGAACGACATGGGCCATGCCATCTCGGATCCGCAATTCACCCTGCGGATCGTCCAACACCACATTGAGAAACTGCAAGGCACGCCGCAAAGCGCGTTCCAGCGTACCCGCGTGCAGCACTGCATGACAAAGCAGATTGAAGCTACCCGGGCGCATCGGCCTTGCCGCAAGTCCGAAGAATTCGTCGTCAATCGTTTCAGCGATCAGCCACCACAAACGACCATATTCAATATTAGTGACGGGCTCCGTCACTGCTCCCGGCAGGTCAATCCTCGCCATCAGAGGAGCTGTATCTATCCCCCGGATACGCACGCTTTCGAGCGCATCCTCGACAAAGCCCGGCGCGATGTTATGGCGTTCCATGATTTCTCTATATTGCAAAATCGATCATGCATTAATGCATCTAATGTCATTGTTTGCAATGCATGACGGGTTAACCTTTAAGCATGGTTGGCCACGAGGAGGTGGCGGTCTGGGAGGTTATACTGGATGACTGAAACGTCCGTTTCAGCACGACTGGCGCGTTATGATGATGCCGTCGCGCAATTTCGCATCGAAGATGCCATTACAAAGCTTCACGGCAATCCTGAAACCGGCATCAATGCCTGCGTTGAATGCTGTGACCGGCATACTGGCGACAATCGCATCGCCCTGCGCGCCATTGCAGCCAATGGCAAACTTTCCGAGTTCACCTTCGAGAATCTGCGCGATATGGCCGCTCGCGTCGGCAATGTACTGAAAGATGCAGGTGTCGGCGCTGGCGACGTAGTCGCAGGCCTATTGCCGCGCACGCCGGAACTCATTGCAACCATTCTCGGCGCATGGCGTATCGGCGCTATTTATCAGCCGCTTTTCACCGCCTTTGGCCCGAAAGCAATCGAACATCGCCTGAAAACCAGCGGCGCAAAACTGGTTGTCACCAACACGGCCAATCGCGCCAAACTGGCTGAGGTTGAAAACTGCCCCAAAGTCGCAATCGTGCTGGCGTCCGGCGAAGACCTGCCAGCAGGTGACGTCGATTTTCGCGCGACGACCGCTTCCGCTTCGGTCGATTGTACGCCGGTGCTTGGCAAGGGCAGCGATCTGTTCATGATGATGTCGACTTCCGGCACCGCTGGCCTGCCCAAAGGCGTGCCGGTTCCACTTTATGCGCTGATGGCATTCGGCGCCTACATGCGTGAAGCCGTCGGTCTGCGTTCTGACGATATTTTCTGGAATATTGCCGATCCTGGTTGGGCTTATGGCCTTTATTATGCCGTGACGGGTCCGTTGCAGCTTGGCATGGCAACGACGCTTTACGAAGGTGGTTTCACAGCGGAAAGCACCTACGACATCATCGAGCGTCTTGGTGTCACCAGCCTCGCCGGTTCGCCGACCGCGTTTCGTCTGCTTATGGCAGAAGGGCCAGATGCTGCGAAACGCGTCAAAGGTCGCCTGCGTGTGGTGTCCAGTGCTGGAGAGCCGCTCAACCCGGAAGTCATTCGCTGGTTCGACGCATATCTTGGTGCGCCGATCTATGATCATTACGGCCAGACCGAGCTTGGCATGGTCGTGAATAATCATCATGGTCTTGAACACCCCATCCGACACGGTTCAGCCGGTTACGCAATGCCGGGTTATTGCGTCGCCGTTTTGGATGAGCAAAGCAATGAGCTTGGTCCTAACCAGCCGGGCATTCTTGCGGTAGACATCGCGAAATCGCCACTTCTCTGGTTTTCCGGTTATTACAAACAAGAAACACCAGCCATTGCCGATGGGTACTATCGCACGGGGGATACCGTGGAATTCGAGCCGGACGGTTCGATCAGCTTCATCGGTCGCGCTGATGATGTTATAACATCCTCCGGCTATCGCATCGGACCATTCGATGTCGAAAGCGCCCTCCTTGAACATGCAGCCGTGAATGAAGCGGCGGTTGTCGGTGTACCGGACCCGCAGCGAACGGAAATTGTGAAGGCATTCGTTATCCTTGCGCCCGGTTTCGAAGGTACGCAGGAACTAAAGGATGAGCTGGCCTTGCATGTGAAGAAACGGCTCTCTGCCCATTCCTATCCGCGAGAAATCGATTTCCTGAACGAACTTCCCAAGACGCCAAGCGGAAAAATCCAGCGTTTCCTTCTGCGCAAGGCGGAAATCGACAAACAGCAACAGACGAAGGCCTGAGGACAAGAATATGCAGATTAAGGATCGGGTATTTCTGATTACCGGCGCAAGCTCCGGCCTCGGGGCAGCGGTTGCGAAAATGGCCGTCGATGCAGGTGGCAAAGTCGTGCTTCTCGATGTGAATGCGGAAGCTGGTGAAGCACAGGCTGAGGCACTTGGCACGGCGGCAAAATTTCATCGCACAGACGTCACCAGCGATGCGGATGGCAAGGCCGCCATAACTGCTGCCCTTGAGGCTTTCGGGCGCGTCGACGTACTCGTCAATTGTGCTGGCGTGGCACCGGGCGAAAAGGTTCTCGGTCGCGACGGTGCGCACAAGCTGGAAAGCTTCACACGTGCGATCTCGATCAATCTGATTGGCACCTTCAATATGCTGCGCCTTGTGGCCGAAGCCATGGCAAAGAACGAACCCGGCGAAGGCGGAGAACGCGGCGTCATCATCAATACGGCGTCCGTTGCAGCCTTTGATGGCCAGATCGGGCAGGCCGCCTATTCTGCTTCCAAGGGTGGCGTTGCTGCCATGACCTTGCCGATTGCCCGCGAACTGGCGCGTCACGGCATCCGCGTCATGACGATCGCGCCCGGAATTTTCGCCACGCCGATGATGGCCGGCATGCCACAGGAAGTGCAGGATGCCCTCGGTGCGTCAGTACCGTTCCCACCTCGACTGGGGCGCCCGGAGGAATATGCCGCTCTTGCCCGCCACATCTTGGAAAACCAGATGCTCAACGGTGAAGTCATCCGTCTGGACGGCGCACTTCGCATGGCAGCAAAGTAACGAGGAACAATCATGTCCAACAGCGATCCTATTGTCATTGTCGGCGCTTCCCGTACTCCCATGGGCGGCTTTCAGGGCGATTTCGCCAATGCTCAGGCAACTGACCTCGGTGCAGCCGCCATTCGTGGTGCACTTGCAGGGGCAGGCCTTGCACCGGAAGCGGTCGAGGATGTCTATATGGGCTGCGTCCTGCCTGCCGGTCAGGGACAGGCTCCAGCGCGTCAGGCCTCAATCAAGGCCGGATTGCCGGTTTCCACCGGCGCAACGACGGTCAACAAGATGTGCGGCTCCGGCATGAAGGCAACCATGCTCGCGCATGATTTGCTGCTCGCCGGTTCCGCCGATGTGATCGTATCCGGCGGCATGGAGAGCATGACCAATTCGCCCTATCTGCTGCCCAAAGCGCGTGGCGGTTATCGCATGGGACACGGCCAGATTCTGGACCATATGTTCCTTGATGGGCTTGAAGATGCTTACGACAAAGGTCGCCTGATGGGCACCTTTGCCGAAGACTGCGCGGAGGCTTATCAGTTCACTCGCGAAGCTCAGGATGAGTTCGCCATTGCCTCGCTCACACGTGCGCAAAATGCCATCAAGAATGGTCTTTTCGCAGCCGAGATTACGCCCGTTACCGTGAAAGCTGGGCGCAACGAGATCGAAATCTCCATCGATGAACAACCCGGCAAGGCAAAACTTGACAAGATTCCAACCCTTCGCCCGGCATTTCGTGACGGCGGCACGGTGACGGCCGCAAACTCCTCCTCAATCTCGGACGGTGCGGCAGCCCTCGTTCTCATGCGCGCCTCCGAAGCAGAAAAACGCGGACTCACCCCGCGCGCGGTTCTGGTCGGCCATGCAACCCATGCTGACAAGCCAAACCTTTACCCCACCGCCCCTATCGGTGCCATAAACAAACTTTCTACGAAAATCGGCTGGAACTTGAAGGATGTCGATCTCTTCGAGATAAATGAGGCTTTTGCAGTCGTTACTATGGCTGCGATGCGCGATCTCGACCTGCCGCACGACAAAGTCAATATTCACGGTGGTGCCTGCGCCCTCGGCCATCCTATCGGCGCATCGGGTGCGCGTATCCTTGTCACCCTTCTCTCAGCTCTTGAAACCCACGGCCTGAAGCGCGGCGTGGCTGGTATCTGTCTTGGCGGCGGTGAAGCAACTGCCGTCGGCATAGAGAGGGTCATCTGATGCTCTTGACCGACACCCAGGAGCAGATCCGCGACGCCGCCCGACAGTTTGCACAGGAGCAGCTTGCGCCAGGTGCCGCCGCACGCGACAGGGATCACGCTTTTCCGCGCGCAGAACTAGTCGAAATGGGTGAGCTTGGCTTTCTCGGAATGCTGGTGCCGGAAGAATGGGGTGGTTCCGATCTCGGCACGGTCGCCTACGCGCTGGCACTGGAAGAGATTGCGGCAGGCGATGGGGCGTGCTCGACCATCGTTTCGGTCCATTCATCGGTCGGCTGCGTCCCGATCCTGCGTTTTGGCACCGAAGAACAGAAACAGCGATTTCTACCCAAGATGGCTTCCGGCGAATGGATTGGCGGGTTCGCGTTGACCGAGCCACAGGCAGGTTCAGACGCTTCCGCGCTCAAAACCCGCGCGCGCCGCGACGGGGATCATTATGTGATCGACGGCTCCAAGCAGTTCATCACATCGGGTAAAAATGGCAGTGTGGTGATCGTGTTTGCCGTTACCGATCCATCGGCGGGCAAGAAGGGCATTTCCGCTTTCATCGTGCCAACCGACACTCCGGGCTACGAGGTCGTTTCCGTCGAACACAAGCTCGGTCAGCATTCGTCGGACACATGTGCGCTCGCCTTTTCGAACATGCGCATTCCAGTGGAAAACCGACTGGGCGAAGAAGGTCAAGGCTACAGGATCGCGCTTGCCAACCTGGAAGGCGGGCGTATCGGCATTGCAGCACAATCAGTCGGCATGGCGCGCGCGGCATTCGAAGCAGCGTCTGGTTACGCCAAAGAGCGCATAACATTTGGCAAGCCGATCATCGAACATCAGGCGGTCGCTTTCAGGCTCGCCGACATGGCGACGAAGATTGAAACGGCCCGTCAGATGGTGCTCCATGCAGCCGCGCTACGCGAAGCTGGTAAGCCCTGCCTGACAGAAGCCTCAATGGCCAAACTCGTCGCGTCCGAAATGGCCGAACAGGTCTGTTCGGCTGCAATCCAGATTCATGGCGGCTATGGCTATCTGGCAGATTATCCGGTTGAACGCATTTATCGCGATGTTCGCGTCTGCCAGATTTATGAAGGCACTAGTGACGTGCAGCGTCTCGTTATCGCGCGAGGATTGTAACGGCTAGCCACGATAGTGTTTGCAAGTCACGGCAAAAATCGGCCAAAAGATTGCGCGCCGCTACAAAAGGCAACCGCGCATAATGTGAGGCCAAATGACTGTCCGCCCGATCGTAAACTATCCGGATAAGCGACTGCGTATTGTAGCGGAACCAGTCACCCTGTTCGACGGTGCCTTGCAGGAACTTGGCACCGATCTTCTCGATACGATGCGTGCGGCACCCAGCATCGGGATCACCGCGCCACATATCGGCATATCAAGACGTCTGGTGGTTCTCGAGCTGCCTACGGAAACAGGTCCGAAGTTTTATGTGAACCCGGAGATCCTCTGGACGTCCGACGATAAAATCCATCATCAGGAAGGCAGTGTGTCCATGCCGGGTGTGGTCGACGAAGTCGAGCGCCACACACGCATTAAAATTCGCTATCAGGATTTGAACGGCAACGAGCAAACCGATGAATCGGGAGGTTTGCTCGCCGTTTGCCATCAGCATGAAATAGATCAGCTCAACGGTATTTTCTGGATTCATCGCCTTACGCGATTGCGCCGGGACCGCCTCATCAAACGCTATGAGAAATCGCAGCGTCGGACATAACCGCGCTGCGAAGTTAGCTTAATAGAGCAGGCGGGCACGGATAGTTCCAGGAATTTCGCGTATGGCCTGTAGTACGGTTTCGCTGGCCTCGCCTACACCATCGGCTTCCATAACAAGATAACCCACTTCGCCATCGGTCTGCAGAAACTGGCTGGCGATGTTGATGTTATGCGTCGAGAAAACATTGACGAGGCTGTTGAGAATGCCGGGGCGATTTTCATGCACATGCATGAAACGTGTGCCCGTCGGACGCGGTGGCAACTGCACTTGCGGGAAATTGACGGCGCCCAGCGTGGAGCCAACGTCGGAATATTCGACCAGCTTTCTGGTAACTTCAGTACCTATACGTTCCTGTGCCTCTTCCGTTGACCCGCCGATATGTGGCGTAAGAATAACATTCTCCAGCCCCTGAATCGGTGAGACGAACCTGTCGTTATTGGAAGCTGGTTCAACCGGGAAAACGTCAATCGCAGCACCTGCAAGATGCCCCTCCTGCAATACCTTTGCCAAGGCCTCCAGATCAACGACCGTGCCACGTGCATTGTTGATGAGGAAGGCACCCTTCTTCATCTTGCGCAGTTTTGCTTCGGTAATGAGCTTCGATGTGGACTTGTTGGATGGAACATGCAGGCTGACGACATCCGAAATCTTGAGCAACTCGTCGAGGCTGGCTGCCGGTTTGACATTGCCATATTGCAGTTTATCGGAAGTGTCGAAATAACGCACTGTCATGCCAAGGCTCTCGGCAAGATTACCGACCTGCGAACCGATATTACCGTAACCGATGATACCGAGCGTCTTGCCGCGCACTTCGCGGCTACCGGTTGCCGTCTTGTCCCAGCCCCCTGAATGTGCGGAGACCGAACGAGAGAATATCCGGCGCATCAACATGATGATCTCACCGATTACCAGTTCAGCAACAGACCGGGTGTTCGAAAATGGCGCATTGAAAACGGGAATACCGCGCTTGCGTGCGGCTTTCAGCTCAACCTGGTTAGTCCCGACCGAGAAGCAACCGACTGCAATCAAACGGTTTGCCGCGGCAAAAATCTCTTCGGTCAGTTGGGTTCGGGAACGAATGCCGACGATATGCGCAGAAGAAATCGCCTCGATCAGATCGGCTTTATCCAGCGCCTTCGGCAAATGCGTGACATTGGTGTAACCGCAGGCTTTGAAGTAATCGACCGCAGTTTGATTGATGCCTTCCAGTAGAAGAACATTGATGCGGTCGCGTGCGAAAGAGAGACGTTCGGTCATTTTGGGGATTTCCAGGCTGTAACAGCGAATAGTCGGTTTACGACATGAATGAACGCACAGCCGTCGTCAACAGGATGAACTGAAAGAATTCAATCTGATGACAAATTCACGAAGAAAGTGAACGGAGTGGCGTCTTCTGGAACGCTGGACGAGCCGCATCTGACTGACATGGCTAATAACGCAAGCCCGTATTTGACTCACCTGCCAACTGGGCCAATGATGTCTTGTGCAATAGCAACTGGAGGGAATGCTCCCTATGAGCGAAACAATCACCCTTGATACGCATGAAGCCATTCGGGACTGGGTGGCTGCCCGCAACGGGAATCCAGCATTTATAAGCACTTCTATAGACCCCGACGCAGCGCCGGTCTTGCGAATTGTTTTTGAACCCGAGTTCGTCGCCGATGTCGAACGGCCATTGGATGCTGGCGGCCTCGAAGTTGTTGAATGGGAAGACTGGTTTCGCGTGTTCGACCAAGAAAAGCTGGTCATGCTCGTAGCGCATTCGAAGCCGGGGAAACTTGATAATTTCCACCAGATACTCAAAGCCTGACGGCTATCCGGGAACGGCAACACCCCGTTTCTTTTCGAACCAGCGGTGAAGCATTGGAAAATCTGGATTGGCGAAACGGCCATCAGACGGACCGACTTTGAGACAGTCCGTCTGATTCAATATTCAGCTTTTCAGTTTGTTGCCAACGGTTTCTACGACCAGCGCCAGCGAAATGGCCCCCGCGTCTGGATGACCGATACTCTTTTCGGCCAGTGGCCTTGCGCGACCGAGCTTTGGCGCAAGCGGTGCTGTCGCTTCGGCTGCTGACTTGGCTATTTCGGCGGCTTCATTCCATGCGTCGACCAGCCGCTTGCCGCTAGCAAATGCGCTTTCAAGCGTGTCCACGAAAGGTACAAAGGCATCCACCAGGGTCTTGTCGCCGGGTTTCGCGCGACCGAGGGTCATCACCGCATCGAGCGCGCGTCTGCCACCCAGAACGACAGCACTATCGTCGATTGGGCCATTGTCGGAAAATTCAGTGCTCCACGAACGCAACAGAAGTCCCCATAGCGCTCCAGATGTCCCTCCGGCACGATCTGCCCAGGCATCGCCCGCAACAGCCAGCACACTTGCTGTCCCGGCTCCGGCCTCGACGGCTTGGTCGGCCGCATCCTTCGCAGCGGCGGAGCCACGTCGCATACCCTGCCCGTGATCCCCATCGCCCGCAAAGGCATCAATGCGGCCAAGTTCTTCCTCGGCCTCGACCAGCACGTCAACAACAGCGTGCAGAATGCCTTGAATACACGCACCACCTGCGCGCCCAGCCTCATCCGCCTGAGCAAAATCGGGTGCGACATCCTCATCGGCGACAACCTCAGTCGCAGGCTCGGCGGCAATGGCTTCCCCTCGACGCAGAACCGGCGTATCGCAAGCAGCCGTCCAGTAATGCTCCAATTCGTCATCAAGCCATAGAAGGGTCAGCGAACAGCCTTGCATGTCGAGGCTGGTAACAAATTCACCCGCTTCCGGCGCAACCAAATCAAGACCGGATTTTTCCAGAAGCGATGCAACGGCCGTCCAGAGGACAAATAATTCCTCGTATTTCGTCGCACCTAGACCGTTCAGGATAACACCAACCCTCTGCGTTCCCTTCGGACGTTCCGCCAGAAGCTTTTCCACCAACAGGCTCGCCAAACCGGAAGCAGGTAAGATTGCTTCTTCCTTGATCCCCGGTTCGCCATGAATACCGAGACCGAGAGCCATCTGACCTTTTGGCACTGTAAAGAGTGGGCGCGGCGCACCCGGCAGTGTGCAGCCTTTAAAGGCGACACCAAACGACACGGTGTTCGCATTGGCGTGACGTGACAGCCGTTCAACCTCGTCCAGCGACAGACCGGCTTCGGCAGCAGCGCCCGCAATCTTGAACACAACCAGATCGCCCGCAATTCCGCGCCGCTTCTCATGCATTTCCGCTGGAGCACTGGCTACGTCATCGGTTACAGGCACAATACGAACGTCGATGCCCTCAGCGCGCAAGCGTTCGGCAGCAACACCAAAATTGAGGACGTCTCCAGCATAATTGCCGAAGCCCAGCAGGATACCGCCGCCCTTGTGGGCCTGTCGGCAGACACGCGCCACCGCCGCCGTGGAAGGAGACGCAAATACGTCGCCTGCGACGGCTGCATCCGCGAGGCCCGACCCCACATATCCGGCAAATGCCGGGTAGTGACCAGAGCCGCCTCCCACGACCACAGCTACCTTGCCTTGAGGCACCTTGGTGGAGCGAACAACTCCGCCGCGAACGTGGCGAACATAGCGGTTATAGATACTGGCAAACCCGGCGAGAGCGGTCGAGGCAAACTCCTCCGGCGCATCGAAAATCGTCGTCATTGAAACAGTCCTTGGTCTGGGTCATTAGCCGCGTGGCAGGATGCGGCGCAGATAGTCACGATTTGTAGCCGAAACGGAAAGCCCATCGCCACCATAATGTTCGCATAAAAACGGGCTGGCGAAACCGTGATCCAGCGCCATGCGGATAGCTGCACGATAATTGATAATCCCGCTTTCAAGCGGAGCTGGATGCGTGATTATCACACCAGAGGCCGGGTCTTCTGTACGGGTGTAGTTCTTCACGTGCCAGAATTTTGCATAAGGCGCCACCTTCTCCATCATCTGCTGCCAATGCTCGACCGGACGATGCAGACGAATGAGATTGCCCAGATCGGCATTGATCCCGACATTATCGAGGCCGACTTCCTCGACAAAACGAACCGAACTGTCCGCAGTACCGAGATAAGTATCCTCATACATTTCAAGAGACAGCTCTATGCCAAGCTCCTCTGCGTGGCGACCGAGTTCGCGAATTCGTTCAACAGCCTTGTTCCAGACAGCCGGATCGTCCGGGTTCTTCGCTCCGTTGACCGTCCAGAACCATAATGCCTGTTTCTGCACGTCTGTCAGCGGTTCAAAAAGCCCGAAGGAAACGCAACTGGCACCGATTTCCTTTGCGGTGTCGATGACCCTGTGCCCATAGGCCAGATATTCGTCGCCGCGTTTTGCGTCGATCACGCTACGGCGCGAGGTCGAAATTGCTGGAATCGTAAAGCCAAGAGACTTGACCACCGCCATAAATTCACCGCGACGGGCAGGTGACAAATCAGCCACTCGCAACCAACTGTCAGTCGGGTCAAGTTCTGTAAAGCCTGCATCCGCAACATCGGCCAAGGTGCGCGCCCAATCTTCCGCTGGCTGATCCTGTATCGAGCTGCCATCAGGCAGCATATTGGGATACTGAATCATCGCTGCTGCGATAGGCCAGGTTTCGCGCGTCCATTTGGAAGTCGTCTTTTTCAACTTGCTTTCCAGTTCTTTTGCTTGATCCATCGACATCAGGCGGCGTTGCCATTGCCAGAGGAGATTTCGGGCTTCCGACTACGCAGCTTGCCAATGCCCCAGAAGACGGCGGGTGAAACCAGTAGGAAGACGCCGAGGGTCATCAGTAAAGCGACTAGGCCATTCGACCAGAATATTGAAAGCTCACCGCCGGACATCATCATCGACTGACGGAATGCGTCCTCTGCCTTGTCTCCGAGAACCATAGCGAGAACCAACGGCGCCAGCGGATAATCAAGTTTCTTGAAGATGTAACCGAGCACGCCGAATGCGATCACCAGCCAGACGTCGGTTATCGAATTGGCGACCTGATAAGCCCCGGAAAATATAACCGCTACAATGATCGGGCCGATAATCGAGAACGGCACACGCAAGATCGACGCGTAAAGCGGCACGGTTGCAATCACCAGAATAACGGCGACAATGTTGCCGAGATACATGGACGCAATCAGACCCCAGACGAAATCTGGACGATCCGTGAACAGTGTGGGGCCGGGAGTGAGGCCCCAGATCATCAGACCACCCATCATCACGGCGGCGGTTGCCGAACCTGGTACGCCAAGCGCCAGCATGGGAAGCAGCGCGGATGTACCGGCAGAATGGTCGGCAGTTTCCGGCGCCACGATACCGCGCGGCTCACCCTTACCGAATTTCGATTTGTCGCGGGCGGAGCGACGAGCCACGCCATAGCTCATAAAGGATGCAGCGGTTGGCCCGGCGGGCGTTATCCCCATCCAGATCCCGATAAGCGTGGAGCGGGCGAGTGTGAACCAGTAGCGCGGCATTTCCAGTAGCGTGCGACCGATTTCACCGAGACGCACACGCGCCTTGATACCGTCGAACCGAAGCCCCTCCTCCGTCGTCAGCAGCAATTCGCCGATCCCGAACAGGCCCATGACAGCAATCAAAAAGGAGATACCCTTGATAAGTTCAGGTATGTCGAACGTCAGGCGCAAATTGCCGGAGATCGTATCCATACCAACCGAAGCCAAGGCAAAGCCGATCATCATCGAAACAAGTGTCTTGAACGGCGATTGAGCACCCATGGATATGAAGCTAGCAAAAGCCAGAAAATAAACGGCGAAGTATTCCGGTGATGAAAACCGCAGGGCGAAATTGGCGACCCAGCTCGAAAGCAGAGTAATCATCACAACACCGGCCAGTGCGCCAATGCCGGCCGAAACGAAAGCAAGTGTCAGGGCGCGGCTCGCATGTCCAGCCTTCGCCATTGGATATCCATCGAAGGTTGTGGCAACAGATGAGGGCTCACCCGGAATATTGAACAGAATGGACGTCGTCGATCCGCCGAACAGAGCCCCCCAATACATGCAGGACAACAAAACAATCGCGGAGATAGGGTCCATCGTAAATGTCAGTGGCAGAAGCAGGGAAACGCCGTTGGGAGCTCCCAATCCCGGCAGGACACCAACCAGAATTCCAAGCGTCACACCCAGCATCATCAGCAGAACATGATTGAAGCTGAGTATGTGAGCGAAGCCATCCATCAGGAGACTGAAGTTTTCCATGTCTTTCCTCCAAAGACATCGGACTTTCCGGTATCAATAAATCCCGAAGAAAGCCTCGACCGGGCCTTTAAGGAGCGGAACCTTGAAGCCGATTTCAAAGATGACGAAAAAGAAGAGGGAAACGACAATACCGGCTGGCAGGGAAGCCCACCACCTGTAGCGCCCTTGAAACATCATCGCTCCTGCGATGTAGAGTGCGGTGCCGACATAAAGTCCCAGAACCGTCGATATGGCCGCGAAGCCAACCAGAGGTAAAGCGAAGCCAAGAACCGGTTTCAGCCGGGAGACCTCAACGAAGACTTCATCGCTACCGCGATGTTTCACAAATGCAGCAACGAGATTGACGGCACTTCCGAACATGATCAGCAGCCCGATGTAGAACGGGAAATAACCGGCATCGGGGCCCATTTCCGTCCAACCAGTGCCAGCCTGTTGCGAGCCGTAACAAACCGCCGCTCCCAGCGCGCCCGTCAGGAGAGCGACGCCCGCCTCGACAATGAAGCGGGAAACTCCGCCTCCACCTTCTTCATTCATGGGATGAGCTCCTTCGATGAATGGTGCAGACGCCTTTGGCGTCCGCACAAATACACAAAGCGTCAGTTAGCAAGCCAGCCTTCACGCTTCAGCACAGCCGTTACCGCTGTTTCATCGTTCTTGATAAAGGAAGAGAGATCATTACCGCTCATATAGGCGGCAGATTGCGAACTATCGGCAAGATACTTCGCCCATTCCGGCGTCTCGGCAACCTTCTTGAGTATGCCAGCATAGTAGTCGACGACTTCCTGATCGACCCCTGCCGGAAGCCATACCGTGCGCGGCATGGAATAATTTTCGATAGCGATGCCTGCTTCCTTGCAGGTTGGAATGTCGCTCCATCCCATATCGCCGGCAACCTTGCCTTCGCCCTTGAGCTTCTGGCCTTTGAAGACGCAGAGCGGCTTCACCATACCTGCCTGCCATTGACCGAGATTCTCACTCGGATTGTTGACATTGGCCGCGATGTGCTCGCCCGCGAGCTGGACAGCAGCTTCACCGCCGCTCTTGAACGGGATATAGCCAAGCTTCGAACCTGTGGCATCATTGATCATCGATGTCAGAATCTGGTCAACGTCCTTGGACTGGCTGCCGCCAACCTTCATGCGCGCATCATCCTTAGCCTTGGCGACAAACTCAGCCGCGGTCTTGAATTCGGACTTTCCGTTAACCCAAAGAATGAATTCGTCCGAGGCAAGCGCCGAAACAGGAAGCAGGTCTGCCGACTTATAAGGAACCTTGGCGCGTACCGGCAAGAGATAGGCGTTGTTGGTGCCGAACGCCAGCTTGTAGGGATCGCCTTTGTAGCCAGCGGTATAGACAAAGCCTTCTGCCCCGCCTGCACTTCCCTTGTTTGTAACGACAATTGGCGCGCTCATCAGGTCATATTTACCGATGATCGACTGGATTGTGCGCGCGAATATATCCGTGCCGCCTCCCGGCCCAGCGGTTACGACGAATTCCACAGGCCGCGCTGGTTCGAATGCCTGTGCAGACGATGCAATGACCGCCACTCCCGCCGCGAGGCAAGCAATGTGCAAAGACTTCTTCATGGTCTATCCTCCCAGTTAAACGGCACAGGCCTCCCCCCATGCCGATAGTGTTAAAATGTCGAAAATCAGGCAGCGTCTGAAAGCGCCGCTGCTCTTTTCGCCATTCGTGCCGCAAGCAGGATCGCTTCGCGCGTGGCTCCCACGTCGGCAACGCCCTTCCCGGCAATATCGTAGGCTGTTCCGTGCGCAGGCGTGCAAAGCGGGAACGGCAATCCACCCATCACCGTCACCCCTTTGTCGAAGCCCATCAGCTTCATCGCGATCTGCCCCTGATCGTGATACATGGTCAGCACTGCCTGAAAGCCATCCTTCAGAGCACGCAAGAACACCGTATCAGCCGGGAACGGCCCATCCACATCGAACCCTTTAGCCCTGGCTGCCTTAACGGCAGGTTCGATGATTTCGATTTCTTCCATACCGAAACTGCCGCCGTCACCGGCATGCGGATTGAGACCGGCCACTGCAATCTTTGGGTTGTCGTGCCCCGCCTTCTTTAGACAGGCCCAAGCCAGCTCCAGCTCGGCAAGAATTCCTTCAACAGTCAGAGTCGAGGCCACATCCTTGAGCGGAATATGTGACGTCACGCGCGCGTTCCAGACTTTCTCCAGAACGTTAAACTCACGCACCTTGCCAGTGAAATTCAACACATCAGCAACAAAGCGGATTTCATCATCGTAACCAGGATAGGCAAATCGCATGGCCTGCTTGTTGAACGGAGTGAAACAAACAGCCTGCGCGTGACCTGCAGCGGCAAACTTCAGCGCTGCTCGAAAGTTTTGGGTGGCAAACGTCCCGCCCACCAACGTGGCCTCACTACGCACAACGTCCTTTGGATCGAGATTCTTCAAGTCAACGAAGACATGCCTGCCGACCGGCATGTTCGGCGCGCTTTCGAGGCTGGCCTCTTCCAGATCAAGCTCGACACCCGCGACGTGTGCACCCTCGTCCAGAACGCGACGATCACCAAAGACGACGATATGCGCTTCCTTCCTGACATCCGGCAAAGAGAGAAGACGTGCCGTCAACTCCGGACTGACACCGGATGGATCCCCCATTGCAAGCGCAATTACGTTCGGTTCAGTGCCAGTGACGGTCATTAGCATCCTCCTCAACTGCATTCTGTATGCAGCATGCATGTCAGCCCCTTGAATGACGCAAGCATTTTGTATTCTGTATGCAGCATTTTATATTGACGGCTAAGAGCAGGCCAGCCATCTTCGCCACAGTTGGTGAGGTGAGGATTCGAACCCACTCTTTGAGAAAAAGGCCGATGGACGAAATTCAAAAAAACGAGCAAGCCGACAACGGCTCACAGGCGTTCCGCCGCACTGCCTTGCACGACATGCTCGTCAACCATCTGCGCGACATGATTATCGAAGGGCAGCTAGAACCCGGTACGCGTCTGCATGAAGGCCAACTCGGGGAGCAACTTGGCGTGTCCCGGACACCGCTGCGTGAGGCGATCAAGTATCTGGCGAGCGAAGGTCTGGTCGAGCTTGTTCCAAGTCGTGGCGCCGTTGTGAAGCGATTCAGTGCCGCCGACGTGAAAGACATGCTCACGGTCCTGCGCACTCTGGAAGAACTTGCCGGAAAG
This sequence comes from Brucella sp. LJL56, assembly GCF_054871705.1. Lineage (NCBI taxonomy): Bacteria > Pseudomonadati > Pseudomonadota > Alphaproteobacteria > Hyphomicrobiales > Brucellaceae > Brucella > Brucella sp. LJL56. The sequence continues at coordinate 43,605 of NZ_JBTXLQ010000003.1, forward strand.
CTCGCCTGCGAGCTGGCGTCCGACAAGGAAATCGCTGAGGTCCGCACGCTGCACAACGAAATGATCGAGCGCTATAATCATGCTGACCGCCTCCAGTATTATAAGCTGAATCAGCAGATTCACCTGGCCATTGTCCGCCTTGCCAAGAACCCCACGCTAGCTGACATTCACCAGATGCTGCAGACACGATTGAAACGTATCCGTTTCGTCGGCCACGAAGGCGCGGAGAAATGGGCCGCAGCAGTAGCTGAGCATGAAGAAATGATACTGGCCTTGGAAGCCCGTGATGCAACTCGGCTTTCCGAGGTGCTAGGACGCCATTTGACGAAGGCTTGGGAGCGCGTACGCGATTCGCTGTAGGGACTATCTGCCGCATAATTTTGTCTGCAACAGCTTTAAGCAGATTACTGTTTGATCGAAAACCTCAGATGAGGTCTACCTCAATCGAGCCGGATCGCGTTATAAATCAAGATGGGATCACTTTTGCTTATCTGATGCAGCGGTACAGACTATGGAACTGAAATGGCTTGAAGATTTCGTCAGTCTCGCTGAACACAGAAGCTATTCCCGCGCTGCGGGAGACCGCTACATTACGCAATCCGCTCTCAGCAAACGCATCAAACAGCTTGAGGATTGGGTTGGCCTGCCATTGGTCGATCGATCTTCAAACCCCATAGGTCTGACAAAGGCCGGAGAATGCTTCCTTCCGCGAGCACAGGATGCTCTCGAAATGCTGCTCAGTGCTCGCAAGAGCGTCAGCGATGGCTATAGTGCTACCTGGGAAATCATTTCTTTTGCAACGCTCAACACTCTATCGCTTACATTCTTCCCGCATTGGATGGCGCAGATCGAAGCATCCGGTGCTTCATTTCGCGCACGTTTTGCCGATCCTCACTCATCGTTCGTCGGCAATATTTCCACGCTCGTCAGCGGGCATTGCGACTTCTTTCTGACTTATGCGCATCCTGCTGTTCCCCAGATGGATGATCTTGGCACCTACCCCTTTCTGGCATTGGGGACCGAGAGGGTCATTCCAGTATCCGCTCCTACGCCGAATGGGCACGCCCTTCACAGCCTCAAGGACAAATCGCTACCAACGGCCTTCCTCAGTTATCGCGGTAATTCGTTCTTTTCTCTTGCCCTGCCTTGGTTGTTCGAAAAACATGGCTTTCAGTTGAGCACAGTTTATGAAAACGGAATGTCAGTTGCACTCAAGGCAATGGCGGTCTCCGGACACGGTGTGGCATGGATACCCGAAAGCCTCGTCGACGATGAAATGAAACGCGGTGTACTTGTCCGTGCTGGCGAAACGGACACTGATCTGTTGATTGAAATCCGCGTTTACCGAGCGCTCCAATTCAGAAACAAGCAGGCTGAGCTCTTCTGGCGCCGTGCCTCGCAACTGGTTTCCCAGAAAGCCGGGCATAACGCCGGAAGCCTCACTCGAGAACCGAGTTAGAACGGATCACGGCCGAAAGAAAAGTCCAACAATTGCACTCAAGTTGGCTATATCATCAAGGTTGTACAAATCCGAATAAATCTGATCTGCCTTCGGAATCGCCGAACAACAATCAAGAAATTTTCGCGTCCGGTCATCAGCACCAAAAGGTTGCTGCAGGGTACCAACAGCGAAGCTACGCGATGCACGCAACACTCGTCCGTCCTTCAGGGTAACAGTAGCAATATGGGGCAGCTTTTCCGCTGATGCCCGTTCTTCCTCTAAGGAATAGCTGCGCATATTGACAATACCAAGCAGCGGATCATCTGCGAGGGCAGTAACAGCCTGCGGCGTGAAATCCGCAAGTGCGAGATATCTCTGCCGCAGGGTGCGTGCTACGCAATATTGCATGGAGAAGCGGGCCTGCATCTGGTCCGTCGGTTGCGTATAGGCAAGATTCCGGTAATTCGCGATTCCCACCAATGTGTCTATAGCGACGACATCCTCGGCACCGAACCCGTGTTCTGCCTGAAGATCAAGCAATCCATCGATGATCATATGCGTAGACCCACAGCAGGGATGTCGCTTAGGCATAACGCCTGCCGTTTCGATCACATGCGGTCTATCGACGAGAATATCTTCTATACTCCAGCCAAGGCGCGGGTCACCCGCGAACAGTTCGCGAATACCCTGATCACCTTCCAGAATATCGTGTCGTGCCTTCATTCCGGCCTTTGCAAGCAAGGCGGCCTCCACCGCATTGCGCGCTGCCATGCCTGCGTGAAACGGCTTGATCAGCGTGCCGAACTGGCCCTTGGTGCCGGATGCAAAACTGGCAGCAATAGTGATCGCCTGGGCCGTCTCATCGACATCAAGAGCCAGCATATGGGCTGCGGCGACAGCCGTGCCGATACTGCCCACAGTCGACGTGCCATGCCAACCGGCTGTGTAATGCGCCTGCCCAAGTCCCTCGCCTACTAGCGCCTGAGCCTGCAGGCCAGCCAGGTAAGCGTCGACAAGGCGGGCGCCTTTAGTCCTATCCAGATCAGCAAGCGCAGTTATAGCGGGCACGATCACTGCCGAGGCATGGCTCATGCCCGGCAAGAAATTATCGTCGAAATCGAGCGCATGCGCCGCAGTGCCGTTGACCAACGCCGCGAGCATCGGACTGCCAACGCCACCCGTAATCAGAAGGGCGTTTCCGCTCGTGTTGAATTCGTCAAAGGCCGCCGCCACGCTTTGTGTGCTGTCATCGCCGCAGCCTGCCACCATGCAGGCCAACGTATCCAAAATTGCGTCGCGTGCAAGTTCACGTGCATTCTCGCTCAACACTGGCTTCACACATGCTGAAGCAATCGCCGTTGCGACCGTCATCTCCTCTCGCTGCATGGCTTCACCCCTGAAATGCGTCGAGAATGAGCTTCAGGAGACGTCCGAACTTGTGTCGGTTCAACTGGCGTCCAGCCATGTCCGTGTCCACGCGATGCACGATCACCATGTCGAGCGCTGGCAGCACAATGCAGAAATGTCCACCTGCACCGAAACCTGCATAGCTGCCTTTCGGAGTCACCACACCGGGAAAAAACACACCGTCGCGCTCCAGCCACCACATATAGCCATAGGCGCCACGCGCGCCGGCATCGGAATAAGGCATGACACATTCCTGCGCCCAGCCTTCAGGCAATATGTCTTCGCCATTCCAGCGGCCATCGCGCAGATAAAGCTGGCCAAAACGCGCCAGATCGCGAGTCGAAAGGCGAAACGGATAGGCGGCATGACGACTTTCTGTAAAACGATCATGCCAGCCGTCCGGCTTGTCACCATGAAGCGAGAAGTCCTCAAATCCGAGTGGCTTTGCGATACGCTCGTCGAAAGACTGGTGCACAGTCTTGCTGGTCAATTTTTCAAAAATCGTGCCAAGCGCATTGAAATCCCAATTGTTGTAGCACCAGAAGGTACCGGGAGCGTGGGAATGGCGTTTTTCCTTGATCATCCGCATCCATGGCGTCTCGTAGCCCGCTGGATGGTAGATGCCGGAACGGGCGGTCAGGAGATCATAGACCGTCGCCTGTTTTTCTACTTCGCTCAAGCCTTCATTGTCATCAATGCCTAGCTGCTCCAACGTCAGGCTGAGATCAATGGTGCCATCGGCTACATCCTGTCCCATCAGCGCGGCAAGAATACTCTTGCGGATGGAGTGGCAGAGATATTTGTGCGTGATGTCGCCATATGTGTGGACGATCTTGTTGCCCTGAACGATCATCAGCGCATCGGTTTCCTGGCTTTCGGCACAAGCGTCGACGGCACCAAGCCCAACTTCAGACCACCCCGCCGCAGCAGGGCTTTTCAGACGTTCCCATTCCTGTCCCGGATTGGCCACCGAATGATAGTTCATACTCGTATTTCCTCAGACTGATTATGTGCAACAGCTTCCACACTGGCATGCAGGAACTCCTGCGTGTATTCGGCTTTGGCGCGCGAACGGCGCAGATCTTCCGCCGTCAATTCTTCCAGAATGATGCCTTTGTGCATGACCCCAACACGCTCGCAGATATGCGCCACAACGGCGAGATCGTGCGAAACCATGAGGTATGTCAGATTTCGCTCACGGCGCAGCACCTTGAGCAGATTGAGAATTTCCGCCTGCACGGAAACATCCAGTGCGGATGTCGGCTCATCGAGAAGCAGCACGTCCGGTTCGATGATAAGTGCACGTGCTATGGCGACACGCTGGCGCTGGCCACCGGACAATTCATGCGGATAGCGATAGAGAAAGCTCGGACCGAGACCCACCGCTTGCAATATGTCGCGAACCCGCTCGTCCTTGCGGTCCATGCCGTGAATGGCAAGCGATTCCGCCAACACCTTATGCACCTGCTTGCGTGGGTGCAGCGAGGCATATGGGTCTTGAAACACCATCTGCACGCGACGGAAAAATGCTTTGTCGCGCTCGCCGCTCATCTTCCGTCCGTCAAAGCTGAAGTTGCCTTGATAATGCGGGATGAGACCGGCAAGAGCGCGCAGGATCGTGGATTTGCCGCAACCGGATTCACCGATCAGACCATAGGCTTCGCCGCGTTCGATATGAAATTTCACCTTCCTGACGACGGCGGCCCGCTTGCGCCCCTTGCCGAAGCTGATGGAAAGGTCCGAGACATCCACAAATGAAGAACTGGCTGCATGTATCATGAGTTTCCTCCCACCAGCGTCTGCTCGGTCAGCCAGCTTTTGTCGCGTTCCGGCACCTTCAGCATATCGACCGGATGGTCGAGCCGCGGCAGGCTGGCCAGCAGTGCCTGCGTATAAGGGTGGCGCGCCTTGTGCAGCTCCTTCGCCGGCAGATCTTCCATGATACGCCCCGCATACATGACCAGTACCCGATCGCAGAAATCGGCAACCAGGTTGAGATCATGACTGATGAACATCAGCCCCGTGCCTGAACGGCTGACCAGTTCGTCGAGTATAGTTAGAACCTGGCGCCGCACGGTCACATCGAGCGCGGAGGTTGGTTCGTCGGCGATGATCATGTCCGGTTCGGGGATCAGCATCATGGCGATCATCACACGCTGGCCCATGCCGCCAGAAATCTCGTGTGGAAACAGACGCATGACACGCTCGGGATCGCGAATATGCACTGCCTCCAGCATGGAAATTGTTTTCTGTCGTGCTTCGGCCGATTTCACACGATGGTGCAGGTGATAGGCTTCCATGATCTGATCGCCGATACGGATCAACGGGTTGAGCGAATATTTCGGGTCCTGAAGGATCATTGAGATACGGTTGCCGCGCACGCTGCGCATCTGGCGTTCGCTGGCTGACAACAGATCAACCTCGCCGAAACGCAGGGCCTTGGCACGGATCTGCGCCGTCTTTGGTGTGAGTTTGAGAATCGAGCGCCCGGTCATCGATTTGCCGGAGCCGGATTCACCCACGATGCCGACTTTTTCGCGCCCGATGGAAAAGCTGATGCCGCGAACGACATCGATGTTGCGATCAGCACCGGGAAAAGACACCCACAGATCATCGACTTCAAGCAATGGTTTTGTCATTGATTTTATCCGTTTCTAGGGTCGAGGACATCGCGCAAGCCGTCACCGAACAGGTTGAATGCAAGGCTCGCAAGCAGGATTGCGGTGCCCGGCACTGCGGCAAGCCACCAAGAGGTCATCATAAATTCACGGCCACTGGACAACATCGCGCCCCATTCCGGGCTTGGCGGCTGCGCACCAAGGCCGAGAAAGCCGAGGCCCGCAGCGGTTAGGATGATCGACGACATGTTGAGTGTGATGCGGATCACGACCGAGGGAATGCACATAGGAACGACATGCCTCGCAATCACCCGCATGGTTGAAGCGCCCTGCAGGCGAATGGCAGCCACATAATCCGACGAGCGAATGGTCAATGTTTCCGCGCGGGCAAGACGCGCAATGGGTGGCCATGCAGCGAGCGAAATGGCTATGACGGCATTTTCGATACCCGGCCCGAGTGCTGCGGCAAAGGACAGCGCAAGCACAAGACTGGGAAAGGCGAGAAAGATGTCGACGATGCGCATCAGCGCCGTATCGACCCAGCCGCCCATATAGCCTGCGGTGGTACCCACGATGAGGCCGATAGGTGCAGCGATGACGGCGGTCAGCGTTACGATGTAGAGTGTGATGCGCGAACCATAGACAAGGCGACTGAAAATATCGCGACCCAGTTCGTCTGTACCGAAGAAATGGCCCCATGACGGTGGTTGAAGCCGATTGGCAAGATTGTTGGCACCGATGTCGTGTGTTGCGATCAGGGGCGCGAAAATCGCCACCAGGACCAGAAGGACGATGACCGCAAGACCAAAGACAGCGGATGTGTTGGCCATCAGCTTGAACCAGGACCGGCGCAATTGCTGTATATTAGCCTGAAAAGCAGAAGTGGGTACGGGAGCGGTCAGCCAGGCCCGCAGAGAACTGGAAGTTCGCGCCGGCGACGTGCTGGTGTGCGTGTTCATCGGCAGTTTCCTATCGTGTGCGGGGATCGAAGACGCGATACAGAAGATCGCTGATCAGGTTGATACCGACGAACAGAATGCCGACGATAAGCGTACAGCCGACCACTGCGTTCATGTCACCAGCCAGAAGTGCATTGGTAAGGTAACGCCCGAAGCCCGGCCATGCGAACACTGTCTCGGTCAGCACCGCACCTTCCAGCAGGAAAGCATAGGACAGCGCCACAACCGTCACGACCTGAACCGCAACATTGCGGAAGGCATGGCCCCAGACGGTACGCGCCCAGGACAACCCCTTGACGCGTGCTGTGATAATATATTCCTGATTAAGTTGCTCGATCATGAAACCGCGCGTCATGCGGCTGATATAGGCCATCGAGCCGAATGCGAGGATCAGCGCGGGCATGATGATATGGCTTACGGCGTTCCCAAAAGCATCCCACTGGCCCTGCATCGCGCTGTCGAGAAGCAGGAAGCCGGTCGTCGGCTCGACGGAATATTCGTAAATGAAGTCTATCCGACCCGGCCCGCCAATCCAGCCCAGCGTGGCATAGAAAATCAGCAGCGCCATCAGGCCGAGCCAGAAGTTTGGTGTTGAATAGCCGAGCAGACTGACCATACGCACGGCATGGTCCAGCGGCGAATTGCGATACATGGCAGAGAAAACACCGAGCGGAATGCCCAACGCGGTGCCGATGACGATGGCCATGGTCGCCAGTTCGATGGTGGCTGGGAAGACGCGCGCAATATCTTCCAGTACCGGACGACCGGAAGTCAGCGCGTTGCCGAAATCGAACATCAGCGCGTTCTTGAGATAAAGGCCATATTGCACGATCAATGGCTGGTCGAGCCCCAGCTTTCTATACATCGTGTCATAGGCTTCCTGGGACACATTATCGCCCAGCATCGCGATGACCGGATCAAGTGGCAAAAGGCGGCTGATGAAAAAGGTCAGCGTGATCAGCCCCAGAAGCGTAATTGCCACTGAAACGACCAGACGCGCGGTGGCGGCGAGAAACTGAAGTACGGGTCCGGCCTCCCGATCGTGGTCCACCGCCTCCACATCTTCAATGATTTCGTGCGTCGTCATCTGCAAATTCCCGAAAGAGAAAAACGGGATGCCCGGTCCGGGTCGCGAAGCGAACCACAGGCGACCATGCGGTCATCCATTGAAACGATGTGCACCCAACCACTTTGAGAGAAGCCGCCGGGTGCGTAATTTCCGTTATTTTGCGGCCAGATCGTAGTAGACGCGGAAGCCGTTCCAGCTCCAGTTCTTCATGGCCTTGTTGACACCGGCGACATTGTAAATCTGGAAAATGAAGGCATGCGGCCCCTTCTCCATCATCTCTTTCTGCAGATCGATATACATCTGCTTGCGCGTGGCCTCATCCTTCTCGAACAGGGCAGCGTCAACTTCCTTGTTCACGGCATCGTTGAAATAGCTCGCGCGCCAGCTCGGATACATGGTCTGCTTGGCTTCAGCCCGGTTGTCGGGATTGAATATCTGACGCGAAGCATTGCCATGCGCGTCCGGAACAGTCGTCTGCCAGCCCATCAGCGAAGTCTGGAACTCACGGCCACGGATACGGCTGAACAATTGCGCATTGGCCATGCGTTCGATCTTGATCTTCACACCTATCTTGGCGGCCGCGTCCTGAATACTCTGGGCAATCGGAGCGGCATAAGGCGCGGTACTGATGAACATCGTCGTCTCGAAGCCCTTCTCGTAACCGGCTTCCTTCAGCAGTTCGCGAGCCTTTTCGACATCAAGTTTGAAGGGCTGCCCTTCCTTCTCGTCCAGCGCGCCGAAAGCACCGAGCTGCACGAAACTTGCACGCGGCACGCCGACATTGTTGATGACCGTCTTGCCGAGGCCCTCATAGTCGATGAGATAACGCATCGCGAGGCGTACCTTCTCATTGGCGAAGATCGGATCGGCATTATTGAAGTTCCAGTAGAACAGCGAAGGCTTCAGCGAGCGTGAGGCGGTCACCTTGTCCTGAGTTTCCAGATCGCGCAGATCTTCCGGCGTCAGGTCACGGGCGATGTCGATATCGCCCTTTTCGAGCAACAGTCGCTGGGTTCCCGCTTCCGAAACATGGCGGATCAAGACCTGCTTGAGCTTCGGCGCCTCACCCCAATAATTTTCGGTCGCCTGGAGGATAACCACTTCGGCCGGGTTCCACCGCATCAGCTTGTAGGGGCCAACGCATTCCGACCGGGTGGCCAGATATTTGTTGCCCATATCGTTATCGACCTGGTTCTGCATCAACACCTTCTGGTTCAGAAGGCTGGCAACACGGTTGGCGGCGATCGCCGCCAGGATGAGATTGACCGGATAAGGCTTGTCCAGCTTGAAAACGACTGTGTTGTCGTCCGGCGCCGAAATGGTCTGATCTACATTGTCCTTGGTGAAACCGTATTCTGTCAGCGTCGCTGCATTGCCGAAACCGAGCTTGACCGCGCGCTGGAGCGACCACGCCATATCACCCGCCGTCGCCTTGTCGCCATTGTCGAACGTCAGATCATCGCGCATGTGGAATGTGATCTGCAACCCGTCTTGCGAAACCTCCCAGCTTTTGGCAAGCTGCGGCACGATCTTGGTCTCGTCAGCCGGATCGAAATCGACCATGGGATCGCAGATATTCTGGATAATTTCATTGGTCGCGGCTTCGCCGATCTGCGCCGGATCAAAAGTGCTGATAGCGTCGATATTCCAGGCCATGACGAGTGCGTTCGGCGGCGAGGCGGCTTCGGCTGTGAACGTCACGGCGCCCATACCGGCGGCAAGCGCGAGCGCCGTGGTGCGGCGCAGGATGGATGTCTTCTGTTTTTGCATTGTTATCCCCTTTTATGGTTGGGCATTTTCGAGAGGTGCCGCGCGCGGACGCAGGGCACGAAATGCATATTCTTAGCCAGTCAATCGGTCGGACGCGGTTGCAGCGGCGGGTTGACTTCCGGCGGAATCGGGCACGTATAGGGCGTCTTTGCCGTGCGAGCCTTGTGATCGGCTTTGGCGTCGTTCAGAATCTTCTCATTTTGAAGAACATCGAGCGCCGTGCCCGCCATTACCTTGGCAGCATAGACCATGCCCTTATGAGCAGCCGGCATCTTGCCTTGCGCGGTGATCTGCCAGGAATGGCCCGGCGAACCGATAGCGTGCGTTGCCACGCGTGCCTGAACAGTCGGCACGACCCAGCTCACATCGCCCAGATCGGTGGAGCCGATCATCGGGACGCCCTTCTGTTCGCGCGGCAGCACGTAGTCGCAAAGCGGTTCGTTTTCCGCCAAAGGCCGGCCGACACGCAGATAGTCGGTTTCGATATCTTCTTTCGAAAGAGTCGCCTGTATCTCCGCTGCAAAGGCACGGTCCGCATCATCGAACGGCACGCCGCCCAAACGCTCCATGTTCGAATGCATCGCGATTTCCAGTGGCGTATTGCCCAGCAGGTTCGAGACCGCGCTCATGATGGAGATATTGACGGTTGTTTCCGTCATCATTGCTGCGCCCGCTGCAACCTTCTTCACCCGATCATTGAGGGCGAACATGCCCGGCAGATCAGTGGCGCGGATGGCGTAGCGCACTTTGGCCTTGGCCTGCACGACGTTCGGCGCGATGCCACCCGCATTGAGATAAGCATAGTGAAGACGGCAATCGGACGGGATATGCTCGCGCAGATAGTTACAGCCGACGCTCATCAGCTCCACCGCATCCAGAGCCGAACGCCCCAGATGCGGTGCCGCAGCGGCGTGGGAGGCCCTTCCGGTGAATTCGAAATCCATCCGCGTATTGGCAAGCGATTGGGCGTCATCGACCTGCGTAAACGAAGCCGGGTGCCAGCAGATGGCAATATCGACATTGTTGAAAGCGCCCGCTCGCGCCATGAAAGACTTGGCCGCGCCGCCTTCTTCTGCCGGACAGCCATAGTAGCGCACGCGACCCTTCTTGCCGGCCTGTTCCAGCCAATCCTTGACCGCCGTCGCAGCCAGAATGGCAGCGGAGCCCAGAAGATTGTGGCCGCAACCATGACCATGTCCCGTACCGGGGATCGGGCGCGGCTCTGCTATGCCCGCTTCCTGACTAAGACCCGGCAGCGCATCATATTCACCAAGAATGGCGATGACTGGTCCGCCCTTACCCGCCTCGCCCATCACGGCAGTGGGAATGCCAGCCACATTCTCGGTGATACGAAAACCCTGTGCCTTCAACATTTCGGTGTGCTCGGCACAGGACTTGTATTCGGTATAGGCGATCTCGGGCATCCCCCAGACACGATCGCTCAAGGTTTCAAAATCAGCCTTCTTCGCATCCACTAGATCCCAGATCTCTTCACCATTCTTCACGGCGTACTCTCCCAACAATGCTTTAAAGATTCTCGTCGATGAAACGGGCAAGCGCGCCAAACACGCGGCGGCGATTTTCGATACGCGCAAAGCCATGGCCTTCATGCGGCACGCGCAGATACTCGATGGGCTTGCCGAGGCCGCGTAAGCAGGAATAGACCATCTCGCTCTCGCACGGGGTGACGCGCGGGTCTTCCAGACCGTGGGCGATCATCAGCGGCGCTGCTATATTGCCGATGCGGTTGATGGGTGAGAACCGCTCCAGTTCATCCCGCATGGTTTCCGCATGACCATATTCGATGGCGCGCAGTTCCTTGCGCCACGGTCCGGTGGTCTGCAACAAGGTGAGAAAATTGGCGATACCGTAATATTCGACGCCAAGCTTCCACAGATCGGGATATTCGGTCATGGCCGACAAGACCATGAAACCACCATAGGAACGACCGAACACACCGATACGGTTTGCATCGACATCGCTGCGTGCCGCGACCGCCATGCGTACCGCCTTGAGATCAGCAACGCTGTTCATGCGTAATTCGCGATCATCCAGGTGTTGGTAGGCGCGGCCATATCCCGTACTGCCGCGAATATTGGGCGCGATGACCATGATGCCTTGCGCCAGCATGTACTGAATGTCCGCACGAAAATCCGGCTTCCACTGGGCTTCAGGACCGCCATGTACGATTATCATCACCGGATAACCATCGAGACCTGCAGCACGCTCCGGCTTGTAGACGAAATAAGGAATCTCCAAACCGTCAAAGCTTGCAACGCTTGTCACTATCGGTTCGAGGAAAGCTGGTAATTTAACCTTGGCCTTTGGTGCGTCTGTCAGGCGCGTGAAAGCACCGCTTTCAACATCGCAGCGCCAGATGTCGCTTGACGTCGCAGCACCTTCCACAGGCATGATCAGTGACGTGCCATCCGGTGTCCACGCAACGGAAGTGACCACTGCGTCAACCGGCATTTCAAGCCGTTTGAGTACCGCCCCGTCCCGGCCAATCAGAACCACGTCGTTCCAGCCCTGACGGTTCAGGACGAGTGCTATCCTGCGCTGATCCGGTGAGATAGCGAGCGCTTCGACATCCTGCCCGCCGAAGGTCGCAAGTTTAGTCAGCGATGCCGCGTCGTGCGGCTTGACCATGACAGAGAGATATTCGCGTTCCTGATCAGCAATCAGCAGAATGCCGGAGCCATCCTTGAAGAATTTCGGCGCTTGATAGCGTGCCCGTCCTTCATGCGGCAGGGCATTTTCATAGATGCCAGTTTCAAGATCGAGGCGACAGAAATCCTGATCCGTCATTGCGCGCTGACAATCATTGACCAGCAACGACTTGCCGTCGGGCGCAAAGGCGGCCGGCGTGCGCCATCCGATCCCCTCGTAAACGCATTTCGTCTCGCCGGTTGCAATGGTCATCACATGAATATCCATGTGGAAACGGTCACGATAATTAGCGCCATAGGCGATCTGTGTGCCATCCGGCGACCAGCAACCCCAGGCATGAACCACCGTAGTATCGGTGGTAAGAAGGTGCGGCTCGCCTTCGGCATTTTGGATCAGCCAGAGCTGATGGCGTTCGTCGCCGCCCCAGTCGGTCGTAATGAGCAGGTCGCGGCTCTTGGGATTGAAGGCAAGATTGCCGACCGGTTCCGGCAGATTGGTAAGCTGGCGCGGCGTACCGCCTGTAAGAGGGCGCGCCCAGACCTGTGCCGTACCACTTTCATCGCTGAGATAGACCAGAAGTTCGCCGTCCGGCGAGACAGCGGGCTTCACCGCCTTGCAGATATCGATGTAGTGCGTCATCGAAAGCGAGGTATCGGCGGCCTTTGTATCGAACATCGAACTTTCCTTAATTCCAGATATGGATGAGTGCGCTCACAACAACTGCCGCGCCAGCCGGGCGGAGGCGGCTTCCAACGCATCGACCATTGGGCCGACCGTCGACTGATGATTGGCAAGTGTGACGATGGTGAATCCGGCCTCCGGCCAGGCTTCCTTGAGTTTCCACGCCGTCATCATCGGCGTCACCATGTCGTATCTCGCCTGCACGATTTCAGCAGGGAGATGACGAATACGATCGATATTCTCGATGAGATAATTGTCCGGAAGGAAAGCGCGGTTGATGCAATAATGGGTGAAAATGCGCGATACCGCCAAGGCTGCTTCCGGCTTCAAAAGCTTGGCAACGTGCCTTGCGTCCGGTTCCAAGGTTTGGGTACGCGCCGAGAATGCGCGCAGGCTCTGGGCCGCAGCCTGTTCCTGCACCAAATCACCTGACGTGAGCCGCTTGTAATAAGCGGCTAGCAGATCACCACGCTCCTCTTCCGGCACGAATGCAGCAAATTCCTGCCAGTGATCAGGGAAAACGGCGCGGCAACCATGGAACCACCAGTCGGCGTCATCCTGCCCGCCCAGAAATATGCCGTGCAACCGAAAGCCGAGGCAGCGCCGCGGATGCGCGACGCCATAGGCAAGCGACAGACACGATCCCCAGGAACCACCTGCCACAAGCCAGCGTTCGATGCCCAATCTCTCGCGCACGGCTTCAATATCCGCGATCAGATGCTGTGTGGTGTTTTCAGCAATTTCAGCGACAGGGGTGGAACGTCCCGCGCCACGCTGATCGAAGGTAATGACACGATAGGTGTCGAGATCGAAACTGGCGATCTGCGCGGCCGAGACGCCCGCACCGGGACCGCCGTGCAGAAAGACAGCGGGGATACCTTTCGGATTGCCATATTCCAGAACGGAAAGCTCATGTATGTCGCTGACTTGCAAACGGAACTCATGCCTCGGCTGCGCGGTGCCTACCGCCCCAACGGCGTCACTTTTCAGCTCCAAATCATTGATTTGCTGCGCTTTTTTTTCAGAAGGACAAGACATTTCCTTCGGAACGCGCTTCGCATCCGTCATTCATTTCCCCATTTTTTGCGCTCGTTTGAAAGGCGCGTCAGCCGCCGTTGCTCCAAGCTGATCTTCATGCTTTTTCAAGAGCGTGAAGAAAAACCGGAGAACAGCTTCCCTTGACCAGCAGTTTTGTTATTTGAATTTATAGGCAGCAAATTTATACGCTGGCTAATGCAATTTTAGACTTGCCATTCCAATTTGGAATAGAAAGGCAAAATCATATACACGAAGAAATTTTCGGCTCACAGCTTTGCTTCATTCGGATAAAACTGATCTCACAGCACCGTGAAGATCAGTGTTATCGAGCGTCATGGCGAAGAACAGTAGGCGTCCGAGCCCCGATCACCCAACACGCGCCAACAACCGTCTGAATGAAATAGAGCAGACGTTTTCTGGCAAGCTGTGCGATCATCGGCGAGCGCTTTGATCCTAACGGTAGATTCCAGTATGAATCTCACCGTTCAAATCGCACCAGGCACGATACATGCCGGGACTGTTGAATGGCAAACAGACATTACCCTTGCGATCTACGGCAACAAGGCCACCGGAGCCACCAATTTCACCAAGTTCGCGGACAACTGCATCAGCCGCTTCACCGAGCGATTGTCCAGCCCAGCGCATCCGCGCATCGATTTCGTGACCCACGGCCCAGCGAATGAAATATTCTCCGTGACCGGTGGCAGAAAGCGCAACGGTTTGGTCGTCTGCCCAGGTTCCAGCGCCTATGACCGGACTGTCTCCAACACGTCCCGGGGTCTTGGCGGTCATCCCACCTGTGGATGTGGCTGCGGCCAGGTGTCCGAAGCAGTCCAGAGCGGCGGCTCCGACGGTTCCGTGCTTGCGGGCGGGATCGTCATCGTCAGCCGCACCGCTGCGGCGACGTAGCATTTCGTCATGCAATGCCTTGCGACGTTGATCCGTCGAGAACCATTCTGGAGGCATCATTTCCAAACCAGCAGCTTCGCAAAAACGCTTTGCCCCTTCGCCTGCAAAAAATACGTGCTCAGTCTGTTCCATGACCGCACGCGCCGCCAGGACTGGATTGCGTGGCCCGCAAACTCCGGAAATAGCACCGCATGCACGAGTGGCGCCGTCCATGATGGCGGCATCCATCTCATGCGTTTCATCCGTTGTAAAAACAGAACCACGGCCTGCGTTGAACAGTGGATTTTCTTCCAGTGCCATCACAGATGCCGTGACGGCATCAAGGGCGGTGCTCCCGTCCCGCAACACGTCGAGCCCAGCCTGTAAACATTCGCGTAAACCGGCATGAAAGGCCGCTTCCTTCTCCGGCGACATATTAGCCTTGAGAATGGTTCCAGCGCCGCCGTGCAACGCAATTACAGGTACGAACTTGGACATTTTAGCTCACTATTAAGGGTGCGTTCACAGATCGGAGCAATGCGAAGAGATATGCAAACTATCGGAATGTGTCAGCCGGTTTTGACTGGTTCGTGTCACTTTGCGTATTCTCGAGCTCCTTCGGCAAAGGTTGGCTTGAGCAGCGCATATGCATTTCACGAACGAATAGTTTTCGCCGCTTCTCATCATTCTCTTTTATCGCCATTGCAATACCCAGTCCGTAGGGACCGATAAGAAGTCCTGGAGCCAGATCGGAAACCTTCTTTTCTCCCGCTTCATAATTCACAGCCTCCGCGCGAATTTGTTCGCACTGCGGTGACTGCCATTTAAGGTCCTGCGAGGAGAGAGTGGCTGCATAGTTTTGCGGCGATGTCGTGCATCCTGCCAATGTCAACGACAGCAGGCCAATAGCCCCCGCCCCTATACGATCCATCTTCATGCTGCTCCGTCTCATTGTTAAAACAGTTCCAGCCCTGGGCCGGTTGGTGACTGCAATTCCTATCACATCACCCGCGCTTTCCAGTGGCTTCTTAACTTTTTCCATCTTCAAGAATCGCTTCCGCCACCAGTCCGCCAGCTATACGAAAGTCATCGGACCATTCGTCATCATCAAATACACAAAGCGCAATTGTTGCGCATCGCTGCCTCTCCTTGAGAATGGCGAGTGCAATGGCCTCTAAAGTAGCCGTTTCACCGCTCGTTTGGGCGATTTCGAGCCACAAGCCTTTGGCAGCGTCTGCAATATCACGGGAAAACTCCATGTAGTCCGCCTCCTCGGAGGCTTCAGCAAGCAGAAGCCTTATTTCACCGAATCATAAAACAGACCATGATTTTTAGCGATTCAGAATGAATTGCGTCAGACACTTTTCAATCACACTACAGTCAACGATACTGTCTACCCGAATGAATATAAGCTTTTGAAGCTTCAACGCATCACGACCGGTGGGTAGTGGCTTAATAAATAGTGAGGTCGAATTTGAAGCCGGATTTAGTCTTTAAAGTCGTTCTCGCGCTTTGCACTGCCTTCCTTCTGATCGCTATATTTGTCAGATTTTATCACGAATATCATGATATCGATCCGACCTGGGGCAATATGCGCCCCGGAATTCATCCCGGATGGAATGATCGCGAGGACTAGTTTCATTTAGCTGTGTTGATCGATTTGAGCTTTATCGAAGAGGCGACGTCGATCGTGCACGCCTTCAGAGAAGAAAATCGCAGTAATCGTCACAATTTTATGACTGCAATCGTTAGACACCTTAGGCTAGGTTTCAATCCGTAAAGGTGATCTTCCGATCCCCTAGTGAAGAGGCATGGCATGACGGTTGAATCTAAGTCCATCCGTATCATACGAACAGTCGTGGAAACGCTGCGCCCACAATTCAACATAGAACTGTGGGACGGTACGCGGATAGGCACATTCGACGGTCCGTCACTGATGATCAACGATCCGACGATTGTTCGACAACTGATTCTCAAGCCCAATTACGATTCCCTGATCGATATCTGGACTTCGGGTCGTGTCGATATCAGCAATGGCACTATTTTTGATCTCGCCAATGCCCGAACCGACGGCAGCGTGAAGAACAGACTAAAAGAGCTGCCCAAGTGGCAATTGCTAAAGGACCTCCCAGCACTCCTATTTGCCGGAAAGTCCGACGCACGTGCGGCTTTGGACGGTAAGGAGCCTTTTGTCAGTGGGTCGAGCAAGGAAGCGATTACCCATCATTACGATGTATCCAACGAGTTTTACCGTTTATTTCTCGATGAGCGGATGGTTTACACTTGCGGTTATTTCACGGACTGGGCCAACGACATCGATCAGGCACAGAAGGACAAGCTTGAGCTGATCTGCCGTAAATTGCGTTTGAAACCCGGTGATCGGCTTCTGGATATTGGCTGCGGCTGGGGCGCTCTTCTTATTTATGCAGCGCAGAATTTTGGCGTCATCGGCACCGGCGTTTCGCTCTCTGAAGCGCAAACAGCGCTGGCCCGCGAGAGGATCAGGCTAGTAGGACTTGACGATAAGATCACCATTCACGTCAAATCCTATACCGAGCTGGACGGGCAGTTCGACAAAATATCGTCTGTTGGAATGTTCGAGCATGTCGGCATCACCAATTACGATAGTTATTTCAGCACAGTGAACCGGCTTCTGCGTCCGGGCGGACTTTACATGCACCACGCAATCACCCGCCGCATGAAGAAGAACAAGAAATCCTTCAAGCGCAAAAGTGCCGAGCATAAGGCACTTGTGAAGTACATTTTCCCCGGTGGCGAACTCGATCACTTGGGCATGACGGTAGAAAATCTCGAAGGGTACGGCTTCGAGGTTCACGACGTGGAAAATCTGCGCGAACATTATGGCCGCACCTGCCGTTTATGGTGCGAGCGGCTCCATTCCAATTTCGACAAGGCCGTTGCCGAAATTGGCTATCCAAAAGCGCGGCTCTGGCTCCTCTATCTTGCTGGGTGTTCTCTGGCATTTGAAAGAGGCACCGTTCAGATTAACCAGACATTGGCTTCAAAACGCAAACGCGGCATTTCCGCCGTGCCTCAAACCAGAGCGGATATCTACGCCAATTTCGGCAACCCCGGCACCGGCTGAAGCAACGCACGACATCTGCGCCTGGTGATCTGATTCCGACATTTGCATCCCTGGGATGTGGATGCCGAGCAAATGTCGGAATCGAGAAGACCACGCGTAAATTTATGATCCTGGTGGGTTTTTGAATTTGACGTTTGAAACGAGATCTATGTCGGACGGGCATCAAACGTCAAATTCAATCCAGGAGCTCATCACAGACGGGGGCATCTTCGCTAACTTTACGCCCTTTTATCGAATTGGTCTGTATCAGACGCCAAAGCGGCGTCATTGCCTCAGTGATATCCTTGTAAAGCGTGTAGCGACGATTGTAGTGCTCAACCAAAGCGGCATTCGGCTTATAGTGCCGATCAGCACGTACCATGGCATTGACGCCATCTGTAAAATCAGAGAACAAACCGACACCGGTTCCCGCAGCGATGGCCGCACCGAGCGCGCCCGTTTCCCGCGAAACAGCAACTGACACAGGCACGCCGAGCACGTCGGCAAAAATCTGGGGCCACAGACGACTCCGGGAACCACCACCGGAAAGCACGGCCTCCTCGAAAGTCGCGCCTGCTTTGCGGATCGTCTCCACGTGTTGACGATGACCAAAGGCAACACCTTCGAGTAACGCTCGGATCAAATGCCCCTTGGTGTGCCAGCCCGCAATACCGTAAAATCCCGCACGCGCATGGCCGTCCTGCTGCGCTCCGTAGAGATAAGGGTGGTAAAGCGGATCATCATTTGCGGGCTCAATCGCCGCTGCCAAGCCGCAACAGACATCAAATGGCGAGACATCGGCGTGATGCTCACCTTCGAAGAACTCCCGCACCAGCCATTCCAGATTTGCCGCCGAGGTTGCGCTGTTTTCCATCGCCATGTAACGGTTGCGATCAAAAGTCGACGTCATGAAAACCGGCCCCTCAAGATCGGGACCGTCGACAATGATCTGATTGATGCTCCACGTGCCAGCGATGATCGACGCGCTTCCTGTACGTGAAACCCCCGAACCGAGCGCCGATGCGACGACGTCGAAGAGTCCCCCAATCACAGGCGTACCCGCAGCAAGCCCGGTCTCACGCGCCACGGCTTCCGTTACGTTGCCTGCAATGTTGTCACTTTCGATGAGTGGCGGCAAGATATCCATACAATCGCTCAGGCCGTAAGCTTCCATCAGAGCACTGTCATAACGGCGCGTTGCCAGATCAAGCAAGCCTGCTCCCGACATATCGGAAACTTCGCTAAAACGTTTGCCGGTCAAGCGATTGACGACAAAGTCCTTGGAGAAGAATACCGTGCCGATCTGGTCAAACAGATCAGGTTGATGACGCTTCAGCCAAGCGAGGAGGGTCGGGGTTTGGGAGGGCCAAGGACTCTGACGAGCTATCGGATAAGTCTTTGCGCCCACGCCTTCCGCTGCCCACTCTTCAACGAGACCGGTCGCACGTGTGTCGAGCGACTGTATGCCGATGAGAGGCTCCCCCTCCAGGTCAAGCGCATAAAGCCCGTTACCATGTCCGGCACAACCGATAGCGGCGATGTCGCTCGCTGCTATATCTGCTTTATCGAGGCAAGCCCGTATGACCCTCTTGGCATTGGACCAGAGTTCACCAAGGTCACGCTCGACATGGCCAGGATGCGGCATGCAGCTATGTCCTTCCTCCCCCGCATGTGCGAGTTCGCGTCCCGTAAGATCAAAGACCACCGCTTTGATGACGGTGTTGCCCGCATCAAGCCCCAACAGATATTTTGGCATCCAGAACCCCTCCCAAGGTTCAACTGGTTCAGCAACTCAGCCCCGCTGATAAAGCGAGTAAGCCTCCTCGCTACCCGCATCCTGATGGATGATTGCCATCAATCCACGTACGACGGCGCTAGGATTGGCATGCTGATATATGTTGCGCCCATAGACCATGCCCATTGCGCCCTGCCGCATCAGGGAGGCCGATTTTGCAAACACTGCTGTAAGGTCTTCCTTGCCACCGCCTCGCACCAGTACCGGACAACGCGCCGCTTCAACAACGCGATGGAAGTCCTCCGCATTCGTCGTCGGATCCGCCTTGATGATATCAGCGCCCATTTCGCGAGCAAGCTTCGTAAGTGTCACGATCTTGTCGGCATCACCATCAACCATGTAGCCCCCGCGTTCCGTGACCGGCTGCATGACGAGTGGTTCGATCATCAGCGGCATACCGTATTTTTCGCAATCAGCTCTGACACGTGAAATATTCTGCACGCACTGGCGAAAAAGGTCCGGCTCGTCCGGCAGCATGAAAAGGTTCACCACGACACAGGCCGCATCCATTTGCAGTGCACCGACCAGCGGTTCGGCTTCGTTCTGCAGCACTGCCCACATGTCGCGATGGCGTATACGATTATAAGGATTACCCATATCAAGACGCATGACCAGAGCTGGCTTATCCTTGCCGGGAATATCCTGCAAAAGATCTGCCTGGCCATAGTTCATCTGAATCGCATCAGGCTTTGCATCGACCAATGCCTGGACGACGGCTGGCATGTTCTCCAGTCCGTCGAGAAAAGACGGCTCGTTGCACACGCCATGATCGATAGCCACGTCCAGACAACGGCCATTGCCGAACAGCCGGTTCATCCGGACTTTGCGGTTTTCTCGCATAATTCACTCCTTTGTTCGTTCCTTGCGGAAAGCGTTTCATCGGCAACACCGTGGCGCTCGCGCATGAGGGTTAAAAATCGCGTCAGCTCTGCATCGGTACGCTGCGGCGGCCAGCTTTTCTCCGCCGCGAGCAGATCAAGCACAGCCTTGGTCATGGCGAGGGAAAGTTCACCAGAAATCGCCAGTGTTGTGCGCCGCAGAAGCAGGTCATCCAGATGCTCAACCGCCTCTGCACGGATGAGATACAAAAACTCTCGCGTGCTGTAGTCGGTATGAGGCAAGGTGTGATCAGCCCCACCCGTTATGAAACGGGCGATTTCCGCTGCATCGGTGCCGTAACGTTTGAAAAGCGATGCAATGCGAGCCGAGGATAATTCCGTGTTGGTGGCCAGTTTTTCGATCCAGCTTGCGCGATCTTTCGGGAATGCGCGTCCACCGCCGATTGCACGTTCCGTCGTGTCGATCCGGCGCGGCTGCCCCAACCGCTTCAGCACCATGTCGGCAGCCATTTCGCCGAACGACCGGAAAGTCGTCCACTTGCCACCAATCATGCAGAGCACGGGAGGGCGGCCATCACATCCTTCAACCACAGTACAGAAATGGTCGCGCGGAATACGTCCCGTAAAACTGTCATCGCTGGCTGGTAACGGACGCACGCCTGCGAACTGAAAGACAATCTCTTCGGGATGTATCTTGACCTCGGGCAACACGAAAGCGAGCGATTGCAAAATGTAGTCCCGCTCATCCGCCTCGCAATGCACTTTGCCGGGGTCATTAACGCGGATGTCCGTCGATCCAACGAGAACTTTGCCGAGATAAGGAAACAATATGCAGATCCGCCCGTCCTCGTTCTCGTAATAGACCATATGCCCATGGAGGCTGTCGCTGAGGGCGGGATTGTCGACGATGAGATGCGATCCCTTGGTGCCCCCGATCAGAGGTGCGGGCTGCGCCTCTTTCGGAAAGAGCGAGCCATTCACCATGTCGATCCAGCCGCCGGTCGCATTGATGATCAACCGTGGTTTGATTGGCAGCGTTTCGCCGGAGATTCCGTCGAGCAACAAGAAATCACCACCACCACTTTCCCGAATTGTCGCATAGTTCAGCGCCTTCACATTGTGGCCAGCAGCGAGGCCATCGCGAAGAAGTTCTATACCGATCCGCTCTGGATGGCTGACCCAGGCATCAAAATACGTAGCAGAGTTGCGGATCGCTGGATTGAGTGCAGGCCATTTCGCAAGCGTCGTCTTACGGCCACGAAAACGGTGCTTTGGCATCAGCGCCCGTTTACGCGTCAGGAAGTCGTAAATGCCCAGCCCTGCTTTGATGGCGATTGCACCACGTCGGCTTGGACGGCGGGAAAGGCCCAGAAAGCGTACAATCCCATTACCTAGGCCCGAAAAAATGTCAAAGATCGGAACCGTCGTCGGCAATGGAGCCACATAGTGGGGAGCATTGCGGAGCAGTCTGTCACGCTCGGCAAGGGATTCCTTGACGAGGCTGAACTCGCCATTCTCCAGATAACGCAATCCGCCATGAACCATGCGCGAGAGCGCAGCACTGGCACCCGAACAATAGTCCGACTGCTCCACCAGCAGCACATTCACGCCCTGCAGCGCAAGCTCGCGAAAAACGCTGAGCCCGTTAATGCCACCGCCAACGACACAAACATCCACCTTCGGGCTCTGGCGGAGCCCGTTCAACATCTCTTCACGGTTCATGATGGCCGTCCGTTATCCGTCCATGTTAACCAGTTGCGCCGAAATAGCCGTATCAATTGCCATAAGATCGTCAACTGACAGCCGAAGCTCTCCCGCCTGCGCATTATCGAGCGCCTGTGTCGGGTTTCGCGCGCCGCAAAGCGCAAAGGTGACACCGGGTTGCGCAAGCGTCCATGCAATCACGATCTGAGCAACACTCGCGTCATGCTGATCAGCGACCGGCTGTATCGCCCTGGAAAATTCCTTTGCCTTTTGCCTGTTGGCGATGGAAAAGCGCGGATTGTCCTTGCGCTGATCGTCGCCGGGAAATATCCGTTCCGGTCCAATCACGCCGGACAGAAGACCAAGCGCGAGCGAGGAATAACTCAACGTCGATACATTGTTTGCCGTGGTAAGCGGCAACAAATCCTTCTCGATCTCCCGATCTATCATGCTGAATCGCTCCTGGATCGCATCGAGTGCTCCCAACTGGATATATTGTTCCAGCTCCGAACGATTAACATTGCTGGCACCGACAGCACGGATTTTTCCTGCCTGCTTCAACTCCTCAAGCGCCGCGACGGTCTCTTCGATCGGTGTTGTCGGGTCCTGCCAGTGAGTGATGTAAAGATCGATATAATCAGTGCCAAGGCGACGCAGACTTTCTTCCACCTCGTGGATGATCGCATCTCGCCCCAAATAGCGATGGACTGGTCTTCCATCCTGATCGAAGAAGTGGTTACCTTTTTGGGCATGCCAGACAAGACCGCATTTTGTAGCGATAACTGCCTGGTCGCGGCGCCCGACAATCGCCTTGCCGACAATTTCCTCAGATCGCCCGAGACCATAGGCCGGTGCGGTATCGATCAGTGTTACACCAGCTTCCAGCGACCCCTGGATAGCCGCGATGGATTGGGCTTCGTCCGTTCCGCCCCACATCCAGCCGCCTATGGCCCATGTACCGAGACCGACGGCGGAAGCCTTGACGCCGGAGCGTCCGATTTCACGGACCAACTGTTCGGAGCTCATGCGGAAAATCCTTCTTCGGATGCGAGTTCGAGGATGCGGGCACCAGTCGCCTCGTCTGTGACGAGTGTATCAAGATGATTGCCACGAAGAACACTCAGGATAGACGCAGCCTTGTTCAATCCGCTGGCAACACCGATCTTCGTCGGGATGTGAGCAAACTCATCAAGCGTTAGCGAGACCAGAGCGCGGTTCAGACTATACTCACAGACCTGACCATCAACATCGAGCAGATGAGCCAGAAGCTCGGCACTAGCTCCGGAATGCTCGATAGCCGTGCGATCCTCACTCGAAGAGGGGTGCAGGTCGTAGTAAGTCGAATCCGTACTGACGATAGAGCCTATGCCCACAACCGCTATCTTGGCCTCCCTTGCCCGTTGGAACACGTCCGCTACAGAACGCATGTTCATCAGCATGGCGCGTTGCCCAGCGTCATCTGCGAACAAAGGCGCATGTATCTGATATGAGTGTCCGCCAAGCTTTTCGGCCATCAACGTCGAGACGTGGTTGACGTCAGTATAGTGTTTTCCCTGCACACAGCCCGTCGCCGGAACGACCTCAACATTAAAACGGCGGGGAGCTTGAATGCCTGTAACAACGGCACTCACACCCTTGCCGCCGGTGATGCAAATCGTGTCGCCATCGGCGATTTCTTCTAGAAGCAAGCGGGCGGCCGCTTCTCCAACCGCCAGCAGAGCGGTTTGCGGATTGTCGGACACGGTCGGCACAACGATGGCGCGGCTGATGCCGCCGAGCGCCAGCAAACGTTCTTCCAGATCGACAAGCGGCTCGACCGGCGACTTGATCTTGATTTCAACGAGACCAAGCTGGCGACCGCGCTTGATGAGCCGGTTGACTGTCGCGTGTGATATGCCGAGCTGATCCGCAATCTGCGCCTGTGTCAGTCCTTCAAGAAAATGCAGGACGAGGGCCTGATGCATCTGGCGAGCGACAACGATTTCCTCACGTGGCGCGGTTGTTCTGGGTTTCAGTTTGGCAATGGACATATCAGGACGCCTTCCGCTTGTGCAGGAAATGGTCGATAGAAACCGCCGCGAGAAGAATGCAACCCTTGATCATGTCCTGCCAGTACACTGAAACATTGAGAAGGATCAGCGAGGATGTGACCAGCGAAAGCAGCGCCATACCGAGAATGGCACCAAGGATCGTGCCGGAGCCGCCGCTCAGCGATGCACCACCGATGACTGCGGCAGCAATGATGTTCAACTCCATACCAACGCCAAAGGTGGGCGTCGCAGCCCCGAAGCGGGACATATAGATGACGCCTGCAACACCGGCGAGCGTCGAGCACAAGACTGTCACCCAGAATTTAACCTGGTTCGTCTTGATGCCCGAATAAAGCGCAGCCTTTTCATTGCTGCCGGTATAAAACACCTTGCGAAAGGCGGTGGCTCGGCGCAGCAGGAAATCAAACAGAATGACAACAGCAACGAAAATCAAAATGACATAGGGTATGCCATAGAAGGTACCCTGTCCTACTGCCTTAAAACTTGACGGCAGTGTGAAAAGCGATAGCGGCGTGCCTTTGGTGATGATCAGGCAAAGGCCGCGCACAATCACCATGGCCGCCAGCGACGTGATGAAGTGGTTGAGACCGACGACGGTTACAAAGAACCCCATGGTAGCGCCGATGGCGCCGCTCGCCGCGATGCCGACAAGCGAAGCCGTCCAAGGATCAAGTCCGGCAAGAAAGAGCGCACCAGAAAGGACCATGGAGAAACAGACCACCGAACCGACCGAAAGGTCGATGCCCCCGACGATCAGCAGGATTGTCATCCCCACGACGACAATACCTTCCACCGAAAAGCTCATCAGCATCGCGCGAAAATTGCCGAGCGTCAGAAAATGCGGCGATGCGAAGCTCATTACCACGCCCAATGCAAGAATGATCGCAATCAGACCGGCCTCACGCATAGTCCCGATGCGCCTTATCGACGATGTTCTCGGCACAGCCGCCGCCATTGTGTCGATAGCCATTTCACCCTCTCCCATTTTCTTTTTATGCAGCATGGTGCGATGTCCGTTCCGTGCCAACACCCGAAGCCAGACGAATCACCGCCTCTTCTGACATCGCAGCCGCTGAAAGCTCTCCCGCAATGTGTCCTTCCCGGACCACCAGCAGGCGGTCGGAAAGACCGAGCAGTTCCGGCATCTCGGATGAGATGACGATGATACCGATTCCGGAGCGCGCAAGCTCTCGCAGCAACCTATGAATTTCCGCCTTCGCACCGACATCGATGCCCCGTGTTGGTTCATCCATCAGAATGACTTTGGGTTTTACCGCCAGTTGCTTGGCGATTGCCACTTTCTGCTGGTTGCCGCCCGAGAGCGATTTCACCGACGCTTCAATGCCGCCCATGCGTACGGAAAGCCGTTTCGCAAAATCCTCTGCAAGTACAGTCTCGGCGCGACCATTCAGAAGCCCGGTGGCATTGGTCAATGAATTCAGGTCCAGTACAGAAATATTCTGCGCGATGGACATTTCCAGAAATACGCCAGAACCTTTGCGGTCTTCGGAAAGATAAACAATGCCGGCCTTGACGGCATCGGAATATGAATTGATCTTCTGTGACTTGCCATGGAGGCGAACTGTTCCTGCGGTGCGTGGACGAAGGCCGCAGATACCTTCGGCAATCTCCGTTCGCCCAGATCCGATAAGGCCACCGATCCCAACAATTTCACCTTTGCGAACGGCAAAGCCTACGTCATTAAAGCGCACGCCATCGCTAATACCGTCAACTTCAAGAATGACTTCGCCTGCCGGCTCGTTCGGTCCGAGTTTATCCGGATAAAGCTGCGTGATCTCTCGTCCCACCATCCGGCGCACCACATCGTCGGGTGTCACATCTGCAATACGATCGGTACATACATAACGACCATCGCGGAAAACCGTCACGCGGTCGCAAAGGCTGAAAATCTCGGCCATCCGGTGACTGATATAGATGATGGAAATGCCGTTTGCCTTGAGGTCACGGATGATCGAAAAAAGCTGCTGCGCTTCCGTTTCGGTGAGCGCTGCTGTCGGTTCATCCAGAATCAACACGCGGCAGTCGAGGGTCAGCGCTTTGGCGATCTCCACAAGCTGCTGGCTGGAAATCGGCAAGTCGGCGACCGTCTGTCGAACATCAATAGCCGCCAGGCGATTCATCACGATCTGGGCATCTCGTTCCAACGTGCGGTAATTCATGAAAGGCGAACGGCGGCGATTGGTCGTCGCCATGAACATGTTTTCGGCCACTGTTGCGTCCGGGCAAAGTGCTATTTCCTGATGCACCAGACCGATACCAAGTGACTGTGCCGCGGCGGGAGAAGCAATATGAACGGTCTTTCCGTCGATGCGTATTTCACCTTCGGTCGGCTGCAAAACGCCAGCGATAATGCTCATCAGTGTTGATTTGCCCGCCCCATTCTCACCGCACAACGCATGAACCTCGCCACGTTCAAGCGTGAAATCCACTTGCGTCAGCGCTTTCACCGCTCCGAAATGCTTGGTTACGCCATGGATGGTTAGCACTGGTTCAGCCATCTTTTCCTCCCTCTCCATCCCAACCATCCGCACCGCGGGGCGCGGATGGTTTCTTGAACGGAGTCTATTCCTCAATGCCCTTGGTACCGCGACGCTTCAGATATTTGTCCCAATAGAAGTCGTCAGCATTGTCCGCCGTGACAATCGAAAGGCCGTTATCGACGACAGGAATGCTCATAGGGTTGAAGCCGGAACGCTTGGCATCGTTCATCGGGTCGATCAGTTCCGGATGCTTGGCGAGCCACAGCAGCATGAAGCCCATATAGCCCTGCATGCCCTGGTTCGGATTGATCGAACCGAAGACTTCGCCAGCCTTGATCATGTCCAGGATGTTGGCGTTGACATCCGCACACATGACGAGGACCTTACCACCAGCTTCCTTGTTCGCCTGCGCGGCACCGATCGCAGAGTTAGCCTCCGGCATGAAAACCGCGCCAAGGTTCGGATTGGCCTGAATCAGGCTCGACAGCCCCTGATAGGCCTTGGTCGGGTCCTGATTGGAAGCAGCGCGACCAACCAGTTTCATGTCCGGCCACTTCTCTTCCATGCGAGCAACGAAAGCGGCAATACGCTTGTCGTGATTATCCTGTCCAGGGTTTTCAAGAACGGCATATTCGCCCTTGCCACCCATTTTCTGGGCGATGGCATCGGCAGCATAGGTGCCTTCGCGAGTGTTGTCCGAAGTGATGAAGGACACACGCTTCGACAGTGGTGAGTCTGCCGCGAATGTGACAACCGCCGTGCCCTGATCGATGGCTCGATTGATAGGCTCGATGAATGGATCGGAGTTCATCGGGTGAACGAGAATACCAGCCGGATTCTGCGCCAAAGCTTGATCGAACGTAGCGATCTGCTTGTTCACATCGTATTCCGGCGTACCGGTATACTCTGTCTCGCAGCCGAACTGCTGGCCGGCCTGCTTGAACATTTCATAGACTGGAAACCAGTATTCAACGCCAGAAACCATGACGTTCATCACATATTTTTCACCCGGTTTGCAGCGGAACGGATTCTCCGTCTCAGCCGCCGTAGCGGTACCGGCCAGAAGCGTCGCCGCAAGGACCGTCAGTGCGGTCGTGCTCAGAAATTTGCGCAAGTGTCCTCCTCGAGGCCGAAGCCCCTCCCAAACGCGCCGAAAGCGTCCCAAAACGCCGTTGATCTTTATGAAAACCGACCCTCCTCCTCGAAGGTCAGTATTGATAGCTAATCGCAAAGAAATGCGGCTGTCAATATAATTCACAATATGAAGTATATTTCACATAAACTACTTCGACGGAACTCCACACTCCGGTTTAGCTGCGCATCAGCCACTTCGCTCATGGTCGATTTCAATAGGCAGCGAAGAGCATATCTGCGCGATGAAATTATCGACGCTGGCGGCATTCTCTCTGCTTCTGAAAATGGCCGCGACCTCTGACATGATCGGCTTTCCAATTATTGGGCGGAAAACCGTGTTGGGCATGTGCACGACGTTTCGTACCACACCCGGTATTACCGATATACCGGCCCCCAACGACACTTGCGTCAGAACAGCTAGAAGACCGCCCGGCTTTGCAACGATTTTTGGAGTAAACCCGCCGCGCCTTGCAACCTCATACGTACCTGCCTCCTGTTCCGGCAGAATAAACCGGCTTTTCGAAAGGAGATCATATTGGTCGTCCACTTCGTGAAGTGCAAGGCGATGGTCGGATGGCAAAGCCAGACAAAAATAGTCCTGCAGCAAGACATGGGCGTTGAGCGAAACGGGGAGCATCATGGGCAGACGGACGAAGCCAATGTCTAGATGTCCTTCCTCAATGAGCTTTGGGAGTTCCTCCATCGGAAACTCACGCGAGTGAAGCTCCACCTGAGGCCAATCTCTTGCAAAACGGCTGATTTGCAATTGCAGTGCTCCCGCATAGGCCGCAGAACCGACATAGCCGATTTCGATCCGCCCGATCTCTCCGCGTCCAGCTCTTCGCCCCACGCTTACGGCCCTGTCGAACTGATCCAGCACAAGCCTTGCTTCCTTCAGAAACATCTCGCCAGCATGGGTGATAGCGACTGATCGCTTTGTTCTGAGGAAAAGCTTTGCACTGAGCCGCCGCTCGATTTCCTGTATCTGGACTGTGAGCGTAGGAGCGGCAATATTCAACCGTTCGGCTGCTCTGGAAAAGTGAAGTTCTTCGGCGAGTGCCACGAAATAGCGAAGGTGTCTGAGTTCCACGTGCGCCCCCAACAATTAGGTAAAAACTATTATTATTCCAAATTACCGTGAATGAAAGAAATTTCAAAATCCGATCTATTGGCACTATCAATCTCTATGAAAGAATGCCTTATGTCCCGACATGCCGTCGCAATCCTCTCCTCGCTGATCACAACGATAACCCTTGCTAACTCGGCATTCGCGCTGGACTTGCCGACAAAACCTTTTCTTACGCTCGAAGCCGTCCGCTCCGTCGTTGCGGCCGCCGAGGAAGAAGCTAAGGTGAATGGCTGGCCCTGTGTGATCTCTGTCGTCGATGCGGAGGGTATGCCAATTCTGACCGTGCGCATGGACGACGCATCAGTACCTGCTGGCGTCGAACTTGCACCTGAAAAAGCCCGGACAGCCGCTCTTTTCCGTCGGGAAAGCGACGCTTTGGAAGATGCCATCAACAGGACACGTCCTGCTGTCATCACCGCGCGTGGATTTGTGCTTATGCGTGGTGGCGTGCCCATCACCGTAGGCGGTAAGGTTGTCGGCGCCATCGGCGTATCGGCGGACACGCCCGATCATGACCAGCAAATTGCTAAGGCTGGCGTAGCTGCGTTGACGACAAAATGACA
Source organism: Brucella sp. LJL56 (assembly GCF_054871705.1). Classification (NCBI taxonomy): domain Bacteria; kingdom Pseudomonadati; phylum Pseudomonadota; class Alphaproteobacteria; order Hyphomicrobiales; family Brucellaceae; genus Brucella; species Brucella sp. LJL56. The sequence goes on from NZ_JBTXLQ010000003.1 coordinate 72,947, forward strand.
ACAGTTATCGCGTCCGCACCGCGTCTTACTAATTCGACTTTGATTTTGCTGACGGCATCGACCGGTTGCGCGATGACCGTGCTGGACACAAATGTCGTCGCAATGGTCCTACCGACTATCGCACAGGAATTTTCTGCCAGTTTTGCCGACGTCGAGTGGGTAATCAGCACTTATGTCCTTTGTTTTGCATCCCTCCTCCTTCCCGCGGGTGCCGTAGCCGATCGATTCGGGCGCCGTACCGTTTTCCTGATCGGGATTGGCGCGTTCGCATTTTCCTCTTGGCTTTGCGGTGTTGCGGATTCAGCCGCATCGCTCTATTTCGCGCGTGCTTTCCAAGGTGCGAGCGCTGCATTCCAACTAGCACCGGCACTCGCAATCATCGGCCATACGTTCCACCGCGAAGAAGAACGTAATCGGGCATGGTCCATCTGGGGCGGAATCATGGGACTAACCATGGTACTGTCACCCATTATCGGTGGCCTTATCGCCCATGGTCTCGGCTGGCGATGGGCATTCTACATAAACATACCTATCTGCATCGCGCTCGGGCTCGCAACGCTGCGCTTTATTGCGGATTCAAAAGATGAAAATGCGCGCCGTCTCGATCCTGTCGGGATTATGTCCTTTGCCGCATCCATGTTCGCGCTGACATGGGGGCTCATCAATGGGCAGGCGCACGGCTGGACGTCTCCGGTAGCATTGGCTGGCTTTGTTGGCGGTATGGCGGGATTGGTGATTTTTCTCATTGCCGAACGCGTCCAACAGCGCCCAATGCTCGACCTCAGCCTGTTTCGCAATCCCCGCTTTATCGGCGGTGTGTGGGCGATGTTCGCCTACGCCGCCTGTGCGCAAGTGATGGCGTCCATGCTGCCGCTCTTTCTTCAAAATGGCTTCGGTCGCGCACCGTTACAGGCCGGTTTTGCCATGCTTCCATTTGCGAGCGCCATGCTGATCTTTCCCAATGTCGGGCGCTATCTCGGAAAGAGAACATCATCTCGGGAAATTCTTTCTCTCGGGCTCATGGTCGTGGGCATAGGCAGTCTCGTGACGAGCTGCGGTGCCTACTATAGCAACTGGTCTATTGTCATGTGCGGCATGTTTCTGATCGGGAGCGGTGGCGGCCTGTTGAATGGAGAAACACAGAAAGCGATCATGAGCACCGTTGCGCGCGACCGTGCCGGGATGGCATCCGGCATCAGCACAACCGCTCGATTTACTGGGATTCTGCTGGGCTTTGCTGTCCTGAGCGGCGTGCTGGCAAGTGCTGTCAGGACCCATTTTATGCAAACGGGGTGCAACGATTCCACGTGTAGTGGAGAGTTTGCTGATGCAATAGTCGCAGGCGACTTGCCTAACGCAATTGGCATGGTAGCGCCTTCAGCAAGGGCAGTTGCAACAGAACTTGCCATGCGGGGCTATTCCGTTGGCTTCTCGATTGCGCTTCTTGTTTCCGCAATCGTGGCCATAGTCTCCTCGCTTTTGGTGTACCGCCTGATGAAACGACGGTAGCCTTTTGGCGAGAAGCCCTATTCTTTCTTGTATAGCGTGCGCGATCGCTCCAGATGGCGCAGCATGGCAGCATCGGCGCGGTCAGCATCCTTAGCAGACAGACAATCCAATATCTCCTCGTGTTCCACGAGTGTATATTTCTCCTTGCCGGTCCAGATAAGCATATGAGTGTGATACTCTTTCAGCCATGCCAGCATGGCTTCGCTCACTGCCATCAATATTGGATTGCCGGAAATCCCGGCTATCCGGACATGAAACTCCATATCGGCAGCGATGAATGCGTCCGCGTCACCGAGCGATTCCCGCTGTCGCTCGATGATCTGCCTCAGTTCCGCGATATCGCTATCCGTTATCCTCTGTGCAGTCTCGCGAACTATACCCCGCTCGAAGAAAATTCGCGCACTCTTCAGATGCTCCAGAGTGTCCATTGATTGTGCAAGCATGATCTTTGCAGTCGGATCCACCTGCTGAAAGATCGACTTGGCCGTCAGCTTCAACACCTTCGCGCGTTCTCCGTGCGAAATGCTGACTAGCCCCATCTTGGCAAGCGATTGCATTGCCTCGCGGATTGCGGGGCGACCAACACCGAAACGCTCCATCAGAACTCGTTCCGACGGCATTTCGTCCCCCGGCCCCAACTCGCCGGAGGTGATCATGTTTTCGAGCCGATCAAAAACTTCGTCGGACAATTTGCGACGAACAATAGGTTCGAATGGCTGGTTCATTGCATCTCACCCCTCACGCGCTTTCCCCCCTTATGCATCTTCGGCTGCCCGGAGAAAAGTTATTTGCCCACAGCAGCCGAGACGCCTCACAATTTTTCGCTTGCGCATATTGGAGTACTCATTATACCAGTTAACCTGTATACGCCAAGCGAACGCCGCTGGCAACAAACCAATAACCAGTTCCCGGTAACGACCATGCACATAAACTTGACCTATCGCATTGAAACAACCGGCAGCATCGAGCAGATGGCAGCCAAGATTGCGAGCGATCAGTCGACCGGCACTTTCGTCTCCGTTCCCGCTGAAACGGAAGAACTGAAGGCGCGCGTTGCAGCACGCGTGCTCGCAATTCATCCACTTGAAGACGCAACCGTGCCTGCATGGCCGGAGCTTGAACCCGGACACGGGCCGATCAAGCGCGCCGATGTCGATATTGCCTTTCCGCTTGATGCGATCGGCACCGACCTTGCTGCGCTGATGACGATTGCCGTTGGCGGTGTTTACTCGATCAGGGGCATGACCGGCATCCGCGTGGTCGATATGAAGCTGCCCGAAGCGTTCAAAAGCGCGCATCCCGGCCCACAATTCGGTATTGCCGGAAGCCGTCGTCTTACCGGCGTAGAAAAGCGCCCGATCATTGGCACCATCGTCAAGCCGGCGCTCGGGCTGCGTCCGCATGAGACAGCAGAACTCGTCGGCGAACTGATAGAATCCGGCGTTGATTTCATCAAGGACGATGAAAAGCTGATGAGCCCGGCCTATTCGCCGCTCAAAGAGCGCATCGCCGCGATCATGCCGCTTATTCTCAATCATGAGCAAAAGACCGGCAAGAAGGTCATGTATGCCTTCGGAATCTCCCATGCCGATCCCGACGAGATGATGCGCAATCATGACATGGTGTTAGAGGCTGGCGGCAATTGCGCCGTGGTCAACATCAACTCTGTCGGCTTTGGCGGCATGAGCTTCCTGCGCAAACGCTCGGGCCTCGTGCTTCACGCTCATCGCAATGGCTGGGACGTTCTGACCCGCAATCCGGGCGCAGGCATGAATTTCCGTGTTTATCAGCAGTTCTGGCGCCTGCTCGGCGTCGATCAGTTCCAGATCAACGGCATCCGCGTAAAATATTGGGAGCCGGACGAAAGCTTCGTCAATTCGTTCAAGGCTATCAGCACGCCGCTGTTCGACCCATCCGACTGCCCTCTTCCTGTGGCCGGTTCCGGCCAGTGGGGCGGGCAGGCCCCTGAAACCTATGAACGCACGGGCCGCACAACGGACCTGCTTTATCTATGCGGCGGCGGCATTGTCAGCCATCCCGGTGGCCCGGCAGCCGGTGTTCGCGCCGTGCAGCAGGCATGGGAAGCAGCAGTCGCGGGTATCCCGCTCGAAGCTCACGCAGCAGACCATCCTGAACTTGCAGCTTCGCTCGCAAAGTTTGGAAAAGGAGGCGAATAATGGCCACCGACCTGCTCCTGTCCTACTATGGCGATGACCTCACGGGCTCGACCGATGTTATGGAAGCACTGGCTTCCAACGGCGTCGATACTGTTTTGTTCATGAATGTGCCGGATGAAAAGCTGCTCGCGCACTTCTCGCATTGCAAGGCTATCGGCCTTGCAGGCACCAGCCGAAGCGAAACACCGGAATGGATGCAGGAAAATCTCACGCCCGTATTCAACTGGCTGAAAAGCCTGAATGCTGCAATTGCCCATTACAAGGTCTGCTCGACATTCGATTCCGCATCGCATGTCGGCAATATCGGCAAGGCCGTGGAAATCGGCAAAGCAATCTTCGATCAGGCCTATGTGCCGTTGGTTGTCGGCGCGCCGCAGCTCAAGCGTTACACATCTTTCGGCAATCTGTTCGCCGCCTATCAGGGCGAAACCTATCGTATCGACCGCCATCCCGTCATGAGCCGTCATCCGGTCACGCCCATGCATGAAGCAGACCTGCGCGTGCATCTGGCTCAGCAGACAGCGCTCAAAACCGTACTTGTTGATCTCGTAGCGCTTTCAGCCGCCAATGCGAATGTGCGTGTAAACGCGATTGTCAAAGATGCTGACGGCATATTGCTCCTCGACGTCGATAGCCATGTAAGCCAGTTGCAGGCAGGCGAACAGCTCTGGCGTTTGCGTTCCCGCGATGGCTGGTTTGTCGCTGGTTCGTCGGGCGTTGAATATGCTCTTCTGGCCGCTTGGGCCAAGGCGGGACTGATCAGCCAGAAAAAAGAGTTTCCACTTCCGGGCAAGATTGACCGCATTGCGGTCGTTTCAGGAAGCGTCTCACCGACGACAGAACGTCAGATTCGTCATGCAACAGCATCAGGCTTTACCGGCATCGATCTTAACCCGCTCGATCTTTTGGGCGAAAGCAGCAATCAGGCAATCGAAACCGCCATTGCTGAAGGCCAGAAGGCGCTCAAGCAAGGCAACAGCGTGATCCTAAACACAGCGCTTGGCCCTTCGGCTGATCGCGGTGCAGAAATCGATAAGATCGCAGGCAGCCGTCACAAGCTGGCGCGTAGCCTCGGCTTCATCCTCCGCAGCCTTGTCGAGCGCGAACAGCTTACCCGCGCAGTCATTGCAGGCGGTGATACTTCCAGCCACGCATTGCGTGAATTGCATGTCGATGCACTCACCACGCTTTTGCCGCTTCCACAAACTCCGGGGTCGCCGCTTTGCACGGTACACGGCGCTCACACCGCCACCAACGGCCTGCAGATTGCCCTCAAGGGCGGCCAGGTCGGTTCTGACGGTTACTTCACCCAAATTCGCGACGGGCTGATCGCCTGAATCTGGAATACTCATTGACTGGTTATACCAGTTGTATTACCGAAAGTCTGGAAGGAAATACAATCATGACAGCTATCGCTTTGTTCGGAGCGGGCGGCAAGATGGGCTACCGTCTGGCCAAGAACCTCCAAGGTTCACGCTTTGACGTACGTCACATCGAAGTCAGCGACGCAGGCAAGGCACGACTGAAGAACGATCTCGGCATCGACACCATCGATGCTGATGGCGGTCTCGAAGGTGCTGAAGTCGTCATTCTGGCTGTGCCGGATACCATCATCGGCAAGGTTGCTGCAGGCATCGTTGACAAGCTGAAGCCAAGTACGATAGTTATTGCGCTCGATGCAGCCGCTCCATTTGCAGGTCACCTGCCAGAGCGCGCAGACCTCACCTATTTCGTGACGCATCCGTGCCATCCGCCGATCTTCAACGACGAAACCGATATGCAGGCAAAGAAGGACCATTTCGGCGGTCTGTTTGCCAAGCAGCATATCGTTTCAGCTCTGATGCAGGGTCCAGAAGAAGCCTATGCGCTTGGTGAAGAAATCGCCAAGGTCATCTGGGCACCAGTCATGCGCTCGCACCGCGTAACCGTCGAGCAGCTCGCAATCCTCGAGCCGGGCCTTTCGGAAACCGTTTGTGCTTCGCTTCTGGTCGTCATGAAGCAGGCCATGGACGAAAGCGTGCGTCGCGGCGTTCCTGAAGAAGCTGCTCGCGACTTCCTGCTCGGCCACATGAATGTTCTCGGCGCCGTCATCTTTGGCGAAGTCCAGGGCGTATTCTCCGATGCCTGCAACAAGGCAATCGAATTCGGTATTCCTGCGCTGATGCGCGACGACTGGAAGAACGTTTTCGAACCGGAAGAAATCGCAGAAAGCATCCGTCGCATTACGTGACGTCACTTGGGAGGGCACAAGCCCTCCCCATTTACCGCCCTTTTGGGAAACGGGGCTTATTGGGAGGTCTACATGAAGTTTACATGCAGGAAAATTACGCGCGGTTTTGCGATTGCTGCCGTCTCAGTCACATTGGCAGGCGGCGTCGTTATGCCCGCATGGGCTGCTGATCTGATCGCGATCATCACGCCGTCGCACGACAATCCATTCTATAAGGCTGAAGCCGTCGGCGCAGAAGCCAAAGCCAAGGAACTTGGCTACGATACGCTGATCCTTCAGCATGACGACGACGCGACCAAGCAGTCGCAGCTCGTCGATACGGCCATCGGTCGTGGCGCAAAGGCTATCATCCTCGATAACGCCGGTTCGGAAGCCTCGATTGCTGCCGTTCAGAAGGCCAAGGACGCGAAGATCCCTTCGTTCCTGATCGACCGTGAAATCAATGCCTCTGGTGTTGCTGTTTCGCAGATCGTTTCGAACAACTATCAGGGCGCACAGCTCGGTGCGGAAGAATTCGTCAAGCTGATGGGTGAAGCCGGCAATTATGTCGAGCTGCTCGGTCGTGAATCCGACCTTAATGCTGGCACTCGCTCGAAGGGCTATCACGACGTTATCGACGAATATCCTGACATGAAGATGGTTGCGCAGCAGTCTGCCAACTGGAGTCAGACTGAAGCCTTCACGAAGATGCAGAGCATTTTGCAGGCAAATCCTGACATCAAGGGCGTGATTTCCGGTAACGACACCATGGCTATGGGTGCATGGGCAGCGCTTGAAGCTGCTGGCCGCAAGGACGTTATCGTTGTCGGCTTCGACGGCTCCAACGATGTCCGCGATTCCATCAAGGCAGGGGGCATCAAAGCAACTGTCCTTCAGCCAGCCTATGCTCAGGCACAGATGGCGGTCGTTCAGGCTGACGAATATATCAAGACCGGTAAGGGTCCTGCTGAAGAAAAGCAGCTGATGGACTGCGTCCTCATCAACCCTGACAACGCAGACAAGCTCGAAACCTTCGCTTTGAAGGATTGAGCAAGCACTGCCTAGCCGGGAGCGCCAATTTAATTTGGGTGTTCCCGGCGCTATTTCCTATATCGAGGATAAATTCATGTCAGTGCTGAAGTCAGCTTCCATTATCCTGCTGGCCTGCGGTGTCGCGCTTTCGGGCTGCAAAATCATCAAGACGCCGACAGCAGAAGAGGCCGCAGAAGCACGCGGCGATAATTTCAATCCCGATCGTTCGGTTGCCGATATCTGGAATTCAAAAGTTAAGCCGTTCTTTGCCGCTAAAACTGCAACGCTCGATGAAGTGATACAGGCAGCTTCCGCAAATGCGGATGCGGCCGGAGCAAAATACGGCCATCGCGAAAAGCAGGGCAATGCCCCCTGGACTTTTGCAGCCAAGCTTGAAGGCACAGTGGTCGCTGCTGAAACAAAGTCACGTGCCGCCTATGTCGATGTTGACAGCAATGGCGATGGCAAGGCCGATGTACGCGTACAGATCGGGCCGACAGTACGCGGCAGCGCAATCCGCGACAGCCTGTCCTTCGTGAACTTCAACGAGTTCCGCAATCAGATTGACTGGGCGCAGTTCGGCAAAGCCTTCAACACCCGCGTCAACGACGACGTACTGTCCAAGTTGCCACGCGAAGATCTGGTTGGCATGAAGGTGAAAGCCGAAGGCGCTTTCCCGTTGCCATCGAAGGGCCAGCCTCCACTTCTGACCCCCGTTTCCATCTCTCTGGAGAAATAAGCCATGGAGACGGAATTGAACCAAAAGGACAATATCGTCCTCAAGCTTGAGGATGTTTCCAAGGTCTATTCGGGCATCGTCGCGGTCAAGCGTGCCAATCTCGAATTGCGCCGCGGCTCGGTCAATGTGCTTGTCGGTGAAAACGGTGCTGGCAAATCCACGCTGATGAAAATCATCGCTGGCGTTGAACGCCCGACCATGGGGAAGATTATTCTCGATGGCGAGGAAGTGTCATTCGACAGTCCTGCCGACGCGCAAAAGCGCGGCATTGCTATGATCTTTCAGGAACTAAACCTGTTTTCAAACATGACGGTGGCAGAGAACATCTTTGCCACACGCGAGATTACACGCGGTTTGCGCGGCATTGATCACAAGGCGCAGGTCGTCAAGTCCAATGAATATCTCGACCGCCTTGACGCAGGTATCAGCGCAAATACGCTTGTCGCCGATCTGCCGATTGGTCAGCAGCAGCTTGTCGAAATCGCAAAGGCAATCTCGATTGATGCGCGCATTGTCATTATGGATGAGCCGACATCCGCACTTTCTGCAGCCGAAGTCGACATTCTTTTCAAGGTGATTGCCGAGCTGAAAAGTCAGGGCGTGGCAATCGTCTATATTTCGCATCGTCTTGAAGAACTGATGCGGGTTGGCGATTATATCACCGTTCTGCGTGATGGAAAAATCACCGGGCAGGAAGAGATCAAGAATATCGATACGCAATGGATTGTGCGTTCGATGATCGGTTCAGATGCCAAGGATTTTGCCAAGCCTGTTACCCACAAGATCGGTGCAGAACGGTTTCGCGCTGAAAACATCACCCTACCCCGCCCAACCGGCGGATTGGCAGTCGATGATGTATCGCTGACCGTGCGCGCAGGTGAAGTTCTGGGCATTTATGGTCTTATGGGTGCCGGGCGCTCCGAGTTTTTCGAATGCGTGATGGGCCAGCATGGGCATTCCACCGGTAATATCTATATTGATGGCGAGCAAGTGAAGGAGCGCGACACCACCCGTCGTATCCGGCGCGGCCTTGCGCTCATACCGGAAGATCGTCAGCGCGAAGGTCTGATTCAAATATTGTCCATTGCCAGCAACCTGACGCTGGCAAGCCTCGACCGTCTGGCGCGTTTTTTCCACATCACGCCAAAGCGTGAAAAACAGGCCATTCAACAGGCGATCAAAGATCTTTCTATCAAGGCACCAAATCCAGAATTCGAGGTCACTTCGATGTCGGGTGGCAATCAGCAAAAGGTCGTCATCGGCAAGGCGCTGATGACCAATCCAAAAATTCTTCTGATGGACGAGCCATCGCGCGGCATCGATGTGGGTGCGAAGGCCGACGTCTTCCGCACCATGCGCAGGCTTGCCGCTGAGGGTCTTTCCATTCTCTTTTCAACCTCTGATCTGGAAGAAGTCATGGCGCTCTCAGATCGCATCGCGGTGCTCAGCAATGGGAAGCTGATTGCCATATTCGACCGCGATAAAGCGACTGATGCCGACATTGTTGCCGCATCGGCCAAGGGCCACGGGCACACACATGACAACGACCACAACAAGCAAACAAGGGAACTCGCGTCATGACAGCCAACACAACGGCGGCGGCCACTGACTCAACCTTCAACAGCGGCTCGGCCCTGCTGACTCTGATGAAACTGAGAACCTTCATCGCGCTTTTCGCGGTGTTCATCTTCTTCTCGTTTGCAGCGCCAAACTTCCTTTCTGCCGCCAACCTGATCCTGATGTCGAAGCACGTTGCGCTTAATGCATTTCTCGCAATGGGCATGACCTTCGTCATCATCACAGGCGGCATCGACCTCTCGGTCGGCTCCATCGTCGGGCTTTGCGGTATGGTTGCCGGTGGCCTGCTGATCTATGGCGTTGACCTTGGCGTCGGCTATACGATCTATTTCAACATCATCGAAATATCGCTGATCACACTGGCCGTTGGTGTCGCCGTTGGCTTCATAAACGGGCTATTGATCACCAAATTGAATGTTGCACCCTTCATCGCGACTCTCGGCACGCTCTATGTGGCACGCGGCCTGGCTCTTCTGTCCTCCGACGGCCAGACCTTCCCGAACCTTGTGGGTCGTGAAGACCTCGGAACGACCGGCTTCGCATTTTTAGGCTCGGGCAGCATTCTCGGTCTTCCGGTTTCGATCTGGATTCTGATCGTTGTGGCCTTGATCGCAGCGTACATTGCGCGATACACGCCGCTTGGCCGTCAGATTTTCGCAGTCGGCGGAAACGAACGTGCAGCACGCATGTCGGGCATCCGTGTCGATCGCGTAAAGATGTTCGTTTATATGTTTTCGGGCTTCTGTGCGGCGATTGCTGGCCTTATCATCTCGTCTGAACTGATGTCGTCGCATCCGGCAACAGGTAACTCGTTTGAGCTTAACGCCATTGCGGCGGCAGTTCTCGGCGGCACCTCGATGTCGGGCGGGCGCGGTACCATTGGCGGTACGATCATCGGTGCATTCGTTATCGGCATTCTCTCCGACGGTCTGGTCATGATGGGCGTTTCGTCCTTCTGGCAGATGGTCATCAAGGGCCTTGTCATCATCATTGCCGTGGTGGTCGATCAGGCACAGCGCCGCCTCCAGCAGCGCGTTACACTCATGCAAATGGCAAAAGCGGGTTAAAAATGGCAGAATTGAATGGCGCTCTGATCGGCTGCGGTTTCTTCGCAATCAACCAGATGCATGCATGGAATGACGTTTCGGGTGCCAAAATCGTGGCAATCTGCGACCGCGATCCTGAGCGGTTGAAAATTGTCGGCGACCAGTTTGGCATCGAACGCCGCTACACGGATGCGCAGGCGCTGTTTGCGGATGGCGGCATTGATTTTGTCGATATCGCCACCACGGTTTCAAGCCACCGTGCGCTGGTGGAACTTGCTGCCGCCCATAAGGTGCCAGCAATCTGTCAGAAGCCCTTTGCCAAGACGCTCGATGATGCAAAGGCCATGGTGAAAGTCTGCGATGAAGCAGGCATTCCGCTCATGGTGCATGAAAACTTCCGCTGGCAGACGCCTATTCAGGCGGTCCGTAAAGCGCTTGACAGCGGCATCATCGGAACACTGTTCTGGGGTCGCTTTTCATTCCGCTCAGGTTTTGATGTTTTCTCCGGCCAGCCTTATCTTGCAGAGGGCGAGCGCTTTATCATCGAAGATCTCGGTATTCACACGCTGGACATTACGCGCTTCATTCTGGGCGATGTCACGAGCCTTGTCGCACGCACAAAGCGCGTTAATCCCAACATCAAGGGCGAAGATGTGGCGGCCATTCTCATGGATCACGAAAATGGCGCTACTTCCATTGTCGACGTCAGCTATGCCACCAAACTCGAAACCGATCCTTTCCCGGAAACGCTCATTGAACTTGATGGCACCGAAGGCTCGATGCGTCTTTATCAGGGCTATCGCCTTGAGGTGATTACACCTTCTGGCACCACAGTTTCCGATGTTTCGCCAAAACTGCTCTCATGGGCTTCGCGTCCATGGCACAATATTCAGGAAAGCGTCTTTGCCATTCAGCAGCATTGGGTCGACAAGCTGGCATCCGGTGAAGAAACGTCGACATCGGGTGCTGATAATCTCAAGACTTTCGCGCTCGTTGAAGCCGCTTATGACAGTGCGGCCAGCGGCAACCGCATCGACATTGAGGCGTTGCTCAAATGAGCAGCGTCAACCCTTTTCTGCTCTTTGGAACGCGCGAAACGGAAGCCAAACCACTTCATCTGAAAGCGGGCCTGCTCGCAGTCGATTTGAGCGATGGCAATCTACGAACCATCAAATATGATGGAGTTGAGGTTCTGCGCGCTGTTTACTATCTCGTGCGGGATCGAGACTGGGGAACCTATAATCCGGAAATCCACAACCTGAACGTCGAAGAAAACAGCGCCGGATTTACTGTCACCTATCAGTCTCGTTGCGAAGGCCCTGATTCAACACAGCTTAATGTCGATGTCCGTATTCAAGCGGAGAGTGGCGGAACGCTCACTTTCGACGCCGTGGCCACTGCCTCGACCGGCTTTGAAACCAACCGTTGCGGCTTCTGCATCCTCCATCCAATCGTCGGCTTAGCAGGTTCGCCGGTGACCGTGGAGCATGTCGATGGGACGCTCAACCAAACCCATTTGCCCCACCTGATTGAGCCATGGCAGCCTTTCAAAGACATGCGTGCTATCATCCATGAGGCCATGCCCGGCGTTTCAGCCGAGTGCCGGATGGAGGGCGATACATTCGAGATGGAAGACCAGCGCAACTGGTCCGATGCATCCTACAAGACCTATGTGCGTCCGCTGGCTTTGCCATGGCCTTACCAGATCGAAGCCGCAAAGCCCCAACATCAGCGCATTGTGCTCAACATTGCCGACACGCGTTTAGCGAAACCGAAAGCCATCCAATATGCTGAGCCGGTGCGCATCACGCTCGGTGACGCAAGTGGAAAAATGCCAAATATCAGCATCATCATTACACCTGAAGAAGCCAAGGCCAGTTTAGCTGCAATAGAGCTGCTTGAGGAAATAACCCCGCAGGATTTGCTATTTCATTACGATCCTCTGGCAGGTCATAACGGATCAGCTTTTGCTGATTTCGCGACCTTGGCTGCGAAACATAAAGGGCGCATCTCGCTTGAAATCGCATTGCCTTGCGAGAAAGCGCTCATTGATGAGACGACCGCAATCGCGTCTGACATGAAAGCGGCTGGCTTTATCCCAGATGCGATCATTGTTTCACCGGCTATAGACCGGCAGTCGACACCGCCCGGCAGCGAATGGCCGCCCTGCCCGCCGCTTGAAGATGTTTATGCGGCAGCAAGAGCAACCTTCCCGGATGTGCGGCTTGGCGGCGGAATGCTGAGTTATTTCACAGAGCTTAATCGCAAGCGCGTTCCCGGCGAGCTTGTTGATTTCGTCACCCATTGCACCAATCCGATTGTCCATGCCGCTGACGACCTGAGCGTCATGCAGACATTGGAGGCACTGCCCTTCATCACCCGTTCGGTGCGAGCGATCTATGGCGACAAGCCCTATCGCATTGGGCCGTCGACTATCCCCATGCGTCAGAATCCCTATGGAAGCAGGACGATGGATAACTCGAATGGCAAACGCATTGCCATGGCCAATCTCGATCCACGCCATAACGGAAAATTCGCGGAAAGCTTCGCGATGGCCTACGCCATATCGGTGCTGAATGCTGACCTCGATAGCCTGTCGCTTTCAGCACTCACAGGTTCTTTCGGCCTACAGGCACAGGAAGGCGAACCAACACCGACAGGTGGGAAACGTCCGCTCTTCAACACAATCAAAACTTTGGCCGAGCTGGCAAGAAGGGAATGGCAGCAGCTTATCTCGTCTCGGCCTGAGCACGTTTTGGCCTTTGCAACCGAGCAGGAATTCTGGCTCGTGAATATCAGGTCGCAGCTTCAAACCGTCAGCATCGCCCAGTTTAAGGAGATTGTCCTCGCTCCCTATTCCGTTCAAAGCTTGAAGCGCTCTCAATTCTAGCCAGGCCGCTGTTGCATTCTGATCAATATTTCTAATCTGAACAATAAATATTTTATGCCCACCAGTAAAAACTGGCGGACATAAAACAATAGAATTTTCAACTATTTAAATCAAATCTGGCGCGTTATGAAGAACCAGATCATTCCCACTCGATGGTGCCCGGCGGCTTCGAGGTCACGTCGTAGACGACGCGATTGATGCCGCGGACTTCATTGATGATGCGCGTGGCCGCATTGCCGAGGAAGTTCATATCGTAGTGGTAGAAGTCCGCCGTCATACCGTCCACGGACGTCACAGCGCGCAGCGCGCAAACGAATTCATAAGTACGGCCATCGCCCATCACGCCGACGGTCTGGACCGGCAGCAGAACGGCGAAAGCCTGCCAGATGGCATCGTAGAGGCCAGCCTTGCGGATTTCGTCGAGATAGATCGCATCGGCTTCACGCAGGATTTCCAGCTTGTCGCGGGTAATGCCGCCTGGGCAGCGGATAGCAAGGCCCGGACCCGGGAACGGGTGACGACCGATGAAGCTGTCCGGCAGTCCGAGTTCCTTGCCGAGCATACGAACTTCGTCCTTGAACAATTCGCGCAGCGGCTCGACGAGCTGCATTTTCATGCGCTCGGGCAGACCGCCTACATTGTGGTGCGACTTGATCGTGACCGAAGGACCACCGGTAAACGAGACGCTTTCGATGACGTCCGGGTAGAGCGTGCCCTGTACAAGGAAATCCGCGCCGCCGAGCTTCTTGGCTTCTTCTTCGAACACTTCAATGAAGAGACGGCCAATCGTCTTGCGTTTCTTTTCCGGATCACTTTCGCCTTCCAGCTCGCCGATGAAGCGATCGGCTGCGTCCACGAGGATCAGCGGAAGGTTATAATGTTCGCGGAACATTTCCACGACCTGCTGCGCTTCGTTTTTGCGCATCAGACCATGATCGACGAGAATGCAGGTCAGTTGGTCGCCAATGGCTTCATGCGCCAGAAGCGCTGCAACAGACGAATCCACGCCGCCGGAAAGAGCGCAGATAACCTTGCCGCTGCCAACCTGCTTGCGGATTGCCTCGACGGCTTGTTCGCGATAGGCGCCCATCGTCCAGCCCGGCTTCACGCCGACGATGCGATGAACGAAATTCTGCAACAGCTTCGCGCCATCCGGCGTATGCACGACTTCCGGGTGGAACTGCACACCGTAATATTTGCGCTTTTCGTCGGCGATGGCCGCGAAAGGCGCATTCGGCGAGGTGCCGATGATGGTAAAACCGTCGGGAAGCGAGGTGACGCGGTCACCATGGCTCATCCAGACCTGATGGCGGGTGCCCTTGGCCCATATGCCGGCGAAAAGCGGGCTGTCTTCCTGCACGTCGAGGAAAGCGCGGCCGAATTCGCGGTCATGGCCACTTTCAACCTTGCCGCCTAGCTGGGCGCACATGGTCTGTTCACCGTAGCAGATGCCGAGGACAGGAATGCCTTCTTCGAAGACCGCCTGCGGCGCGCGCGGCGAGCCGATATCGGTCGTCGAATGCGGGCTGCCCGAGAGGATGACGCCTTTCGGCTTCACCCGCTTGAATGCCTCTTCCGCAGACTGGAACGGGACGATTTCGCAATAGACGTTGGCTTCGCGTACACGTCGCGCAATCAGTTGCGTGACCTGGCTGCCAAAGTCGATGATGAGGATTGTGTCAGGATGTGCCGTGGTGCTCATGTGCAGCATCTATTTAAAAAGTGATCGGGATGCAATGGCTATATGGGGTATAGACGTCATGCTCAACAAGTGCATTATCAAAAAACGGCCTATACTGACACATTGTTGTCAGGAGCAAACAGGAGCCCGTTAGCGATTGCACTCTCTAATCGCTCGACGGCATTTGCCAGCTTCTCATCGATAATATGCAGATATTGAGTCCAGTCGCCTACATGCTGCAATTCGTTTGCACCATCGGATATACCGCGGAGCCCGACAAGCGGAACTCCGGCAAGCTGGCATGCACGCAGACAGGCATATGTTTCCATATCGACCATATCCGCCTCAATTGACGCATAGGCTTTGCCAGAAACGATATTTGCGCCCGTCGAAAGCGATGCGGCGGTGACTCCCGGTACGGATATAGGGAGTTCGATCACCTTGGGCAGATCAAGAAACGGCGTTGTTCCTTTTTCAAATCCAAGTGGCGAGGCATCCATGTCCCGATACGATACCGATGACGCCTGGAACACTTCCGCTTGCGGCAATTTTGCTGAGCCTGCAGAGCCAAGCGAAACCACGAGGTCAGGCTTTTCGTCTGCCTGTACCAAACCTGCAAGAGCATATGCAAGATTGGCGGCTGCTTCGACTGGTCCTACCCCGATCATGAATGGCGTGAAGAGTTTTGCCAGATGGCGCCCATATTCGGCATCGACGGCCATAACGTAAAGCAGGCGCTTTCCGGCGACGATTTTCATCATCCCTGCAGGCCTTTTCTGTCTTGCACGACCATCATCGTTCCGGTCATCGTTGCTATGAGGCGCACCTCCGTGTCGGTAACCGCGAATGCCTGTCCGTCGCTAACCATGATCGTACGGCCAGGTTTGGTGACCTCACCACGAAACAGGAAACGTTCCCCCTTGCCTGGAGCAAGCAGGTTCACTTTGAATTCGATGGTCAGTACTGCCGCATCGGAAGGCATCAGCGTAAGCGCCGCATAGCCGCAGGCAGAATCAAGCGCTGCAGAAATCATACCCGCATGGAGAATGCCGTGCTGTTGGGTCAACTCCTCGCGAAACGGCATCTCAACTTCCACGATACCAGGTTCGCAACGTGTCAGTTCTGCACCAATCAGTTTCATTGCGGCCTGCCGCCCGAAACTTTCCTCGACACGTTCCTTGAAATCCGGTTCCGCTACGCGGTGCGCTGACATCCGGGCCCCCGTTCTATTTTGACCTTTGCAGAATGCTCACATAAAACCCGTCAGTGCCAGTGGACAATGGCGAAAATACAGAGCCGTGAGAAGGGAATACTGGCTTCGCGTCACCGGCATCCGCGACAACTGTATCCCACAAAGTCTTAGGCGCAACTTCCATGAAGTTGGCGTTATCCGCGAGAAACTGTGCAACCTGTCGCGTATTTTCTTCCGCAAAGAGCGAGCAGGTAACATAGGCAAGCCGCCCGCCCTGCTTCACATAATGCTTTGCAGATTCCAGCACTTCCCTCTGGTCCTGAACACGCCGCTCAAGCTGCTGGAGATTCAGTCGCCATTTCGCATCCGGGCGGCGGCGCCATGTGCCGGAACCTGTGCAAGGCGCATCGGTTAGCACGAGGTCCATCTGACCCGTGAGCGGGTCGAGTGCATCAATATTTCCATGCACCTGCGTGTTGCGCACGCCAGCGCGCTGCAATCGCTCATGCATGGGCGAAAGCCGCGCACGTTCCGCGTCATAGGCGTGTATTTGACCGCTATTTTGCATCGCAGCAGCCAATGCCAACGTCTTGCCGCCAGCCCCAGCACAATAGTCAAGCACCTGCTGACCTGGCTTTGCACCAGCAAAAAGCGCGGCAAGCTGCGAGCCCAGATCCTGAACCTCGAACCAACCATCGAGAAAAGCCTGTTCGCCCTGTATATTCGGATGGCGGCCAAGTGCTTCGATCGGCGGAATACGCAGCGCTTGCTGCAATAACGGTGCGGATGCAGCACCAGCCTTTTCAAGCACGGCAAGCGTTTGTTCGGGCTTTGCCTTCAGGCTGTTGACACGCAGATCGACTGGCGGCCGTGTAGCCAACGCTCTGCCTTCTTCCACCCAACGCTCACCGAAAAGCTCCTCGAACGACAACGCGCACCACTCAGGTACATCGGCCTGAATATGAGCGGGAGCTTCATTGATGTCGCGACTTTCCCACGCAATACGACGCGGCTGTTCCAACGTTTCGGGTGCAAATTTGTCGCCATCCAGTACCGCATCGATAGCCGCATTATCCATATCGCCATCGGCCAGCAGAGCGCCGAATGCCAAAGCGCGTGCATCATCGGCGTCCATTCGCCATGCGATGGACAGCTTACGGCGCAGCGCGTCATAGACGATATTACCGATCACAGCGCGATCGCCTGCGCCTGCGAAACGGTGGGAAGCGCCCCAATCCTTCAAAACGTCAGAAGCCGGGCGCGTGCCCGCTTCAATCTCGCCTAAAACCTCGATAGCCGCCTGCAGACGTCCGCCAAGCCGCATTGTGTCTCCTTCTCGAATGCCTGATCGGGCATAGCCTTCATTACAGGGAAAAGGCAATCGGCAAATCAAAACAAAAAGCCGGAGCTGCAAGCTCCGGCTTTCTTTCAAGCTTATGACGACGGATTATTCAGCCGCTGTTGCCTCTTCGTTGGTGGCAATCGTATTGGCTTCGTAGCCATGCGCTGCCTTCAGCGCTTTGCGCACACCGGCTTCGTAATCCGGGTGGATGAGTTTGAAGTGACCTAGCTGACGCTCGACGATGAATCCCGGTACCCCACCCATTGCTGCGGCAATATTAGAAAACAGCCGCTGTTTCTGCCCGTCATCAAACAGATTAAACAGAGCTCGCGGCTGCGAGTAATCGTCATTACCAACACGATGGTCATAACGATCGGCATTGCCGGAGAGACGCAACGGCGGCTCCTTGGCCAACGGCTGCTCGACCGGGCCGTTAAACGAATTCGGCTCGTAATAAGCATCCGGATTGCCGGTCTTGATGCCGCCATAGACATTCATCTGACCATCGCGGTGATAGTGATGAACCGGACACTTCGGCTGATTAACCGGAATGCTTTCATAATGTGTGCCAAGACGGTGACGGTGTGCATCCGCATAAGAGAAGACCCGCGCCTGCAGCATCTTGTCAGGCGAATAGCTGATGCCTGGGACGATATTCGATGGCGAGAAAGCCGCGTTCTCAATCTCAGTGAAGTAGTTTTCTGGATTGCGGTTCAGCTCCATGATGCCGATATCGATCGGCGGATAGTCCGCATGCGGCCAGACCTTGGTGAGATCGAACGGATTGTATGGCGTCTTGTCGGCATCGAGTTCCGGCATGATCTGCACCTGAACCTTCCATTTCGGGAAATCTCCCTTGTCTATGGAGGTGAACAGGTCTTCCTGCGTGGATTCACGCGTACGGCCAATCACATTCTCGGCTTCTGCATTGGTCCAGTGCTTGTGACCTTGCATGGTCTTGAAATGGAACTTGACCCAATAGCGCTCGCCCGCATCGTTCCAGAACGAATAAGTATGAGAACCGTATCCGTTGATGTGACGCACATCGGTCGGTAAACCGCGATCCGACATCAGAATTGTCACCTGATGCAAGCTTTCCGGCGAGAGTGACCAGAAGTCCCACATAGCAGTCGCCGAACGCAGATTTGTCTTGGGATGACGCTTCTGGGTGTGGATGAAATCCGGGAATTTAACCGGATCGCGCACGAAAAACACGGGTGTGTTATTGCCGACCAGATCCCAGTTGCCCTCCTCTGTATAAAACTTGAGAGCGAAGCCGCGTACATCACGCTCGGCATCAGCCGCACCTTGCTCACCGGCAACGGTCGAGAAGCGCGCCAGCATCGGCGTTTTAGCGCCTGGCTGCAGAGCCTTGGCTTTGGTGTATTTCGAAATATCGCCGGTAATGGTCAGTGTACCATGGGCACCCCAGCCCTTGGCGTGGACAGCACGCTCTGGAATGCGTTCGCGGTTCTGATGGCTCAGTTTTTCAATGAGCTGATAATCCTGCATCAAGAGAGGGCCGCGCTCGCCCGCACTCAGGGAATTCTGGTTGTCCGGTATCGGAGCGCCTGCACTCGTCGTCATTGTCGGGCGATCTGCCATGGGAATTCCCTCCTGAAAAAACAAATATTGGAATACGACTAGCCTTGCTAGAAGCATGACACAGTCCGTCCGCGTCATACCGTGGCTAGGTAACGGGTTCAGATTAGACCCATTCCAATCATAATCTCCAATTGCTTTTCCGATTATTCTTGATAAGTTTTTCCTATCATGTTCACTGTACGTCAAATGCGCTATTTCGAAGCGCTTGCCACCACGCTGCATTTCCGCAAAGCCGCGCAACTGGCCCACGTCTCTCAACCCGCGTTATCGGCCCAGATCGCGGAAATGGAAGCCCTTGCAGGCGCACCGCTCTTTGAGCGCTCTCAGCGGCAGGTCATAATGACGGAGCTCGGCAAGCAACTTTATCCGGGTATCCAGACAGTCTTGCGCGAACTTCACGCACTTGAAGAAATAGCTGCGCAAAGCCGGGGATTGCTGCAAACGAGGCTACGGCTAGGCATCATTCCGACCGTCGCGCCTTATCTGGTTCCCGTTCTCATTCCCCTTTTGCGCGAACGGCATCCGTCGTTCCGCCTTCAATTGCGGGAAAGCGTAACCGCAAAACTTCTCGATGAATTACATGCGGGTGAAATCGATGCGATATTGGCCGCTTTGCCGATTGACGACGAACGGCTTGCGCAAAAAAAACTGTTTGATGACCACTTTTTGATCGCGACCTCCACCGATGATCGAACGGTCCTGGCTTCACCTATGACACAGGACAATGTCGCTCTTGACCGTTTGCTCCTGTTGGAAGAAGGACATTGCATGAGGGAGCAGGCATTGGCCGTCTGTTCTCTGCCTCCGCAGCGCCAGCTTGTGAAATATGGCGCCACCAGCATGACCACCCTTTTACAAATGGTAAGCCATGGCATGGGACTGACATTGATTCCAGAGATAGCAGTGCGTGCCGAAACTCGTGGCAATCATATGCGCATCGTCCCTTTTGACGGCGAGCAGCCAAAACGAGAGATTGCACTTTTCTGGCGCCGACAGAGCATGCGCCGCAAGGATTTCCTGGCACTTGGCGATTGCATCACCGAAAGCGCCAGTGGCCTTCTCATCAATCCAAAAGAACTAGAAGCTCTCACAAAATAAAAAGGGCGGCTTGAAGCCGCCCTTTCGTGCATGCACTGAAAACGGATCTTACATACCGCCCGGATAATTCGGGCTTTCCCGTGTGATTGCGACACCATGTGAATGGCTTTCCCGCAAACCGGCATTGGAAATGCGCACGAAGGTTGCCTTCTCGCGGAACTCCGCCAACGTCTTCGCGCCTACATAACCCATGGATGCACGCAGGCCACCAGCGAGCTGGTGCAATACGGCGGAAATTGGACCCTTATAGGCTACCTGTCCTTCAATACCTTCCGGTACAAGTTTCAGTTCGTCCCGCACTTCCGCCTGGAAATAACGGTCGGCCGAACCGCGAGCCATGGCACCAACCGAACCCATACCGCGATAAGCTTTGAATGAACGGCCCTGATGCAGATAGACCTCGCCGGGGCTCTCTTCCGTGCCGGCCAGCAGGGAACCAGCCATCGCCGCAACCGCTCCAGCGGCCAGTGCTTTGGCAAAATCGCCAGAGAACTTGATGCCGCCATCTGCTATCACAGGGATATTCTGCTTCTGTGCAGCCTCTACGGCAGACATAATTGCCGAAAGCTGAGGGACGCCCACACCGGCAACGATACGTGTGGTACAGATCGAGCCCGGTCCGATACCCACCTTGACAGCATCCGCTCCTGCATCGATCAGCGCCCGCGTACCAGCAGTCGTCGCCACATTGCCTGCAAGAATTGCAACATTCGGATAGGCTTTCTTGATACGAGCAACAGCGTCGAGAACACGCTGCGAATGGCCGTGCGCAGTATCCACAACCAGCAGATCGACGCCCGCTTCAATCAGACGCTCCGCACGTTCGTAACCGTCTTCACCGACGCTGGTTGCTGCGGCAGCGCGCAGACGCCCCTGAGCATCCTTGGCGGCATTCGGATTGAGCTGCGACTTTTCGATGTCCTTGACCGTCACGAGACCGACACAACGGCCCTGGTCATCAACGACAAGCAGCTTTTCAATGCGATGAGCGTGCAAGAGACGCTTTGCTTCGTCCTGATTAACGTTCTCGCGAACCGTAATGAGGTTCTCGCGAGTCATTAGTTCGTGGATTTTCTGTTGTGGATCAGAAGCGAAACGGACGTCACGATTGGTCAATATTCCAACAAGCCGTCCGGGGCCTTTGGTTGCATTCTCAACGACCGGAATGCCCGAAATTCCGTGGGCCTTCATCAATGCCTGCGCATCCGCCAATGTGGCGTCTGGCCCGATGGTGACCGGGTTTACAACCATGCCGGATTCGAACTTCTTCACCTGGCGGACTTCTTCGGCCTGACGCTCCGGTGTCAGATTGCGATGAATGACACCAATGCCGCCGGCCTGTGCCATCGCGATGGCCAAGCGGGATTCTGTCACCGTATCCATGGCAGCGGATAGAAGAGGAAGGTTAAGTTCGATATCCTTGGCGATGCGCGTGCGCAGATCAACCTGCCCCGGCATTACTTCTGAATGGCCCGGCTGCAACAGCACATCGTCGAATGTGAGAGCGAGAGCGCCAGTGGACGATTCCACGATTTTAGCCATTGCCAATTCCTTTGCCGATCTGATCGAATGAGAAAAGCCGCCTCTCCGGAATATTTCCGGGAGCAGCGACGTGTCTGGTTTGCTAGGTTGAATTGGCACCGGCTGGTAACACGGTTATGACCAAATGGAAAGCCTTTTACTGACAAGTTTCAGTTACCGATAAGGATTTGCGTGGTAAATCTCTGCGCACGTCGAATTCGGGCAGCAACAGGTTTGCAGGGGCAAAGTGAGAAAATCCTATAAACGCGTTCCGATTATCCGCCGGTCAAAAGCCATGTGGATGTCACCGCACGTATGGAAACCACGGCTGGTCTTCTGGTGCGGCGCTTTGGCCATAGGCCTTATCAGCGTCGAGTTTGCCGAAACTGCTGACATTGTACAGCATTGGTTCAAGACCCTCACGAGTGGAAGCGCCTGGCGCACGTGGCTTCCCCTGCTTATCACCCCTCTTGGGTTTATGGCCTGTTCCTGGGTGGCTCTCTCCTGGTTTCCGAATTCCGGCGGAAGCGGCATCCCGCAGGCAATCGCCGCACGTCACTTACACGATCATGAAGATCGATCCCTGCTGCTTTCGATCAGAACAGCCATCGGTAAAATCGTGCTTACTCTGGTAGGGCTTTTCAGTGGTGCATCTATTGGACGCGAAGGCCCCACCGTGCAGATCGGCGCGTCTATCATGATGCAGTCGGCGCGTTTTGGTGGCATGGAACACGCACGTGGCCTCATTCTCGCAGGCTCGGCTGCCGGCATTGCCGCCGCTTTCAACACACCCCTAGCAGGTGTCGTCTTCGCGATCGAGGAAATGGGGCGTGCCTATGCCGCCCGGACCAACGGCCTCGTACTATCCGCAGTCATTCTGGCTGGCCTTGCATCGCTAGGACTCGTCGGAAACTATAATTATTTCGGCTTGACCACCGCTACTGCCTCAACAGGCAAGGATTGGATTCTGGTTATTGCGTGCGGCGTAATCGGCGGAGCATTCGGAGCTGCATTCAGTGCGCTCGCGCTTGAACTGGGCCGTCGTGTGCGACGCCGCGTTCAAAAAAGCCCGATCCGCAACGCGGTGTTTTTTGCGGGAATTTGCGGCCTTCTGGTTGCAATCATCGGGACTGCCTCTGGAGGGGCAACCTTTGGTGCAGGCTATGATCAGGCCCGAAGCGCGGTCGAAGGGGTGACCCTTCCACCGCTCTACTTCGTCGGGAAATTTTTCGCCGGGCTCCTTTCCATGATATCGGGGATACCAGGTGGCATTTTCGCTCCTTCGCTTTCGGTCGGCGCTGGCCTTGGCAGCACAATCGGTCTTGTTCTTGGAACCAGTGCCAGCCTAGCTGCCGTGCTCGGAATGGCTGGCTATTTTGCTGGCGTCGTTCAGGCGCCAATGACCGCTTTTGTCATCATTCTGGAAATGACCGGCAATCATAACAACGTCATCCCCCTCATGTGTGCATCAATGCTGGGTTATGGCACCGCGCGGCTCATATCAAACGAACCGCTCTATCACGCCCTCTCGCGTGATTATGTGGCTGACGTGCTGCGCCAGCGCCGAGCGCGCGAAAAGAATATGCTCTCTTAACAGAGCAAAAATGGAGGAGAAAACTGTTCATGGATCGCAGAACATTTGCCAAGTCGCTTGCAGGAGTTGGAGCAATGCCCTTTGTCATCAGTGCCGCATCGGCAGCTACCAAGGGAGGAACGAGCATGTTGGAACTTATGGGTGGAAGCATCACGGACGTGCCCGGAATCAAACTAGGGCACCATACTCTGACAAAACGTCCAACCGGCTGCACCGTTCTTCTTTGCGAAGAAGGCGCTGCTGCAGGCGTCGATGTGCGCGGCTCTGCTCCTGGTACACGCGAAACAGATCTGCTCGATCCGATCAATTATGTCCAACAGGTTCAGGCTATCCTGCTTTCCGGTGGCAGCGCCTACGGTCTGGCGGCTGCGACTGGCGTGATGCGTTATCTTGAAGAAAACAATCTTGGCTTCAAGATCGGCAAAGGCGTCGTTCCAATTGTACCGGCTGCAATCCTGATGGACCTCGGCGTTGGCGATTTTTCTGTGCGTCCCGATGAGGAGGCTGGGTATTTGGCATGCAAAGCCGCCAAGGCAGAAGCTTCCGGGGAAGGTAATATCGGCGCAGGTGCAGGAGCAACCGTCGGCAAGATGTTCGGCATGGACTACGCCATGAAGGGCGGGCTTGGTACAGCCAGTTATAAGGTGCCAGGAACTGAAATTGTGGTGGGTGCTATTGTTGCCGTCAATGCCGTCGGGGATGTCTACGCGCCGAACTCGCGCCAGATCCTGGCAGGTGCTCGGGCAGAAGACGGCAAAAGCTTCCGCGATACGATGTCTGCCATTATGCAGGGCCACGGGGTGGTCAAGTCCGGCGGTGCCAACACGACGATCGGCGCAATAGCGACCAATGTTCCGTTCGACAAGGCTCAACTCAAAAAGATCGCTGGCATGGCACATGACGGCTTTGCGCGCACGATCAATCCGATCCACACAATGTGGGATGGCGACACGATATTCGCACTTTCGACTGGCAAGGCAAAAGGTGTTGAAGCCGATGTGACGGCAATTGGAGCGATTGCCGCAACCGTTATGGCAGAAGCTGTGGCACGCGCAGTTATCAATGCTGACAGCCTTCAGGATTTGAATTTGCCAGCATATAAGGATTACGCCCCACAATAAGGTGATTATCTGCTGACAATATCATGTATCTCGGTGGTGCCCGTGAATGCACGTAAGGCAATCTGAGCTAACGGTAGAAGCATGTTCTTTACAGAAGCGAATCCTTCTATAGTCCGCCTATGCCAATTCGACACTTAACCGAAACCATCATCAATCAGATCGCGGCGGGCGAAGTCATCGAACGCCCCGCCAGCGTCATCAAGGAACTTGTGGAGAATGCCATTGACGCTGGCGCGACCCGCATTGAGGTCGTGACAGGCGGCGGCGGCAAGACATTGTTGCGCGTGACGGACAATGGTTCTGGAATTCCCGTCGATGAGCTTCCATTGGCCGTCTCTCGCCACTGCACTTCCAAACTGTCAGACGACGTGCATGACATTCGGGCATTGGGATTTCGTGGGGAGGCTCTGCCATCTATTGGTTCGGTTGCAAAACTGACACTCAAATCGCGACCGCAGGACGCCGATTCCGGCTTCGAAGTTTCGGTTTCCGGCGGCCATCTCGATGGTCCCCGCCCCGCCGCATTGAATCGGGGCACAATTGCCGAGGTACGCGATCTTTTTTACGCGACGCCTGCCCGTCTCAAGTTCATGAAGACGGATCGCGCTGAAGCTTCCGCCATAAGCGATGTCATCAAGCGCATCGCAATTGCCTTTCCACATGTCCGCTTTTCGCTCACGGGCACCGACCGGACACCGCTTGATCTAGCCGCAACCGGCAGCGGAGCGGAAGCAACACTCGAACGTATCAATCAGGTGCTTGGAAAAGAATTCGGCGAAAACGCCCTGGCTATCGATGCCGAGCGCGACGGTGTGCGTCTGGCCGGGTTTGTCGGCATACCCTCCCACAATCGTGGCAATGCCCTGCATCAGTTTGCCTATGTGAATGGTCGCCCAGTGCGTGACAAGCAGCTTTTCGGTGCGTTGCGCGGAGCCTATGCAGATGTCATGGCACGCGATCGTCATCCGGTTGCCGTATTGTTTCTGACACTGGATCCGGCTCTGGTCGACGTCAATGTGCACCCTGCCAAAGCTGATGTGCGATTCCGAGATCCAGGTCTTGTACGCGGATTGATCGTCGGGGCGATCAAACAAGCACTGGCACAATCGGGCATTCGGCCGGCGACCAGCGGTGCCGATGCCATGCTGCAAGCCTTCCGCGCTGAAGGGTTCCAGCCGTCATCGCCATCATTCGCATCCCGTCCAACATCTACAGGTTATGCTTCTGGCGGCTGGCGTCCTGCACCTTCTGCACCAAGAAGCGAATGGTCTCTGCAGACTGCACATCCAGCTCATCGGCCACTCGACTTCGCAGCATCATCATCTTTCCATGAAAGTGACCAGGCGAGCCTCGCCGCTGTTATTGTTCCTACGGCAGATGCTCGGGCGACGCTTGTTGACGCACCGGTTGAACTTCAGCAGAAGCCGCTTGGAGCAGCCCGTGCCCAAATCCACGCGAACTATATAGTATCTCAGACAGAAGACAGCCTTGTCATTGTGGACCAGCATGCCGCTCACGAGCGCCTTGTCTACGAAGCGTTGAAAAATGCACTGCATTCCCGCCCGATACCGGGACAAATGTTGCTTATTCCAGAAATCGTGGATCTTCCGGAAGAAGACGCCGAACGTCTTGCAATCCACGCAGAAACACTTGCGCGCTTCGGTCTTGGTATTGAGCAATTTGGGCCAGGTGCTATTGCTGTGCGTGAAACGCCTGCAATGCTGGGAGAAATGAATGTGCCGCAAATGATCCGCGACCTTTCCGATGAGATCGCGGAACATGATACTTCGGATGGGCTAAAAGCCATGCTGAACCATGTCGCAGCAACCATGGCCTGTCACGGTTCCGTACGTTCGGGGCGACGGTTGAAGCCTGAAGAAATGAATGCGCTTCTGCGCGAAATGGAAGCCACCCCCGGTTCAGGCACCTGCAACCACGGTCGCCCAACCTATATCGAACTGAAGTTGACGGATATCGAACGGCTTTTTGGCAGGCGCTGATAGAATTACGACAAAGCTGGATGCGGTACTGCTGGACGCAGTGCCCGGTGCTTGCTAGAGTCGACTACAAAGGTTTTAGACACATGAATAAATTTGAATCGCCCCGTTCCTCCGAAGCTGTTCTGCGCTATCTCGACGGTGATTATGAAATCGTCAGACACGGAGCTTATGTCGCCTGCGCCGTGACCGGTGCCCATATTCCGCTCGATGAATTGAAATATTGGAGTGTCTCGCGGCAAGAACCCTATGCGACTGGCCTGATTTCTTTTGAGCGTGAACTGGAAGTCAACCCTGCATTGCGCAGCCGCAAGAAGGCTTAGAACGCATTTCGGTCTAATTGACTCAAATCGGCGCGTCTCAACTGTTTGTTTTAACGCGCATCTTGTTTCGAAAACCGTTTCACACTTTTCGGGATGCGTTCTAAATCAACTCGTAACACGATTTTTAAATCGCCCGATGACCGTATCCACAATGTGATCAAGCGCATCATTGCGGGCAAATTTAAGATCTATGTCAAGGACTGCAAGTTTCGTGGCAAACCCGACGGGAATTCCGATCATCGTAGCCAGACGCACCTGATCCTTCGCCGTAGTGATCAACCCCAATCCTTGACGACGAGCCGTATCCATCAAGTTACGAATCTCGTCCGGCCCAAAATTGTGGTGATCGGGGAACGAGCGCGTTTCCACAATCTCACCACCTGCTTCAGCGACGCTTGCATAGAACTTCTCAGGATTACCGATGCCAGCAAATGCAAGCCAGCGATTACCCGCTACTGGTGTGGACGACGATGGTTCTAGCCAGGCTTCATATATTGGCCTACCTGCCCGCGCCGCCTGACGGATTACGAAATCAGCACCATCGCCCTTGCCTATACGCAGCAATCCGTCTGTCTTACGCATTTGATCTATCAGCGGAGCCCGCAAAGGTCCTGCCGGTATAACTCTACCGTTGCCAATACCGCGTGTCGCATCCACCACCAGCAGCGAAAAATCGGCAAAAAGCCGCGCGCTTTGAAAGCCGTCATCCATAATGATGAAGTCGCAACCACGCGCTTGTAAATGTAGAGCCGCCTTCAGCCGATCAGGACAGAGAGCCACCGAAGCGTGTCGTGCGAGCAGAAGAGGCTCGTCCCCAACATAGCGAGCGCTGTCATGTGTTGCATCAACGACATGTAATCCCTTATAGGCACCGCCATATCCGCGTGAGACAATTCCGGGCTTCATTCCCCGTGCTTTTACACCTTTCGCGAAGGCGATGGCAGTCGGTGTTTTTCCTGCTCCGCCTACGGTGAAATTGCCAACGCAGAGGACAGGAAGAGGAATCTTCGGCGGCTCCGCTCTCAAAAGCCGACGCCCCGCTACCACTCCGTAGAGCCAGGCAGCAGGTGCCAGAGACAAAGCTCGCCAATCAGGTTTTTCCCACCAGAAAGGCGGCGCCTCACTCACCATCGTCAGTTACCGCCCGTCTGATAAGCAGCCTCGTTACGGTTACCGGGCAACTGTGCCTGCAGGATCAACGGTTGGATAAACGGTTCCAGCGCTACAAGCGTACGGTCGAGTGCACCACGCATATCCCTCACCGTACTCACTCCGGCACTGATCATCGCACGGAGATGCTGGGGATTGTTGAACAGGAAATTGATCGCCCC
Organism: Brucella sp. LJL56; assembly: GCF_054871705.1. Lineage (NCBI taxonomy): Bacteria > Pseudomonadati > Pseudomonadota > Alphaproteobacteria > Hyphomicrobiales > Brucellaceae > Brucella > Brucella sp. LJL56. The sequence continues at coordinate 100,932 of NZ_JBTXLQ010000003.1, forward strand.
TGCCAGCATGTTGCGATCTTTCACGATACGTGCACCACCATTTTTGATAAGGCGCTGGAAGGACTCGCGGAAATTCTGCACGTTTCGTCCGGTTAGCACGGCAGTTCCCATCATTGCTGGTTCCAGCGGGTTATGTCCGCCTTCCCTGGTCAAGGAATTGCCAATAAACGCTATCTCGGTAAGCTGGAGATAAAGCCCCATCTCCCCGATAGTATCTCCCAGTAGAATATCGGTGTCGGCTTCAATCGGCTCGGCAGCGCTGCGACGTGCAACCTTGAGCCTTTTTTCAACCAGCATGGCCTCGATGGCTGGAGCACGGTCCGGATGGCGTGGCACAATGATCGTGACAAGATGCGGATAGCGGACTTTCAGCATCTGATGAACTTCGGCGGCAATCGCTTCTTCGCCATCATGGGTAGAGATTGCTGCCCAGGTCCGTCGCCCGGCAATCTGACGCTGCAATGTTGCCAGCGCCTGCTGATCCGCTGGCGGAGGGTTTGTATCTACCTTCAGATTTCCTGAAACGCTGACAGGCCGCGCTCCAAGCGTCCGAAAGCGATCTGCATCGAGTTCCGACTGTGCAACCACATAGGCGAAATTTTCGAAAAGAGCTTCAGCCAGAGCCGGTCTTTTTTGCCAAGCGGCGAACGAACGATCGGACATGCGCCCGTTGACCAGAACCTGCGGCGTATGGCGACTGCCGAGCGAAAGTACTGTTGCAGGCCAGACCTCGGACTCACAACCGATAGCAAGATCAGGTTTCCAATGGTTGAGAAACCTGTTGACCGCCGGCTGCAAATCCAGCGGAGCGTACTGGTGGATGACTTTGTTACCCAACTGATCCGCGACAACTTTTGCCGATGTCACGGTACCTGTCGTCAGCACCACATGAACACCCGTCGCAGCAATTCGTTCAATCAATGGTGTGATCGCTACAGTTTCACCAACACTTGCCGCGTGAGCCCAAATAACCGGTCCTTGTGGACGGGCGATGGCGGATTTGCCGTAGCGCTCGCCACGACGCGTCCGTTCTTCCTTGCCGCGAGAGGCACGATAGGCAATGTAGGGGCCTATGAAGGGATAGGCCGCAGAACCGAGTGCGCGGTAGGCAGACAACATATTGCGCGCCCAACGTTCGCTCATTTCGCTTTCTCCAACGCAGCATAGGCCTTGGCAGTCGCGTCGTTGAGTTGGCGCGTTAGCTCCATGCGTTTTTCTTCCAGTTGCGTTTCATTGGCATCCGAGTCGACCCATACATTGTCGCCACGCACGATAATCGAACGCCCGAAGGGCAGCGGAATCGCCGTTTTATCCCAGGATTTTTCCAAAACATGGTTCCGGGAGAAAGCATAAGCAACCGGTATTATCGGACGACCGGACAATTTCGCCAATAATATAATACCTTCTCCGGCTTCACGCGCCTTGCCATGAGCAATGTCCGCTATGATTGACGCCGATTGCCCTTTCTTGAGAGCATTTTTCAACGTCAGAAGTGCACGTGCGCCGCCCTTTTCAGGTTTCGAGCGCGAACTTCGCCCGCCGGAACCACGTACCGTCACCAATCCCAATTTTTCCGCGACACGAGCGTTCAATTCTGCATCGGCACTTCGTGAAAACATAGCAACCAGTTCGATTCCCTTGGGGCAGATGAACGGTCCCATAAGATGTTGCCCATGCCAGAAGGTCACGATGAAAGGATCATCCTTGCCAACCAGCGCTTGCGGGTCGGCCGATTCTTTCAAGCGTGAATTGGTGATGTAAACAAACTTGAAATAAGCGGTAATGAGCCAGACGAGCACTCCTTTAACCGCAGCAGACTGCGCCAATGGCCCGCGAATACGCCGCCAGAGGCGCTTCGCAAACCCTTGCTTCTTACGCTCGGTTTTCCGATCCGAGCTATCTCCGCTTGGCATCCGATTCCGGTCGGGAGCAGGCAAGCTGCTCAATCCGCCTTCAGTATAACGCTTTCCGGATCGAGCAACCGATGCAGGTGCACGATGAAATAGCGCATATGAGCATTATCGACAGTTTGCTGAGCCTTAGACTTCCACGCGGTCTTGGCTGTCTCGTAATCGGGGTAGATGCCAACGATATCGAGGTTCTCAAGATCTCGGAACTCAACAGTGCCAAGCTTTTTCAGCTCGCCGCCGAACACCAGATGAAGAAGCTGTTTTTTGTCGTCTTCGACGCTCATGACAATTATCCCTGAACAAATTTGGTTCGCGGCATGATTAACCCAAGGGTTAGCCCGCGACAACACTCAACATTTCTTGCAGAAGGTCCCCGCTGGAGGCAACGAGAGCACCATGGCTCAGCGTGGGGCCGCCATATGTAATCGGCAAGGCATCGCTTGTCAGGATTGCCCCATCCGACTCACTCAGGATCAGATCAGCTGCTGCCAGATCCCAATCATGCGAATTTGGCCGAATGAAGGTACCGGCTATATCTCCGCGTGCCACCATCGCAATACGATATGCGAGAGAAGGAACATAGGGATGAACCTTTACACGATCTCTCCAGCTATTCGGCAGCGCCGTCACCATGTTGCGGGCTGATGCGATAGTGACCGGTTCTCCCGGTGACGGCAGTCTGACACGAACGGCAATACCGTTCTGCGAGGCACCGGCTCCTTTGCCAGCCTCGATGAGTTCCTCGCGCGCCGGACATTCCAGAACACCAGCCAAAGGGCGGCCATTTTCAACAATGGCAATACTAACGCACCATTGATCTTGCCCAGCGATATAAGCACGGGTGCCGTCAATCGGATCGACAACGAAAACGCGACTGCGTTTTTCAGCCGCCCGTTCATCGACTGTTTCTTCCGAGATCCAGCCATAATCCGGTCGTGCACTTAAAAGGACATCTTTCAAATAGCGATCGACCGCCAGGTCCGCTTCGCTGACGGGCGAGACACCGTCCTTCAGCCAAACTTCCGGAGAGCGTCCGAAATAGCGCATCGCGATACGACCGGCTTCGCGCGCAGCATCACGTAGAAGCGTCAGCTCTCCGGTAATGTCGCTGTGTTTGTCAGTTTCCGGCAAGAGTCATGCCTTCAATCACCAGGGTTGGGGCAGTCATTCCAAAGTTTCGGTCGATATCTGACGCAGGGGTCATGTTGAGGAACATATCCTTGAGGTTCGAAGCGATCGTCACTTCGCTGACCGGATAGGAGAGTTCACCATTCTCGATCCAAAAACCCGACGCACCGCGGCTATATTGACCGGTAATCATGTCCACACCCTGCCCGAACACTTCCGTTACATAAAAACCTGTACCGACGGCGCGAATTAATTCTTCTGGCGACTGTGAGCCGGGTTCGATGGCAAAGTTGGTGGATGCAGGCAAAACACCAGAACCGGAGCGGACACCACGACCATTGCTTTGCAAGCCAAGCTCGCGTGCGCTCGATCCAGAAAGCAGCCAATGATTGAGGACACCATTCTCAATCATCATCAACGGTTGTCCTTCAATCCCTTCCCCATCGAAAGGGCGCGAAGATGAACCACGTACACGCAACGGATTGTCCGTGACGTTGATACCCTGTCTCAGAACCTGCTTACCAAAGTGGTCGCGAAGAAAGCTTGTCTTGCGAGCAATCGAAGCACCGTTAATAGCACTTGCAAGGTGCCCGGCAATACCGCGTGCAAGACGGGGATCATAAACGACGGTGATGGGGCCAGTCTTTGCCTGACGCGCGCCCAGTCGACGCACAGCGCGTTCACCGGCACGGCGACCAATATCATCGGGCGTATCGAGATCGGAGAAATGCAAGCGCGAACTGAAATCGTAGTCGCGCTCCATTTTCGTGCCCTCGCCCGCAATCGCCGAGACCGACCGTCCAAAGCGTGTGGCAGCATAGTGGCCCGCGAACCCCGTTGATGTGACCAGTACCAGACCACCCAGACTACGCGAAGCGCCAGCGCCGCCGGAATTCGTCACACCTTTGACTGCAAGCGCCGCCGCTTCTGTTGCAAGCGCATCCTGGGTCAGACGTTCGGAATTGATTTCCGTTGAATCGTAGAGATCAAGATCGCGAGGCGAAACCACAAGCAGCGATGGATCGGCCAGTCGCTCGTAGGGGTCTTCCGGTGCAACACGTGCCATGGCGACAGCCCGCTCCGCGAGGCGGTCCGGATCGGCGCTCGCATTGGCGGAAACACTGGCAATGCGACGACCTACAAAAACACGGAGGGCGAAATCATCACTCTCTGACGATTCGGTTCCCTCAACCTTGCCCAGCCTCACCGACACGCTAACAGACCGCGCCCGCATCACGACTGCGTCAGCTTGATCGGCACCTGCCCGCTTGGCAGCAGCCGCGAGAGCCGCGGCCAGATCGACAAGTTTATCCGTCGAATTATCTGAAATCATTATATAATCCGAGTTTCCCAAGTTCATCGCGGTTCAACCTTGCACTACAATCTGCAGCGGGACCTAAACCGGGACTTGCCAAAAAATATCGTCAAATTGTTCGACATCGGGCTGATTACAGCCATATCTTGTTTCTATATTGCCGAAATCAACGAGCTTCAAGGCAAGCCCATCTACATTTCTCCAAATTCCAAGAGCTAAGCATGGTTGCAACTGGCGGAAGTCTCTACCTACAGTGTCTGATGATTTTGGGTGGTGCCATTATCGCTGCGCCGTTATTCAAGCGATTGGGGCTTGGCACAGTCCTCGGTTATCTTGCGGCAGGCATCACAATCGGTCCCGTGGCTCGGCTTATCGCGGATGGAGAAGAGTTTCTGCACTTTTCCGAACTCGGCGTTGTCTTTCTACTTTTCATCATCGGGCTTGAACTGAAACCTTCCAGACTTTGGGCACTGCGCCAATCGATCTTCGGTCTTGGTACTGCACAAGTTCTGCTTTGCGGAGCAGCTTTGACTGCTCTTGGCATCTACTTTGCTGGCCTCAGTACGGAAGCAGGTATCATCATCGGTTTTGGGCTTGCACTCTCTTCCACGGCATTTGCCATGCAAGTTCTGGAGGATCGGGCGGAAACAAATCAGAAGCATGGCCAGCGTGCCTTTTCGATTCTGCTGTTTCAGGACCTTGCAATCGTACCGATTCTCGCCATCATCCCGGCACTTTCGCCCAACGAACCTTCGCAAGCGAGCGCCGGGTTCCATCTCGCCACTGCTATAGCAGCCATCGCCGCGCTGGTGATTGCAGGACGCTATCTCATCAATCCGATGTTCCGCATTATCGCCAATACCGGCGCTCGCGAAGTGATGATAGCAGCAGCGCTCTTTGTGGTACTCGGATCGGCCAGCCTGCTTCAAGCCGCCGGTCTTTCCATGGCCATGGGTGCATTCATTGCCGGCGTTCTGCTGGCGGAATCTTCGTATCGGCACGAACTTGAAGCCGACATCGAACCGTTTCGCGGCATTTTCCTGGGGCTGTTCTTTGTTGCGGTCGGCCTTTCGCTGAACCTCACGGTGATTCTGCAGTACTGGAAGATTATCCTTCTTGCAGTGCCCATCTTCATGGCGACCAAGATCGCCATCATTTATCTGCTGTGCCGCATCTTCCGGTCCAGCCATAACGACGCGGTGCGGATTGCTTTTCTTCTTCCGCAAGGGGGCGAATTTGCTTTCGTTCTTTTCTCTGCAGCCTCGGCTGCGGCCATCATCTCAAGCGCGCTCGGTTCCGAGCTTGTGGCCGCCGTCACTGTATCCATGGCTCTCACACCGCTTTCCGTCGCGATAGGATCGAAGCTGCTCATCAAAGACAAAACTGTCGATGTCATTGAAGAAAACTATGAAGGTGCGGGTTCTGATGTCTTGATGATCGGCTTCTCGCGATATGGCCAGATTGCATCGCAGATTCTTCTTGCCGGCGGTATCGACGTAACCGTGATTGACAGTTCGCCCAATCGTGTCCGTGCAGCGGGAAAATTTGGCTTCCGCATTTACTTCGGCGATGGCACCCGCAAAGACGTGCTGGAAGCGGCCGGAATCCGAAAAGCGAAAATCGTCGCCATTTGTACTCACAAGAAGGAAACAACCAACCACATCGTCAATCTCATACAGTCGGAATATCCCGATGTGCGCCTGTTCGTTCGCTCATACGATCGCGAACATACGTTGCAATTACGAGCGCAAGGCGTTGAATATGAACTGCGCGAAACATTCGAATCCGGTCTGCTGTTCGGTCAGCGGACGCTTGAGGGGCTCGGCATAGCCGAAACGCAAGCCTACGAAATTCGCGAAGATGTGCGCCAGCGCGACGAGGACCGTCTCCACGTGCAGGCTTCGGAAGGAATTCTGGCCGGGCGTCATCTGCTTTTCAACAAGCCGGTCACGCCAGAGCCTCTGGTTAAACCAGCTCGCGAAGGCCAACGCATCGACAAAGGTGTAGATGATATCGTGCCCGCGGCATCGTCAAGTGACACAGTCGGATCACCGATTCCGGCGGAATAGCAAAACGCATTACGATACCGATAAAGTCAAGTCGCAATGCTTGAGCTTATCGACCCAATCTTTCTGTGAACAGCCACTTCTATGGCACGTTTCAACTCGTCGCGAACGCTGGCGCTTTGTGACAGGATTTGTTCAAACTTCAGAAAATCCAGAAGCCCGATCCGTTCGACATTCGGTCGGATAAAAATATGCGGCGGGCGAATGCGAAACTTGTTTTCGATGATGGAGCACATCGTCAACTGGTTCGCACCGATTACCGCTTCAAATGTGGTCGGCATATAGTCATCCGGACCCACTGGCGTACCCACAACATCGATGCCGATAACGATATCAGCTTCATCGAATAGCAAATCAAAGGGGACAGGGTTGAACAAGCCACCATCGACCAGAATGCGACCGTCCCGGCGCACTGGAGCAAAAACCGGTGGTATGGCGCAGGATGCGGCGATTGCGGAATGCAGATCACCATCGCGAATATGAATCTCCCGAGCTGCGTGAAAATCCGCCGCTGTAACAATCATCGGGATTTTCAGCTCTTCCACATTCGCGGGCAAGCTGGCAGGCAGAAAGACATCAAGCACCTTTTCGATGTTGAACTGGCTAACCCGCAAGCCGCCCTTCAGTAATTCTACCCAGCGAGCCGGTCGGGTTTGCCACATGCGCTTTGCGACTTCGGAGCGGCGATTGAAGATCGCTGCCATATATTCGTGAATTTCCTTGCCGGTCATGCCGCTAGCCATACCGGCACCAACAATTGAACCTATCGAAGAACCGGCAATGGCAACCGGTTCAATGCCCAGTTCGTCGAGCACTTCAACGATATGAATATGGGCAATACCACGTGCCCCACCCCCGCCGAAAGCGACGGCAATTCGGGGTGATGACGGCACTGCCTTTTCCAAAGTGGCACCTTTTAGCTTTGGGCTGGACCGAAGATCAGAATAGCCGGTTCTGCTTCAAGCAGCTTTTTGGCAATAGCCTTGACTTGATCCAACGTCACGGCATCAATCAGCTCCGAACGCTTGTCGATATAATCACGCGGAAGTCCAGTTTCCTGCAAGCTGACGAGAGTTTCGGCGATCGCAGCGGACGAGTCTAGATTGTTGACCGCATAAGACCCTTTGAGGAAGCTCTTGGCAGCAGCGAGCTCTTCTTCAGTCGGGCCGTCGGCGGCCATTGCAGCAACCTGCTCGCGGATGATCTTCAGGGATTCCTGTGCCTTATCGGGACGGGTCGCCGTCGAGATCATCAATGCCGAAACATGGTCACGCATGACCATGGATGATGACACTGAATAGGCAAGACCACGCTTTTCGCGCACTTCGGCATAAAGGCGCGAAGTAAAGCCACCACCCAGAATATGGTTCATCAGATAGGCAGCAAAGAACTCGGGATCTTTACGCGGTATAGCGGGATAGACAAAGCTGATCGAGGTCTGCGGCATATCAAAATTGAGACTGGTCGTCGTACCAAGTGCCAGTTTGGCATCCGGCACAGGAACCAGTTCAGCCATCGCGGGCAAATCGCCGAATACTTTATCCAGCAACACACCAAGATCTGTGGCGTTGATGGAACCCACCACACCAATAGTCAGCCGGTCACGCGCAAAATTTTTGCGATGGAAATTGGCCAGATCGTCACGCGTAATCGACTGCAGCGACTTCACCGTGCCGTCATCGGGACGCGCATAAGGATGATTGCCATACAGGACTTCGGAAAACTTGCGTGACGCGATCGTCGAAGGATTTCGCTGCGAAGCTTCGATGCTTGCAATTACCTGCTGGCGAATACGGTCAACGGCATCCTGATCGAAGCGAGGCTTATTGACAGCAAGGGCAAGCAAATTCGTTACTGCGTCGCGATTTTCGGCCAGCATACGAATACCGCCTGAAACGGAATCCTGTGTTGCGGAAAAGCTCATTTCCGCTCCCAGATTATCCATCCGTTCCTGAAACGCATCCGATTTCAGATCACCCGCGCCTTCGTCGAAAAGCCCCGTCATCAAATTAGCCAATCCCTCCCTGCCGGAAGGATCCTGCGATGTGCCACCCTTGAACGAAAACCGCATCGAAATAAGCGGGACTGAATCGTCCTCTACCAGCCAGGCATGAATGCCCTTTGGCGAAACAACTTCTTGAATTTCGATGGCACGCGCTGGCAAGGCGCACAAGATCAACAGTGTCATCGAGGCCGCAAGCATAGCTACAGCAGACCGGGCTGGGCGAAAGTCGAGAACACGTTTGAAGTTCAGCATGATGATCTTCTTCACTGGACCGCTCCTCCCGCACCATCGGCACCCGCGCTTCCTGCCGAGGCGTCAGGGTTCTCGCGGGCACTTTCCGGCTCGGCATCTGGTGGAAGCAGGTAACTTGTTACCGATTGGTCTTGGACGAGATAGCGCGTTGCCACGTCTTTGATCTGATCGACAGTGACACCTTTGATGATCTCAGGCCACTTCTGAATATCGTCAACCGTTTGCCCAACGGACAGCGTCGAACCATAAATCCGGGCCATACCCGTCTGGCTATCACGTGCAAAGATTACTGCCTTCAGGAAACGATTGCGAGCTTGGTCAAGTTCAGTTTGACTGACGCCATCCTTGATGATCCGCGCCACTTCGGCCTCAACTGCCTTTTCAACGTCTCCCAGCGTCGCACCATTACGCGGCGCGCCATAAACGGAAAAAGTGCCGTCATCAAGGGCATCCCCATCGTAGCTTGCGCCCGTATTGGCAGCTATACCCTGTTTGACGATCAGTTCTTGATAAAGGCGCGAGCGCAGCGAACCGCCAAGAATTTCACTCAGGAGATCGAGAGCTGGCGCATCGCCCGGCTTTACATTCGGAAACCGTTTCTCATTCGTATAAGAGGGAACCAGCCAGGACATACGGAACGAAGGAGTGCTGACGCGCTCATCGTGCAGGGTAACTATGCGGGCTGCATGCTTCGCAGGCTCCTGCGGGCGCTCACGTGGCAAAACCTCGGCGCGTTTCGGCACTTTTGCCCAGGTTTTCAAGGTCAGATCGCGCACGCGTTCCGGTGAAACGTCACCGGCGATAACCAGCGTTGCGTTGTTTGGCGTATAATACTGCTGGTAAAAATCGATGGCGTTCTTGAGGCTCAGCTTTTCCATTTCCTGTTGCCAGCCGATGACAGGCTTGCGGTAAGGATGGTTATAGAAAAGAACAGCATCGGTATTTTCCATCAGCATGGACGCAGGATTGGAATCAACCCGCATCCGGCGCTCTTCCAGAATAACGTCCCGTTCGGTTTTGACGGCTTCTTCGTTGAGCACCAGATTTTCCATCCGGTCCGATTCGAACTGCATCACCATTTCCAGTGCTTCAGGAGATACACGCTGGAAATAAGCTGTATAATCATAAGAAGTGAAGGCGTTCTCCTGCCCACCAATAGAGGCGACTTTCGCGGAGAATTCGCCAGCCGGATGGTTCATTGTTCCCTTGAACATCAAGTGTTCGAGGAAATGCGCGATACCCGAAACACCTGGCGCTTCATCGGCCGACCCCACATGGTACCAGATCATCTGCGTCACCACCGGAGCGCGATGATCGGGAATCACAACGACTTCCAGACCATTTGGCAAAGCAAAATGACTGACCCCATCCGACTGAATAATTTCAGGAAGCGCTGCCTGCGCGGCAGATGTCGGTGACGCAGGCGCCGGTGCCAGTTGTGTTTCTGCGTTAGCAGCAGGTTGGTTTTCCGCCCGGACAGCACCATTCGCCAATGGTAAAATCAGCACGAAACCCAAGGCGGTGGACAATAGCAAGCGCCGGAGTGAGGGGTTATTCACCAAGCGACATCTCCAATTGGTTTCATTTCCGCCCAGTCCTTCCGAGCGACAAATTCAATTTTTATGCGAACGGAATCGTCCGCTAATTCAACCGGCGGCTTTCAACTGGATCAGCCGAATGATCGTGCCCCCGTAGTTACGCTCTTCCAGCACGACGAATCGCTCGTCAAGTTCAAGAGCCGCCTCCGCATCTTCTTCAAGCACCAAAAGTGCGTCAGGATTAAGCCAACCACCCTGAAGCGCTGATAAAAATGCCTTTTCCCCCATTCGACGTCCATAGGGAGGATCAGCAAAAACCAGGTCAAACGGCTCCATCGTTCCGACGATACCCAACTGGCATGCGTCCCGTCGCAAAATCTTGGTGTGTCCCTGAAGACTGAACGCCTCAATATTCTGGCGTAATAATCCCCGCCCTTCCGCAGATTCTTCCACGAAGATCGCGTAGCGCGCGCCACGCGACAAAGCCTCCAGGCCAAGCGCGCCAGTTCCTGCGAATAGGTCGAGGACGCGTGCGCCCTCCACCTTGTCGGGAAAATTATGCGCAAGAATATTGAACAGACTCTCGCGTGTGCGGTCGGTGGTGGGGCGAATGGCGTTGGTCGAAGGTGTTACGAGCGCACGGCCGCGAAACTTACCGCCGACGATCCGCACCGCCGCCTCCAGTCCTGCCGCCGCCTGACTTGCCGCCGCTCGGCTTTCCACCTGGGTTAGCCCCCGGCTTGTTGCCCGGTCCACGGCGCGGACCATCATCAAAACTACGGGACTTGTTGCCCGGTCCGCTGCTGCGCGGGCCGGAACGCGTATCGCGGTCAGAAGCGCCAAAACGGCCTTCTCCACGCGGTCCACCCGGCTTCCCTGGCTTACGGCCTTCAAAGCCGCCCTTGCCACGCTCTCCTACCCGGCTTTCCGTATCGCGCAATTCCGCGCGCTCCCGTTTGCCAGGGCGACGTTCCTTGCGTCCATCCTCGCGCGGTTCACGGCGCTCTGGACGCCCTTCATCCGAGCGATTTCCATCCGGGCGGGCCCGCGGCGGACGGGCGTCCTTGTCGAAGCGACCTTCCGGCCGTTTGTTGTAGCGATGTTCGCCGCCTTCTTCGCGTCCCTGATCCTCATCGCCAGTCCGACGCGGACGCATCTGCAGATCGCCACTGAACTTCGCCGAACGGTGTGGAACCTGACGCTCGACACGTGCAGATTTCGCAGCCGCCTTTTCGCCCTTGGGGCGCGCGCCAGGCGCCATCCAGACATTGGCATTGCCGCGACGACGCGGCTCCACCTTCTCCGCATTCTTGTCGTCGCGACCACGGCGACGCTCAGGGCCGCTGGAAATCCACTCGCGTTCACGCGGGCCGCGACGGCGTTCGCCTTCCTCACCCTCGTCTTCCATTTCACGGCGGGTAAGTCCCTGAACAGCGGCATTGGAAAATTCACTTAAGACTGGCGCATCAAAATCTGCGCCCGCGTCTTCGATCAATTTATCACCCAGTTGGTCCCGCAGGATACGCCCTTTGATTTCGCGTACCGCGCCTTCTTCAAGATCGCCAAGCTGAAATGGGCCGAAGGAAACACGGATCAGGCGACCGACGGTGAGGCCAAGCGCGCCGAGAATGTTCTTTACTTCGCGGTTCTTGCCTTCGCGCAAACCGATCGAAATCCAGACATTTGCACCCTGAACCCGCTCGAGTTCTGCTTCTATGCTGCCATAGAACACGCCATCAACAGCAATACCGTTCTTCAATTCATCAAGTTGTTGCTGCGTAACCTTGCCATGGGCCCGGACGCGATAGCGACGCAGCCAGCCAGTGGATGGCAACTCCAGAACACGAGACAACCCGCCATCATTAGTCAGGAGCAAAAGGCCTTCGGTATTGATATCGAGACGACCGACCGAAAGAACGCGCGGCATTTCGGCAGGCAACGCCGCGAAAACCGTTGGACGGCCTTCTGGATCACGATTGGTCGTCACGAGGCCGGCGGGCTTGTGGTAAAGCCAAAGACGAGTACGCTCAGTCTGCTTCAGCGGCTTTCCGTCGACCGTGATAATATCCGTGCGCTTGACATTCACTGCCGGGCTTTCCAACACCTTGCCATTCACAGCAATGCGACCGGCGGCGATCATCGTTTCAGCTTCGCGGCGGGAGGCTATACCAGCACGCGCCAGGCGCTTGGCAATGCGCTCGCTTGTATCCTCCTGCCCCTCGGGGCTGCGTGGCTCGAATTTACGTGGCTTGTCACGCCCACCGTCATCGCGGCGCGGACGGCTGTCACGGTCTTGCCGACCAGGGCGATCGAAACGCCCTCCACGGCCATGGGGACGCTTGCCGTCCTTGTTGTCGTCATCTTTAGTCATCTGATATTGGCCTTTCAGCGGCGCTGCCGTGTCACCTTACACCTATAATGGCAGGCAAGGGACAGCCGGAAACAGGAACGCCGTATAAATCCGTTCGCAAATCGGTTTCGATTTCGTAAATTATGCAGTAACAAATCGCTCCATGGCTTGCGAGCGAAATTTCCGAAAGAATGCATGAAATGGAACGGGCATGAAAAAGATTGCCGATGCCCTAAAGCAGAATGCGGCCACTCCCATGGAGATAGCGCTGCAAGAAGCGCGCACTGCGAGCTTACGCGGAGAAGTCCCGATTGGCGCAGTTGTCGTGCTCCAAGGAACAATTATTGCACGGGCGGGTAACCGCACACGCGAACTGAATGACGTGACTGCCCATGCAGAAATACTCGCAATCCGCATCGCTGGCGAATTTCTACAATCCGAACGCCTCGTCGAATGCGACCTCTATGTAACGCTTGAACCCTGCGCGATGTGCGCAGCCGCGATTTCTTTCGCCCGTATCCGCCGCCTCTATTACGGCGCTTCCGACCCGAAAGGTGGCGGCGTAGAACATGGGCCGCGCTTTTACACGCAGCCCACCTGCCACCACGTACCGGAGATTTATGCCGGCTTCTCGGAGGCTGATGCCCAAAAGATCCTCAAGGACTTCTTTCGAGAGAAACGCTGAACGCTCAGCTCAACGCCTTGCGCCCAGTCATATAGCGCAACGTATCGTCCCGCAGCACAAAGTGATGGACAAGAGCCATCAAGGCATGTCCCGCAATTACTGCAAGTAGGAGCCAACCCAGTAAACCGTGCAGTGCATTACCAGGAGCGGTCAGTGCAGCGTTCTGCACGCCCGTCTGTTCAAAGACCTGGATGCCAAGAAACGAGAAACCTCGCCCACTGCCAAATGTGCGCAGCAAAGCCACAGCCGGAACTGCAAACATCAGCCCGTAAATAAGAAGATGCCCCAGAGCCACCAGCTTACCAGCACGGCCTTGTTTATGCGGACGCTGGTTAATGTTCAGCAAACCCCATATACCACGCAGCAAAACTAGTATTAGAAGCGCAAAACCGAGTTGGTGATGCGCAGACCAGAAAAAATTATAAAACACTGTATCCTTGGCAAAAACGCGAAGAATGGCAGAGATAAATTGCCATAGAAACAAAAAAGCCATCAGCCAATGAAAGACCCTACTGATCAGGCCATACCCGTTTCGACTATCTAAAAAAGTATTCGTATTGCTCATCTCACCATACCTTACGCTCAGAGCTAATACGATACGATCTACCTCAAATAAATCTTTGATCGAAATCAAATACGCGTTAAAATTCCGAACATTAAAAATATTTAATATTTTGATCCATCGATCAGAATGCAGCAAACTAAAATAACTCATATTTTTATTCTAACAACAAAACAAGCCGTAGTAAATTTATCTACTACGGCTTGTTTTATTGAGCAGAAAATATCAATCAGATATTAGTTCCAAGGTAGGTAATCACGCCAGCCTTTGGACTTACCTGAGGCTTTCTTGCGTTCACGTTCTTTTTGCGCTTCGTCGGTTCCCAACTCGCCTGTCGCGGCCGTAGATGCAGGTTCACGGTAAGCCAGCGGCGGCTCACTCAGATAACGGCGCGTTGTAGAGGAGCCCTGGACCTGTTGCTGGCGCATAGCCTTGTAGGCTGCAACCTTTGCCGGATCGAACGTCGGTGTACGGGATTCATAATCTTCGCGGCGGCTGTTACCGCGCGGCAATGCCGCCTGGATATTGGATGCAACCGGGCCATCCTGAACAACGGGCGACACGAAGTTCGGGTCGTCACGGTTCGCAGTGATTTCGTCACGCAGGCGCTTGCGGCGCTGTTCCGGTGATTCCGGCCAGTTAGGATCGTTGGCGCTTGCAAGGCTCTGCTGCGGCGCCGGTAATTGCCCCTTGTCGCCCGGAGCGGGACGCACCAGATCGGGACGAGGCTTGTAATCGATGCGTTCTTTTTTGTTCTTGCCCTGACCAAAGCTCGCCATATTGGAAACGTCGTCGAAGAGCTGTGCGCCCGCCGTTTTGTCCGTTCCATAGGTCGGCGAAGAAACGCAACCGGATAGCGAAACTCCCGCTATCGCCGCCATAAGCACCAGAACTCGTCCTTCAATCTTCATTAGCGCCACTTCTTTTACGCTCGCCGATTTTATCTTCACCAAAATTTGCTCAAGCAAGCCTTGACTGAAGAAACCGGCAACTCCAAGGCAGATCGTAAATTTATTCAAGGACTGCCTTGTACATGAGAGGAACCCATGCGGCAATCCGGTGTTAATCTCTATTTCACCATGTTCACGCGCGGACCCGCAACCCCTGTCATGCAAACAAATAATCTGCCCCGGATGAAACCGAGGCAGATTGCCATTGACGAAATCAGACCCCGAGCTTACCGAGTGTCTTCAACTCACGCAGTGCCTCGGCATCGCGGGCGGACACATCCGGGAATTCCGGATCAGAGCCCACATCCGTCGTATAACGCCAGGACCGCGCGCATTTTTCGCCTTCGGCACGGACGGGCACGACGGCCACACCCTTCACATCGCCAAGCGTGAAAGCGCCTTCCGGTGCCGCAGCATCGCTGAACGAGATGCCGCTGGTGATGCAGATTTCCGCGAAATCGAGACCATCGAGCGAATCGCTCAGGCTCTTTTCGGAGATATGGACCACCGGCGAAGCTTCCAGCGAAGAGCCGATGCGCTTATCCGCGCGTTCCAGTTCGAGAGCGCCGGTCACGACACGGCGAACCGCACGCACCTTGCGCCACTTTTCGGCCAGCACATCGTCGCGCCATACAGCAGGCGTCGGGCGGAACTGCTCGGCATGGACCGAAACCGACTGCGGATAACGGTCGAGCCATGCTTCTTCCATGGTGAAAGGCAGCATGGGCGCCAGCCAGGTCGTCAGGCGGTCGAAGATTTCGCGCACGGTCTGCAACGCGGCTTGGCGGCGAACGCTCGATGGCGCATCGCAATAAAGCGCATCCTTGCGAATATCAAAATAGAAGGCCGAAAGCTCGACATTCATGAAATCGATCAGAGAGCGCGCAATGCGTTTGAAGTCAAACGTGTCATAGCCGGAGCGGACAAGCTCATCCAGCTCCGTCAGACGGTGCAGCATTAGGCGCTCGAGTTCCGGCAGATCGGCATGAGCGACTTTTTTGCCTTCGTCATGCGCCAGCGTACCCAGCATCCAGCGGATGGTGTTGCGCAGCTTACGATAGGCGTCGATATTGGTCTGGATGATGCTCTTGCCGAGGCGCTGATCTTCCCAATAATCGGTCGTCATGACCCACAGACGCAGAATATCCGCGCCGGATTCCTTGATGACGTCCTGTGGCGTGACTGTATTACCGAGCGACTTCGACATTTTCTTGCCGTGCTCATCCATGGTGAAGCCATGGGTCACGACGGCATTATAAGGCGCCCGACCGCGCGTGCCGCAGCTTTCCAGAAGCGACGAATGGAACCAGCCACGATGCTGGTCCGAGCCTTCGAGATAGACATCCGCCGGCCACTTCATGTCCGGGCGGTCTTCCAGCGTGAAGGTGTGGGTCGAACCGGAATCGAACCAAACGTCCAGGATGTCGCGCACCTGCACCCATGGCTCATCGGCGCGGTTGCCAAGGAAACGCTCGCGCGCACCTTCGGCAAACCATGCATCAGCGCCTTCGGCTTCGAAAGCATCGAGAACACGCTTGTTGACTGCGTCGTCCTGAAGGATGTTGCCTCCTTCGTCCACGAAAACGCAGATCGGCACGCCCCAGGCGCGCTGACGCGAAAGCACCCAGTCCGGACGGCCTTCGATCATCGAGCGCAGGCGCGTCTGGCCGGCAGCCGGTACGAAACGCGTATCGTCGATGGCCTTCAGCGCGCGCGAGCGCAGCGTGGTACCGTCGCCGAGGTTCTTGTCCATATAGACGAACCATTGCGGCGTATTGCGGAAGATGACCTGCTTCTTGGAACGCCAGGAATGCGGATAGGAGTGCTTCAGGCGACCGCGAGCGAAGAGCTTGTCACGGGCGATGAGCTCATCCATCACCGACTTATTGGCGTCGCCCTTCTTGCCGTTGTCGTCGATGACGCGCGCAGCACCGCCTTCGCGATCCGGACCGAAGCCAGGCGCGTCCTTGGTATAGTAGCCATCGTCACCGACCGGGAACGGGATGCTCGGATCGATACCCCGCGCTTCCAGTTCACGAACATTGTTCATCCAGGCTTCAAAGTCTTCACGACCGTGGCTTGGCGCGGTGTGAACGAAGCCCGTACCTGCATCGTCGGTCACATGATCGCCGTCGAGCATCGGCACAACGAACTCATAACCGCCGCCAAAACCTTTCAGTGGGTGATCCAGCACGATCTTGCCGAGTTCGTCCGCCGAGATACCGCGCAAGCGTTTGAACTGGAGCTTCGCCTTGGCGAAGCTTTCTTCGGCCAGCTTGTCGGCGAAGACGAGCTTTTCGCCCGGACGCGGACCAAAATCGTTTTCGGCTTCCGTGACTTCATAAAGCCCGTATTCAATACGCGACGAATAGGACACAGCGCGGTTGCCGGGGATGGTCCAAGGTGTGGTCGTCCAGATCACCACGGCGCTGCCGGAGAGATCGTTCTGGCCTGCGACCGGGAACTTGACCCAGATCATATCCGACTCGACATCGTGATATTCGACTTCGGCTTCGGCAAGCGCCGTGCGCTCGACGACCGACCACATCACCGGCTTGGAACCGCGATAAAGCTGACCGGAAGCCGCGAACTTGAGAAGTTCGCCAGCGATACGCGATTCAGCGTGGAAGTTCATCGTGGTGTACGGATTTTCAAAATCGCCAAGAATGGCAAGGCGCTTGAACTCTTCCGACTGAATCTTGATCCATTTGGCAGCGAATTCACGACATTCCCGGCGGAATTCGTTGATCGGCACTTCGTCCTTGTTCTTGCCCTCGGCGCGATATTTTTCCTCGATCTTCCACTCGATCGGCAGGCCGTGGCAATCCCAGCCCGGAACGTAGTTCGAGTTATAACCACGCATCTGGAACGAGCGCGTGATGACGTCCTTGAGGATCTTGTTCAACGCATGGCCGATATGGATATTGCCGTTGGCATAGGGCGGACCATCGTGCAGCACATAGAGCGGGCGATCCTTCGCCTGCTCGCGCAGCTTCTTGTAAAGGTTCATGCCCTCCCAGCGTTCGACAAACAGTGGCTCGCGCTGCGGCAAGCCCGCGCGCATGGGGAATTCGGTCTGCGGCAGATAAAGGGTTTTGGAGTAATCGATTTTGGTCGTCTCAGTCATGAGGGTATTCGCCTGTGAAGCCCTGACCAGAAATGGCGGGCATGTGGATCAAAGAAAACAGGGGACTGTAGAGCACAGTCGGTCGTTCCCGGACCTCCGCGCCAGATATTGCCTGGCAACACAGCCATTCAGGCAAAGCGGGAGGCCGGGCCAATAATTCGTATGGCCGTCATGATAAGCCGAAAATCCGTCATCATGGGCACGCTTTTAGCAATGAGCTTCGCAGGAATAAAGAGGCCAGAGGGGCAAAGACGCAATAAAACTGCATCCCTGCCCCTGAAAAGGTTCACATTGATGCCGCTGAGGTCAATCCAACGAGAAATCGAAACGATAGGTCGCAGACAGACCAACCATAAACTGGTTCGGGGACCCGCGCTCCTTGACGATACTTGAATCCTTTGCCGCCCCTTGGAGACGACTATATTCACCGAACAGGCTTGTATCGATCTTGTCGGTCGCCTTCCACGTAATGGCGCCGCCAACACCAGCCGACTTGAAACCGCCGCCCGGATTATACTCTGAAAGTCCTGAGGCGACTGCTTCCTCGGCATCGACGCCGAAATAGGTCTTGAAGTAATCTTTCGAAGCGAAGGTCGCACGTGGACCGCCCGACACGCGAATGACTGGCGTCACATCGTAGAATGCATCAGCAGCAATATCAGCTACAACGCCTTTATGCGCACGGATACCTTGACGGACTTCGCCGCGCACCCGCAGCCAGTCGGTTGGATAAACATCAACGAACGCACCCGCCTCGCCGCCAAATTTCGTGTTCTTGAGGCCATGAATATCGTCATCTCGTTCGAAAAGAAGTTTGCCAGCAAGACCGACGCGAAAGCGATCATTGTCGATCAAGGCGAAAGATACGTTGTCATTTCGCGACGAAAAGCGTGTCGCCTGCCCCTGTCGGCCAAGTGAGATCAACGGCTGGGCGGAAAAGCGATATTTGTTCGATCCTTCGAACTTCGGGGCAACGAGACCCGCTGCGCCAACCTTGAGATACCAGTCACCGGACCAGAAATGCTTGCGTGCGGGCTGACCCGTTTCTGCCGCATAGATATCAGCTTGCTGTATATCAGCCGAAAACGCGAGTGAACCACCTGTAAAAAATGCAGCACCTGCAACGAGGGCCAGCGAAACAATACGTGCCACATTCAACTCCAACAAAAAGCACCCCAATAAATTTTGAGGCATTTATCACTTTTTGTCGAGAATAAGTAAAATTTGATTTAAATCTTAAGTGGAAAATGAAACTAAAACTCGCCTCACGCGAAAGAAAGCAACCGGTCCAGTTCCGAAAGCGGTTTCGCGCCTCCAAGCAAGGTTCGTGACTCCGCATCATCGCGCTTCATTTGCTCGATCAACGGATCAAGGCCGTCAAACTTAATCTCGCCACGCAGGAACCCGAAAAACGACACGCAAGCGGTCTCACCATAAAGATCGCCCGAGAAATCAAAAAGAAAGGTTTCAAGAAGAGGGCTACCATCACTATCGACAGTTGGACGACGACCGAAACTTGCAACCCCGTCATAAAGGTCGCCATTCTCGCGTCTGAACCTGACGGCATAGATTCCATGCTTCAGGCCTGCCTGCGCATCTATTCTCATGTTGGCGGTCGGAAATCCAAGGGTTCGCCCGAGCTTTTTCCCGTGAATGACTTCGCCGCACACCATATAGCGGTAACCAAGAAGTCCCGCGGCTTCAGCGACGTCACCTTCGCAGAGCAAATTTCTTATGCGGGTCGATGAAACAAGATTACCGCCTTCGTCGGTAAAGGCTTCAACAAGTTTTACCGTGAACCCGGCCGTTTCTCCTGCTTTTTGAAGAAACTCCGGCGTCCCACGACGCCCCTTACCAAAATGAAAATCGTAACCAGTAACCACACAGCTTGCGTGTAATCTTTCAACCAGAATGTGCTCGACGAAATCTTCCGCCGAACGGGATGAGAACTCGCCGGTAAATGGTTGTTCAACGACAGCGTCAAACCCCATAAGACGTAGAATTTCAGCCTTCTTTATCGCCGCAGTCAAACGATCGATCGGCACATCCGGTTTGAAAAAACTGCGGGGGTGAGGTTCGAATGTGAGGACCACCGCAGGCAAACCGCGTTTTTCGGCGATCTCCAGCGCACGCTCCAGCACAGCCTGATGGCCGCGATGGACACCATCGAAATTACCGATTGCCACCACACAATTCTGCAGGCGTTCCGGCAAGGAATCCGTTCCAGAAAGTCGCTGAAAGCTGGGTTTAGTCATTTTGATCTGAACTTCGATTGGTCGTAACGAGATTGTTCGAACTCAAACAAGAGCGTTAAGCGCAGCGACCGGTCGATTGCCGTGCTTCTGGAGAAAGGCTTCCATTTGAGCGATATCAACCGTGCCATCGGTTGTATAGTCCGCTGCATGAACCCCACCGGATACGTAAAGCACATCCAGTCCGAAATCGGCAGCGCCCTTCACATCTGTTAGAACACCATCTCCAATACCAAGAATTCGGCTTTTCTCAACTTTCTCGCCGCGAATTTCTTCGGCGAACCGCAATGCCGCCTCGTAAATCGGGCGATGCGGCTTTCCGGCTATGAGGGTGCGTCCGCCCAACTGGCCATATTCGCGCGCTAGTGCCCCGGCGCACCAGATCAGCCGCGTACCGCGCTCAACCATGATGTCCGGATTGGCGCAAATGAACGGAAGGTTGCGCGAGCGCAACCGGACCAGCAGTTCCTTGTAATCTTCCGGCGTTTCGACTTCATCATCATAGAGTCCGGTACAGACAACCCCTGAAGCTTCAAACTCCTCAACCAGCTCAACGTCGAGACCATCATAGATGGTCAGCTCGCGTTCACAGCCGATATGGAACACCTTTCGCGGACCTTCCGCTATCAGATCACGGGTTACATCGCCGGATGTGACAACACGATCATATGTATCGACAGGCACACCAAGCCCCAACATCTGCTTTTCGACATCTGGATGAGGTCTTGGAGAATTGGTTACCAGAATAACCGTGACGCCTTTGGCACGCGCAAGTTTTAGCGCATCAATTGCAGCCGGATATGCCGACACACCATTATGCACCACACCCCATACATCACAGAAGAGCACATCGTACTGGTCGGTCAGATCGTCGAGGCGTTCGAGCTGCTTCATGGTTTCCTCTTGATAATCCATCTGTAAGGCGAGAACCGCTATAGGGTGTCTGGAAGACTGCCGGAAAGGCTGCCAGCGCTCCATCTAGCGTAGAGCACCACATCTGTCACGGCTTTTGGCCGATATATCCGCGCGACGAAGCGCGTCCAATTATCCCATAGTGCATTTCACCGATCATTTACCGTGCTTCGTGACCGACTGTTAGAAAGATGCTGATAGGAGCGGATACAACTTTTCATTTCATGTGTCACAAACACAACCATCGGCGGGGGCCAAATTGAAAAACTGGGTTACACAAGTCCGCAGGCTTGCGCAGCATATTTTTCACTGTTCGCCGCAACTGATGGGTCCAAATTTCATCAAGGACGAGCGCGGCAATTTTGCGATGATAACGGCTTTGATGCTGGTGCCTCTGCTTCTGGCAGGCATGATCGCGGTTGACTCCGCCAATCTTATGCGCGTGCGCAACAATGTGCAGGCCTCGCTTGATGCCGCCGCCCTTGCTGTAGGCAAGAAATTTTCGACCGGTGCGACCCAATCCGATATGCAAGTTTATGGTACACAAGTTTTCACCGCCAACCTGACAGCATTGAGCATGGACGCAGTTCAATTTCAGGTCACCTTTCCCGAAGGCAAGCAAGCCGATCAACAAATACAAGCTACTGCCGATTTCACGTACCAGTCCCTTTTTGGTGTCATTGCATCCCGCCTGCTGGGAACAGAACGAAATGATTGGGATGATAAAAACTATGCGCTTCGGTCAGCCGTAAGACTCAAAAATACAATCGAAGTTGCGCTCGTTCTCGATAATTCCGGTTCGATGGATTACTCGGGAAGTGGCTCGAACAAAAAGCGCATGGATCTGCTTAAGAGCGCCGCTAAACAGCTTGTAGAGACCATGGCTGCCCAATCCTCCATCGTCACACGCGTCCAAAAACCTGTACAGTTTTCTCTCGTCCCGTTCGCAGGATCTGTCAATGTTGGTCCGCAATACTTGAATGCACCCTGGGTGGATACGGCCGGGTTTAATAAAGTTAGCTTTGAAAACTTCGACCTCCCAGTTACAATCGACAACAAACGCAAGATCATTGAAGACCCTGTTGGAAGTAAGCGTTTCTACAAATCCGGCTCTGGCTGGGGACAAGACGACGGAAAGCCGTTCTCCCGTACCGTACTTTATAATGACATTTCAGCAAAAGATGCCACACCCTGGTTAAAATGGGGGGGGTGTGTTGAGGCTCGCAGTGGCAAGTATGCACTGGATGTTTCCGCCCCTGTAATCAGTAATCCAGCCACCATGTTTGTGCCGATGTTCGCGCCCGATGAATACTACAACAGCGGCAGAGACCGAGGGCTGAACTATTGGTGGAAGGAAAATTTGTCCGGCAGCAACTATCAAAAACTTCAGCGCGATATCACGAAGTATTATCTTAAGGAAAAAGGAGCTCGCCCCGATGAAAAAAGCGGGCCGAACTACAGTTGCACAACCTCTCCTCTAACGCTACTTACAGATGTATCTCAAGACGAAGGTAAGAAAGCGATTCTGGACGCGATCGAGACCATGAAATCCGACGGCGGCACAAACGTACCTGAGGGATTAGCTTGGGGATGGCGAACCATTGCTCACGCAGCTCCCTTTACTGAAGGCAGACCCGAAAACGAGCGCGGAAATGATAAAGTTGTCATTGTTCTGACAGATGGCGCCAACACTTACTACACTTATAAATCCTTGTTGGGGAGCAACGGCTCAGATCGAGCTGGCAACCAATCCTACTATTCCGCTTACGGTTATACGCGAGAGGTTCCTGCCGAATATGGGCACACCCGACTATTTCAGGAGACGAGCGTAAATGAGGCCCAAGACAACACGGTCTATGGCAGAGCTATGAATGCGAAGTTCGCAACGCTCTGCAACAACGCAAAGGCTGCAAATGTCATCATCATGACCGTGGCACTCGATCTTAGTGCCGACAAGAGCGATGAGAAAGCACAGATCGATCTACTTCGATCCTGCTCCTCCGACTCTCGCGTTCGTATGGAAAGCGGTAAACCTGCAAAGCTTTTCTGGAACTCTACCGGCGGGGACCTAGCAGAAACTTTTCGTCAGATCGGCGACGAGCTGTCAAATCTTCGCATCGTCGGTTGATATCGTAATCCGTGCCACCATATGCGGAGTTGGCAATGGCCAACCTTGGCTGTTCCGCGTCCAAAACCGTGCAAATTAACCATCATTCGCCTGTCAAATTTCTCAGGCAATCTTGACAAGATCAGGTCGGGCTTCTATCTCAGAGCCACGTTAGCACTCTCGCGTGATGAGTGCTAACAAGCGCGGATCGGCTCGATCCGTTAACAGGGTTCAACGTCTATAACACCAAGGGTTATACCATGGCTGATATCAAGTTCCGCCCGCTTCATGACCGCGTCGTCGTTCGTCGCGTTGAATCGGAAGCCAAGACCGCTGGCGGGATCATTATCCCTGACACCGCCAAGGAAAAGCCGCAGGAAGGCGAAATCGTCGCTGTCGGCACTGGCGCTCGTGACGAAGCAGGCAAGCTGATCGCTCTCGAAGTCAAGGCTGGCGACAAGGTTCTGTTCGGCAAGTGGTCGGGCACCGAAGTCAAGATCGGCGGCGAAGATCTGCTGATCATGAAGGAATCCGACATTCTCGGTATCGTCGGCTAATCCTTCAGGTTCGCGCCGGTTAGGCGAAGCCAGAGATTAGTTTCTACCTGAATATCAATTCACCATAATCTGACCGGGACATTTCCCAGGAGAGTAAAATGGCTGCAAAAGACGTAAAATTCGGTCGCACTGCGCGCGAAAAGATGCTGCGCGGCGTCGACATCCTCGCTGACGCTGTTAAGGTAACGCTTGGCCCTAAGGGTCGTAACGTTGTTATCGACAAGTCCTTCGGCGCTCCGCGCATCACCAAGGACGGCGTATCGGTTGCCAAGGAAATCGAACTCGAAGACAAGTTCGAAAACATGGGCGCACAGATGCTGCGCGAAGTGGCTTCGAAGACCAACGACACTGCCGGTGACGGCACCACCACCGCGACCGTTCTCGGTCAGGCTATCGTTCAGGAAGGCGCAAAAGCTGTTGCTGCCGGCATGAACCCAATGGATCTGAAGCGCGGCATCGACCTCGCAGTGACCGAAGTTGTTACTAACCTTCTCGGCAAAGCCAAGAAGATCAACACCTCGGAAGAAGTTGCTCAGGTTGGCACGATCTCCGCTAACGGCGAAGCTGAAATCGGCAAGATGATCGCTGAAGCGATGCAGAAAGTCGGCAACGAAGGCGTCATCACGGTTGAAGAAGCCAAGACCGCTGAAACCGAACTCGAAGTCGTTGAAGGCATGCAGTTCGACCGTGGTTACCTGTCGCCTTACTTCGTCACCAACCCGGAAAAGATGATTGCGGACCTCGAAGACGCATACATCCTTCTGCACGAAAAGAAGCTTTCGAACCTTCAGGCCCTTTTGCCAGTTCTCGAAGCTGTTGTTCAGACTTCCAAGCCACTCGTCATTATCGCTGAAGACGTTGAAGGTGAAGCTCTTGCAACCCTCGTCGTCAACAAGCTGCGTGGCGGCCTGAAGATTGCTGCCGTCAAGGCTCCTGGCTTCGGCGATCGCCGTAAGGCAATGCTCGAAGACATCGCGATCCTCACCGGCGGTCAGGTTATCTCCGAAGACCTCGGCATCAAGCTTGAAACCGTTACGCTCGACATGCTTGGCCGTGCAAAGAAGGTTTCGATCTCGAAGGAAAACACCACGATCGTTGACGGTGCAGGCCAGAAAGCTGAAATCGACGCTCGCGTTTCGCAGATCAAGCAGCAGGTTGAAGAAACCACTTCTGACTACGACCGTGAAAAGCTTCAGGAACGTCTCGCCAAGCTCGCTGGCGGCGTTGCCGTGATCCGCGTTGGTGGCGCAACGGAAGTTGAAGTTAAGGAAAAGAAGGACCGCGTTGACGATGCCCTGAACGCAACCCGCGCTGCGGTTGAAGAAGGTATCGTTGCCGGTGGCGGTACCGCTCTGCTCCGCGCTTCGGCTCAGATTGCTGCCAAGGGTGCAAACCCTGATCAGGAAGCTGGCATCAACATTGTTCGTCGCGCTCTGCAGGCTCCAGCTCGCCAGATCACGACCAATGCTGGTGAAGAAGCTTCGGTTATCGTTGGCAAGATCCTTGAAAACGGCTCGGATACCTACGGCTACAACACAGCCAATGGTGAATTCGGCGACCTGATCAAGGCTGGCGTTGTCGATCCGGTTAAGGTTGTTCGCACCGCTCTGCAGAACGCAGCATCGATCGCCGGTCTTCTGATCACCACCGAAGCTATGATCGCTGAACTGCCGAAGAAGGATGCCGCACCTGCTGGCATGCCTGGTGGCATGGGTGGCATGGGCGGCATGGATTTCTAAGAAATCCATAAAGCTCGCCCATGAGTACAATGCCCGCACTGCAAAGCGGTGCGGGTGGCAGCATGGATTTCCAAGAAATCCATGGAGCTCATTTCGATGAAAATACAAGAAAGGCGGCCCTTGGCTGCCTTTCTTTTTACGTTAGGTAACCATTTGTGATTTATGTAAAATTTACTCTGCTCACGCTTTGCGGCAACGAAGCTTGTATTTTAGAAACTTCTGATTGACTCCCGGCCGTCAATCATGGTCAATCCCGAATGACATAAAGATGGACTTCCTGTTTGCCCCCGCACTTTGGAAGTCCTGTCTCAGGCAACAGGAAAGGCAGGCTTCGGCCTGTCTTTCCACTTGCACTCCTTTAAAGGTTCAACCCTTATTCCGCAGCGTCGATCTGTGCCTTGCCTGATGCCAAGGCATCATAACGAGCACGGGCCATCATTACTTTTGCTTCATTGGCTATCGCCCACTCACCCAGCGCACGCACGGGCCGCAAAAGATCACGCCCCATTTCTGTCAGTTCATATTCGACCTTGGGCGGAATTGTCGGGAAGATGGTACGTTTGACGAACCCGTCCCGTTCCAGATTACGCAATGTCGTCGTCAGCATTTTCTGGGAAATACCGTCTACGGTTCGGCGCAATTCGTTGAAACGCATTGGGTGATTGCCGAGGTAACTCACCACAAGGACTGTCCATTTATCGCCAACACGAGACAGAATTTCCGTTACGGTCCTGCACGCATTGGTTTCCTTGAAGTCACCGGGTTTCATAAAAGTGCCTCCTTGCGCCGTGAATAGGTCACTTATATAGCGTCGGTTTCCAACAGTTACCACTCTGATAGAGGTATTTTCAATGTCTAAGCTCAAAGTCGCCGTTATTGTCGGCAGCACACGCGAACAGCGTTTCGCCCCCGTGCCTGCGCAGTGGATTGCAAAACTCGTTGCGGAACGGCCGGAACTGAATGTGGAGATTCTCGATCTCGCCGACTATCCGATGAGCTTCTATGGCGCCCCCTCCACCACGACGGCTCAAGCTGAAACTGCCGACAAATGGAAAACCAAGCTTCGCGAATTCGATGCCTATATTCTCACTGCGGCCGAGTATAACCACGCTCCTACTGCCGTTTTGAAGAACGCCATCGACTATGGTGACTGGATTCAGAAGCCAATGGGATTTGTCGGCTATGGTGGCGTCGGTGGCGCTCGCGCTGTCGAACAATTGCGAATGATCGCTGTCGAAATGTCTTCGATGTCGGTCAAAACCGGCGTCCATATCCTTTTTCCCGATTATCTCTCTGTCGTTAAAGGTGAGAACACGCTCGACGACCTCCCTCATCTGGCAGAGGCTGCCAAGAACATGCTCGATCAGTTGATCTGGTGGGGTAAGGCGCTTAAATCCGCTCGCGCCGTATGACATAGTGCAAGCCGGAACGTTAGAATTCCGGCTTGCCGCTACCAGTGTGCGCCCTATGATTATCCACAGTCACAATGGAATGGATCATCATATGCGCAAAGAACTTCCCATCGCCACGGCCCCAAAAGATGGCCGCAAGATAACAGTCGTCTGGACCGATGAAGACGACCAGCGCAACGAGTCAATTGCTCAATATCGAACGCTTGCTCAGTTGCAGGCTGGTGGCGGGCAATGGGACGAAACCGATACTGGCTGGTGGACTTTCACCGACAGCAAAACCCAGCGCAAAATAGAACCTACCGCCTGGATCTCCGAGACGGATGACGGCGACGAAGAAGACGATGCGTGACCGGGCAATCCCGGTCAACAAAAATTGACTTTTTCAATCATATTTTATCAAATGATTGCTACTAAATGTTTCACAGAGAAACATTGGCCCCCCAAGGCTTTGGCGGTGCTATATTCAATCTGAAAGGCTCGGTTCCGAGTCCAAGTTAGCCGGAGACCTGAAATGACTGCTACGCGTACCGAAACAGATACTTTCGGACCGATTGATGTTCCCGCAGACCGCTATTGGGGCGCACAGACGCAACGCTCACTGCAAAATTTCAAGATCGGCGGCGAACGTATGCCGCTGCCGTTGGTTCACGCATTGGGTGTTGTAAAGCGTGCGGCTGCGGAAACCAATATCGCCCTGGATAAGCTTGATCCGGTTCTCGGTCAGGTTATCGCAGTGGCGGCGTCCGAAGTCATTGAGGGCAAACTCGACGATCACTTTCCGTTGGTCGTCTGGCAGACAGGTTCCGGCACGCAGTCGAACATGAACGCCAATGAAGTGATCTCCAATCGCGCCATCGAACTGCTTGGTGGCGAGAAGGGTTCGAAGAAGCCGGTTCATCCGAACGACCACGTCAATATGAGCCAGTCGTCCAATGATAGCTTTCCAACGGCAATCCACATCGCCACGGCAGTCGAGACGGTTAATCGCCTTTATCCATCGCTGGAGCATCTGACCAAGGCACTCATGACCAAGGAAGAATCCTTCAAGGATATTATCAAGATCGGTCGTACCCATACACAGGACGCAACGCCAGTTACTCTCGGACAGGAATTTTCCGGTTATCGCGCCGCCTTGGAATATGCACATCTTCGCATCGAACAGTCACTCGCAGACGTCTTTCTGCTCGCACAGGGCGGCACCGCCGTCGGTACAGGTCTGAATGCGCCAATTGGCTTTGATACGGGCTTTGCTGAAGCCGTGAGCGAAATTACAGGCCTCACTTTCAAAACGGCGCCCAACAAATTCGAAGCTCTTGCCAGCCACGGCGCCATTCTCAACTTCCATGGCAGCCTGAATGCCTTAGCGGCAGACCTTTTCAAGATCGCGAATGACATCCGTTTCCTCGGCTCCGGCCCGCGTTCCGGGCTCGGCGAACTGTCACTGCCCGAAAACGAACCTGGGTCCTCCATCATGCCGGGCAAGGTCAACCCGACCCAGGCCGAAGCGATGACCATGGTGGCAACGCAGGTATTCGGCAACCAGACGACAGTAACGGTTGCCGCAAGCCAAGGGCATTTCGAACTGAATGTGTTCAAGCCGGTGATCGCATACAATGTCCTGCAATCGATCCGCATTCTCAGCGATGCCATGGTATCATTTGCCGATCATTGTGTAGAGGGCATCGAACCGAACTTGAACCGCATCAAGGAACTACTGGATCGCTCGTTGATGCTCGTAACCGCGTTGGCTCCGGCTATCGGTTATGACAATGCAGCCAAGATTGCCAAGACTGCTCACAAGAACGGAACGACCTTGCGTGAAGAAGCCTTGGCAAGTGGACTGGTGTCGGAAGAAGACTATGAACGGTTGGTGCGCGCGGAGAGAATGATTGCACCCGAGTGAATTGGTATTCATACTGTAAACAAACTGTCGAGGATTAGACGGCTTTCCTTGACAGTCAGCAATCGTTAATTGATGCCTCAGTTCAACAGGAGATAGCCCCGCATGTCCTCTATCACTCCACAGTCCAACGGCGCTGTAACGCTCATCGCCCGCATCTTTCTTTCGATTCTCTTCATCATCGCCGGCTACGGCAAGCTGACCGCCATTTCAGGCACCGCAGGTTATTTCGCCGGAATCGGCCTTCCGGTTCCAACCGTTACGGCTGTTATCGTCGGTCTGGTAGAATTTGTCGGCGGCCTTGCAATTCTCGTCGGCTTTCAGACCCGCATTGCTGCGGTCATTGTCGGTCTCTTCACAATTGGCGCAACACTTGTTGCCCATATGGACTTCTCGCAAGGTATGAATGCCATGATGGCTCAGAAGAACCTCGCAATTGCCGGAGGCCTCTTCATCCTCGCCCTGCACGGCGCAGGTTCGCTTTCGATTGACGCCAAGCGCGGCTGAGCAAGCAACATCTGAAACAAAAAACCGCGCCATGCACATGGCGCGGTTCTTTTTATGACTTGATTTCGAACAGCAAGCCTGTTCAGCCATCCAATCCTTCGCGGATACGGGCTGCGATTTCTGCCACACGCGCATTGTCATGACTACGGCGGGCAGACACGAGGCAGGCCTGTGAACGCAGGATAATGCCATCTTCCAGCACCGTGAGGCGATTGGCGCGCAAGGTGGAACCGGTCGACGTAATATCGACAATCATGTCGGCAGAACCCGCCGCCGGAGCGCCTTCAGTCGCGCCGAGGCTTTCCACGATGCGATAGACCTGAATGCCATGCTTCTGCGAGAAGAACTGCTGCGTCAAGCGCCAGTATTTGGTGGCGATGCGCAGGCGGCGACCATGACGCTGGCGGAAATCGGCTGCAACGTCATCAAGATCGGCCATGCTGGTCACATCGCGCCAGACTTCCGGCACAGCGACGACGACATCCGCGTGACCGAAACCCAGTTGCGCCTCAATGGCCACACGCTCATCGGCATGAGCCAGTGTTTCGCGCACGAGGTCTTCCCCCGTGACACCCATATCGACGCTGCCATAGCCCAGCTCGCGGGCAATCTCGGAAGCCGACAGGAAGAGAATATCGAGATCGTCTTCGCCTTCGACGCGCGCGCGGTAATTGCGGTCGTCATCCGGCAGGATAACCTTGTACCCAGCCTTGTGGAGAACGGCGAGCGTCTGTTCTTTCAGCCGCCCCTTGGATGGCAATGCCATTGTGACGCTCATTTCGTTGCTCCCGCCAATGCCTGAAGCCGGTCCAGCCAGATGGAGAAGCCGACGCCGGGAATGTTTTCGGCAGCGCCAAGCATGGTCAAAAGCCTATCGTAGCGGCCACCGCCAGCCAGAACCGGATCCTTTTCCACGCCAGCGGCGCGGATTTCGTAGACAAGGCCGGTATAATAATCGAGCGGACGCCCGAACGACGCATCATAGACGATATCGCTCGTCTTGATGCCAGCAGCGGCAATCGCCTCGGCTCGGGCTTCGAATTTCTGAAGCACAGCACCAAGATCAAGCGCATTTTCGGAGGCAAATGCACGCAGCGTCACAGATGCGGAATCGAGCGTGACATGGGTTTCCAGAAACTGCTTGAGCAGATCGAGCGCCGAAGCGGGGAACCGTGTGGCGGCCAGATCTTCCTTTTCGATCAGGCGGCGGGCGATTTCCGCAGGGGAACGACCGGCGCCCGGCGAAATGCCAGCTTCCAGCATTTCCGTTTCAAGCTTGCGCGCGAGACCTGTTTCGTCACCTTCGGCGACCAGAACGGCAAGCGTTTCTGGCAGCGCGTCGCGCAGCTTAGCGCCCGTCAGTTCAGCCAGAGCCAGTTGCATGGAATGCGCGTCACCGAAGGAACGCAACAGCTTCTTGCGCCAGCCTTGTGGCAGACCGAGCGCCTTGAGCATTCCGGCAAAGACGGACTGATCGCCCAGAACGATATCAAGCCTGGCTTGCGGCGCGACGGAACGGACGCAGGACAGCGCATCGGCAATCGAGCGCGCATCCGAAGCCGCCTCATCGGCAGCCCCCAGATCCTCGATGCCAGCCTGAAGGAATTCAGCCGCGCCGTCACGACGCTGCCGAAACACTTCACCCAGATAGGCATAACGCTTCGGCGTTGCGGCATTGAGCGCGATATGGTTGCGGCAGACCGGAATGGTGAATTCCGGCCGCAGGCACAGGCTGTCACCATTTTCGTTTTCGGTCAGGAAAATACGACGGCGTAGATCCTCGCCCGCCATATCCAGAAATGGATCGGCAGGCTGGATCAGCGGTATTTCCACCAGATCGGCATCGCGCGCATTAAGCTCTGTGCGAAGCGCGTTGAAAACCGACGGTGTGCGCGTTGCGGCCATGGTTCCGATCACTTTGCGGCTTGAGCGCGGTCCTGCGCCTGACTGCTGAGAATTTCCCGAACTGCTTCAACCAGGCCGTCTTCCTTGACGGTGATCTGCGCAGGACGGCTCTCGCGCCAGGTCACATTGTCCTCAATCTCGGCGGAAAGGCGTTTGCCTTCGACCAGATCCTTGATCTGCACTTCACCGGCTTCACGCTCCTGCGAGCCCTGAATGATCACACATGGCGCATCGCGACGGTCGGCATATTTCATCTGCGCCTTCATCCCGGAACCGCCGATATACATTTCAGCGCGGATGCCCTGATGACGCAGATCGGAGACCATCTTCTGATAACGACCGAGACTTTCCGTGTCCTTGTCCATCACAAGCACGACCACCGGGCCGACGACATCGGATACATCCAGCTTGCCGAGGTTTTTCAGCGCCGTCATCAGGCGCGAAACTCCGATGGAGAAGCCCGTGGCCGGAACCGGCTCGCCGCGGAAACGCGACACGAGACCGTCATAGCGACCGCCGCCGCCGACCGAACCGAACACAACCTTCTGGCCGTCTTCATTGGTCACGTCGAACAGAAGCTCCGCTTCGAACACCGGGCCAGTGTAATATTCAAGGCCGCGCACCACAGACGGGTCGATCTTCACACGGCCATCATAACCGCCTGCCGAGAACAGCGCCTGCATGTCGGCAAGTTCGGTGACACCTTCTTCACCCTTGGCATTGCCTGCAACGACAGCACGAAGATTGGCTATCGTATCGGCTCCAGACATACCGCCTGCAGCGGTGAACGCCAGCACCTTATCAATTGCAGCATCGGCGAGTTCCGCCCCCTTGGTAAAGTCGCCGCTCTCGTCGAGACGACCCTTGCCGAGCAGAAGACGCACGCCTTCCGGGCCAAACTTGTCGAGCTTGTCGATGGCGCGCAGCACATTGAGGCGCTTGGCGGCATTGCCGTCACCTTCAAGGCCGATGGCATCCAGCACGCCGTCCAGAACTTTTCGGTTGTTAACGCGGATAACATAATCACCGCGTTTAATGCCAAGGCATTCCAGCGTGTCGGCCATCATCATGCACATTTCAGCATCGGCGGAGACGTTCGGTGCACCGACCGTATCGGCGTCGAACTGCATGAACTGACGGAAGCGGCCCGGACCGGGCTTCTCGTTGCGGAACACCCAGCCATTGCGATAGCTGCGATAAGGCTTCGGTAGCTGTTCGAAATTCTCGGCGAAATAGCGTGCCAGCGGTGCAGTCAAATCGTAGCGCAGCGACAGCCACTGCTCATCGTCGTCCTGAAACGAAAACACACCTTCGTTCGGACGGTCCTGATCGGGAAGAAACTTACCAAGCGCGTCCGTATATTCGACAAGCGGCGTTTCCACCGGCTCAAAGCCATAGAGGTCATAGACTTCGCGGATGGTCGCCATCATCTTTTCGGCGGCGCGCAAGTCGTCCGGAACCCGATCGACAAACCCGCGCGGCAACCGCGCCTTCATCTTGTCCGCTTTATCGGCCATTTTCCCTGCCTGATCGCTAAATATGTACAATACATGCCGGAAAAAACCGGCTGCAAACCCGTTGTCGGTTTCCTAACCGATCAAGCCCGTTGCGGCAAGTGCAGGAAGCCTGCTCAGCGTGTCGCAATGGCGACGGCAGCGCCTGCCATCATTCCTGCGCTGGTTCTGTTGGCAATCCGCATCATACGCGGACTACGAAGAAAGCGTCGAGCCTGCGCTGCAAGCACTACCCATGCGGTATCGACTGCGGCAAGAACGGCAAACATAACCAACAGCAATTCGGCCCAGCCAACAAGGGAAACGTGGGTGATGTCGACCACCGTCGGCAGGATGGCGAGGTAGAAAACCATGATCTTCGGATTACCGAGTGTAATCGCCAGCGCGCTCAGGAAAAGCCTTCCAGCTTCGCCTTGACCAGGAATGGCGTTTTCATCCGCAACTTCGTCTACCGGTGCGATCCACATCTTCCAGGAAAGATAAACTAGATAAGCAACACCCACATATTTGAGTACAAGGAACGCGGTGTGAAAAGTATTGGCCAGCGCGGCCAGTCCCCAGACTGCGAGTGAAAGCCAGATAGCATCACCGAGCCACAGACCGAACATGAATGGAAAGACGCCCTTGTGGCCACGGCTGATGACACGCGCCACCAATGCGCCGACATTCGGGCCCGGCGTGCCCGCCGCAACAACCAGAATACCGGCAAATGCCATCAACGACACCAAATCCATGATCGTCTCCCATACTCAAAGATGGATGTTTCTGGCAGAAATGATGCGGCTTAGCAATCGCTGCTCTAGCTGGGTCGTTTGAAACTCTGTCGCAATTTTTCAATGGTTCCCCGACAGTGACAACCTTCAATATGGTCATTCACCAGCCCCATGGCTTGCATGAATGCATAAACCGTCGTCGGTCCAACGAATGACCAGCCACGTTTCTTCAGATCCTTAGAGATGCGGATGGACGTCTCAGTCTTCGGATTGGCAATCAGAGTTGGGTAGTCCACGACTGGAGGGCGATCTTTTGCATCAGGCTCGAAAGACCAGAAATAAGTCGCCAGCGACCCCTTCTCTTCAACCAGCGCAATGGCGCGTTTGGCATTGTTGATTGTAGATTCGATCTTGCCGCGATGGCGCACAATGCCTTTATCGGCCAAAAGACGCTCCACGTCCTTGTCGTCATATTGCGCGACACGACGGAAATCGAAGCCGTCGAAAGCCGCCCGAAAATTCTCGCGCTTGCGCAAGATCGTAAGCCACGACAAGCCTGACTGAAACCCTTCCAGACAGATCTTTTCGAAAAGCCGGTGATCATTGGAGACCGGCACGCCCCACTCATTGTCATGATAGGCAAGATAATCGGGTAATTCACCCGGCCAGAAGCAGCGCGTCGCTCCATCGGCGCCAATGATCAGACCGGTTCTTGCCTCAGCAACATCGCTCATTGTGCCAACTCCCTGGCTTCATCCATTCTTAATTATGTCGCGCAACCTGACACTAACCACAACTTTAATTGGAAGGGTCATCAGACGAAACACGCGACCGAAATTTACCTTTACGATTCCATTGGGGCGCACAATCCCATCATGAAATTGAGGGCTGTTCTCCTGACACGGCCTGTCAGGAGCCGCAGTCGGGCAACCGCGCCAATGGACCCAGACTGATAAAGCAATCGGGATGATGGCGCAAAAGAGACGGATCTGGATTATGAAACCACGTCATCTTCTTTTAATCGGATCGCTTGCAGCGATTGCTGTTTCCATCGTCAGCACGGGCATGGCATTTGCCAATGATCGCTATGCAACTCTGCCGCCAGTACGTGTAAGCCCTGATCTTTCCGCTCCATGGGTGGCGCAATTGCACGGACAGCCTGCCCGCATGAGGGCTGCACAGCAATCTCTACAGCCAGCGCCACGCGTTGCCGGTAAGCAGAAACAAAAAGCTAAATCGAGCTACCGCCAGGTTTCGTATCAGCGTCCCGCAGCGAACCCAGCCAATACAGTGCGGAAGAACCAGATTGATCCTGCTTACCTGCCGCAGACAGTTTCCTATTCCGGTAGTGAAAAGCCGGGGACTATCGTCATCGACACAGGCAGGCGCTTCCTTTATCTCGTTCAATCCGGCGGCAAAGCAATGCGATATGGTGTCGGCGTCGGCAAGCAGGGTTTCAGTTGGAAGGGTTCGCAGCGCATCAGCCGCAAGGCGGAATGGCCGACCTGGACACCTCCGAAGGAAATGATCGCGCGCGAGCGCCGAAAGGGCCGCATTCTGCCCGCTCGAATGGATGGCGGCATCAACAATCCGCTTGGCGCACGCGCGCTTTATCTCGGATCGACGCTCTACCGCATCCATGGCACCAACCAGCCATGGACTATCGGCAAGGCGATGTCTTCCGGCTGCATCCGCATGCGCAACGAGGACGTCACCGATCTCTATGAGCGTGTTCCTGTTGGTGCAAAAGTAGTTGTCCGCTAATCGAGCCATCTTTCCATGATATTAGCGACCGTCTTCTTCGACAGGCGGTCGTATTGTTTTTACAAATCTGAAAAGATCAAAATTTCTGCACAGAAAGAATGATTGCAGACTTACAAACATAGCTGAAAGGGCTTTTCCTTTTACCCCGAACACCCATATGCTGACCATGGCAAAGTCCAAAGAGAGATGAGAAGGGCTGCCGGGTGGCAGTTTGCGCCGGAGAAGGAACCGGCACGCAGGTCAATAGCATTTTTGTGCGTCACGGGTCGCCCCTGTACAGAATGCTTCGGAGGGAAAGGATAAATCATGACCGTACCGACGGTTAAACTGAACGACGGCAATCACATTCCGCAGCTCGGTTACGGTGTCTGGCAGGTGGGCAATGATGAAGCGGTTACAGCCGTCAGCGAAGCGCTGAAAGCAGGTTATCGGCACATCGACACTGCCGCCATCTATGGCAATGAAGAAGGCACAGGCAAAGCCATCAACAATTCGGGCATTGCGCGCGGCGACATCTTCCTGACGACAAAACTCTGGAACAGTGAACAAGGCTATGAAGCGACGCTGAAGGCGTTCGACACCAGTCTGAAAAAGCTCGGCACGGACTATGTGGACCTTTATCTGATCCACTGGCCTATGCCGTCAAAAGACCTGTTCATGGAAACCTGGCGCGCCTTTATCAAGCTGAAGGAAGATGGCCTCGTGAAATCCATCGGCGTGTCGAACTTCCGCACCGCCGATCTTGAACGCGTTATCAATGAAAGCGGCGTCACGCCGGTTCTCAATCAGATCGAGCTGCATCCGCAATTCCAGCAGGACGAGCTGCGCCTGTTCCATGGCAAGCACGACATCGCCACCGAAGCCTGGAGCCCGCTGGGACAAGGCAAGATTCTGGAAGATGAAAAACTGAAGGCGATTGCTGCGAAGCACGGCAAGTCCGTCGCGCAGATAATCCTGCGCTGGCACATCGAGACCGGCAATGTCGTCATTCCGAAATCGGTCACGCCTGCCCGTATTAAGGAAAATTTTGAGGTCTTCGATTTCAGCCTCAATGGCACCGATCACGATGCCATCACCAAGCTGGACAAAACCGACGGGCGTATTGGCCCGAACCCCGCGACCTTCTCGGCAGGTTGAACCGACACACATGAACAGAGAAGCCGGGCAATTGCCCGGCTTCTCTGTTTTCAGGCCGCGATTTGCGACAGTCCCTGTGGCATCGGCCCGCCATAAGCCCAGTCGATCAATTCCACCGTATGCACAATCGGCAATTTGCTGCCGGTGGCGATCTGGGTCATGCAACCGATATTGCCGGTTGCGATGAGGGCGGCACCCGTTGCCTCGATATTCTTTACCTTGCGGTCACGCAGTTTGGTGGCGATTTCAGGCTGCATGATGTTGTAGGTGCCTGCCGATCCGCAACACAGATGCCCTTCCAACGGCTCCTTTACTGTAAAACCCGCCTTTGAAAGCAAGTCTTTCGGCTGTCGCACGATTTTCTGCCCATGTTGCATCGAGCAGGCCGAGTGATAAGCGACCGTCAGCGCTTGCGGCGCATCCGGTTCCGGCAAATCAATGCCGACCAGATACTCGGTAATATCCTTTGCCAGCGACGACACGCGCGCGGCCTTGTCCTTATAGGTCGGATCGAGCCGCAACATATGGCCGTAATCCTTGATCGTCGTACCGCAGCCAGACGCCGTGACGATGATCGCATCGAGACCGCCCGCTTCGATCTCGCGCGTCCAGACATCGACATTGTGCCGCGCCTGTTCAAGCGCCTGTTCTTCGCGGCCCATATGGTGAACCAGCGAACCGCAGCAACCTTCGCCCTTCGGCGTCACCACTTCGATGCCGAAGCGATTCAAAAGGCGCAAGGTCGCGGCATTGATACCCGGATTGAGCACAGGCTGCGCGCAGCCGTTGAGGATCGCCACACGACCACGCTTTTCGCCCTTGGCGGCGCTGAAGGTTTCAATAGGAACTGCGGCTGGCAGGTTTTGCGGCGCCAAATCAAGCATGGCCGCCATGGGTTTCAAAGCCACGCTCTTACGAAAGAGCGGCGCGAACGGCTTGCCCAGCTTTGCCAATTTCAGCGCCGCACGGAAACGGCCCGGATAGGGCAGTACTTGCGCCAGCACTCCACGCAGAAAGCGGTTCATAAACGGACGCTTGTAGGTTTTCTCGATATGCGCGCGGGCATGATCGACCAGATGCATGTAATTGACGCCCGAAGGACAGGTCGTCATGCAGGAGAGGCACGACAGGCAGCGGTCGACGTGGCGCACAATTTCCTCATCCGCCGGACGACCGTTTTCCAGCATATCCTTGATCAGATAAATGCGTCCACGAGGGCTATCGAGTTCATTGCCCAGCGTCACATAGGTCGGGCATGTGGCGGTGCAAAAGCCGCAATGCACGCATTTGCGCAGGATTTTTTCGGCTTCGTTGACGCCGGGATCGCGCAACTGGTCGGGGCTGAAATGGGTCTGCATGGCGTCACGCTCCAACCTGATGGGAATGCATACGTCCCGGATTGAGAATGTTTTCCGGATCGAATTGTTGCTTCAATCGCTGCGACAATGCCGCTAGCGCCGCAGGCTGCGGCTCAAACACTTCGATGCTGGCGCGGATCGTCTCCGGCGCACGTACCAGCATGGCATGGCCGCCGCCATATTTGGCAATCAGCTTGCGCAGATTCTGTGCTTCCGCGGCTGCTTCCATTCGCATCCAGATCAGTCCACCCTGCCAGTCGTAATAGGCGTCGACACCCGCATGACGGCGGAATTCATCCACCATGCGCCAGCCCTGCATCGGCGTCATCGAAACGCGCCAGACGGCGCGATTATCGCCCGCACTAGCGTAAGGCAGGACATCACGCACCTCGCGCCAGAGCTGTTGCGATTGTGCCCCGTCCAGCACTTCAACCGCGCCGGACTGGCTCAACAGCGCCTGCAATTGGCGACTGCGATGTTCGACTGAAGGCGCAAAGCCCTCAAGCCGCAACACGGTCGCCGCCTCCCAACCGAGCTTTCCATCAAGAAAGCGGTTGGCAACCGTCGGCGGCAGATGTGCTGCGGAAGCGACCTCCTCACGCGATCCCATCGCCATGGCCATGACGCGCGCCGCCTGCTCGTCCGTCAGCCCGCGCACGGCAAGCGTCGCGGCCGTTTCCGGCTTCGGCAGAACCTTGAAGGTGACTTCAGTGGCAACGCCCAGTGTGCCCCAGGAATTGGCCATGCCTTTGGACAAGTCGTAACCCGTCACGTTCTTGACCACGCGGCCGCCGGATTTGAACAATTCGCCACGTCCGGACACAACCCGCACGCCAAGCACATGGTCACGCGCAGCACCTGCCTTCAGGCGGCGCGGACCAGACAGATTGGCCGCAAGCGCGCCGCCGATCGTACCGCGACCGCCCTCGCCCGTCAGCAACGGACCGTAATCCATGGGCTCAAAATGAAAGCACTGATTGTTATCGGCCAAGAGCTTTTCGATCT
The DNA here is from genome assembly GCF_054871705.1 of Brucella sp. LJL56. NCBI lineage: Bacteria > Pseudomonadati > Pseudomonadota > Alphaproteobacteria > Hyphomicrobiales > Brucellaceae > Brucella > Brucella sp. LJL56. Next base: position 139,602 of record NZ_JBTXLQ010000003.1, read on the forward strand.
CGACCATCGGCGTTCCGGCCTTTGCCGAGAGCACCAATTCATCCGGCTCATACAATGTCACTCCCACCAGTCGCGACACGTCCAGTATGCGGCCCGCATCGACGCGATGGCCGATACCGCGTTTAGAGCCGTGACCGATGATTTCAAGCGGCGTAGAACTGGCCAGTGCGTCCTGCACGGCATCCAGAACACCTGCTTCGTCCTGCGGCTTTAAGATATTTGTATCACTCATCATCATAACCACAGATTAGAAACGGGGAAGATCCGGGAACGCCAACTCGCCGCGATGCACATGCATACGGCCAAGCTCGGCGCAGCGGCGCAATTGCGGAAAGACCTTGCCAGGATTAAGCAGATGTTTGGCATCGAAAGCACATTTGACGCGCATTTGCTGGTCGAGATCGATGTCGTTGAACATTTCCGGCATCAGATCCCGCTTTTCAATGCCGACGCCGTGCTCGCCGGTGAGAACCCCGCCAACCTTTACGCAAAGACGCAAAATATCGGCGCCAAAATCTTCTGCGGCTTCCAATTCGCCCGGAATATTCGCATCGTAAAGAATGAGCGGATGCAGATTGCCATCGCCCGCGTGGAACACATTGGCGACGCGCAGCCCGTATTTTTCCGAAAGTTCGCGCATGCCCGACAGAACACGTGGCAGCTCTTTGCGCGGAATAGTGCCATCCATACACAAATAGTCGGGCGAAATGCGCCCCACCGCCGGGAATGCCGCTTTGCGCCCGGCCCAGAAAGCAAGACGCTGTTCTTCCGACTGCGAAAGGATACAGGTGGTGGAGCCATTTTGCAGTGCCAGTGCTTCGACCCGGCCGATCAGGTGATCGACTTCCACCGGAGGGCCGTCGAGTTCGACGATCAACAGCGCTTCGACATCGAGTGGATAGCCGACGCGGACAAAATCCTCTGCCGCTTTGATAGCAGGTCGGTCCATCATCTCCATCCCGCCAGGAATAATGCCTGCGCCGATAATATCGGCCACGCACTGGCCGGCCTGTTCGCTGGATGGAAAACCGACCATGACGGCGCGCGCCGTTTCCGGCTTTTGCAAAATGCGCACCGTGATTTCCGTCACGACGCCGAGCAGGCCTTCCGATCCTGTCATCAGTCCCAAAAGATCGTAGCCTTCACTGTCGAGATGCTTGCCGCCAAGGCGCAGCACCTCGCCGGTGATAAGCACCATTTCAATGCCGAGCACATTATTCGCAGTCAAACCGTATTTGAGACAATGCACACCACCGGCATTTTCGGCGACATTACCGCCAATAGAACAGGCAATCTGCGACGACGGATCGGGCGCATAATAAAAGCCCTCATGTTCCACGGCTTTGGTAATACCGAGATTGGTCACACCGGGTTGCACCACGGCAACGCGGTTCGGATAATCGATTTCGAGAATACGATTGAAACGCGACAAGCCAAGCAAGACCGCATCCTGCAATGGCATGGAACCGCCGGACAGCGATGTGCCAGCGCCACGCGGCACAACACGAATGCCGTTCTCGTAACAATAGCGCAAAACCTGCGAGACTTGATCAACCGTTTCCGGCAGCACGACTACCAGAGGCAGTGAGCGGTGCGCCGTCAGACCATCGCTCTCGAACACCCGCATTGCGTTGACTGTATCGACCACGCCCTCGCCTGGCACGATGCCGCGCAGATCATCCACGATCTGCTCGCGTCGCTGCATGACGGACGCGTCCGGCTCAGGCATGATGAGTCCGCTCATTTTTTCCTCCACCACTATATGATCAAAGTGCACTCAGGATCGTTTCCGTCAAGTGGTAAATCATTTTTACCACTTTAGCCGGAGGTTAAACAGTTTCCACACTGCGGCATAATTGCTTGCCTAGTTTCCCAGCGCTCGGCTAGATGCTTTAAACCCAACGCTTGAGCAAAAGCACGGCAGGGAGTGGGATAACAGAACATGATGAGCAGTCTGGCGGATATGGAAATTTTTGCCCGCGTCGTGGCAACGGGCAGCATGTCAGCAGCCGCACGCGATCTGAGTCTCTCACCAGCAGTCGTATCGAAGCGCCTGGGACGGTTGGAAGAACGTCTCGGAACCCGGCTGCTTCAACGCACAACCCGCCAGATCGCGCTAACTGAGGCGGGTCAAGGCTATCATGAGCGGGTTCTAGCCATTCTCTCCAATATCGAAGAAGCGGAAGCCTTTGTCGCCCGCCGTTCCGCCGATGCGCGCGGTACCCTGAAAATTTCAGCTCCGACCACCTTTGGGCGGATGCACATCGCGCCCTATCTCGTGCCATTCATGCGTGCTAATGCCGATCTTACCGTCAATATGCAACTCATCGACGAGATGGTCGACATTGTCGGCGACGGTTACGATCTTGCTATCCGTATTGCAGAACTTTCCGATTCAACTCTCGTCGCACGCCGTCTTGCACCGGTGCGTCGTATTCTCGTCGCTTCACCCGGATATATCGCGGAACGCGGCACACCACAGACGATTGAGGACCTGCAGGACCATATTTGTCTGGCACCACACAACAACGACCCCTGGCGACTGGAAGGACCGAAGGGTCCAATTGTCATACGCCCGGTGGGTCCACTGCAAACCAATTCCAGCGAAATGGTGCGCGAAGCAGTCCTGGCAGGCCTCGGTATCGCGCAACGCTCGACATGGGATATCGGCCCGGAACTGGCAGCAGGCAAACTGGTGCAAGTGCTTCCCGACTATGCCGCTTCTCGCAACGTTGCAATTCATGCCGTCTATCCATCAAAACAGTTTCTCCCGGCAAAAGTCAGACTGTTCATAGACTATCTGGCTGATCTCTATGGCCCGATTCCATATTGGGAGAGCGGCGCATCTCCACACGAAGCGACAAGAAAATAGACTGGCTTTCGTTCGTCAGTTAATAAGCCACGCACGTTATATTAGCGCGCCAGCATATAAAGTTGACTAAGCTTTTGATTCTAAAAGACTTAGATCTCCCGCAATCCGCTATTCAAGCGAATCGGATGACTCCTCCCTATTGTTCCGATTTCCTAGGAAAAATGATGAACACACCTGTACGCCTTATTCTAGCAATCATCGTTGCCGTTATCGTCGGCTGCGGCTTCATGTTTTATGACAAATCGCGCGGCGCCGAATGGGTTGTATCTCCGCAGCAGATCGAACAGGCCAAAGCCGAAGGCAAGTCGGGCGTCGAAAGCCGCCCCGGCACGGTGACTGTGCTCCCGATCCGCAGCGAGACCGCTGACGCACTCCCGTTCAAATGGGCGATGTACGGCGTTGTTGCTGGGCTTTTCGTGCTCGTTGCAACACGCAGGCGCAAAAAAGCCTGATCATTCATCAGAAATATGTTCAGGAAGCCTGGTTGCATCGTCGACCGGGCTTTCATTTCCAATATATTCCGTTGCCGGGCATCGGGCTAAAGGCTACTTTGCCGCCGTTATGGAGAGGGCTTCAGACGGCATGGCCGAAACGATTTTTTCCCGCATACAGGCAAGCCGCACGGCAGACGACGTCGTGCACCAGATCGAAACGCTTATCCTGGAAGGCGTTCTGCGCGGAGGCGACCGGCTTCCCGGCGAGCGCGAATTGGCGCGCCAGTTCGATATTTCCCGCCCGATATTGCGTGACGCCCTCAAGAGACTTGAGACAGCGGAACTGCTGATCTCCCGTCACGGTGGCGGCACATTCGTTGCAGATGTCATCGGACAGGTATTCAGCGCCCCTGTGGTGAAGCTTTTTGCCGATCACCGCAAGGCGACCGCAGATTATCTCGAATATCGCCGCGAAATCGAAAGCATTGCAGCGGAATATGCCGCCCTTCGGGCCACGCCGGCTGACAAGGCGCTATTGACCGAAATCATGGATGCTATGGAAAAAGCTCACGGCGTCAGTGACTTCGACACCGAGGCGCGCCTCGATGTGGAATTGCACAATGCAGTCGGCGAAGCGGCTCACAACATCGTGCTTCTGCATACATTGCGCTCCTGTTACCAGCTTCTGAAGGATGGCGTATTCTATAATCGTAGCCTCATATACAGCTATCCCGGCGTCGCCGACATGTTCCTGTCGCAACATCGCGCCATTTACGATGCCGTCATGGCCGGTAATCCGCAGGCTGCCCGCGAAGCTGTCCAAAAGCACATTCGTTTCGTGGAACAGGCAACGCATGATCGCGAGCTTCACGAAGAACGCGAACGTGTCTCGCGCCTGCGTTATCGTCAGCGGATTGGTGTGAAGACAGGTAAAGACACAAAGGAAGATGACAGCCAATGAGCGTAGTTTTCAAGGATGCAAAAGGGCCGGACGATATCCGCCTTTATGCCATTGGGGACGTGCATGGCCGTCTCGACTTGCTGCAGGACATGCATGGGCTCATCCGTGCCGACCTTGACCATCGCCCCGTTCACGATTGGCGCATCATTCACCTTGGTGACTATATTGATCGCGGCCCGAACTCAAAGGACGTGCTGGATTTCCTGATTAATGCGTCGCATCGGGATCAGCGCATAATTTCTCTGCTTGGCAATCACGATGACGGCTTTCTTACCTATCTCGCAACTGCCGACGTAGCAGGCGTATTCGCACTACATGGCGGTGTCGACACAGCTCGTTCTTATGGCGCAGACATTGATTTTGCTGATCCGGATTCGGCCCGCCGAGGCCATACCGCGCTTGTCAGCGCCGTCCCGCAAGACCACATCGACTTCATTCATGCCATGCCGCGCTCGGTCACTTTCGGTGACTTCTTTTTCTGTCACGCAGGCATCAACCCTGCAATGCCACTCGATGCACAAGACCCTGAAGAACTGATCTGGATCCGCACAGCTTTCCTCAAATGGATTGAACCTTTCGAAAAGGTCATCGTCCACGGGCATACGCCACAAAGCGCTATCGACGTTCAGCCCAACAGGGTTAATCTCGATACATATGCATGGAAAAGCGGTCAGCTTTCGGCCATCGTGATCGACGGCATGGAAAAGTGCTTTATTGAAACGAAGTAATTTTTAATGGGCGCTGGAAATGCCGTAACCGTCAGTAGACATCGCGTTGTTGCCCGCATCTACGGTGAATATGCCGACCGCCATGAATACAATAGCGGAAACCATCAGAACGGTGAGAAGAGCGGCATGCTTGGCGGTCATATTCGGAAACTCTTTCGACGGTGGCCGGATAAAGTTCGTTAGGCGAGCTGCCACACGGGAGCATGGCGAACTGCCTTGCTCATTCGGTCGCTGCCCGGGGAGACGGCGTTCAGTTACACCCGAAAAAAGTTACCCGCAACTGAACGGTTCCAATCCGATCACCGGTTTTTTCTGGAAAAGTTGAATTGGCTGTACGCTGTGGCAAAGCAGCAACGTGACACTTCGACTTAAGGTTAAGAAGGAATTACAAAACCTCTAGACTTGGCTTATCCATGCTTTGGCAATTGCTGCACCTGCAGCATCCGCCTGCGTTCCGAATTTCTTTGCAAGTTCAGGAAACTGCACTGCCCAATCCGGTGCAAATCCCGAGATCAGTTCGCTTAGCTGACCGTTCCACTCGGCGACGAGCTGCGTGTCTGCCTCGAAATGGAACTGCGTGCCGTAGACTGCACGCCCGATGCGATAAGCCTGATGAGGGGTCATATCGCTCAACGCCATATGCAAAGCGTTCTTCGGAAGCGAAAATGTATCTCGGTGCCAGTGAAAGATTGGAAAGGAGTCGCCTGCAGTAGACAGAACCGGATCGCTTCTACCTTCCTCGGTAAGTCGAACTTCATGCCAACCGAATTCCATCGGGCGGTTCAGAATATTTTCGCCACCGTAAGCGCGCGCTATGAGCTGGCTACCCAGACAAATGCCGAGAACAGCTTTATCTCTGCCGCCAAACCTGCGTATGAGTTCGAGTAAATGCGGGAAATAGGGAAAATCGGCATCGGCAAGCGCATTCTGCTCTCCGCCAAGAACGATCAGGGCTTGATATCCATCATCGTCAACGGGCAGTATATCACCGTGGTAGGGATGACGCAGATCAATTGCGAAGCCCGCCTTGACCACAATGGGCTCAATCTGCCCCAGTCCAGACCCCTCATAATTCTGAACGACCAGCACGCTCATAAAACAATCCCCGACCGCTTTCAATCTTTGCTAACATGGAAAAGGCCCGGGCGACAGCCGGGCCTTTACATCAATTCACCACTGATACGCTGACTGTTCGGCCTGCAACCAGATGAACACCGTCAGGCACCTCTTCAAGCTTCACACGAACGGGCACGCGTTGCGCAAGACGGACCCAGTTAAAGGTCGGCGAAACATTTGCAAGCAAGCTGGAAGAATCGCTGCGCTCGCGGTCCTCGATCCCACCGGCGATACCTTCGACCTTTCCCTTGAGCTGTACTTTGCTGCCCATAAGATCAACCACCACCCGATCACCAATCTGGATACGTTCCAGCTTATTTTCTTCGAAATAGCCGGAGACGTAGAACGAGTCCGTATCAACGAGAGCAGTCACAGCCGAACCGGCGGAAACATAATCACCCGGTTGAAGCGAGAAGTTGGTAATGACACCATTGACGGGCGCCTTTACCGACGATCGATCCAGATTGAGTGCAGCAAGATCACGATCCAGTTGCGCCTGGCGATAGGAAGCTTCCGCCTGTTGGGCTGTCGTTTCGATCTGCTCCAGTTTCTGGCGCGTTACCGTGGTGTCGTTGAGCTGGCGATAGCGGACCAGATCCCTGTTGGCCATATCGAGCGCGGCTTTGCTGCTATCAACCTTTGCGTCCGCTGTTTGCAGGGCGAGTTTGTAGCGGGCCTGATCAATACGGAAGATTACTTCGCCCTCATGAACAGTCTCATTATCATGGACAAGCACTTCGCCAACAAGGCCGGAGACGTCAGGCGCAACACGCACGACATCCGCGCGAATCTTGCCATCACGCGTCCAGGGCGCATTCATATAGTAGTCCCATAAATGCCAACCAAGAAGCCCCGCCATTGTGACCATGACGACGGTTACAAAGACACGGCCTGAATGTGCGAAGAGCTTTTTCATAGCGGTATTCCATTTAGAATGACGGCAGCAACGCCGAGAATGCAAAAATACATCGCAGCATCGAACAAAGGTCGATGCCATACGAAACGATAGAAGCGTATGCGTGCCAGAAGGCGCTGCATTATCGTGTTTGCGAAATAAGCGCCAAGCGCCAGCACGCCGAGGGTCGGAATGTAGATTCCGTAGATGTCGAGTTCAGGTTGCATCACAAATCACATTGTTCTTTTAGGCTGCTTGCGGAAGTTCCATCGGCGGACGCGGCGGCAAGGCAAAAGGCACAGCCTTCGGAAAAAGATTGAAGCGAAGGGCGACCAGCGCCATTCTTGTGCGTTTGGCTATTGCTGGTGATCCGCTTTCGATGATCGTGGTGATCGCTGCATCGATAGAGGCGAGCAAGTTTTTGTCGATCTCACCCGTTTCATGCGGCTTGTTCGCCAAGGCACGGTAATGTGCACCAACGCCATCCAGCACTTGGTCAACAGCAGACCGACAGTCTTCGGGCAACTTGGAACGATATTGCTGAAGATCGATCGTGTTCATCCCGTTCCGCAAATCGCGCAACAGATCGACTTTCGCAATATCAGCCGCTGGAACCAGTGCCAGGCGTGGCGCCATCATGCCGATACGATCTATCATGCGGAGCAAGAGGCGGTTCATGCGCTGGCGGCGATGACGTCCCGGGCGGCGTTCGGCAGCAAGCGCGATATCGTTCCAACCTGCCTTGATTAGGCGACGCACGCTCCATTCCGCACCGACCGATCGAACAATCGAGGTTACAACGGCGGCGATCACGATGCCCAGAATCGTGGCCAGATTGGCATTGGCAAAACTGACAAAATCATGCGTCAGATGTCCCTGCAACATCAGCATGTTCGGCAGATTCACGCAGAGCACCATCCCCAGCAGAAATTGCGAAGGAATAGCGAGCAGCAGCCCCGCTGGAATGAGGAAAAGCCCCAGCACCAGAACCAGCGGGAAGAAGCCATCGACAAGCGGCAGCAACGCGAACTCGAAAATGAAAGCGGCGACAATCACGATCAAAAGCAGCCAGTTGAACTTGCGCATGACAGGCACAGGGTCATCCATAGTTGCGAAGATGCAGCAGAAGATGCCGGCCATCATGGCGGCAGCGCTTCCTTGCACCCAGCCGGTTGCAATCCAGAATGCGGTTGCCACACAGGTCGCCAGAAAGGCAGAGAACCCCGACAAAAACGCCATGCCATAGTCGCGGTGCATTGGACGGCTTTTCAGATGCGCATCATAACGACGCCACCGTAGCGAATGCCGGGAGCCGGACACGATATCCTGACGCAGCGTGATGCAATCACTCCAAATCTGAACCAGGTCGCGAACGCGTGCGGCCACATTGAAAGGCAACAATTCGCCCCAGCTTGTCGCATCCCTTCCATGCTGATCGATCTCTTCGATCAACTGCAACAGAACGGCACGGCGTTCCTCCGTCAGGTTTTCGCCACTCTCGATCCAGTCACAGGCCTCCTCCAACAGCTTTTGCACGGCCGGATGCCAGGACCTTTCGTTTTCATCGGGCTTCAGTGCCAGCACGTCGTGCAGGCTTGATATGATCGGGAGAACAGCCACCATGCGCTGTTGCAATACCTGAAGCAGCGTTCCTACATTCCTGATAGACGAGGTGTCATAGGCAACGTGCGTGGTCAGATTGCGCAACTCAAGAGCATCGGCGGCAAGACGCTGGCGATCCCGCAAAAACTCCGGTGTGGCGCCCTCGCCTCGCATACTCGCCAGCGCAAGTTTTGAACCGTCGCGCAACCAGTAATCAATACGACTAACGAGTACCGGACCGCTGTGGCGCGGAAAAACAAGACGATTAACAATGGCGGCGCAGATGATGCCTATCGCGATTTCTTCAACACGACCCACGGCATAGTCGAATGTCGTTTCAGGCACAGAAACAACCGCAAAACTCGCGATTGCTACCGTATAGCCAGCAAGCATGAAGAGATAACTGCGCGGCGTACCATCAAGGAGGCTGATGGCAAGGCAGAGGCCCATCCAAAGACCAATCGCCAGCGTCAGAATTTCGGGTGAATTAACCAGATGCGGTACAAACAGAATGGTCACTGCCCCGCCAATGATCGTGCCGATCAGACGATAGAACCCTTTTGACGTCGTCGCACCTGACAATGGATGCGCAACGATATAGACAGCCGCGATTGACCAGTAAGGATTGGGCAGGTTGGCCATCAGGCCGATCCACAGGGCGAGCATGGCCGCGGCGAAAGTCTTTAGTGAAAAGACTACGTCCCAGAACTTCGGGGTTGTTTCGGCTGGTTTCGTCATGGCTTGTAGAGACACCGGTTGAATGCATTGCATCTTTCCGGCCAGAAGGCCGATCAGAAAGATTATGTTTGAAATTTCTCATTCAGCTTGCGCAACACTTCCATGGCGACATCGACCGCATCGGAATCAAAATCACCGAGGAAAAGAGCGCGAAGACGGGCAGCAGACTTTTCCACCTTGGCGGCAAGGACGCGGCCGTCCTCTGTCAGTTGAATGAGCTTGACGCGGCGATCAGCATCGTCGGCAACACGCTGGATCAGGCCATCCTTTTCCAGCTCATCGACAACCCGGACAATCGTTGCTCCCTCGATACCGACCCGTTCGGCCAGCACACCTTGAGGAATACGATCTCCATGCCGTAGCAGGGTCATCAGCGGTATGGCTTTCGCGTCGGAAAGGCCATGTTCCGCCATCGCAGTATCGAAAGCTTTCCGCCATCCTCTGGCAGTGCTCGCAAGAAGCGGTGCGAATTCGACCCAGGCTTGTTTCATCACATCAATTCCATTCAAATAGATAGCTTCATACCTATATGGATACAATCTAATTAAATGCAACTGACATGATATTCCCCATCAATTGTTTGTGTAGGAATGCTAATTAATTGTCTTACGATAGGTTGCCAAAGCGCTTGACCGCCGCCCCTGAGCTCTGCCATCGATGCTGACATGCGCGCAAACTATAAAATGCAGAGACTATACATCGAAGACGACCTCCAAACCGGGGGACGGATAGAGGTTGCCTCGCAGGCAGCACATTATCTCACCCATGTGCTGCGATTGAAGGACGGTGACGAAATTCTCGCCTTCAACGGACGTGACGGCGAATGGAAATCGCGACTGAAGCCGGAGGGGAAAAAGCGGCTTCTCCTCGAGCCTTTAGAACAGACGCGTCTGCAACCGTTGCCGAGCGATCTCGTCTACTGCTTCGCCCCACTAAAACAGGGACGACTGGACTATATGGTTCAGAAAGCAGTCGAGATGGGCGCTGGCATTCTGCAGCCAGTCATCACGCAGCACACTCAGGTACCAAAGCTCGGAGCTGACCGTATCAAAGCTAATGCGATAGAAGCTGCGGAACAGTGCGGCGTTCTTTCGATACCTGAATGTCGCGAGGCCATCCGCTTCGATCGCTTTATCGAGCAATGGGACCGACCACGGCACCTGATCTTCTGCGACGAGGGACACGAGTCGGATGATCCGCTAACCATCTTGCAGGCATTGAAGCCCGGCCCTGCCGCATTATTGATCGGTCCGGAAGGTGGGTTTTCAGAGGACGAACGCCAGACGCTCCGCAAGCTCTCGTTTGTGACTGCCATTCCACTCGGACCGCGAATCCTGCGTGCCGATACGGCTGCGGTCGCTGCGATGGCTCTGGTACAATCTGTCCTGGGAGACTGGCAGAACGCGGGATGACATTCTCGAAATTTGATGTTCAATGGAATTGACTTGCGTGATTTGACAAATTTGTCCAATCACGCTGAAAAGCGAAAAATGACTAGGGATAGGCTGCATGGCGCGCGATACGACTGATGAAACGGCACTGACGGGCGTTGAACAACTGGCAGATTATCTGGCTGAAGGGTGCAAGCCCAAGGATGCCTGGCGCATCGGCACAGAGCATGAGAAATTTCCATTCTACACGGCGGACAACAGTCCAGTTCCCTACGATGGACCGCGCGGTATCAAAGCCATTCTGGAAGGTATGCAGGCGACACTTGGCTGGGAGCCTATTATCGATGAAGGCAATATCATCGGCCTGGTGGAACCCACCGGACAGGGAGCAATTTCGCTGGAGCCCGGCGGCCAGTTCGAGCTTTCCGGAGCGCCACTTTCCACGATCCATCAGACATGTCGTGAAGTAAATGCGCATCTATCTCAGGTCCGAGAAATAGCCGAACCTCTGGGCATTCGTTTTCTGGGTGTTGGTGGCAGTCCGAAATGGACCCTGGCTGAGACACCCGTCATGCCGAAATCACGCTACAAGATCATGACCAACTACATGCCGAAAGTCGGGCACGAAGGTCTGGACATGATGTATCGCACTTCGACCATTCAGGTTAATCTCGACTTCAGCTCGGAACGAGACATGCGTCGCAAGATGCAGGTTTCGATGAAACTGCAATCAGTAGCCACTGCACTTTTCGCCAGTTCCCCGTTCACTGAAGGTAAGCCAAATCATCTTCTGTCGTGGCGTTCGAGTATCTGGCGCGATACTGACAACCAGCGTTCAGGCGTTCTGCCTTTCGTTTTCTCGGAAAACTTCGGTTTTGCCGACTATGTCGAATGGGCGCTCGATGTGCCGATGTATTTCATCCTGCGCAACGGCCATTACCACGATTGCACACATGTCACTTTCCGCCAGTTCATGAATGGCGCATTAAAAGGCGAAGTGAGCGACCCGGTTCCCAATATGGGCGACTGGACCAATCATCTTTCTACCCTTTTCCCCGAAGTACGTTTGAAGCGCTTTCTCGAGATGCGTGGTGCCGATGGCGGCCCATGGCGTCGCATTTGTGCCCTCCCCGCCTATTGGGTTGGGTTGCTTTATGACGAAGAGGCTCTGACCGCCGCCGAGCTTCTGACCAAGGACTGGACTTATGAAGAGGTTCTCGCGCTTCGCAATGAAGTTCCGGCCAAGGCTTTGAACACGACCTTCCGTGGCAAGCTGCTGGAACAGGTCGCTCGCGAGACTTTGAAAATCTCCCGCCTCGGCCTTTTGAACCGTAATAAGCTTAACAGCGAAGGCCACGACGAAACGCACTTCCTTGCACCGCTTGAGGAAATTGTTGCGGCTGGCGTCACAGACGCTGAGCGTATGCTGAAGGCATATAACAGCGTCTGGGCAGGATCGGTCGATCCAATCTTTCTGGAATATGCTTATTGAGCATTGAGCTGCAAAACACATCCAAAAAAGGGCGCGTTATTTGCGCCCTTTTTGTTTTGGTCAGCTCGTAACCTGCTGGCCTTTACTCGGATCGGGGATCACGACAATCGTACTGCCATCCCGCACGTTGTTGTAAAGATCGATCACATCCTGATTGAGCATGCGGATGCATCCTGATGACACGGACTTTCCAATGCTCCAGGCTTCCGGCGATCCATGAATGCGGTAAAGCGTATCGCGCCCATCCTTGTGAATGTACATCGCGCGCGCACCGAGTGGATTCTTGATCCCGGGAGGCATTCCGCCATTGGCGATGCTGTAAGGTTCCAGTGAGGGTTGACGGGCGACCATCTCGTCCGGCGGCGTCCAGCGCGGCCATTGGCGCTTATAAGCAATCTTCGCGCGTCCGGCCCATGCAAAACCATCACGTCCGACGCCAATACCGTAGCGCATGGCCCGGCCATTGCCGAGAATATGATAGAGATATTTGTTCGGCGTATCGACGACAACAGTGCCTTTGACTTCGCTCGTCGGATAGTCGACTTCCTGTCGCCAGAACTTTGGGGCAACCTTGCTCGTATCGACAGCGGGGATAGGAAACTGCTCTTCCGGCATGGCCTGGTACATAAGCGGCACGGGCCGCGAAGGCGTAGGTTCGGGCAATTTCTTGGCTGGTTGGGGCGGTTGTGCCGTCGAAACGCAGCCCGACAACGCAACAGCGCTGACACCTATAAGAAAGCCCCTACGGCTGAAAGAAGCCTTCGCAAAGCCGTGTGTAAGGTCGTCTTGGGATTTTTCTCGCGACATCCTGAATCTCTAACAATGACAGATGCGCCAGAAAAAGAAGGCCAAGCTTAAGCCAGCCTTAAGGCCACCTCATCCCAACAGGACAAGACGAAAACGGCAGCTAAGTGTTGCTAAAATAACGATCCCTGATTTCCAGAGCCCGGCGACGTAGATGTTTTCGTTTGTGCGCGCCGTGCAGGATCGCTCGCGTCTTCGTCACCCACAATGACGGCAATATCACCATCACGAAACCGGATGGACAATGCATCACCGACCAATACGGATGCAGCCTGTTTCACTGGTTTTCCATCTGCGTCGAAAACAACCGCAAAACCGCGATCGAGCACACTTTCATACGAAAGCGTGCGCATCAGACGTTCAAGCTCCTGCCCGCGACGTTTGGCTCGCTCTATTAGAATCTGCACGGCTTGGTCGCGACGGCGATCGAGCTGTTCTATAGCGATAGTCGTAAGTTTCGTTCGCCGCAAAATAGGCTCAGCCGAAAGGCGATCTGCTCGATGCGCGAAAACTGTACGGCGTTCACGCAGGAATGCTTCCAGCGCCCGAGGCAACCTTTGTCCAAGAACGGACACCCCGCGCCCCAGCTCCAGAAACCGACGCTGCAAGAGACGTGGCGACAATTGTCGAGCATGGCCTTCGAAGTGAACCCGCTTCTTCTGCGTGTTGACGAAGAGAGCCCGCGTAAGGCGCGAAGCTGCTTCATCGAAACGGCGACGCGGTAAAGCCAGCAACTGGTCGGCGGACGGAAGAGCACGTGATGCCGAACGGTGCGCTTGTCGTTTCAGGTCGATAAATCGGGACATGGCTGACGAAAGCCTTGCGGATTGTCCGGCCAGCGCAGCCTGCAAATCCGCCTTTACCGGCACCGCCATTTCGGCGGCACCTGTCGGCGTCGGTGCGCGAACATCCGCAGCAAGGTCAATTAATGTCCAGTCGGTTTCGTGGCCAACCGCCGAGATAACCGGTATATGCGACGCAGCAACTGCACGCACGACGATTTCATCATTGAAGCCCCAGAGGTCTTCCAGACTGCCGCCGCCACGCGCCACAATCAAAACATCCGGCCTCGGAATAGGACCACTACCAGGTAAGGCGTTGAAGCCATCCACGGCGGCAGCCACTTCCGGGCCGCTCGTCTCGCCCTGTACACGCACAGGCCAGACAATGACATGCAGCGGATAACGGTCTGCAATCCGGTGAATGATATCGCGAATGACGGCCCCGGTCGGAGAGGTCACTACCCCGATCACGCGGGGCATAAAGGGCAAGAGTTGCTTTACGGCAGGATCGAACAAGCCTTCCGAAGCCAGTCGTCGCTTACGGTCCTCCAGAAGCGCCATAAGGGCACCGGCTCCCGCTGGCTCCATTTGTTCGATGACAATCTGGTATTTCGAAGAACCGGGATAGGTGGTGAGTTTACCGGTAGCAATGACCTCCATCCCCTCCTCAGGGCGAAAGCGCAGGCGGCTCATTGAACCGCGCCAGATCACCGCTTCCAGCCGCGAGCGGTCGTCTTTCAAAGCAAAATAAGCATGTCCTGACGAATGTGGGCCCCGATAGCCGGAAATTTCGCCACGCACACGCACGTGTCCGAACGTATCCTCGACCGTGCGCTTCAACGCACCGGAAATCTCGGAAACGCTATACTCAGCGACATTGGACGATGCGCCGGTAAAACTCGAATCGGAACCCATGCTCATCCCATCATAGGCAACCAGGTGACATGGCTGGTCAAGAAGCCATGTGGCGATTTAGAGCGCATCCCGAAAAGTGTGAAACGGTTTTCGGACCAGATGCGCGTAAGAACATCGATCTGGTTCCACCAGATCGAAACACATTCCACAGTCTCATCACCAGCCTGGCAGCAATTCGTTGGCTCGCACCCTCCTCGTACGAACCGCCGGAAACGGCGAAATTTCTGCCGAAGCCATCGCGCCGGGCTGCGGTGACGATATATTGTCTAGACTTTCGATAATGTGCTGCGCAAGTGCATCTACAACGGCGTTCTGTTTTGTATGGCCACGCATGATGCCGATGCCGAATTCCGGCAGCATTCCAAATCCATCAGCGTCACCAAGGACCCGCATACCGGGACGAAGTGCACATTCCGGAAGAACAGAGATCGCAAGCCCTGAAAGCACTGCTGCCGCCAGAACTGTCGCTGACCAGCTTGTGATGATGATACGATAATCGCGTCTGGCTGCTTCCAACACATCGATAGCTGCATGCCGCCAGATACAAGTTGGGCGTCCGACAGCAAGTGGCAACACGGCCTCTTCGTGCACTGCATGGTTGGCAGAAGTGACCCAAAGCAAGGGTTCTGTACGAACCACCTCAGAACGGCGCTTGTCGTCGCACTGGGTGACGAGGGCAATGTCCAGCGTTCCTCGGCGGATCATTTCATCCAGATTTACGGTCGGTTCGCAGACAACCGATAATTCGACCCGCGGATTTGAACGCGCAAACCGCGCCATGATTTCCGGTAGAAACCGATCGGCATAATCGTCCGGTGTGCCGATACGCACGTGACCTTCCAGTTGCGTGTCATCGAAGGCCGCGACGGTCTCACCATTGAGCTGCATCATGCGGCGCGCATACAGCAGAAGACGTTCTCCGTCTTCAGTAAGACGATTGGTTCGTCCGTCGCGTTCGAACAATGGTTTACCGATTCGCTCTTCCAGACGGCGCATCTGCATCGAAACAGCCGACTGCGTCTTGAAAACTGCGTCCGCTGCCCGCGTAAAACTGCCCATATCCGCTATGGCTATGAAAGTCTGCAATTGATCGAGATCCAGAGGCGCACTCATTGGCGTCATCCATCATTATAATTGAAGAATTACATTAAAAACATTCGTTGGAACAATCAATCCGATTGTTGGATAAAACCTCCATCGTAAAGGAAAAGGAGCCGCGAAAGCGAATGACCCTGACGATAAGGATCCCATAGCCCCGCTAGATCAAAGGAGAGCGGACATGACAGCGACAAGCAAGATAACGACAACGCGTTTACCGGCAACGAGCGGATTGACCTCCACGTTCGCGCAGATGGTGAAGGCCACATTTACGTCGATCATGCGTCGCTGGACGTTTTCCAATGGTCGGCGGCAACTACTGAACCTGAGCGATTTTGACGATCACATGCTGCGTGACATTGGGCTCCGCCGAGAGGATATTTACACAGCGGTTCATTATCGCGGCATGGAGGACCCGACCCAGGTTCTCAGTGAACTCGCAGATGCCCGCCTTCGGATCAAAGCGACGCGCCAAATCTGCTGAAGGGGAGCGTTTTGCAGTTCAGCAAGGCGATAGCTCTTTTTGAACTCACAAACTGATCATCTGGCAGGCGCCACCTTCACATGCCGGGTCCCCTCCCGGCCAGCCTGCCCCTTGCCCGGCCGCTCCTCCGCTGGCCGGGCTTTTTTTTATACGCCGGCTTCCCGGGAGCACGCCTCTGCGTATCAATTTGCAACGATTCAACCGAAGGACATCTGCAATCACTGGATAACTGAAATCGCTTAAATTTTTTTCTAAGAAAAGTATTGCGTTCGCTGTTTGAGTTCGCTAGATGGAGGCCGTCGACAAACGAAGCCTCATGCTTCTGTCGCAATCGCGCTTCAGCCGGATATGACTGATACGCGAGCCCTGCTGGGGAATAGTTTAATGGTAGAACGACGGACTCTGACTCCGTTAGTCTTGGTTCGAATCCAGGTTCCCCAGCCAAATTTTCTTTTTCAGTAAAAAATTAGACGAAAACGACAAGTTAGGTCTTACCTCAGCTTTTCCGAGTTGTATTCAACCAAACACAGCTTCCGGGCATTCGGCTCTTTTAGAGACTTGCGCGTCCTGCGCACTAAAGATGACTGTGTGCCATTGGCATTGCATCAAATCATTTCGAACCCTAGACACGTACCGGATTGAAACATTACAAAAAATTCAGGTTCCACTCTTGAACTCGGAAACTGCATACACATTTGAAGAAGTGCAGCGCCGGGCCCCTCTGGTCATGGTTTCCGCTATGGCGATGTCGGGGCTGCTCCACTTGTTCAAATGGAGATGGTCCGGCGATGGATTCGCTTATTGTAGCCCTTTCGGGCGATTTTCTCGGCACACCTGTATATTTCTGGGCAGCATTTATCGTTGTTGTCGTTGGCCTGCTTGTTTTCGACCTCGGCATTCTGCATCGTGACGAACACGAGATCGAAGCCAAGGAAAGCCTTCTGCTCTATGGTTTCTATGTCCTGATCGCGCTGGCGTTCGGTGGCTGGGTTTGGTGGCAGCGCGGCCCCCAAGCCGGCCTCGAATTTTACACCGGCTATTTGATTGAGCAGAGCCTTGCGATGGACAACATGTTTGTTATCGCGACGATTTTCGGCTTCCTTGCCATCCCCCGTCTTTACCAGCATCGCGTTCTGTTTTGGGGGATTCTGGGCGTTATCGCCTTTCGAGCGGTCCTGATCGGACTTGGTGCTGCGCTCGTGCACGAGTTTAACTGGATTCTCTTTCTCTTCGGCGCTTTCCTTGTCTTCACCGGCTTCAAAATGTTCGGGCATCAAGACGAGACGCCCGATATAGAACAGAACGCCGTATTCAAGTTTCTGCGTCGGCGATTTAATATCACCCACGAACTGCATGGTCGGCATTTCACTGTTAAGCAACCGCATCCGAAGACCGGCAAGATGGTCACCTGGCTAACACCACTGGCAGTCGCTCTCATCATGGTGGAAACTGTCGATCTGATCTTTGCCGTCGACTCTGTTCCCGCCGTCTTCGCCGTCACTCAGGACACGTTCATTGTCTACACCTCGAATATTTTTGCGGTGTTGGGTTTGCGCGCGCTTTATTTCGCACTTGCTGCGGCAATGAACCGGTTCCGCTATCTGCAGGTGTCTCTCGCAATCATTCTTGTGCTGATCGGCATCAAGATTTTCCTTGTGCCACTGGGTGTTCACATCAACACGCTGCTGTCGCTTGTCGTGACACTTAGCATTCTCGCAAGCGGTGTATTTTATTCGCTCTATAAAACACGCAATGAACCGGACATGAGTGTCGAGGAAATCGCCAATCGGCAGCATATTGAGAACTGATAGAACATTTTTCCAACACGGAGAGGCCGGCCCTATGTGCTGGCCTTTTTCGTCTGTTGCATCACTCGATGCGTACGCCGATGCTCAAAGGTGCACCTTATTCAGCTACGCACCGGCTCCGGATCAATCACATGAGCCATTGAGAGGGAAAGCATATCCTTTTGGTGAAGCTGCGTCCCACCTTGCTGATGTTATACTAGGCTTCAAAAATCAATTTATCCGAGAGCACGTCGCGGAAGGCGAAGTTGAATTCCTTATTGCTTGGCGCACTGGTATTCATCATCTTGATAGCGGCAACCATGCTGGGCATGTTTTGCCGAACACGACTGCCTGAGCATCATCTCAGCTCCGAATCCAAGGATGTCATTCGCCTGGCCACTGCGGTTGTCGGAACGCTTTCCGCTCTCGCGCTCGGACTTCTTATCGCCTCAGCAAAAACCGATTATGACGATGCACAGGCTGAGATGAAAACATCGGCGGCACGCATCGTTCTTCTGGATCGAGTTATGGCGCGCTATGGGCCCGAAACCGAGCAGCCGCGTGCTGTGCTCAAAAAAATCATCCAAAAACGTCTTGATCGGTCATGGAATGCTGAAAGGGCAGACCAACTCTCTGATGGAGCTCTACCGGAGTTTAAAGATATCGAGGATATTCAGGCCAGTCTACGCGCCTTGAAACCGGCGGATGCAGCGCAAAGCTCTCTGCAAGCGCGAGCACTTGAAGTCAGCAACATGATTGCCGAAGGTCACTGGCAATTGGTAGAAACCACCGATGAGGGTTTGCCGCTCCCATTTCTCATCGTGCTGATTTCATGGCTGGCACTCTTATTCGCTACTTTCGGGTTGCAGGCTCCAGTAAACGGCACGGCTATATTGATAATAATGGTGTGTTCATTGTCTGTTGCGGGTGCAATTTTCGTGATTTCGGACATGGCGAGCCCATATGCCGGGCTGATACATATTTCGGAAGCCCCACTACGGACTGCACTAAGTCGCCTCGGCGCACCGTAACGCTGCTTTATAGCGCCACAAAGTGCTGAGGTGACACCTCGCGATATTCACGTAAAGGCACGATGAAGTCCGCTGGACGGATTGGGCTCTTGAGTTCCCCCGCTTCACTTGAAAGCTTGGCCCGTCGCCGATCGGGATCTGGAACAGGAACAGCCGCCATAAGCTTGCGGGTATAATCGTGTTGCGGATTCTCAAACACAGCCGACCTCGGCCCGATTTCCACGATCTCACCCAGATACATGACGGCGACACGGTGGCTTACGCGCTCAACAACGGCCATATCGTGCGAGATAAACAGGAATGCAAGGTCAAGGCTCTGCTGAAGATCAAGCATGAGATTGATGACCTGTGCCTTGATCGAAACATCAAGCGCCGATACGCTTTCATCCGCAACGATGACTTTCGGCTTCAGGGCAAGCGCCCGCGCTATACAAACGCGCTGCCTCTGCCCGCCAGAGAATTCATGCGGATAGCGCTTGGCCATATCCGGTGTCAGGCCGACCTTTTCCAACGTGTCGGCAACAACATCTTTCGCATCCCGCACGCTCCCCAGCCGGTGTTCAATGTAAGGCTCAGCAATGGCGGCTCCCACCGTCATACGCGGGTTCAGCGAGGCATAAGGATCCTGGAAAATCATCTGAACCGACCGTCGCATCTCGCGCATAGCTTGGTTGTCGAGAGCCAGTATATTTCGGCCTTCGACAAGAACTTCACCTGAATCCGGTTCGGTCAGTCGCATGATGGCGCGCCCGGTCGTCGACTTCCCGCAACCGCTCTCGCCGACCAGCGACAGGGTTTCCCCCTTGCGGAGATCAAAGGATACATTCTCCACGGCATGAACACGCCCACTCAAACGCGCCATGAAGCCCGAGTAAATCTCGAAACGCTTGGTAAGCCCTTTGACTTCCAGCACCGGTCCATCGGCCTTGTCAACCGTATCCGCCACCTCGACCGGCTTCTCCGAAAGACCCGTCACATTGTCTACGACCGGAAATCGCAACGGACGTTGATAGCCCTGCATGGAACCGAGCACCGGAACTGCCGAAAGCAGCGCACGGGTATAGGGATGCTTACTCTGCCGAAAAATATCGGGCGTCTGTCCTGTCTCAACCTGCTTGCCACGAAACATCACAACCGTACGGTCCGATATTTCAGCCACCACGCCCATGTCGTGCGTGATGAAAAGGACTGATGTGCCCTCTTCTTCCTGCAATGTCTTGATCAGATCGAGGATTTGTCCCTGAATGGTCACATCCAGGGCTGTCGTCGGTTCGTCGGCGATCAACAGTTTGGGTTTGGACGCCAATGCCATTGCAATTATCACACGCTGACGCATGCCACCTGAAAAGCGATGCGGATATTCATCGAAACGTGACGATGCCGACGGGATACGAACTTTTTCCAGCAAGCGGATCGTTTCAGCGCGCGCATCAACTTTCGACATTTGCGAATGGCAGAGCAACGCTTCCGAAATCTGGTCTCCGATCGTGAAGAGCGGATTGAGGCTGGTCATCGGCTCCTGAAAGATCATGGCGATTTCATTGCCACGTATCCGGCGCATTTCCTCTTCCCGGAGCGTCAGAAGCTCCCGATCACCCAGCCTGATACTGCCCTTGATACGGCTCGTATCGTTCTGCAACAGCCGCATGATCGAAAGCGAAGTAACGCTTTTACCGGAGCCGGATTCCCCGACGATTGCTACAGTTTCCCCAGGACGGACATCGAAGGAAACATCATCGACAACCGGCTTCCAGGCGCCGTCAACCAGAAAGGACGTTGTCAATCCTTGAACGGATAGT
This sequence comes from Brucella sp. LJL56, assembly GCF_054871705.1. NCBI lineage: Bacteria > Pseudomonadati > Pseudomonadota > Alphaproteobacteria > Hyphomicrobiales > Brucellaceae > Brucella > Brucella sp. LJL56. Next base: position 160,531 of record NZ_JBTXLQ010000003.1, read on the forward strand.
ACAGGGTCACCGCTTCTCACCGTCGCAATCTTTTCTGACGTCATAATGTTCCTCCGCTTTACTCAGGCTCCGCCAATCAATCCGGCCAGCGCAGCAAACCATCGAAACGATGTCTGCTTCTATCTTCGAAAGGGGTAGCGATGAGCTCGTTCGATGCCCGGGCCTTGTCAAGTTCCTCGACTAGACGCTGTGCAACGATAGTTTCCTGACCGGGATGAAGATTGCAGGGATCGAGATAGAAATAATTGTGCTCCACCTCATGGTCCCTCGTGATGATAGGCGGATTTCCGCGTGCTAGAGCCGTTACCAGATCCCAGGCCGTGATATGGGCATCAGCAGCCGTCACGATAACTCGCAGGCGGTCGAGGGGATTGCTTGTCGGGTCCGGCTCGATCAGAGCCGTAATGCCCGGGCGACCGTCCAGCGTCTTCTTCCACAGTTCAAGATAGCCGGTCTCTCGCGCGCGAATTCCAGCATGGTCGCGCTTTTCCCATGCTTCCAGCGCCGCCATAACGCCGTAAATACTCTCCTTGCCTACTTTCATGCCTCGCCCGATGCCGAGATTTTGCAAGAAAGCATTGCGGACAAGTTCCTTCTTGCCCGCGACGATGCCGGATGTCGGGCCACCCAGAAACTTATGACCCGAATAGATCACGATGTCGGCACCCTTTTCCAGAAACAACTTCAGATCATATTCAGATGCGGCATCCACGATCACCGGAACGCCCTTCGTATGCGCGATCTCGATAAATTCGCTGAGATGCAGAAGGCCGTAGTCGACGACGTGATGCGATATGACGTAAACTGCCGCAGCCGTCTTTTCGGTAATCGCATTTTCCATATGGTACCGATGGGTTGACGTTGCCTGTCCGATCAGGACAACCCTGCCACCGGCAAGTCGAATTGCCTGATCGACCGGAGCGCCGTAGCTAACCACATGACCCGTCTGCACAAGAATTTCGTTCTTTTCCGGCGTGACATCCGGCAATTTCTCAATCGCAAGAAGGTTGTTACCTGTCATCACACCGGCAACTGCAAGCGTAATGCCCGAGGAGCAGGAAGCCGTGACGAAACCAGCCTCGCCACCCGTCAAGCGTGCGATCACATCACTCGCCTTGCGCTGCAGATCATTGATCTCGACGAATTGCGGCAGGATCGCCGCCATCGCCTCTACCGCCTCTGGAACGACGATAGATGCACCGAGTGATGTCATCGTACCGGAAACATTGATGACCGGTCGAAGCCCGATCTTGCGGCGGATATCATCGGTCATTTCAATTCTCCCATTTCTTTCGCTGTCTCAGGTATCGACATTTATGCCATAATAATGTAATAGCTTCTCGAATTTCACATGGAGCACTTGAGTGAGCGTATCGTCAACCGCTATCCCTGCCGAAACGTCCCCTGCGGACGACACAGAAACGAAGTCGACGCGTCGATCGCGCGTGAGCGGCATCGACCGTGCGCTGCAGGTGATTGACTATCTTTACGAAACCGGCGCTCCAGCCGGTCCTTATGCGATTGCGAAAGCCATCAAGGCGCCTTTGTCGACCGTTTATGTGACCATCGATGATCTGGTTGAAAAGAACATGCTCGCCCGAAACGCGGACGGCGCAATCTGGCTTGGTGCCCGGCTCTATCATTACGGTCTTGCCTATGCACGCTCGCTCGATTTCATGAGCGTCGCCACGCATGAGATGCACGATCTCTGCCGTGAAGCGAACGAAGCTGTGCAATTGTGCGGTCGGGATGGCGATCACATGCTTGTTCTGGCCATGGCGGACGGGCCGAGCCCATTTCAGGTTGCCTCGCGCGTTGGCACCAGAGTGCCGCTGAACTGGACGGCATCCGGCCGGCTTCTGGTCGGTCATTTGGCAGCTAGTGAACGGGTCGAGCTTTTCAGGCGCTGCGCCCGAACGTCTCCGACCGGCCGAGCCGAAATCGACGCTACAAGCCTTTCGGAAGCTGCCGCGAAAGCGTTCGACGAGCGGCTCTCGATCCAGATTGCGGAATCCGACTATGCCGTTGCCTGTATTGCTTCGCCAATCTGCGACCGTGATGGGCAATGCGTTGCGACGATCTCCATCGTGCTCCCCGAACAGAAAGTGCTTTCCGACGAGGGTCGCTACACCAATCAGGTGCGTACCTCGGCAGCGAAGATCGAAAAGCTGATGGGTTGGCGCAATCATTGACATTATCCTAGTCGTTCAAAGCGACGATCGCTTCGATTTCGACCGTGATATTGCCCGGCAACGAACCGAAGCCAACGGCTGAACGTGCATGCTGTCCGGCGTCACCAAAGACTTCGATGAACAGATCGGAGCAGCCATTGATAACGTTGGGATGCAGTTCGAAATCCGGCACTGCGTTGACCATGCCCAGAAGCTTCACAACACGCTTCACGCGGGAAAGGTCGCCCAGCGCCTCATGCATGACAGCCAGCAGATTGATACCAGTCAGACGGGCATCCTGATATGCTTGATCGACGCCAATATCGCTGCCGACCTTACCCGAGCGCAAATGGCCGCTCTCTTCTCGAGGTCCCTGGCCCGAAAGATAGAGAATATTGCCCTCGCGAACATGCGTAACAAAATTTGCGATCGGCGGCGGAGGCGGTGGCAAGGTTATGCCGAGCGATGCCAGCCGGTCGTAGGGAGAATGCTGTATTTCGGTCGTTTGGGGAGAATGAGTCACGAATTTTCCTCATCATTTCGTCACGGGACGTTCCCGTAAGTTCAATGTTGTGCCGATAGTTTCAGCGCCACGAATAGCCATGGCTATGGCGAACGAGTTTGCGCGCACGTGGAATATACCGGCTGGCCGTAATGGCCTCGGCACCGATGACTGCGTAGCGGGGTTCAAAAAGCCGGCTCAGGCGAGACACATCACCGTTGGAATCCGTCGCTTCCAAGTCGGCGTCAACCAGATCAAAGATCGTGAAATCGGCACGTTGGCCAACGGAAAGCCGGTTTTCCATCGAAAGTTTGATCACCGACGCCGGATTATGCGTGACGGCTTCGATGACATTTTCAAACGGCATGTTGACCGACAGCAGCTTGGACATGGTCGTCGCCAGATCCCAGACAGGGAAATTCATCGAATGGCCATGCAGGTCCGTCGATATCGAAAATGGAAGGAGGCCCCGTTCAATTGCTGCTTCAGCGACCTTGAATGAGAAAGACGCCCCACCATGGCCGATGTCCAGCCGGATACCCTCACCCGCACAGCGTTCCGCGAGGTTGAAGAGATCCTCGTCTTCCATGATGCTGGAACCGGACTTGCCGTTGAAGCAATGTGTGACGACATCGCCGGGGCCGAGGATTTCAAGAACTTCGTCATAAAGCGCAGGCGGCTCGCCCACATGCACCATCATCGGCACTTTGAGTATCTTGGCAATCTTCTTGCCAAGCTTGACCGGTGTGACACCCCAAGACCCGGTGATAACATGGCTGGCGCGGACCTTGATCCCGACAATATGCTGACTGTTGGCGGCGTAGCATTCGAGAATGCGATCAAGATCAATGTCCTTGATATCGCGCAGTTCGGGAACTCGGTTGCAGGCGACGAGACCTATCGAACCCAGATTGAGGAAAGCCTTGATCCGTTCCTTTGCCGGCTCAATGATATATTCCCGGAAGCCATGGAAATTAGCCTCTCCCGCCGAACCGGCATCGACCAGCGTCGTCACCCCACGTTCAGCGCCGCACTCCGAGGGACGTATCGAGATGTCCGTACCGCCATGCCAGATATGAACATGCAGATCGACCCAACCTGGCGAAATCCACGCGCCTTTGCCATCGATGCGCTCGGCATCAGCCGGTGTGTTCAACGACTTGCCGATCGCGCTGATATTGCCGTCTTTGCCCACCAGAATATCGGTTGTCGCATCGGAGTGTTCCGCACCGAAAGCTACCGGTTTGACATTGGTGATGAGGAGCGTTTTCGCCTGTTCACCGGAAATCATATTACAAATCCCTTCGCAGTCTTGGGTCGAGCATGTCGCGTAGTCCGTCCCCCACCATCTGGAGCGAGAGGACAGAAAGAATGATGGCGAAGCCGGGGAAATAGGTCATCCAGTCGGCCTGACCGATATATTGGCGTCCTGCGGCAATCATCGTTCCCCAGGTCGGAATTTCAGGGCTGACGCCAAGACCGAGGAACGAGAGGCCCGCTTCGGCGAGCATTGCGCTCGCAAACAGGAAAGTGCACTGCACGATAATGGGCGAGATCAGGTTCCTTAGCACGTGCCGCGTCATGATGTGGAATGTCGAAATTCCAAGCGATTGAGCGGCTTCAACATAGGGCAATTCACGGATCACCAATGTCGAGGCACGCACGATACGCGCCAGCCTTGGTGAATAAACCACCGACAGCGCGACGATGACCGTCGCCAGCGAGGGGCCGAGCGCAGCAACCAATGCAATGGCCAAAAGAATATCAGGGAAAGCCATCATCGCATCGATCAGGCGGGCAATCGGCGTGTCCAGACGCTGAAAGAAACCAGCGAGCAATCCGAGCGTAACCCCTATGATCGTTGACAGGACAACAACCGCCGCTCCAACCATCAGTGACAACCGTCCGGCATAGATCGTGCGCGAAAAGACATCGCGTCCGAACTCATCCGTACCGAACCAGAACATCTCGCTCGGTGGCTTAAGACGATTGACGATGGAAAGCTTCGACGGTGAATAAGGCGCAATCCAGGGCGCGAGCAGCGCGAGGATAACGAAGACAATCAGAACGATAATGCCTGCCGCCACGGTCTTACGCTTGAACAATCGACGCATGAACAACGCGCGTTCCGAAGGTGCTTTTTGTGTGGTCGTAACAAGATCGGCCATCAGTAACGAACTCTCGGATCCACGAACAGATAAAGCATGTCGATGATGAAATTGATCAGGACATAGAGTCCTGCAATGACGAGCAGAGCCCCCTGAATTACCGGATAGTCCCGTCGCAGGACGGCAGACACGACAAGATTTCCGACCCCCGGCACACCAAACACAGTTTCCGTCACCACTGCGCCAGAGATCAGGACGGCTGCGGTCAGGCCGATGACTGTCAGGATCGGGATCAAAGCGTTTTTCAAAGCATGTTTCATAATCACGCGCCGCTCGATCAACCCTTTTGCGCGCGCTGTGCGAATATAATCATCGCCAAGGACGTCGAGCATCGAGGCACGCGTGAAACGCAGGATCAGGGCAGAGGAAACCAGTCCCAGTGCGAAAGCTGGCAGGATCAGATGGTACATTCGGTCCATAAAGCTCGAACCAGGCCCGCCATAGCCGGATACCGGAAATAGGTTCAACCGGACTGCAAAAAACTGCATGAGGATGAGCCCGAGCCAGAAGCTCGGTATGCTTGCTGCGAGCATGGCAACCGTTGTCGCCGCCTGATCGACAAAGGAACCGCGCCGGTAAGCGGCGTAGATCCCGACCGGCAAAGCAATGATGCAGGCGATCAGAAGAGAAAGAACAGTCAGAAAGAATGTCGGTTCGGCTCGATCGAGCAACGCTGCGCCAACCGGCATGTTGAGAAAAATCGACTGACCGAGATCACCCTTCAAGAGCTGACCGATATAGTAGAAGTACTGAATGACCAGCGATTGATCAAGTCCGAGCCGGGCGCGCAGATCAGCAATGTCCTGCGCCGATGCATCCGGTCCAAGCATGACGGCCGCAGGATCGCCGGGTGTCACCCGAACGATCACGAATACAATCGTGACGACCAGAAACATGACGACAGCCATGCCGACAAACCGCTGAAGGATGTAGCGCACCATGCGATCATATTCTCCAGATTGATCCGTTTAGAGCGCCGTGCGTCCATTTGGACGCACAAAGGTCGCTCCAGCTTATTGAAGCTACGCATCGTGCCTTCCAAAAATCGATTCCGATTTTTGGGCCGATGCTGTAGCGAATGCCGACCATCCGATCGGCATTCGCAATGGCAGGAAGTTACTTTTTCAGCGAAGCGTTCCAGAAATAAGGCCACGGAGCCGGATCGACACCCTCGAGTTTGGTCGACATGGCCGCAACAGCGTTGAAGTCACCGATCTTGATCAAGGGCAGTTCGTCATAGATGGTCTTCTGGACATCTGCCCACAGCGCAACACGCTTTTCTGGATTAGATTCGGATGTGAAGGCATCGACCACGGTTTTACGCGCAGGCGTATCCCACCAACCCGGCGAACTGGTCGACAAAGAGCCGATCAAAGCAGGTTCGGGCAGGAAAGGGCTGTGCGTTATGTAAATATCCCAAAGCTTGGGATCAGCACGGCGCTGCGTCAGTGTCGCCCAGTCGACAACCTGCAGGTCCACCTTGAACCCAGCAAGTTTAAGGTATTCGGCAGCCACCTGCGCCATCTTATAATGGAACTCATATTGGCGGCTGGTCAGGATACGCAACGGTTCGCCGTTGTAGCCCGCAGCCTTCAATGCTTCTGCCGCCGCCTCGGGCTGGGCGACATTATAGTTTCCTTCGACACCAGCTTCCGTATTCCAGACAAAGTTGGAGGGATAGAATGCACCGTCCAGGGCGTAGAATTCCGTACTGCCAAATGCAGCCGCAAGCATGTCTTCCATGCTCAGTGCTTGCGTCACGGCCTTTCGCACCGGCAGCCTTGACGCCACGCCTTCCTTGGTGTTGAACACAAAGACAGGATAGCCGAAGGGTTTCAGAAGCAGCGGCTGTGAAGCAGTCGAAGACTTGATCTTGTCAAATGATTCCACCGGAATGGAATCGACATAGTCGTATTGTCCGGAAACCGCCGCTTCAACACGGGTATTTGCGTCAGGAACCGAAACAAACCGGATCTCGTCGAGATATTGATGGCGCGCTCCACCGTAGCCGTCACTCTCGCCGTCGCGCGACTTGTAACCATCGAAACGCACGAGCTGAATGTATTGATCCGCCTTGCGTTCCTTGAGCAGGTAGGGACCGGTACCGATAAACTCGTTCATCGGCTCTGCCTGCTTTTCCGATGGGATGATGATCGCCGCAGAATTGTTGAAAGCGAGCAGAGAAGTCAGCGGCGCATAAGGCTGCTTGAGCGTGATGGTCACTGTAGCCGGATCAGTCGCAGCAATATTTTCGATGAAGGCTGACGCCTGCTTTCCGCGTGATGCCAGCTTCGTCCAACGCTGCAACGACGCAACGACGTCTTCCGATGTCATGTCACTGCCGTCATGGAATTTGATGCCAGAGCGCAGCTTTATCGTATAGGTTTTCCCGTCTTCGCTGATTGCTGGCAGACTCTCGGCCAGTAGCGGCGTCGGTTTCCATTCCTTGTCGAACGTATAGAGCGTTTCAAAAATATGCTGTGTGACAATGCCCACAAGATCGGCAGTGGATACCATCGGGTCGAGCGTCGGCGGCTCGCCAATGGTCGCGACATTGATGACGCCACCCTTGTCTTGCGCCAGCGAAAGGCCAGGACTGAAAATCATGGCTGAAGCCAGAAGGAGTGCTAATTTGATCCGCAAGGCATAATCCCCATTTTTAGTTTGTTCCACAATTATGTTATATAGCCTTTTATAAAAGAATAACTGAGAACTTCAGGGTGTCAATCCTTCAAAAAGCTTCGACTGGAATTCTTCGGGCGATAAAATTGGAACTCTTTCCAAATTAAGGAGATACGGCGCGGTAAAAGTAAGAGGCGCCGCGAGGGACGCTTGCCTTTCGTTAGCTTTCGGCTTTAGTGGCGGTTTCGACAAAAGGGGGCGGATGCGGTCAGAAACACCAGCGTCGCGTCAAGCCTGATGTTCACCATACGAACGCGGGAACGCCGATACTATCCGCGTTTTTCAGATTTTTTGGGTGGCACCTCCGAAGCTGTATCGATAAGAGTGCGCCATGACACGCAAAGGCCAAGGCTACCTCTTCACACTTCTCGCAGTTACCATTTTTGCAACGCAGGACGGTATTTCGAAATACCTTGGCACTCATTATTCGCCGATCCTGATAACGATGATCCGCTATTGGGTCTTTGCAGCCTTTGTTCTTCTGCTTGCAATGCGTTCCGGCGGCATCGCCAAAGCCGCAGCAACGAAACGTCCCTTTCTGCAACTTTTTCGCGGAATTTTGCTTGCTGCGGAAATCGTTACATTCATATTCGCTCTCAGTCGCGCAGGTATGGCAACAGCGCAGTCAATCTTTCAGGGTGCACCTTTATTAGTGACGATGCTCTCCGTGCCGTTCCTTGGTGAAAAAGTTGGCTGGCGACGTTGGACGGCAATCGTCGTCGGACTGATCGGCGTTTTGCTGATTATCAATCCTGTGAATGCGAAATTCGACGCGAATCTACTTCTGCCGGTGGCCGCGATGGTCATGTTCGCCGTTTATGCCGTTGCGACACGTGCCGTCAGCAAGAGTGACGATGCCATGACCAGTTTCTTTTACACCGGCATAGCGGGAGCCGTGGCCCTCACCTTTGTTGGCTGTTTCTATCTGATGCCAATTGTGCGAAGCGACTGGTTCTGGATGGCAGCTCTTTGTGCCTGTGGTATCGCAAGCCACTACTTTCTCATCCGCGCCTACAACATTCTGGAGGCGGGAGAAGTGCAGCCCCTCACCTATCTGCAGCTTGTTATCGGAGCATGTATCGCGGTCACGGTTTTCCACGAACAGTTGACATGGAACATCGTCGCTGGCGCGATTGTCGTCGTTGGCGCCGGATTGTTCTCGGTCTTCCGCGAACGGCAACTCGGCAAAAGCAAGCCGCCAGCACTTGGATAGGTAACAAACTCGATATGGAAAGAGCGGATAAGTCAAAAAATGTTAAAGAGCTTTCCGCCAGTTTATTTCACGTCTTGGTTTATGATCTTTATGCCTTTCTATTCGGGGGCCTAACCGAATATCGAAAGGTTTTTATCATGAAAAATGCAGGCATAGGCACCTTTATGCTGACCGTTCTTGCCAGCGGAGGCGCAATGGCCCAAAGTTCGCCGCAAATTTCGCCTGAAGATCTTTACAAGGCCGCAACAAATCAGCTTGGTATTGTCGAATACTGTAAGGATAAGGGTTTTGCCACGCAGGAAGACATTAACGGCCAGCAGTCGATCATGAAATTGATGCAGGCACCGGCTGGTAAGGCGGGGCTCGACGCCACCCTCGAAGCAGGAAAGAAAGGCGTCGTCCAGTCGATGGGTCAGGAAACCGATGTCGAAGAATTTGCCAAGACATCAGGCAAGAGTGTGGAACCGTTCTGCCAGCAGATCACGGCTGCGATCAAGCAATCGGCGGCACAGATTCAGAAGTAGCTGCCTGGGAATGATCTTCGACGTCTTTATTATCCAGAAACCCCGGCCCATCCAGATCGGGGTTTCCATGAAATATACCGCAGAACATGTCTCAGCCGCCAGCTCACCAAAGAGAGTGGTCGCCTTCGTCAGACAACAGCGCGCACTGACTTGACAGATTAATCTTGATAATTTAATTCATGTTTCGACCTCTAGTGGTCGCGTAGACTTCCAGCCGGCGCTTGACCTACCGAGAGCGCCGGTCTTTTTATGTCCTGTGCAAACACAAGCGCGGTCGAACAGGTATGTCATGACGCAGCCAGTCACATCGAATAGCACCCATATCGAAACCGATTGCGTGATAGCGGGCGGAGGTCCAGCAGGATTGATGCTGGGACTTCTGCTGGCACGCGCAGGCGTGAACGTCACCGTTCTTGAAAAACATTCCAATTTTCTGCGTGATTTTCGCGGCGACACGATTCATCCATCCACCCTGCAGATCATGCATGAACTAGGCTTGTTAGACGGGCTCCTCGCCTTGCCTCATACCAAGGCACATCGGCTGAATGCGGAGATCGGCGGCAAGGACATCACGATAGCTGATTTTTCCAGAATTCCCGCTCAGTGCCGCTTCATCGCTTTCATGCCGCAATGGGAATTTCTCGACTATATCGCGCGCGAAGCCGCGAAGTATCCAAACTTCAGGCTCATTATGTCAGCCAGCGTGACCGAGCTGACCGAACGGGATGGGAATGTCACCGGCCTCCTCGCAACGACACCTGATACGGCGATCACAATTGATGCCAAACTCGTCGTCGGTGCGGACGGAAGAAATTCTGTGGTGCGCACGAAGGCTGGCCTGGAGGTCGAAAGCTATGGTTCGCCAAGCGAGATTCTCTGGATGAAATTGTCTCACGCTCCCGATGATCCGCCCTATACGATGGGCCATGGTGGGCCCCGACAAGGTTTCGTCATGATCGATCGCGGCAAGTACTGGCAATGCGGTTATGTGCTTCGCCGACAAACTCTCGCCGATGTGAAGGAAGGAGGGCTCGATGCATTCCGGGAAGCAGTCGCAAAAGTATCGCCATTGCCTGCGAACCGGATGGACGAAATACGCACATGGGATGACGTTCACCTGCTGAGCGTACGCATCGACCGGCTGAAAACATGGTGGAAGCCGGGGCTACTGTGCATCGGCGATGCTGCCCACGCCATGTCGCCCATCGGCGGCTTCGGAGTCAATCTCGCAATTCAGGATGCCGTTGCGGCAGCAAATATTCTGGCCGTACCGCTGAAGGGAAACGAAAATTTAGCCCCGTATCTTGCAGCCGTCGAAGCAAGACGCCGCTTTCCTGCAAAGGCAACGCAGAAGTTGCAACTGATGATGCGAAGTGATAGCCGCAAACGCGAAACACACTCTAAACCCGATGGGCCACCAGCATTCATGCGCCATCTCGCACGATGGCCAGTCCTCGCACATCTGGCCGGCAGACTGATCGGGATGGGCTTTCGCCCGGAACACATCCGCAACCGCTGAACGACGGATTCAGTCCATATCGTCAAGTTCGTCGTGAATACCGGCGACGATCTCCAACCGCTGCTGCGCCGATTTTCCTGCATGCGAAGCATAGGTCAATGCCAGAAGCCGGATTGCACTACTGACAGCGGTATAAGATACACCTAACGCGAAACTGTCCACATGACACGGCAGGACGACGCGCGCATAGCGCTGTGCTTCCGGAACGGATCCTCGATCTGTAATGGTTACGATGTTCAGCCGGCTCGTCGCCGCGTAACCCAGAATTTGCTTCAGCAAAGCGCGGTGTGGCGGAAGCGTTATCAGCAACAAAACATCCTTCGGGCCAGTCATGGCCAGATCTTCAGCCCACGAGCCCTGGTTGATGCCAAGGATCATCACGCTGTGACGCAGCCTCGAAAACAAAAGCCGTGCATAGCGTGCGAACCCTTCCTCGTCGCCTATCCCCACCACCCAGACACGCGGCGCTTCTGCGATAAGTTCGGCAGCTTCTCGCATCTTATCGGAGCGAAGCGCCTCGAACGTCCGGGTTATATTGGCGATCTCCAGATCAAGATGTGCACTGATGGTACGCACCAGCGGCACTTCTTCGTCCATGGTACTCGAGTAATCGTAAGGTTCGGTGCGGTTGCGCTCTTCGCGCGCCTGAAGTTTCGCTTCGTTGAAATCGGCATAGCCCAGATGCTGAAAGAAGCGGGCCGTGGTCGCCTTGGATACGCCTGCCATCTCCGCGATTTCGGTAGCGGAATGGATCAGGATGTCGTCTTCCCGCTCAAGAATTAACTGCGCGATTTTCTGCTCACCTGCTGTGAGCTTTGCGTAGCGCTCCTGTATGCGCAGTACCAGACGTGAAGCCATGTGCGTTTATTCCGAATCTCTCTTAGCACTAAAAAAGCTTATCATCGGCTCTTGCAATAATGAAACATTTGTTTCATTGATAATGAAACATTGAAATTCATGGAATCTCCATGGCGTATTCCCGCAGTACACGACAGCGCATCTGGGAGCGACTGAAAGATGTCGCGCGCCCTGATGCACGCTTCCACTTCAAATTCTCGGAGTTCATACCGGATTTTGAAGGTGTCGAGGCAGCTACGGATCGTCTGCTGGCGCTGGAAGGGATAACGAAAGCCAGATTGGTTTTTGTGACACCGGATAATTCCATGATCGAGTTGCGCCGTCGCCTGATCATGTCGGGTACACCATTCATCATGCCGACCTACGGCATGCAGCGCGGCTTTCTCCTGCTGGAACCGGGATCCGTTCCCCCGGGGCTGGAGAAAGCCGCAGCCTGGCTTGACGGAATGGAACATTTCGGCCGATCGGTCAGTCTCGAAGACTTGACCCATATCGGTCGTTTTGATGTCATCGCGACTGGCGCATCCGCTGTTTCCATCGACGGGGTCCGCTTTGGCAAAGGCCATGCGTTCTTCGATCTGGAATGGGGCATGTTCACCGATCTGGGACTTGCGGACGAGCAATCCCTGATTGCCGCTGCTGTGCATGACGTGCAGATTGTGGAAGAACGCCTCAACGTTTCAGAGAGCGACATTGCTCTCGACTTCATTGCCACGCCGAGCCGCCTGATCGAGATAACGCGCAACCGTCGCCGACCGCGCGGTGTTCGCTGGAGCGACGTTTCAGCCGAAGAAATCCAGTCCATACCGCCGCTGCGTGAGCTTGCGCGCATACGCGGCATTGCCTGACCAATTCAGCACCAAAAAGGAAGCTTCAATGAATATTGCCCTGGATCGCCGCCGTTTTCTCGGACTTATGAGCGCCGCAGCCGCCCTGCCCGCCATGAGTCGTTTTGCATCCGCGGATACGCCTTTCAACTTTCAGGCTTCATGGATCAATGACGCGGAGTTCAGTGGTTATTTCATCGCCGCCGATAAAGGTTTCTACCGCGAGGAAGGCGTCGATCTGAACTACATATCTGGCGGACCCGATGTCATTCCCGAAAGCACGATCATTGCGGGCAAGGCCGACCTGACCCTAACCACCCCCGATACGACGATAAAGGCCATCGTCGAACAGGGCGCGCCTTTCAAGATCATCGGCGCCCAATACCAAAAGAACCCTATCGGCATTATCTCGCTCGCCAAAAATCCGATCAAGGAGCCAAAGGACCTGATCGGCAAGACGCTCGCCGTGCCGCCGGTCAATGTCATCTCGGTCGAAGCCATGCTGAAGATTTCGGGCATTGAGCCTTCCCAGGTCAATATCGTTCCCTACGCCTATGATCCGACACCGCTCATCAAAGGCGAGATCGACGCTTCGCTCGATTTTACTACAAATGTTCCTTTCACCATCAAGCAGGCTGGCGAAGACGCTGTTTCCTTCCTGCTCTATGATTTCGGCTTTACGATCTTCAACGATACGGTTGTCGTGACGGAAGAAACACTCAAGGCAAAACGCAAGGAAATCGTCGCTTTCCTTCGGGCAAGCCGCAAAGGCTGGGACGAAAACCTCAAGGACCCGGCAGCCTATCCGCCAAAGTTTGCCGACACCTGGTTCAAGGGCACAGGTCGGTCGATCGAAAACGAAATCTATTTCAATACAGCCCAGAAGCCACTCATCGAGTCGCCGAACGGTGTATTTTCCATGAGCGAAGAAGCGATCGAGAACACAATCAAGGCCCTTGGCACTATCGGCATCGCCGCCAAACGCGATCATTTCGATACAACTCTTCTTGAAGAGATTTGATGCCTGATATGTCCGGGATCAAACTGGAAAATGTGACGCGCTCCTTTTCGGGGCGCGGCACAAATGTGATTGCACTTTCCGACGTCTCGCTTGAATGCCCGACAGGCTCCTTCACGGCACTCATCGGGCCGTCCGGCTGCGGCAAGTCCACTATGTTGCGTCTGGCGCTCGGTCTCGACCAGCCTGATAGCGGATCAATTTCGGTCATGGGCAAAAGCCCCGTCGAGGCTGCGAAAGCCGGACTGACCGGCGTGGCTTTTCAAGATGCAGCACTCATGCCGTGGCGCAGCGTCGAAGACAATATTGCGTTGCCGCTGGATGTTCTTGGCCTTTCGCGCTCCACGAAAGCTGGCCGGATTGCCGAGCTAATCGCCCTTGTCGGGCTCACCGGCTTCGAGAAAGCACTCCCCGGCGAGCTTTCCGGCGGCATGCGCCAGCGTGTCGCTATCGCCCGCTCTCTTGTCACAGATCCGCGCATTCTGTTTCTCGATGAACCTTTCGGCGCACTCGACCAGATATTGCGTCGTCAGATGAATATCGAACTTCAACGCATATGGCTTGAGAGCAAGGCGACAACCCTGCTTGTTACCCATGGAATTGACGAGGCCGTATTTCTCGCCGACCGGATAGTGGTGATGCATAGCCGCCCCGGACGCATCGCGCAGATCATCGACATTCCGCTGGATCGTCCACGCAGCCCCGAAATCTTCAGTACGTCGCAATTCCATGCGCTGGAGGACGCCGTCGCGGAGGCCCTGCATGGCTGACACCACGCCAACGGACCACCTCTCCACCTTGCGCAACTGGGTCATCCTTCTGGCAGTCTGGGAGATATGCGGTCGTTTTTCTCTGATCGCAGAAGGTGCTTTGCCAGCACCTTCGGCGATTCTCGCTCGCCTCTGGACAGATCGCGCCGACTATCCGCCCCATATACTGGCGACACTTCAAGGTGCGGGTGCTGGCTTTATCATCGGCAATCTCATTGCCATTGCAGCCGGTATCCTGTTCGCGTTGTTTCCGACCGCAGCGAAACTGGGACGTGGCGTCAATATTGCAATCTTCGCACTGCCTCCGATTGCCATCTCTCCCATTCTGGTTCTGACTTTTTCAGGAATGACGCCGCGTATCACGCTGGCGGCGCTTGGCTGCTATTTCATCACCATGGCCGCTACTGTGACCGGCATCAGCCAGACAGACCGCCGCATGGTCGATATCGTTCGCGCCTATGGAGGCAATCGATGGAAAGTGCTGTGTCTGGCACAGTTTCGATCCGCTCTGCCGTCCATCCTTGCCGGTCTGCGCATTGCCGCTCCGAATGCGGTTCTGGGCTCAATACTGGCCGAGTTTGGTGGCGGTGGCCGCTTCGGTCTTGGTGCTTACCTGATCGGATCCCTTGGCAGAGCCGAACCAGCCCGGCTCTGGGGTATTGGGTTATGTGCCACCCTGCTCGCAGGGCTGGCCTATGCACTCTTTTCCATTCTTGCAAAGGTTTTGACAGGCAGCACAAAGGCCATCACCGTCCCGGCCAGCGCTCCGAACGCTGCATTCCGCGCGTCCCGCGGCCTAAATATTGCTCTCGTCATTTGTTCGATAGCTCTTCCTTTCGTCTTGTGGTGGCTGCTGCTTGTCGCCATGGGAACACCAGCCATGATTGCCAAAACCCCCGTTGGATTGTTCGAGTATCTATTCCTCGCTCCATCCTCCGCCCCGGCGCAGGCAAAATTGCTGACGGCTCTTTCGCAGACTTTACCGCTCACTTTTCTCGGCATGGCTGCAGGTATTCTCTTTGCCTTTGCCCTAGCCATTACCTCCGTTGCAAAACCCGCCATCGTACGCGGCTTCATGCCTGTCGCCCTTGTCACTCAGACAATGCCGCTCGTTGCCCTGACGCCGCTGCTCGTCCTGTTGCTGGGACGCGGACCATCGGTCATCCTCTGGATAACGATTTCAGTCACATTCTTCCCTGCTTTCGTGACCATGGCGCAGGGCATGGCATTGGTTCCGCGCGCAGCGCTCGACGTGCCCCGCGCATATGGTGCGAGCGTCTGGACCCAGATCCGGCTAGTGTCAGTGCCAGCCTCCCTGCCCTACGTCTTCGCAGCCATTCGTCTTGCCGTTCCCCGCGCTCTGCTCGGCGTCATGATTGCAGAATGGCTGGCGACGGGGACAGGGCTCGGAAATCTGCTCAATCAATCACGCGGATATCTCGACTATGGCATGATCTGGGCCGTCGCAGTGGTGTCCGTAATGCTGTCTGTTTTCTTCTATCAAATCGTAGCCGTCTGCGAGCGTCAGGTGCTCGCCCGCCGCGGCATGAGCCCGGCAGACTAAAATGCAAGGAGTCCCCATGGAAATCACCGATCACAAAGCTTCCGTTCGCGAACGTGTATGGAGCGAATTGCGCAAAGTCGCTGTACCGGACAGTCGTTTCCATTTCGACTTCGGCGAATTCATCGCGGATTTCGACGGTGGTGAGGATGCGGTGGCCCGTCTGACCGACCACCATTACTATCAGAATGCAGACTTCATCTTCATTACGCCTGACAACTGTCTAGACCGCCTGCGCCTGCAGGCATTGAAAGATGGAAAGACCGTTCTGATAACCACCTATTCGATAAAGCGCGGCTTCTGGGTCCTCGATCCGAAGTTGATTTCGCCGGACTATTATCTTTACGCCTCGACGCTGGACGGCATGGAGCGCGTGGGACAACCGGTAACCCTGAAAGACATTTCAGCCATGCCGGTAGTGGACTACATGGTCACCGGTACCGGCGCGATCAATCTCGAGGGCGTCCGCTTCGGCAAGGGGCATGGCTTTTTCGATGCCGAATGGGGCATGCTCTATCGTCTGGGCCGGATCACGGCCGCAACCCCAGCCGCGGCCGTCGTGCACGACTGTCAGGTGTTGAGCGAAAAACTCACGCCGGATGTCTATGACACGGTTGCAGACGTCATCTTCACGCCCACCCGTACTATCGAGGTAAAGGATCCGCACAAGCCAACTTGCGGTATCATTTGGGAGCGTCTCGATCCCGTCATGTATGAAACGATCCCCCCGCTCCAGGAACTGAAAGCCATGGGGCTTTAGGTATCATACTTTCAAAAACTAAAACGCCGAATGCAGCAAACGCATCCGGCGTTTTAGTTTGGCTATCCTGAAATCGTTACATGCCGACCACGAGCTTCAGTGCAATCGACCACATCGTAACGGCAATGACGCCTTCAAGAATGCGCCACGACGACGGGCGGACAAAGATTGGGCGCAGCCAACGGGCGCCAAAGCCAAGCGAAAAGAAAAACACAAAGGAGGCGGTGACTGCACCCGCGGCGAAGGATGTTTCGAAGCCTGGAAACTGCGTGGAGATTGTTCCAAGCAGCATGACAGTATCCAGATAAACATGCGGATTGAGCCACGTGAGCGCCAGACAGGTCGCGAGTGTCCTGGTCAGACTCACAGACGCGCCGTTCGCCGTCGCCAGAACGGCAGACGAAGTGAACGCAGAATAGAGGCTCCGCGCGCCATACCAGATGAGAAATGCCGCACCCCCATATCGCATGATGGGATCAAGTGCTGGCATGATAGTCGCGATTTTCTGGAAACTCGTTACACCGACAAGAATAAGGATAGCATCCGATATGGCGCAAACGAGGCTCACGGCGAACACATGCTCATCGCGCAAACCCTGCCGCAAAACAAAAGCGTTTTGCGCACCAATGGCGACAATAAGGCTGAGGCCCATAGTTAGGCCGGTTACGTAGACTGAAGGATTCATGAGTGGTCGCTATCTGTCTGGGAGTAAGTTAGCACTTGGATACTGAAATCCAGCGAGTTAGAATAGTTAAACTTCATAATTCCAATTTAGGATAACTAATGATCGACTATTCTGCCCTGAGAGCAGTGGCGATGGTAGTTCAGACAGGCAGTTTTGAGAAAGCCGCCCGGGCACTGAACGTGACCCCGTCTGCGATCTCGCAACGCGTCAAGCATCTGGAGGAGAGGCTGGGAGTTGTCCTGATTGAGCGAGGCTCTCCCTGCACAGCGACCGAAAAGGGTGACTGGTTATGCCGGCATATCGAGCAGGTCGGCATGCTCGAGCGCGAACTTTTGGCGGAACTACCCGCGCTATCCGGTGGTGAAAACTCTGTACAGCGCGTAACGCTCCATATTGCAACCAACGCCGACAGTCTGGGCACATGGTTTCTCAAGGCGATCTCACATTTCAGTGCAACATCGGATTATCTCTTCAATATAGCGGTCGACGACCAAGATCATACTGCCGAATGGCTGCGGCGCGGGCGTGTCGTTGGCGCTGTAACCTCCCTGTCCAAACCCGTTCAGGGCTGCCGTCTGACCCCGCTCGGCATTCTCCGATATCGGGCGACAGCTTCTCCGGATTTTATCGCGCGGCACTTTTCGAACGGAATAACTAGTGATGCCCTTGCCAAGGCTCCAGCGCTGACATTCAACCAGAAAGACAGATTACAAGATCAATGGGTACGCGCCGCACTGAGGAATGACATAGTTTGCCCAACACATTGGCTTCCTTCGACACAGGCTTTCGTCGATGCGAGCTTGTCGGGTATGGGATGGGGCATGAATCCGGTGCAACTGGTCGACCACCATTTGAAATCAGGGCAGCTTATTGAACTGATACCCGATGCGCCTCTCGATATTCCTTTGTACTGGCAAGTTAACCGCCTCGCAGCCGACACACTTGCAGGCCTGACACAGACGGTCTTGACAACAGCGCGCCGGGAACTTGCACCCCTCCTGGAAAAATAAAACCGCCATAAACGCGCAAAAGTTCGTAAAAACAAGAGGCTAGGGCAAAGTTTTCTTTACCCTTGCGGTCAATCACCATCTGTTTTCTTGAACGTGAACGGCGATTGAGCGATCCATGAACAATGAAGCTCTTGTTACTGATCACCGCGCTGGTCGCCCTTGTTGTCCTCGGCTGCTATCTGCAGATGTTTTTTGCCGTACCGTGAACGCATGATGACTTTGATCAGCACACCGCCAGCCCGCAAATGAACAGGCGTGGCAAGTGCAGGAAAAGGCAGCCTTATAGAAAGAAAGGCAGGATCAATGATCCTGCCCTGTTTGTGCAACACCTGCCGCCTCTTCACAGACCCTGACATGCTCTGCCAGTGCATCGAGTTGCAGGAAAGCGCTTATGGTACAGATATCCCGCTTCTGGAACTTTGGAAGCTCCTGAAGCTCCTTCAATCTGGTGAGAAGTGCACCGCGGTTCATGGTTTTCCCTCCATCTTTCTGGCTATCCGCAAGATTGGTGTTAAAGCTTGTTTCGATCTGATTGAATCAGATCAGCGCTCTAACTTTTTGTTTTGACGCGCATCTTGTCCGAAAACCGTTTCACACTTTTCGGGATGCGCTCTTATTAGGCTGCCCGCACCTTCGCTTTGGTTTTCAGCGGCAGTTCGATATCGACTTCGAGAGTCGACATCTGGTCACGCCGGTCCATTTTCACGCTGACCTTGTCGCGATCGATCTGGATATGCTTGGCTATGACAGCGAGAATTTCCTCCCGCAGCACCGCAACAAGATCGGAATGTTCGTGTGACGCCCTTTCATGGGCAAGCAAAACCTGCAACCGTTCACGCGCTTGCGGCGCGGAGGCAGGCTTACTGAAGAAACGAAACAGGCTCATGCCGCTCTCCTTCCGAAAAGTTTACCCAGAAGGCCGCGCTTTTCGGATGGAACAGTCATCGGCACTTCTTCGCCGGCAAGGCGGCGGGCTGCGTCGAGATAAGCCAATGCAGGTGCACTGCGCTGATCGGCAAGTGTCACGGGCGAACCAATATTGGATGCCCGCAGAACGTCCTGGCTTTCCGGAATGATGCCGAGAAGCGGGATGGACAGAATTTCGAGCACGTCGTCGACCTTCAACATATCGCCACGCTCCGCACGCACAGGGTCATAACGAGTGAGCAGGAGATGCTTTTCCACGCGCTCGCCCCGCTCAGCCTTGAGCGTTTTTGCGTCCAAAAGGCCGATGATACGATCGGAGTCACGCACGGACGAAACTTCGGGGTTCGTCACAACCACAGCCATATCCGCATGGCGCATGGCGAGCGTAGCGCCGCGCTCGATTCCCGCCGGGCTATCGCAAATGATCCAGTCGAACTCTTTCTTGAGGTCTTCCATGACCCGGTCGACACCGTCGGTAGTCAGATTATCCTTATCGCGCGTTTGGGAGGCAGGCAGCAGGTACAGCGTCTCGAGGCGCTTGTCGCGGATCAGAGCCTGCGGAAGCTTTGCGTCGCCCTGAATGACATTCACCAGATCAAACACAACGCGACGCTCTGCCCCCATGACGAGGTCCAGGTTACGCAGACCGACATCGAAGTCGATAACGACAGTCTTCTCACCGCGTTGCGCCAGCGCAGCGCCGATTGCAGCAGTTGATGTCGTTTTACCAACGCCACCCTTGCCGGAAGTTACAACAATTACTTTTGCCATATTTGTCTCCTGTATCTCCCGCGCGCCTCCAGAGCATCCGTTACCCGGGAATTGAAATGCTCTGCTTTTCTTTCGCAGCACTCAAAAGTGCCTAACATCTCGATCAATATTGGTTTCTCTCAAGGCAGAAACCTTTGAGAATGACGTACTAGAGCATTTCCCGTTTCGCTTGAATCATTTGGAAATGCTCTATCTTTTTGCTTTTACACACATCTTGTTCCGAAAACCGTTTCACACTTTTCGAGATGCGCTCTAATTCAGCGTTTCGGCCATCATGTAGTCGCCATCGAGCCAAAGCTGTACGGCTTGCCCGCGCAATCTGCTCTCCATGTCTTCGGCCGTCTTGTAGAGACCGTCGATAGCGACAAGCTCTGCCTCCATCTTGCGACAAAAAATGCGTGCGTCGGCATTTCCTGCGGTCCCAGCCATCGCGCGACCGCGCAATGCGCCGTAGACGTGGATCGAGCCGCCAGCCACCACTTCTGCGCCAGAGGCAACAGAACCGACGATCGTTACATCGCCATCAGGAAAATAGATGGACTGGCCGGACCGAACGGGCTCGGTAACGATCATGGAAGGAACGGCCTTGACGAGTTGCACCGATGTGGGCGCGGCCGGAGTTCGCTCTTGCGGTTTCGACTCGGCAATTTCCGGGTCGAAATCTGCGGCCGGCTGTCCGCCACGCATCGCCGGCGGCATGCCGGGGCCTAGCAGAGAAGGCCGCGCATTTTCGAAACCCGTAATCCAGACGCCGCGACTAACCAGATCTTCAAGCAACTGAACCAGTTGCGGGCGCTCAATCGAAACGTTCTCCAGATCGAGAACGATCGGACGATTCAGAAAAAAACCTACTGAACGTGCTGCGAGATCATCCAGCTTATCGAGCCAGCCATCGAGCGGCAGTTCAGGCGAGAGCACCAGCGCAAGAAAGGATCTCCCTTTCAAGCGGATTGGACGGGACTGTGTTAGCACTTGATTCATCTTGGTTAAAAAACGGTTTATCCGGTCTATATGCGCAATGGTTAACAGATGGTTAATTTCTGAGCCTGAGCAGTCCCGATTGCTGGAACAACCGTTCCTTTTGACGATCAGGACACAACTATCAGGCCCAGGATCAGCCTTCGGGTACAGAACGCAACATTGTGCCCGCATGAATAACCGAAGTCCCTCCAGTTCGGAAACGACTCAGCCTATCCTTGATTATAAACGAATATTTCCATCGAAAATTGTCGCTTCTTCATCCGTCCACAGAAGACACTGCAGAGAATATAAACTTAAATTTCAATCAAATATGACCCAACGTAATGTATTATAATTTTATAATATTTTTTTATTTATTTACAGACACAAAATATCTTGATGAGTCAGGAAAATAGAGAGATTAATCATAATTCATTTTGAAGTATGCTTATTGTAATGACCGCCCTTTCGTAGATTAATTGGAAAACTGCCGCGGCTTTATCTGCACCAACCCAAGATTTGGATAGACAATGTGCATTAAAAAATTCACCAGATCACATTGAGCAACTTCACCAGCGCAAACGATGAATATACCCCCAACAAAGCGACAGCTATATTTCAATCGCTTTCTTGCTTCTTCGAACACGGCCAGTTTCGCGTTGAAATAATTCCGGCTGGAATCACTCGAATACAGGATCTGGGGAGGTTCCGCTCAAAGGAACCGCCTCGCGTTTGGGCGGGGGGCTTAGGGGCGCGAGGCGGGCGAGCTCTCAGGAGTGCACGCATAGGGAAAATGGAACGTTAGCTCCGATTCTGGAACTAACAATACGTTCCAGTCTGAAAAATTACGTGACCAACATATAGAAAAGCCCGCAATGCTCGGGAGAAGGAGAGCATTGCGGGCTTAATCTGTAAGCGCGATTGGGAGGAGGAGTATCGCGCTTTGCGTCCGGTTCCTGGGAGGAGGAGTAAACCGGACGCATTTTTAATACTCCGTCCGACCTGCCCTCTCAATCTACAAGCTTGCATTGCTGATATGCAGTTTCAACAAGCCAAATAGAAACCGCCTCGCAGCGAATGAACGCGCTGAGGCGGCATATCTCCTCCGAAAGCCCCAATCGAAGAAGATGATGGAACTTACTCACAGCTTCAGTGAAAATAAATAGACAATGTTCGCAAACATTCGAAAAACCGGTGAACAATATCGTCCAAAGGTTGAGAATTCTCTGACCAATCAAACCTTTACGCGTTCACAGCCCTTTCTGTGAGAATTGATAAAGATTTGGTACATTTCAGCCTCGCAATATGCTCTTCCACGCCTTGTCCGAAAGTGGAAATTGAAAGACCATTGCCTCGTTAACTACATAAATTTCAGTAATTTCTGAAATTTATGTAGTTTTATTAAGGGGTTGCTTTCTACATGAGCGCGGTTATTGTTCGTCCCACTTGGAGGAGGGAGTACCGCCCCAGCGCGCTAGACCGCTGCGGGGCGGTTTCTTTTTCAGCTACCCAAAAATGCATATCTGCATTGCAGCATTGCCCCTTGTAAGCGGCCGCTCGTGTTCCTATTTTCACGTTGTTCGGTTTTACTCCTCCTCCCAAAAACCGAGCACAAAGCGCGATACTCCTCCTCCCAATCGCGCTTTACAGATCCGCCCACTGCACACTCCTCCTCCCAGTGCAGTGGGCGTTCTCTTTTCTGGCACGCCTCATCCTCATTTGTTGCTTTGCAAGTTTTTACCGAGCCCGGCACCCTGTCGGCTATTTCAGTAGTTTTTAGGTTTTGCAGGGTATTTTTGCGCACAGCGCAGCAGGGAGCGGGGTTCCATGTTCTTTAGCAATATCTTCAGATCGGTCAGATCTTCACTCTTATGCTCTCCCTGGTTCTGGCTGATTTGCGTTCTCGTTCTGCTGATCGCCCTTTTATCCTTCAGGTTCAGTGCCCCCATCGGGGCTATGTATTGGGATAGCTACATCTATTTCGATGCGGCACAGCGCATCAAGACAGGCCAGATTCCCAATGTCGATTTTTCAACGCCGGTCGGGCCTCTTGGTTATTATCTGTTCGCATGGGGACATTCATTATTCCCGAACGCACAACCGTTATTGCTCGTCCAATGGTCCATACTGGCCATAGCAGCACCTCTAATGGCATGCGTATTAGCCGAACTTCAGTCTCATAACAGGACTATCGGCTTTCTTCTCCTCGTTCCATTTCTGGTTCTTGCGATCTCTCCAGCCAACACACAAAGCTTTTATCCCTATCCTGGACTGGACGGGTTCGGCATATATAACCGCCATACATCGCTCCTGCTGTACGTGTTGACATGTGGACTGATGTTCATGCGAAACAGCACGAAATTCGCACTATTTTGCGCAGCAACGATGCTCGCCCTGCTCTTGATGAAGGTAACCGGGTTTCTTACAGGCGGCTTATTCGGTCTTGCGGCGTTCCTGGCGGGACGTATCTCAATCCGCAATGTCGCGCTGGCAACCGTCGTGACCCTCGGGGCTCTGCTCCTCCTCGAACTGCACAACGGGATTATCAGCGCATATGTTCGCGATATCACGACATTGATCGCGCTAAACGAAGAGGCTCTGCTCTCGCGTTTTCTTACCGTCATATCGCTGAAACTCGATGTCATTTTACCGGCAGCGATCCTCATTCTTGTTCTTTTCTGGAATGAACAGTACCAACTCGGCGAACAAAGTCGTCTCTTCGACCGAAGCTCGATCTGGCTTGCCATTGGGCTTCTCGGCGGCATCATCCTCGAAACACAGAACACCGGCAGCCAGGAATTCATATTCCTTTGGCCCATCCTGCTCATGATCTTTCAGCGCGTGAAAGCAGGTGACGAGAGGATCAAGATCGCCTTCGTTGTGTTGGCCGCCTTTTGTGTCATTCCGACATTCACCAAGGTTGCGCACCGGACCTTGCGTGCAGTTGCTGTCGCCCCGACTTATATTCAACCGTCTTTGCCGGAATTGAAGAATTTGGGGCAGGTGTTGACCCGGCGTGATTTCCTGCAGCGAGCGGAGCTCTTCGAATCCCATTACCCTGATAATAATGCAGCCTATGACGCGTTGGCGGCGAAGGGTCAGCTCCCAAGCTGGCAGCTTTATTCAGAAATCGATTTCCAGGTGTACTGGCTCGTTTCTGCAGAACAGATGGTGGAGGATTTGCAAGCCTTCGAGAAACGAAACAACATCCGCCTGCAAAGCATCATGTCGCTCGACTTCGTCAATCCGTTTGCGTGGGTACTGGATCGCGACGCGACACGGCATATCCAGATCGGCGCAGATCCCTTCCGCACAGTCCCGGCGCTGTCCAAGGAAACGAAAGCCGCTGTGGAAGCAACCGACGGCATATTGCGCCCGAAATGTCCGGCGACGACCAACCGCCTCGCTTTGCAGAAAATATATGCCGAAGCACTAGAGGGTCGCGCCGTCGTCGCCTTGAACCCCTGTTGGGATTTGCTGCTTCGTCCAGGCTTGGTTCCGTAATTAGAAACGGCTCATTTGATCTGAGCCTTGACGAAATCCCGCACAATCCGGACGATGCCGCGTGAAAGTACCTCATCCAGCGCCTTGATGAACGCATCCACATGCTCGCGTCCACAGATCAGCGGCGGCTCAAGACGGATGACGTTTCGATTATATTCGGTAAAGGCGACCAGAACTCCGTGATCGCGCAGCAGATGACTGCCGATAAAACCGGGAAGCGAGCCTTTCAGCTTTTCATCAAGCATCGCCAAGACAGGCCTCAGCACAATCGGCATGGTTTGGGAGAAGTCGTGAAACTCCAGCCCTACCATCATTCCCTTGCCACGCACGTCTTTCAAAAGCGCAGGATACCGGCTCTGCAACTCATGCAGCCTATCCAGAAGATAATCCCCAACATCGGCTGCATTATCGATCAGGTGTTCATCATAAAGGACATTCAAGGCTTCAATTGACGTGATACAAGCCTCGCCGATACCGCCAAAGGTCGCCATGGCATGTATCATTGCCGTCTTGGGCGTGCCGTAGGCCTTTATATAGATATCGCGGCGGGCAATCATTGCAGCCATGGCCGTCTTTCCACCACCCAGCGACTTCGCCAAGGCGGTAACGTCCGGTATCACACCATAATGCTCGAAAGCATAGAATTTCCCGGTTCGCCCCAATCCACATTGCACTTCATCGGCAACCCAGATCACACCATACTGGTCGCAAAGGCTCCGCAGCTTCTGCCAGAACTGTGCATCAGCCTGAATGATGCCGCCACCGCCTTGCACCGTTTCAAGCACGATCACCCCGATTTCAGGGTCGGAGCGGAATGCGTTCTCAATAGCCGCGATATCACCGAAGGGCACACGCAGGGTATTATCGACAAGCTTGAATTCACCACGATATAGCCCACCATCCGTGATGGACAGGACGCCCTTGGTCTTGCCGTGGAACGAATTTTCCGCATAGACGATCTTGGGCTTTTTCGGACCGGCAGCACGCTCTGCCACTTTGATAGCGGCCTCCATTGCCTCGGAACCGGAAGATCCCAGAAACACCATGTCGAGATCGCCCGGCGAGCAGGCCGCAATATCATAAGCGAGCGCGGTCGCATATTGCGACATGAAGGCGATTGCGATCTCGTGACGCATTTCTTCCTGGAATTGGCGCCGTGCTTCGATAATACGCGGATGATTGTGACCGAAAGCCAGCGATCCAAAACCGCCGAAGAAGTCGAGAATTGAGCGCCCGTTCTGGTCGTAATAATACATGCCTTCGGCACGTTCGATCTTCACCTTGTGAAAACCGAGCAACTTCATGAAGTGAAGCTGACCCGGATTGAGGTGAGCGGTGAACAACTCTGTCATCCGTGGCAGGTCGAGCTCTTTCGCCTCGCTGACGGTGAGCAGTTTCGGCTTTGGCGTTGTGTTGATCTTGTTCATTTCTGCCTCTACGCCGCTTCCGAAGCCCGCGCATCCAGCGATGCGGCTCCAATCTTCCTGCGATACTCGCTATAGGCCGCGATCAGCATGTCCTCGTCCCTGTATTGGGGAACCCAACCAAGCTCGCGCTCGCCTTTCGAAACATCGAGTACACACATTTCATCAGCTATAAGATATTGCTCCGGGTCCATGATCGGCATGTTCATCCAGTCGAGCAGGTCCAACGTGCGCTTCACCGCCCAGGCGGGCGTCGGCAACAGGACGGATTTTGATCCGGCATGCTTGATCAGATCACCGAGCAGTTTTCGAACCGGAGGCGGGTTGAGCGAACCGAGGTTGTAGACCTCGTTGGGGACACCGGCGCTGAAAGCGGCACGCGCCGCCGACGCACAGTCGAACACCGAAATGAACTGGTAGGGATTTCTGCCCGAGCCGATCATTGGCACCGGTAGATTGTGATCAACCAGCTTGAACAGTTTTTCCAGAATACCAAGACGTCCCGGACCGATGATAAGACGCGGGCGAAACAGCGAAATATTCATGCCCCGCTCGCGCCATTCAATGGCGAGTTCTTCGGTTTTCAGTTTGGATAGCCCGTATTCCCCGAGCGGTTTGCACGGATGCTCCTCTTTCTGCGGCCAGACATGCGTGTGCCCGTACACCATATCGGTGGTGAAATGGACGAGCTTGTTGGCACCAGCCGCATCCATAGCCTTGATGATGTTCTCCGTTCCGTGGAAATTGACGGGAAAGAAGAAATCGTGCCGCTTCGCTCGGACCTGAATTGGGGAAAGCATCTTGGCGGACAAATTGTAGATCATGTCGTCTGCGCGGATGCCAAGTCTGCGGATTGCGTCAGGATTGGTTACATCGGCCACAATGAAGGCGGCGTCGGCATAGTGCGGCAGATCGCTTTTTACGATATCTGCAACAATGACCTCGTGACCATCGGCAAGGAGTTTTGGAGCGAGATAGCGTCCGACAAATCCATCGCCACCGAAGATTATATGTCTCATTGCGTCCCCCGTTTAACGATGTGTCTGCTGGTTCATGTTCGTATCCGCCTGCGGCTCGGAGGGCTTGCCGCTTTGCGCGATCAGCACAGTTCCAATGCAGATGAACGCGATGCCTGCAATTTTGTATGCACCCAGCTCCTCCTTGAACAAAAGCCATGCGAACAGAGCGACTGCTACATAGGCGAGACTGAGGAACGGATAGGCAAACGAAAGATCCACTTTCGACAACACGTAAAGATGTGACGCCATGGAGATTACGAAGGTCAGCAAGCCGGCAAAAATCCAGGGATTGAAGACAATCTGGAACATGCGCTGGATCAATGTTTCGGCTGAAAAGCTGATCGGTCCGAGCGTTAGCATGCCATATTTCAGCATCAACTGCGCGGCAGCGTTGGTCATGACCGTAAACAGGATGAAGGGAATATATTTCATCGCATTTTCCTAACCTGCCGAACCGAGCGTCAACGCCGTTCGGCGCCAGAAATTCGAATTGAAAGCCTTGTCGCGAAAAGGTTCGAAATCGCGCCAGTGCGGGTAGCTAGCGGCAAATATTTCCGCGCTCATCCGCTGATCCTTATATGGATTGACCCGGCCACCGGCCTCCACCGTCATCCGATCCAGATGGTCCAGCAATTTCAACGTCTCACGGCCACGATTGGGAAAATCCATGGTCAGCGTATACCCAGGCATCGGGAATGACATGAGGCCAGGAGATGTCATTGTTCCGAAACGTTTGAGCACCGTCAGGAACGAAACCTGCCCAGCGTTTCGGCTCGCCTCAAGCATCGCGGGAATGACCGCTCTGGCTGCATCGAACGGCATGACACTTTGATGCTGGTAAAGCCCTGACGTGCCGTAAAGCCTGTTCCAGTTTCTGAGGCCATCAAGTGGATAGAAGAACTTTTGATAATGCACTCTATGTGCTGCCGTCAGCAGTTTTTTGCACTGAAAATAAGCTGCATTAAACAGTGACAGGCTTGCCTTGTTCAACACGGAGAACGGCAATTCAAAGGGCACGCCAAACCGCGCAACCGCCGACATATGAGAATTATGGGCCGCCGCAATATGATTGCCGACAATCAGCAAACCTCGGCCATCGGAGAGCTGGTCGACCCAGGCAACGGCATATTCATTCTCAAGATCTTCGGCCTGGGCCATATCGAAATATTCATCGAGATTGGCGAATGGCAGAACCTTCTCCTCCACATCGAGACCATCCACCCGCATAAGCCGGATGGTCGCGCGAAGGATCAAGCCCGTCAGGCCTAATCCGCCGATTGTGGCGCGGAACAGATCGATGTTCTCCTTATCGGAGCATTTGTAATGAACACCATCCGAACGAAGCAGATCCAGCCCTTCGACGTGACACCCGAAAGTCCCCTGCCGGTGGTGGTTTTTACCATGCACATCGTTGGCAATGGCGCCGCCGAGAGTCACGAACTGCGTGCCTGGTGTGACGGGAAGGAAATAACCATGCGGCGCGACATGGGCGATAACTTCATTCAAAAGCATACCGCTTTCAGCCGTCAGCAACCCCGTATCGGGATTGAAGTGCGCTATCCTCTTTCGCGCCTGCATAGGCACAAGAAAGCCCGCATCGTTATGACAGCTATCCCCATAGGAACGACCATTTCCAAATGGCAACAAGCTCGCGTCTTTGGGCAGGAACTGCGCGAAATCAGCCTCCAGCCCATCCAGTGGAAGGAACTGACGCTTTCGCCGATCAATACGTCCGAAACTGTTGAAGGCGTATTCCATCAGCGCATTCCAGCCACAAGAAGCAGCACCGCACCGAGCGCAATAACCACCTGACTGCGCCAATCCTTGGCAATGAAGAGGACCGGATCGTCATCCATATCGCCCCGATGGGCCAATATCCACACGCGCACATTGATATAAAGGACGATCGGTCCAAGTGGCCATATCAGCCATGGATAGGTATAGAGCGTCTTGACGGCATCGCTATTGATATAGAGCGCCAGAACCAACGCCGCGGTGAATGCCGCCGCCACCCCGCACTGCCCGACAACATCGCGATCTTCAGGACGATAACCGCGTCCGGCGATCCGGTCCTTTTCGGTCACTGTCGCCCCCTGCAGCTCGACATAACGCTTCACCAATGCGAGCGAGAGGAAAAAGAACATGGCAAAGGCCATCAACCAGAACGATAGCGGAATGTAAGATGCCGCCGTGCCCCCCAACAGCCGCAAGCTGTAAAGTCCCGCCAGGCAGATCACGTCACCCAGCAACATGCGCTTTATGGCAAAGGTATAAGCGGTCGTGAAAACCAGATAGGTGACAATTGCCAGCGTGAAAGCCGGTGGAAGAAAAAAACAGACCAGGCCCGCCAGAAGCAGCAGCAGAGCTGTAACGCTGAGCCCAAAAGGGATGGATAACTGTCCGCTCGCAAAGGGGCGCAGATTTTTTCGCACATGTTTTCGATCAACCGGAAGGTCGACAATATCATTGACGATATAGATCGCAGACGCCGTTGCACAAAAGGCGACGAATGCCAGACAAGACGCAATCAATACGTCGGGTTTCATTATGTCGTGCGCCAGAATGGCAGGCACGAAGACAAGTAGGTTCTTCAACCATTGATGAACACGCAGCATACGAACATAGGTTCGGATGGTAGGTTTCTCGCCACAGAAAAGTTCACAGCCGGTCCGTTGCTGGAAATGTGCCGCTGCACGATCAGGTGCGACAACGATCGCCTGTCGGGCTGCATCGAAAACAGGCAGGTCATCACGATCGTTTCCGGCATAGTCGAACCCCTGTCGTCCATAGTGCTCGACAAGCAAATTTGCCTTTCGTTCTGCTGAAAGATTGGTCGTGCCGGACGTTGAATAGACAGCGCTGAAAATCTCAAGCTCAGACGCAACGGCCTTGGCCATCGGTTCAGCGGCAGCCGTTGCCAGCACCAATACTCGCCCTGATGCATGTTCGCCGCGCAGAAATTCCAGAAATTCTGTTCGATAGGGAAGCCGCGACGCATCCAGCGCTACACGTTCTGCGACCTGTCGCTTGAGATATGCTTTGCCTGAAAATAACCACACCGGCAGCATGAAGACGAACAGGATGTTCTTCTTCAGAAGAAGAAAAACACCTTCCCACAGCAGATCGGTCGAAACCAGAGTTCCGTCCAGATCGACTGCAAGCGGCACATCCTTGTTGTTCTGCCCCCGCGTGTCCATTTTCAGCCCTTTTCCGCTCAGGCAGGAATGCGGTTCGATCAACCTGTTCCGCCCAAGCCCCCTCTCGTAAAGGGATAGAGGCAGAAACCAAATGAAAAATGAATATTCGTGTTACAATCGATGATTGATTTGTTGAATACGATTTCTGCTTAAAATTTCCTCAACAACTAAAATACAGCATATTGCTCGCAGCTTGCATAGTTTCATGTTCGCCGAAAAGAATATCCGGCGAACATTTCGTAATTTAGATATAGCTAACTTATACTATCTTGAACCTGGGAACAGCAAATCGACAAATCTGGCGGCAGTCGGTTGCGGCTCATGATTGGCAAGCCCCGGACGCTCGTTGGCTTCAACGAAGATATAGTCCGGCTTTTCGGGCTGCTTGACCATAAAGTCAATGCCCACAACCGGTATACCAATTGCTTGGGCAGCCTTGCAGGCAGCAATGACCAGGTCTGCATGAACCGTGGCGGTCACGTCATGGATCGTGCCGCCCGCATGAAGATTGGCCGCCTTGCGCACGGTTATTTCGCGACCGTCCTCCAGAACAGAGTCGAGTGACAGAGTCTGTTCCTCAAGGCATCTTTTCGTTTCCGCATCGACCGGAATACGGCTTTCTCCGCCGGTCGCCGCAGCGCGTCTGCGCGATTGTGTCTCAATAAGTTTGCGGATCGTTGACTTCCCATCTCCGATCACGCGCGGCGGACGGCGAACTGCAGCCGCGACAAGCTGGTAATCGATGATAACCAGCCGGAGATCTTCGCCTTCAAAACACGCCTCCAGCAGCACACGGTCGCACACGGATCGCGCCTGTTTGATCGCAGCACGCAGATCCTTGATGGTCGAAATACCGACGGAAATTCCTCGTCCCTGTTCGCCCCGAGCCGGTTTCACAACCAGCTTGCCATGGCGTTTCAGAAAAGCTTCCAGCGCGTCGTCACTCGCTTCGGCAGCGATCTGCTCCGGCACCGTCAGCCCAGCGGTTTCAACGACACGGCGTGTCACGGCCTTGTCGTCACAGATCGACATCGCCACGCCCGATGTCATTTCAGACAGACTTTCGCGACAATGAACTGAACGCCCGCCATAGGAGAGGCGGAAAAATCCGCCTTCGGCATCGGTCACATCAACCTGAATACCACGGCGCACTGCTTCATCGATGATGATGCGGGCATATGGATTCAGTGCATCGAAGGATTCCAGATGTGAGGCGAAAAACTTCTCGTTGATTGCATTCTTGCGTTTAATCGCAAAAAGCGGGACACGGCGAAATTTCAATTTTTCATAGAGCCGTATGGCGTTCTCATTGTCATGCAGAACCGAAAGATCGATATGGCTTAGCCCGCGAGCCTGAAAATGTTCGGCAAGTTTTCGCACCAGTTTTTCGCCAATTCCCGGCTGCCGTGCTTGCGGATGAACGGCGAGGCACCAGAGCGAAGCACCGCAATCAGGATCATCGAAAAGACGCTGATGGTCGATACCCGTCACCGTGCCGACGATTTCACCTGTGGCATCGTCCTGTGCCACGAAATAGGTAACGGCCCGGTTGTCTCGCTCAGACGAGAAAAAGTCCGGCCGCAGTTGAACCATACCGCAGGCCGCATAGACGGCATTGATGCCTTCTGCGTCTACTTCCGATACCGCGCGACGAATGGTGACACCACGCGTCCGCCGGCCGCCCGGACGATAGGTTGCAAGCTCGATGCGGTAGGTATGCGACGGGTCGAGAAATATTTCATGTGGCGCAAGCGACAGCAGTACATGAGGATCACTTACATAGAAGACGATATCGCGGCTTGCCGGCGCTTCCGCCCGCAATGCCTCGACAATGGCTTCATTGGTTTCAAAGGTCTGTGCAAAGAGCAATCGTCCCCAGCCACAGTCGACGACCACATCCTGCTTGCGGCCTTCCGTTCCCGCCCTGTCATGGCCATACATATGTTCCTGATAAAAGCCTGCACTTTCAGGCGTGCGCAAGCGCGTCAGACGATGCGAAAAGGCCTTGCGACCTCTCGCTTTCTGCCGGGTCATATCCACCTCACCGGGTTTCCTCATGTCATGCCTCCTGCGCCTGCAGCCACATTTCGAGAAGGCCAGCCTGCCATAGCTCCGAACCACGTAATGGCGTTATGTGATCGGACGGCTTCGCGAACAGGCTTTCCAGGTAGTCGCGTTGAAAAAGCCCGCGTTCCCTCGCCTTTTGCGACGAAAGAGCATCACGCAACATATCGAGATAGGGACCTGCAATATATTTAAGCTGTGGCACCGGAAAGTATCCCTTCTTGCGATCGATGACTTCGCTTGGAACGACCTTCCTCGCCACATCCTTGAGGATACCTTTGCCGCCATCGCGCAGCTTCTCTTCCGGCGGAATGCGAGCCGCGAGCTCTACCAGTTCATGGTCCAGAAACGGCACCCGCGCTTCAAGTCCCCAGGCCATCGTCATATTGTCCACGCGTTTGACCGGATCGTCCACCAGCATTACATTCGTGTCGAGCCGCAATGCACGGTCGACCGGTGTATCCGCACCGTCCTGCAACAGGTACTCTTCCAGAAACTCCTGACTGTAATCGCGTTCCGGCATCCATTCCGGCGATAATTGCGTGGCAAGCACGTTGTGCGAGCGGTCACGAAATCCCTTGGCATAATCGCTGACAACATCGTTGGAATCGACCAGTGGCGGATACCAGTGATAGCCGCCAAAGACTTCATCAGCCCCCTGCCCCGACTGGACCACCTTGATATGTTTCGAAACTTCCTTGGAAAGAAGATAGAAGCCGACATTATCGTAGGACACCATCGGTTCCGACATCGCGGCGATTGTTCCCGGCAGGGCATCCATGAGGTCTGCCGAGGGCACAAAAATCTTATGATGCTCGGTACCGAAATGTTTAGCGATCAGGTCGGAATAGACAAACTCGTCGCCTTTTTCCCCGTTAGCTTCCTCAAAGCCGACTGAAAAGCTCATCAGGCCCGATTGACCAGCCTCGGCAAGCAATCCAACGATCAGGCTCGAATCCACACCGCCGGACAAAAGCACACCGACCGGCACGTCAGAAATCATCCTGCGCTTGACGGCTACACGAAGCATATCGAGCAATTGCTCCTGCCATTCCTCCCGGCTCAAGGCGCCATCACCGGGCAGACGGCGATAAGGTGCCTGCCAGTAGATACGGTCGCTAAAGCTGCCATTCGGTTCGTAAACCCGCATCGTCGCGGGAGGAAGTTTTCGAACACCTTTGTAAATCGTGCGCGGCGGCGGCACGACAGCATGAAAGCTCATATAATTGTGCAAGGCTGCACGGTCGATCGCCGTGTCGATACCTCCCGCTTTGACCAGAGCAGGCAAAGACGAGGCAAAACGCAATGCACCGTCCACCTCGGCCAGATAGAGCGGCTTGATGCCGAACCGGTCACGCGCGAGGATAATCCTGCCCGTATCGCGTTCGTGAATGGCGAAGGCGAACATACCCAGGAAGCGCGATACGCAGCTTTCGCCCCATGCGTGCCATGCCTTGAGGATGACTTCTGTGTCACCATCGGAGAAGAACTTGTAGCCCTTCTGTTCCAATTCAGTGCGCAATTCTCGGAAATTGTAGATGCAGCCGTTGAACACCAGCGTCAAACCGAGGTCCGCATCAATCATCGGCTGCTGCGATTTTTCGGAGAGATCGAGAATTCTTAGTCTTCGGTGCCCGAAGCCGACATTGCCCCGGATCACAATCCCGGACGCATCCGGTCCGCGAGGACTGAGTACATCCGCCATTTTCGAGACTGCCGAAACTGACGGCGAACCGCCGTCAAACCTGACTTCTCCGCAAATACCACACATAAAAAGGGTCGAAACCTCCATTGTCATTCATAAAAAAATGAGGCCGTCGCATCTGTTATGGCGGCGGCCTGCATAGTTGCAAATGCGGGAGCGCCGGGATGGTTCCCAACTTTTTAGCTCTCGTTACGCGGTTTTCCCGACTGTATTCGCCTTGGAAAGCATATAGTTTTCGGCTGAAACCATATGCTCATACGTAATGCGGTGGGCATCTTCACGACGATCTTCAACAAGCGCCGCAAGCAATCGGTGCTGGAAAATAAGTCCTTCTTCGCGCGAAGCCGGTGTCGGATCGGCATAGATCGCCCGCGCTATCGGCAGGCTTCGCAACAGATTATGGGTCAACCCGCAGATGAAGCCCAGCAACCGATCGGGACAGAGTTGCGCCAGCGAGGAATGGAAATCCAGTTCCGCGACGCGCTGGTGGTATTGATCATCAAGATCGACCGGCGGACGGTCATAGACCCGCATTGTGTTTTCCAGCCGCGCAATATCGTCGCCGGTCAGTCTTCCGCACAGCAAGGTAGCGACTTCCGGTTCGAGAAGCTTGCGAATGGCATAGACTTCGGCAAGGCTCGGCTGGTCGAAAAAGAAATAGCTTCCAAGCATTTCCATTGCATGCTGAGCGGAAGGCTCGGCCACAAAGGCGCCGCCGCCAGGGCCGCTGCGCGTAAAAATCAGCCCTTGTGTTTCCAGCGCCTTCATCGCTTCGCGCACGGTGCCCTTGGCCGCTTTGAACTGATCGATCAATTCCTTTTCCTGCGGCAAGCGGTCTCCCGGTTTCAATGCATCGGAACGGATGACATCCTTGATACGATCGGCAATCTCCTCCGGCCGCCGACGGGCTTTTACCGCCCTCGCGCGCGGTTGCGGTTCGTGATCGGAATTCCGGCCCGGTCTGACCATACTCTGTTACTCTCTCCTGATGCGCGGAGCGCTTTCCACGAGTTGTCGTGTATAGGCATGTTCCGGCCTGGCAAAAAGATCGCTTGCGGTCGCTTCCTCGACTATTTCCCCGAAATACATCACGGCAACCCTGTCAGAGATGGCCTCCACCACAGCAAGATCGTGGCTGATGAAGAGGTAGGAGAGACCAAACTCCTTCTTCAGTTGATCGAGAAGCAATAGAACCTGCGCCTGAACGGACACATCGAGTGCGCTGACCGGCTCATCGAGCACGACAATTTCCGCTTCCGCAGCCAGCGTGCGGGCAATGGCGATGCGTTGCGCCTGTCCGCCGGAAAACTCGTGCGGATATCGTTCCAAGGTATCATTGGGCATCTGAACGGCGTCGAGCAATTGGATCATGCGCTGCCGGCGTTGTGCAGAATCCAGCCCGCCCAGAAGCTTGAGCGGTGTTTCCAGTATCTGGCGGATCGTCTTTCTGGGATTGAGTGAAGCAACAGGATCCTGAAACACATATTGTATGACCTTGCCGAATGCCTGTGCGCCCGAATTCCGCAGTTCGCTTGAATCCCGACCCGCAATCGTCATCGTGCCGTTCGTCGGCTCGGTCAACCCGACAAGCATTCTGGCGAGCGTGCTTTTGCCCGACCCGCTTTCGCCGACAATAGCCAGCGTCTCGCCGCTTCTGAGATCAAGCGAAACACGTTTAACGGCCTCGACTTTGTGACGCTCCTTCCCCAGAAGTGTTCGCCCGCCACCGAAGGTTTTGCTGAGATCGCGCACGCTGATCGCATTGTCGCTCATCCTGTCGCCTTCCCGTTCTCGTATCTGAAGAGACCAGCCACACGGTCCAGAAAGCCGGCTCCCTGCCCAAGTTCGGGAACACAGGCGATCAAGCGCTTCGTATAGCTATGCTGCGGATTGGAAAGAACTTCCGCAGTCGTACCTGTCTCGACTATTTCACCATCTTTCATGACCGCCACACGATCGCAAATCTCCGAAACCACTCCAAAATCATGCGTGATGAACAGGAGTGCCATGCCACGCTCGCGCTGAAGATCGCGCAGCAGTTCGAGAATGTGCGCCTGCACGGTGACATCAAGCGCCGTCGTCGGTTCATCAGCAATGATGATATCGGGATCGTTGGCCAGAGCCATTGCGATGCCGACGCGCTGCCGCTGTCCACCTGAAAGCTGGTGCGGATAGTGATTGGCCCGCTCCGCTACATCCGGAATACCAACCTTGTCGAGAAGGGCAATTGCCTGTTGCCGCCGTTCGGTCGCTCCGACCCGCCGATGGGCAGCAATCGCTTCCTCGACTTGCCGTCCGACCGGATACATCGGATGCAGGGTCGTCAACGGATCCTGAAACACATAGGCAACGCGCGCGCCCCGCACCGCCGTCAACTCGGGTTCAGACATTGAAAGGACATCCCGGTCGCCCAGATAGATCGCGCCGTTACGTATAAGACCGGGCGGGGATGCCACAAGCCCCATCACCGACAAGGCGGTTACGCTCTTGCCTGATCCGCTTTCCCCAATCAGGCCGAGGCATTCGCCACGCTCCAGTTCCAGTGAAACATTGCGGACGGCGGGTGTGAAGCGTCCACCATTGACAAAGCCTGTTTCCAGCCCGGCAATGGAAAGCGCTTTTCCGCTGCCCTTGATCACAGGCGACGACCGCTGTTTGGCAATATCGGTCACTGCCCCCGGTCGGCCCAATGCACCGGATCGCAATCGCGGATCAAGGACATCGCGCACCCCGTCTCCCAATACGTTGAGACTGATGACCAACAGGAAGATCATCAATCCGGGTACGATGGAGACATGCGGGGCATTGAACAATTGCGCTCGGCCTTCACCGAGCATGGAGCCAAGATCGGCCTGTGGCGGTTGTGCGCCGAGGCCAAGGAAGCTCAAGCCTGCCGTTTCGAGAATCATCCAGCCCGCCGTCGTCGACATGGTAATGACGATAACCGGCAGCACATTGGGCAGCACTTCGCTCAACAGGATCGAAACGGGGCTTTTTCCCGAAAGCCGGGCAGCGTCGATGAACTCGCGATGCGCGAGACCAAGCGTAACGCCGCGAACGTTGCGTGCGAAGAATGGAATATTGACCACCGCGATCGCATAGAGCGCGTTCATCAGGCCCGGCCCAAGTACCGCCACGATCGCCAACGCGAGCAGAATATAGGGAAATGCCATCAGCATATCGATGCCGCGCATCATCAGATTGTCGGTTCGTCCGCCCACATAGCCAGCCACAAGACCGATAGCCGAACCGACAATTGCCGCAATCAGTGTCGCCGCAAAGCCAACAGCCACTGAAACGCGCGTGCCCCATATGACACGGCTCAATATATCGCGCCCGAGCTGATCTGTGCCGAGAAGATGCCCCTCGCTGAACACGGTCTTCAATCGCATTGCAGGCGACGTGGCGTCGGGATCAGGAAGCGGAAGAACGGGAGCCAGCAGAATAATGAGACATATCAGGATGAGCAAAAATAAGCCGAACGCAGCCAGGCGATTGCTCATCAGGAGACGCCATGAAGACATGCGGACAGCCGTTGGCGCGGCAGACAGTTCCGGAAGCGCGCTCATGAACGTATCCTTGGATCGAGCATGGTCTGGATGACATCAGCCAGCAGATTGAAGAGGACGTAACTCGCGGCAACCACAAGCACACCGCCTTGCACCAGCAGAATATCGCGGGTGGAAATGGCCTTCACCAGCATGGCGCCAATACCAGGCCACTGAAATACCGTCTCAATGTAGACAGCACCGCCCAGTACGAAACCCGCCTGAATACCGATAACTGGAATAACGCTGACAAGCGCGGCCCGAAACGCGTGGCCGTAAATCACGCGGTGTTCGTTCAGGCCTTTGGCTCGTGCAGTCCGGATATAATCCTGACGAAGGACCTCCAGCATTGCGCTGCGAGTCAGGCGCGCTATCACGCCTGCTGCCACCACAGCGAGCGTCGTGGCGGGAAGGATCAGATGCCAGAGGAGGTCCTTCAGGTCGCCGCCACCATAGACGGCGTACATGCCGGACGCTGGCAGGATGCGCCAATGGACCGCGAAGAGATAAATCAGCAGCAGCCCCAACCAGAATGAAGGGATTGAAATTCCCGCGAGCACGATGAAAGTGATCGTCCTGTCCGCCCAGCCGAACTGGCGCACTGCAGAAACGATGCCTGCGAGCAGCCCGAAGACAGAACAGAGCACCAGTGCGACACCAGCAAGCACGAGCGTAGCCTGAAAACGTTCCAGAACCTCATCCAGCACCGGACGATTGAGCACGAAGGAGCGCCCGAAATCGCCGTGCAGGAGGTTGCCCATCCAGACGAAATATTGTTGCACCAGCGGCTTGTCGAGGCCGAGATCGCGATTGATCCGTTCGACATTTTCCGGTGTTGCATACGATCCGAGCAATGCAGTTGCCGTATCGCCAGGTATCATCGCCATAACGAGAAAAACGATGATCGAAATCCCGAGCAGCACTGGAACAACGGCGACAAGTCGCTTGAGGATATAGGCTGGCATGAAAGCCCTCCTCGCTTATTCCTTGGTTACATCTTTCAAATGCAGCAGGAAGGACGGCTGCAGCTTGAACCCTTTGACACCGGCCGTCGTGACCGCATTCTGTTTCCAGTTCGCCACGAAAAGCCATGGCGCATCGTCATGAACGATACCCTGCACTTCACCGTAAAGCTTCCCGCGTTCAGCCTGATCGGTCGACGAACGTGCCTTTTCCAGAAGCTCATCCACTTTGGGATTGGAATAGTAGCCGGAATTGAAGCCGCCCTTGTCCGGCAGCGCGTCACTGCGCAGTGTCAGATAAGGCACCGTGTCCGGATCATTGGTCATCCATGCCATCTCGGCCATATCGGCCTTGCCCTCAAGTCCCGGATTGACCTTGCCCAAGAACGTGTTCCACTCGTAGGTTTCGATCTTGACCTTGAACCCCACAGCTTGAAGATCGGCCTGGATTGCTGCCCCCATCGTGATCGGATCGAGCATACCCGAACCGCCTTCCGTTACATAAAAGGTGATTTCAGGGTTGCTGGCTCCAGCCTCAGTGAGAAGCGCCTTGGCCTTTTCGGGATCGTATGGATAGGGTTCGGTCTTGTTCTCGACCCAGTTGAAGGCGGGCGGGATAGGTCCGGCAGCAACGGTTGCGGAACCCTGCAGTACGTTATCGACAAGCCCCTGCTTGTTGACCGCATAATTCGCCGCCTGACGCACTTTCTTATCCGCAAAAGGACCGCTCTTCGCATTCAGGATACTGAACCAGACATGAGGACCTGCCTGTTCAGCGACCGCGAAATTCGCGTCCTGCTTGAATGTGGCAAGATTGTCCGGCGGTACTTCCACCATGACATCCAGCCCGCCCGCCATCATCTCCGCAACGCGGGTATTGGCATCTGTGATTGGGCGGAACACGATTGCTTCCAGTGCCGGTGCCTTATCCCAATAATCGGGATTGCGTTCCACCACCACACGCTGACCGGATTGCCATTCTGCGAATTTGAAAGGACCGGTTCCCGATGGATGACGGCCAAATTCCTTACCGTATTTCTTGACCGCTTCCGGTGAAACGATCAGGCCTGTTGGGTAGGCCAGGTTGGACAGGAACGGAGCAAAAGGCTCCTTCAGCTTGAATTCGACAGTGTGTTCGTCAAGCACATTCACCGCATCGATAGACGAGAAATTGAACGACAGCGGAAATGGGCCAGTGTTATAGAACGGATGGTCTTCCTTCAGCATTCTGTCGAAGTTGAATTTGACCGCCTCGGCATTGAAATCCGATCCGTCATGAAATTTCACGCCCTGGCGCAGCTTGAACCTATAGGTCTTGCCGTCATCCGAGATCGTCCAGCTTTCGGCCAAAGCTGGCTCCACTTCCAGCGTCCCGTCTTTGTAACGCACCAAGCCATCGTAAATGTTGACCAGAATGCGGAAATCGTTGGTGGCCGTGACTGTATGCGGATCGAGCGATTGCGGCTCCGCAATCTGTCCGACAATCAGCACATTGGGCGGCGTTTGCGCCAGCGCGACTGTGCCCGCCCCGGCGACCGAAAGCGCCATAGCAGTCAGGACGGCACGGAATAACCTTCTCATGGGGTTCCCCTTCATTTGTCAAATCCGTCGGACTCTAATTTATAGGCATAAATTTATGATCATCAATGAATTATCATAATTAATTTTAGCGAAACAAAAAAAGCGGGCCTGAGCCCGCTTGTGATTTCGGAAAGTTCCAAGCTTATTCTGCAGGTGTATCTTCAGGCTTGAGGTCCTGCTCGGCCTTGGTCGATTTCTGATGCGTGAAGCCCTTGAGTCCCTTGGCAGTTTCCTCGGCATCACGCTTGATCTCGACCTCGCTCATTGCGTAGTGAACAGCAAGTTTTGCAATAGAAGTCAGCGCGCTCAGATGAATGCGCTCATAACCATGCGAGGCATCGACGCCGAACGTCAGCAAGGCCGTACGCACGTCATGCCCCGCCTCGACCGCAGACGCGGCATCAGAACGGTAATAGCGGAAAACATCCTTCTGGACCTGAATGTCATGCTCTGCGCAAAGCTCGAACAGTTTCTTCGTCAGATGATAATCGAACGGCCCGGTCTGATCCGCCATGGCAAGTGTGACACCGAACTCCGATGAATTCTGGCCCGGTGCAGTCGTGCCATTGTCGATGGCGACCAGCGAGGCAATATCGGGCACGACGACCGCAGAAGCCCCGACCCCCACTTCCTCGCCGATGGTAAACAGCCAATAGCTGTCGACCGGCGTTTCCACATTTGCTCTCTGCATCGCTTCCAGAGCCGCAAGCATGATGGCGACGCCTGCCTTGTCATCTAGATGACGCGATACGATAAAGCCATTATCGATGAATTCTGGCGCCGGATCGACGGCAACGATGTCGCCGACATCGATACCGAGTTGCAGCAGATCATCTCGATTTCGCGCGAGCGCATCGACGCGAAGTTCAACATAAGGCCAACCAACCGGCTGCGTATCCACTTCCTCATTGAACGTATGGCCGGAAGCCTTCAGCGGGAGAATCGAACCACGATAAATGCCCTTGGATGAGAAAATGGAAACACGGGCGCCTTCGGCGAAGCGTGCGGACCAGTTACCGATTGAAACCAGTTCCAGCCGCCCGTTTTCCTTCAGATATTTTACCTGCGCGCCCAGCGTGTCGACATGCGATACGATCCCGCGCGCTGGTCGCTCCGTTACGCCTGCCCGGCGCGCACGAATAGCACCCCGGCGCGTCAGTATTACCTCAAGCCCCAGATGCTCCAGCTCTCGTGCAACATAACGGACGGCTTCGTCGGTAAACCCGGTCGGGCTGGGTATGGCAAGAAGCGCCTTGAGCCGTGTTACAAGATAGTCCTGATCGATTGTGATAGCGGTCTGCATCGTTCATGTGTCGCAAAACAAGACCGCAACGTCAACGTCATCTCCAGACCAGAAAACGTCGGCACCAGTGTTACGCGGTGCCTAGAGGCCATCAGAAACTCCAGTCTTCATCCTCAGTCGCGACCGCCTTGCCGATGACGTAAGACGAGCCGGAACCGGAGAAGAAATCGTGGTTTTCGTCTGCATTCGGTGAAAGAGCGGACAGGATCGCCGGATTGACCTTACACGCCTCCGCCGGAAAGAGTGCCTCATAGCCAAGGTTCATGAGGGCCTTGTTGGCGTTGTAGTGCAGGAACTTCTTGACGTCTTCGGTCAGGCCAACGCCGTCGTAGAGCGCTTCCGTGTAACGAACCTCATTGTCGTAAAGTTCCAGCAGAAGCTCAAAAGCAAAATCCTTGATCGTCTGCTTCTGCTCTTCGTTCAGCCGCTCCAGTCCGCGCTGGAATTTATAACCAATGTAATAGCCATGCACGGCTTCATCCCGAATGATGAGCCGGATAAGATCGGCCGTATTCGTCAGCTTTGCCCGGCTCGACCAGTACATGGGCAGATAAAAGCCAGAATAGAACAAAAAGCTTTCCAGAAAGACGCTGGCGATCTTCTTTTTCAGCGGATCATCCGCGCGATACTGGTCCAGGATCAGCACAGACTTGCGCTGTAGAAACTCGTTTTCCTCCGACCAACGATAGGCATCGTCAACATCCGGCGTCAGGCACAGCGTCGAGAAAATCGACGAATAAGAGCGCGCGTGAACCGCTTCCATGAAGGAGATGTTGGACAGCACCGCCTCTTCATGCGGCGTCACGGCATCATCCATCAGCTTCACGGCACCGACCGCGTTCTGGATCGTATCGAGCAGCGTCAGTCCGGTGAAAACGCGGATCGTCAGCTGCTTTTCCTGCGGTTTCAGCGTCTCCCATGACTGAATGTCATTGGAAAGCGGTACTTTCTCCGGCAGCCAGAAATTGCCGGTCAGACGATTCCAGACCTCAAGGTCTTTCTCATCTTCGATCCGGTTCCAGTTGATGGCGCGCACGGCTGCAGGCTTCGGGTTCTTGGTCTTCACTTGAGTATTCATGGTCATCACCAGTGGTCAGAGGGCGCAGGAAACGCAACCCTGCACTTCCGTGCCGGAAAGCGCCATCTGGCGCAGGCGGATGTAGTAGATAGTCTTGATGCCCTTCTTCCACGCGTAGATCTGTGCGCGGTTGATGTCGCGTGTGGTTGCGGTATCGCGGAAGAACAATGTCAGAGACAAGCCCTGATCGACGTGCTGCGTTGCCGCCGCGTAAGTGTCGATGATCTTCTCCGGGCCGATCTCATAGGCATCCTGATAGTAATCGAGATTGTCATTGGTCATGAAAGCTGCCGGATAGTAGACGCGACCGATCTTGCCCTCCTTGCGGATTTCAATCTTCGACACGATTGGATGAATCGATGACGTCGAATGATTGATGTAGGAGATCGAACCTGTCGGCGGCACGGCCTGAAGGTTCTGGTTATAAAGGCCCCCCTCCATCACCGCATTCTTCAGATCGCGCCAGTCGTCCTGTGTCGGGATCGCAATGCCCGCCTTTTCAAAGATTTCGCGAACCTTTTCTGTCGCCGGTTCCCAAAGCTGATCCGTATATTTGTCGAAATATTCGCCCGACGCATATTTGGATTTCTCGAAACCTTTGAAGGATTTCCCCATCTCCACCGCGATCCGGTTCGATGCGCGGATCGCATGATAGGTCACCGTATAGAAATAGATATTCGTGAAATCGACACCTTCGTCCGAACCATAGTAAATCCGCTCGCGGGCAAGATAACCATGCAGGTTCATCTGGCCGAGACCGATGGCATGGCTTTCATCATTGCCTCGGGCGACCGATGGCACGG
This sequence comes from Brucella sp. LJL56, assembly GCF_054871705.1. NCBI lineage: Bacteria > Pseudomonadati > Pseudomonadota > Alphaproteobacteria > Hyphomicrobiales > Brucellaceae > Brucella > Brucella sp. LJL56. Next base: position 203,645 of record NZ_JBTXLQ010000003.1, read on the forward strand.
AACCGATGTGGCTCATGTCGGAAACGGCGGTAAGAGCACGGATCGAGGCCTCGATGGTCTTGCCGAAATCAGAGGAATCCATTGCTGCCGCAATGTTGAGTGAGCCCAGATTGCACGAAATATCCTTGCCGAGATGATCGTAGGACAGATCTTCACTGAAGATGCTCGCCTCGCTCACCTGGAGGATTTCCGAACAGAGGTTGCTCATGGTGATGCGCCCGTCGATTGGATTGACGCGGTTCACCGTGTCCTCGAACATGATGTAGGGGTAGCCGGATTCGAACTGGATTTCGGCCAGAACCTGAAAGAACTCTCGCGCGCTGATCTTCTTCTTGGTAATCCGCGCATCGTTGACCATTTCGCGGTATTTTTCCGTGACCGAAACCTCTGTGAGAGGCACACCGTAAACCCGCTCCACATCATAGGGGGAGAAGAGGTACATATCCTCGTTGTTCTTCGCGAGCTCGAAGGTAATGTCCGGTATGACCACGCCGAGAGACAGGGTTTTGATGCGAATTTTCTCGTCTGCATTTTCGCGTTTCGTATCGAGAAATCGCATGATATCCGGGTGATGTGCGTGCAGATAGACTGCGCCAGCGCCCTGCCGCGCGCCAAGCTGATTGGCGTAGGAAAAGGAATCCTCCAGAAGTTTCATCACCGGAATGATACCGGATGACTGGTTCTGGATTTGCTTGATAGGTGCGCCCGTCTCACGGATATTAGTGAGGCTCAGCGCCACACCCCCGCCACGCTTCGACAATTGCAAGGCCGAATTGATGGAGCGGCCGATGGACTCCATATTGTCCTCGACCCGCAGCAGAAAGCAGGAGACAAGCTCGCCGCGCTGCTTCTTTCCTGCATTGAGGAATGTGGGTGTCGCAGGCTGGTAGCGGCCCGAAATGATCTCATCAACCAGATCGCGCGCAAGCTGTTCACTACCGCGCGCCAGCGCCAATGCCACCATGCAGACGCGGTCTTCATAGCGTTCCAGATAGCGCTTTCCGTCGAAGGTTTTCAGCGTGTAGCTGGTATAATACTTGAACGCGCCTAGAAATGTCGGAAAACGAAATTTTCTCGCATAGGCTTCGTCGAAAAGGTCACGCACGAAATTGAAGGAATACTGATCCAGCACCTCCTGTTCGTAGTATCCCTCCGTCACCAGATAATCGAGCTTTTCCCGCAGATTATGAAAAAAGACAGTGTTCTGGTTCACGTGCTGGAGGAAATACTGCCGCGCGGCCTGCCGGTCGCGATCAAGCTGGATTTTCCCCTCGTCATCGTAAAGGTTCAACATCGCGTTGAGCGCGTGATAATCCAGCCCGTCCGAGAATTTTGACGGTTTGTTGCTGTTGGAATTCACCGCTAGAGGCGCATCCTGCGCCACTGGCCGTGGTTCGCGCTCCCGGATCAGGGTCGTGTCTGCCGTGTCCAAAATCGTTCCATCCCGTTTTTGACATTGCCAATGTCCTCATCGGTTCCCAGAAGCTCGAAGCGGTAGAGATAGGGAACCTGACATTTGGCGGAGATAATATTGCCGGCGATACAGAAGGCTTCGCCGAAATTGCTGTTCCCCGCGGCGATGACGCCGCGGATGAAAGAGCGATTGTTCTCGTCGTTGAGGAAGCGGATTACCGGCTTGGGAACAGCGCCCTTGGAACCGCCGCCGCCATATGTGGGCGTCACCAGTATAAATGGCTCGCGCACCTGCCATCCGCCCGAACCGTCCATCGGGATACGGTTCGACCGCATTCCAAGCCGCTCAACAAACCGGTGCGTATTTTCCGACCGGCTGGAGAAATAGACGATCAGGCTCATGAGATCGCAACTCTCAGGCGAGAGCACTGATCATATCGGGCCGGAAGCCCGCCCAATGGGATTCCCCGGCAACGACCACCGGCACCTGACGATAGCCCATCCCCTGAACGAGATCGAAAGCGCCGGCATTGGCGGAAATATCGATAACTTCATATTCGATACCCTGGCGATCGAGGGCACGCGTGGTCGCGGTGCACTGGACACAGGCGGGCTTGCTGTAAACGGTGACGTTCATTTCTTCCTCACTGATTGGGAGACGCAAAGAGCCGTTCGCGCATCGCAAGATGCGCGTCAAAAAGCACAAGATAGGAAACCGGTCAGCCGCCACGACGAGCAGTCTGACCACAACAAACTATGCCTCGAAGGGAGGACCGGAACCGAAACTAAACAGACTGGACATGGACTTCACCCCGAAGCTATGAGCGGGAAGTTCGGGGCAGCAATCTGCAAGACAATAGCTTGCCACACAAGATTGCGCGCCAACCGGACACCCCGCCCGTGGACGTACTCGTTCAAGGCAGGTCTCCTGGCTCACGGATCAACGTTTCTGCCCGCCTTCCCGGCCTATGCCAGTGACATGATGAACAGAACTCTCCGCTTACAGTTGCGGGGGCAGCTCCGGCATTGCCGCATCCGTCATGGATGAAACGCACCGGATTCCCGTCTTAGCTTTCGACTCAACGAATCGAAAGAACCTAGAACACTATATATAGTAGTCTAAGTTAAAAACTGGTCAACAGGTAGATTGAATCAGCCTGCAACATCTTAGCTGGGACCAGCGCAGTCTTAATTTGCAGGTCTAATAGGCTTTGGTCTGAATTCCGGCTTGATGGCCTTCAGGGCCATACGGTCGACCATCGCCGGAGCGATGAGTTTGAGCCAGCGTCCGAATCGCATCTGGCGGGTCATCAGCACTTCGCGCTTGCGCGCATGGACACCTTCCAGCATCAGCCGTACAGCTTCTTCGACGGACATCATGTCATCTTCCCGCACACCGCTCGTTGCCAGTGCGCCGCCGCTTGCGCTGTAACCTACCTTGCGAATGTCGGTTTTGACGACGCCCGGATAAACGATGGTGACGGATATGCCGCTCGGCTGTAGTTCCGCGCGAAGCGCCTCACAAAAACCTGAAAGAGCGAACTTCGTTCCGCTATAGGCCGTGCGACCCGGCACGCCGATCAATCCGGCGACGGATGACACCGCCACGATCCGCCCCTTGCTTGCGGCAAGATGGGGAAGCGCTGCATGAATGGGCCAGACGCTGCCCCAGTAGTTCAACTCCATCAACTCATGCATCCAGTTGAGGTCATCCGGCTCGATCTCGGCGAAATTAGCATGTGCTGACATACCCGCATTCACGATCAGCGTATCGATGCGACCGAAAGCGGCAGCGGCCTTCCCGATCAGGGCGATACAGGCAGCACGATCTTTCACATCGGTCGGCACCACAAGAACGGAACTACCCAGTTGTCGTAACTCGGTGGCCAGATTTTCCAGCTTTTCGACATTACGCGCAGCAAGCACAAGAGCAGCGTTGGTACGGTCGCGCCGGGCAATTTGCCGTGCGGCTTCAGCGCCTATACCATCTGATGCTCCCGTTATGATCGTCACGTCCATGCCAGGCCCTCCCTGCCTATCGATAAGACAAGCAGGGTACAAGCTGTACAATCCGCACGTCCAGCGATTTAGACCCTGCTCGATAGAATGACGGCGATGACCAGACCGTCGATCCGCGATACGTGTTATCGCTGGCGCGGGCGATGCGCTTCGCCCATAACGCACGGCAATCAGGCGAAGCCCGGTAAATTGCTTTGAATGAAGCATTCACAAAACCGTGTGACCGACGAATAACTGGCAACATTTTCAACCGCTTATGTTCCAGCAGGTCTCACCTGTCAGCTTCCAGGAGATGTTTTCAGCGTCTTAGCCGAAGGGAGAAATTGACAGTTCAGCTTCTTATCCTGTATCGATCGTTCAGTTTTGAACATTGTTCAGTATATTGAACGATCGAAGGCTTCTCCCAAGGCTTTCCATTCAGAGCTGTCGATGCATCGGCTGCATCGGAGAATAAGGGGGCGCTTCCTTCCCAAGACAGAAGCGTTTCCGGAATAGGCCCCAGCGTTGTGTGCCGGAGAGGAAATGAGAGACCTCGGCGCTGGTAAAAGTGATAAGGGTGGAATGATGACAACAAAGATCAAGCCATTTTCGTTCGATACGGTCGGCTCGATGCTCGTCGAATGGAGCGCCGCAAAGCGCCTCGGCGAAATCCTCGGCGAACGGTTTTCCGAACGCAAGATTCTGATCGTGACGGACAAGGGGCTGCACAAGGCCGGTGTCCTCGATGATGCACTGGCTTCGCTGGAAAAAGCCGGTTTCGGCATCAGCGTTTTCGATGATGTGGTGGCCGATCCACCGGAATCCGTGCTGTTAGCCTGCGTCGAACAGGCCAAGGCTGCTGATTGTAACCTTGTGCTTGGCCTGGGCGGCGGTTCATCCATGGATATCGCCAAGCTTGCAGCCGTACTGCTTGTCTCCGAACAGGAACTCTCCGAGCTGTACGGCATCGGCAAGGTGCAGGGCAGCCGCCTGCCGCTGATCCAGATTCCGACTACGGCGGGAACTGGGTCGGAAGTCACCAACATCACCATTCTGACCACCGGTGAGACGACGAAGATGGGTGTTGTTGCCCGTCAGCTTTACGCCGACTTCGTGATCCTCGATGCGGAACTGACTTGCGGCCTGCCTGCGCTTCATACGGCCGCGACCGGTATCGACGCCATGGTCCATGCCATCGAAGCCTATACGAGCCGGATCAAGAAGAACCCGCTCTCCGACGCGTTTGCTCGCGAAGCTCTGAAGCTTCTTTCGGCCAACCTGATCGCGGCTTGCGAAAACGGCAATGATCGCCATGCCCGCGAGGCCATGCTGCTTGGTGCCAACTATGCCGGTCAGGCTTTTTCCAACTCGCCAGTCGGCGCTGTTCATGCACTGGCTTACCCGCTTGGCGGCCACTACCATGTGCCGCATGGTCTTTCCAATGCGCTGATGCTTGGTCCGGTGCTGCGCTACAATATGGCGGGTGCAGCCAAGCTATATGCAGAGCTTGCCGATCTGCTGCTGGAGAAATCCGAAGGCACGACGGAAGAGCGTTCAGCGGCCTTTGTCACCTATATGGAAGCACTGATGAACAAGTCCGGCGCACCGCGCCGCCTGCGTGATGTCGGCGTGACTGAAGACAGTCTTGAAATGCTGGCGCGCGACGCGATGCTGCAAACGCGGCTTCTGGGCAACAATCCAGTCGATGTGACTGAGGCCGACGCTCTGGCGCTTTATCGCGAAGCTTTCTGATCAAACATAACGAACTGACGGACCAAGCGCCGGAGAAGTGAGCTGACTGCCACTTCTCCGCAGCTTGGCTCTATGTCTGCGGAGAATAAATTGAGCACTGAACGTATCGACGGTCAGGAGCAGCCTTTTTGGCCTGCCGGACCGTTCAAAATTCGCCTGCCTTTCGTTCACTATAAATTCGAATGGCCTGATTATTTTCAAGGCCTGCTGATGTGTGCGGTGGACCTGTCCGCCATCCCGCTTATGACTGAACTCCTTGGCATGCCTTTCGAAGTGGCGCTCGCCGTGGTCGTCCTGAACGGGTTGTTCTATCTGACGCACCATTTGCTCGGCGATCCCGTCGTTCCGGGCTGGATCACACCTGCCATTCCGCTTCTGATGGCCTATTGCGCCACGTTCCCAGAAGGGCCAGAGCGCGTTCATGCACTTGTTGCCTTCCAGATGATGCTCGGCATATTCTCGATCTTCATAGGAGCGTCAGGGCTTGCACATCGCGTCGTGCAACTGATCCCATCGGCGATCAAGGCTGGCATCATTGCTGGTGCAGGCTTTGCCGCCGTCATATCGGTGTTTCAGATTGGCGGTCGTTTCGACAGCTTCCCGTTCACAATCACCATTGCCGTTGGCCTCGGTTTCTACGTGATATTCTCGCGCCAGTTCGCACGTATTAAAAATAGCAATCCGGTACTGGCCCTCATTGGGAAACTGGGTGTTTTCCCGATTATCCTGCTCGCAGTAATCATAGCTCCGCTCTTCGGCGAAGCACCCTGGCCAAAGCTTGAATGGTCGCTGACCAGCCCCGACTTCTCGACGCTTTGGCGTGAATATACCGTATTCGGACTTGGCTTGCCGCCGCTGTCGATGTTCATTACGGCTATTCCGACCATGTTCGCTGCCTATATCGTTCTTTTCGGCGATGTTTTGCAAAGCCGGGCAATCCTGAAGGAAGCCGACGAAGCCCGCCCCGACGAAAAGATAGACTACAGCCCTGACCGTGCTCATCTCATTTTTGGCGGACGCAACGCGGCCATGAGTGTCCTTGGGCCGGACGTATGTATGTGCGGCCCGCTCTGGTCGGCCATGCATGTAGTCATTACCGAGCGTTTCTCGCAGGGCAAGAAGGCCATGCATTCGCTTTTCGGTGGCGCGGGGTCTTTCCGGTGGGGAACCAACACCGGCTTGTTCCTGATGCCAATCGTAACGCTGGTGCAGCCGATCCTCGGCGTCGCACTCGCACTTACCTTGCTCATTCAGGGATATGTTTCGGTTCGCGTCGGTATTCTTGAGGCACGGTCCCAGCGAGATCTCGGCATCGCCGGAGTGGTCGGAGCGGTTCTTGCGACGCGCGGCGCCGCCTGGGCTTTTGCGACCGGCGTCGTCCTCTGCCTTTTGATATATGGCCGCGATTTCTTCCGTGGCGAGGTCGACAACACCTTTACCAAAGACAACTGACCGATAGCCCTCCCGGTAGGACCGGGAGGGCTTCTGGTTTTCTATCCGCTCACGACCTCCGGCAATGGCCTGTCCACGGTCATAGCATGATCAAGCACCCGCTGCAGATTGGCGGCATGACGGAAACTCGGCTCCAATTCCGCACCGTCGGCGACAGCGCGTGCGAAACGCTGGTAATTTGTCTCCACCGTACCGGCATCGATATCGCGCCAGACCGGCGTTTCAATATCTTCGCCAATAGAGCCGCGCAGGCTTGAACCGGTAGGCGTATGAAGAATTTCCAGTGCACCCTTGTCGCCATGGATGCGCAGCCGCAGCTCATTCAGGTGACCCGTCGCCCAGCGGCTGGCATGAATGACACCCAGCGCGCCATTGGCATATTCCGCCATCATGACGAAGCTGTCATTCGCATCGAGCACATACTCACCGATATGGTTGTTATCTGCCTTGTCGAAAGTTTTCAGGCGCGCAGACGCCCGTTCCACATCGCTGCCGATGGCATAGCTGGCAAAATCGAGAATATGAATGCCGACATCGCCCAGAACGCCGTTCGAACCATGGCGGGTGGAAAGACGCCAGAGCCATTTGCTCTCGGTCTTCCAGTCACCCCACGTCTTCGACACCAGCCAGCTTTGCAGATAGGATGCCTCGAAATGGCGCACCTGGCCGATCTCGCCCGCCATCACCATTTCGCGCGCCTTTTGCAGGGGCGCGACATTGCGATAGGTCAGATTGACCATGTTGATGATGCCCGCCTGCTCCGCCGCTTCCGCCATTTCGGCGGCTTTTTCATAGCTTTCAGCAAGTGGCTTTTCGCAAAACACATGCTTGCCCGCGCCGATCAGCGCTAGTGTGGTCGGGTGGTGGATGGCATCCGGCGTGACATTGGCGACCGCATCGAAACGGCCCCATTCCAGCGCGTCCTCAAGCCGCGTAAAGCGGTTGTGAATGTCGTGATTTTCAGAGAAAGCATCGACACGCTCCGCTGAGACGTCACATGCTGCAACCACCTCGACGCCGTCGATCGCCTTGAAAGCTTCGGCATGGTTTTTCGCCATGCCGCCAGTACCCAGAATAAGAAGACGCATCTTGCACCTCAGCGATAACCGGCTTCACCGGCCTTGTGCAGCCTGGGCCCGCGCTCGACAATCGGCTCCAGCGCCTTTTCGACTGGAACGTTCGGCGCGGTGTGAATGCCCGTCCATGCCGGTTGTGGATTGTAGGCCCATTTGACCGAATTACGCAGAACCGTCTGCACATTGGCATCGTGATAGGTCGGATAGGTTTCATGTCCGGGACGGAAATAAAACACATTGCCCGCACCGCGTCGCCAGGTCATGCCGGAGCGGAACACTTCGCCGCCCGCGAACCACGAAATGAACACGGTTTCCAGCGGCTCCGGCACGGAGAACTGTTCGCCATACATTTCCTCATTCTCGAGCACGAAATTCTCGTCCAGCCCCTGGGCAATCGGGTGGCCGCGATTGACGACCCACACACGCTCCCGCTCGCCTGCCTCGCGCCACTTGAGCGCGCAAGGTGTCCCCATCACACGCTTGAAGATTTTGGAGAAATGACCTGAATGGAGCACGATCAGCCCCATGCCTTCGAAGACGCGCTTGGCCACCCGCTCCACGACTTCGTCGCTGACGCCACCATGATCCTTGTGCCCCCACCAGACCAGCACATCGGTCTCGGCAAGGCGCGCTTCCGTCAGGCCGTGCTCGGGTTCCTGCAAGGTGGCGGTCGTCGCCTGAATGGCACTGTCGGTATTCAGCGCGTCGGCAATCGTGTTGTGCATGCCGTTCGGATAAACCGAACGCACCGTTTCGTTGATCTGTTCGTGGATGTTCTCACCCCAGACGATAGTACGAATAGGCACGGTATTCTCCTTGCTGCGGGCGTCAAAGCCCGATTGTCTCGTGTATCATTGAGCTTGGGAGGTCGGCGTCAAACGGCGCGGCCCTTTTCATCGAAACGATGAACACTGTCCCCTGCCGGGGAAACCGAGAGCGTCTCGCCTGATTTGCGCACCGCGACGCCGCTTTCGCGGACCACCAGCGGTTCCTCCAGGCCGAGATCGATATAGACATAGGTATCGGAACCGAGAATTTCGGTGTGGATCACGTGACCGGTCCAGTGGCCTCCTTCGGGAACGATAGCGAGATGTTCGGGACGCAGACCCACTGTATGAGCACCGTATGGCTCGGCATATTTGCCGGTCAGGAAATTCATCTTCGGCGACCCAATGAACCCGGCGACGAAAAGCGAATTCGGCTTTTCGTAAAGCTCTAGCGGCGTCCCGATCTGCTCCACACGTCCATCGCGCAGCACGCAGATGCGGTCGGCCAGTGTCATCGCCTCCACCTGATCGTGCGTCACATAGATCATGGTGGTGTCTTCCATGCTCTGGTGGAGCCTGGCGATCTCAAGCCTTGTAGCCACACGTAGCGCCGCATCAAGGTTGGACAAGGGTTCGTCGAACAGGAAAACCTTGGGGTCGCGCACGATGGCGCGCCCAATCGCAACGCGCTGGCGCTGACCGCCGGAGAGCTGGCGTGGCAGCCGCTCCAGATAGGGCACCAGTTGCAGCATCTCCGCAGCCTTATGAATGCGGGCCTTGCATTCATCCTTGTTCTTGCCTGCAAGCTGCATACCGAAGGCCATGTTCTCATAGACCGTCATATGCGGGTAAAGCGCATAGGACTGGAAGACCATTGCGATGCCGCGCTTCGACGGTGCGAAACTGTTGACCACGGTTCCGTCAATGGCGAGGCTACCCGATGAAATTTCCTCCAGCCCCGCGATCAGGCGCAGCAGCGTGGACTTGCCACAGCCGGAAGGGCCGACAAAGACCATGAACTCGCCGGGACGGATATCCATGTCGACGCCCTTGATGACATCGAAATTGCCGAAAGACTTGCGCACATCGCGCAACTGAAGTTCTGCCATGTGTTAAGGCTCCTAGCCCTTTACGCCACCCGCCGTCAGACCGGACACGATCCGCCTCTGGAAGATGAGCACGAGGATGACGAGGGGAACCGTGACGATGACGGAAGCCGCCATGATGTTGCCCCAGGGGATTTCAAACTGACTGCTGCCGGACAGAAGCGCGATAGCCACAGGCACGGTCCGCTGACTGCCGGACGAAGTGAAAGTGAGCGCGAACAGGAACTCGTTCCATGCTGAGATGAAGGCAAGCAGACCTGTTGTCACCAGTGCGGGCCACATGAGCGGCATGAAAACGCGCGTGATGATGACCCATGGTGAAGCACCATCCACGATGGCCGCTTCTTCGATCTCGACCGGCAGATCGCGCATGAAGGTGGTGAGCACCCACACCGTAAACGGCAGCGTGAAGATCATATAGGAGAAGATCAGCGCCAGTGGCGTATTGAAAATGCCTAGAAAGCGGATCAACTCGAACAGACCCGCCAGAACGGCAATCTGTGGAAACATGGACACCGAGAGAATGGTGAGAAGCAACAGTCCCCGCCCGCGAAAATTCACCCGCGCCAACGCATAGGCCGCCGTTACCGCCAGCAGAAGCGAAATCGCCACCACTACGGTCGCCACCAGCAGCGAATTGCCGAGGCTGCGCAGGAAGCTGCCCTGTGTGAGAACACCGGTATAGTTTTCGAGGGAGAAACTGCTTGGCCAGTAATCGACCTGAAACAGCGCAGTTCCTGATTTGAGACTGGTGATGATCGCATAATAAAATGGGAACACTGCAATCAGAATGATCAGTGCCACCAGCAGATAAAAGCACAGGGTTTTCACATAATGCATCGCGCTATTCTCCCCTGCTGCCGACATTGACGCGCCCGAAGAACATGTAGAGCACGGTGATGGCCGCAATGATGAGAAACAACATCGTCGATGCCGCCGCACCATAGGCAAACTTGTCAAAATCGAAGAGATTTTCACGCGCAAAGACCGACATTGTCTTGGTCTGCGCGTTATTCGGCGTCAGCACATAGATCAGATCGAAAATGCGCAATGCGTCGAGCATACGGAAAATGATCGCCACCATCAGCGCCGGGCGGATCAACGGCAGCGTCACCCGCCAGAATACTCTGACCGGATGCACCCCATCGATCTTCGCCGCTTCATAAATGTCGGATGGGACCATTTGCAGGCCCGCCAGAATGAGCAGCGCCATAAAAGGCGTCGTCTTCCAGACATCGACGATCAGGATTGCAACCATCGCGGTGTCGGGATTGGCCGTCCAGGCGATCTTCTGGCTGATGAGACCCAGATTGAGCAGGATATGGTTGAGGATGCCGAACTGGTCGTTGAGCATCCAACCCCACATCTTGGCCGAAACAATCGTTGGGATGGCCCATGGGATCAGGATTGCGGCGCGCACAAGTCCGCGCCCCCGGAAATTCGCGTTCAGCACCAGAGCGACGATCAATCCGAAAATGGTTTCCAGACTGACCGACAGAAGAGTGAACCTGATCGTGTTCCAGACCGCGCCCCACCAGGCCGGATCAACCAGAAGACCGCGATAAACTGTGCGTCCGCTCTTGAGCGTCACCCACGACAGATAATTGTTGAAGCCAACGAATTCCGCAGCGCCAAGGCTCGTCAGGGACGCATTGGTGAAACTGAAATAGATAGTCCGAAGCAGCGGCCAGCCAGCCACCAGCGCCAGTACGATCAGTGTCGGTGCGAGGAATACCCATGCCGACCGCATTCGCTGCGCGCGCAGATCGGATTGAACCCGGCGTTTGCCGGCCGAGCTCCCCGAAATATCGAGAGACGTCTCCGTCATGATCCCACTCTTGGTCCTGCTCAGAGGGATTTGAGCGTTCGGATTGCCCGACAGCGGGGGCTTGGGAGAACAACCCGAACGCGGCTTGATCGGTTCTTACCAGCCAGAGCCTTCCAGCTCAGTCAGTTCGACCTCAAGCATTTCGAGATTCTCTGCAGCCGTTCCATTACCCGAAAGGGTCTTGTGAACCGCAGTCCAGAATTTCGATGACACTTCGTTATATTTGACCTTCGTTGCAGCCGATGGCCGCGGCACGGCATTCTGGAAGATCGGTTTCCAGTTGGCCATGAAAGGCTGCGCGGCAGTGATCTCCTTGTCATCGTAAAGCGCTTCAATGGTCGGCAGGCGCGAAATCTCCACCGCCTGTACCTTCTGCACTTCCGGCGATGCCAGATATTTCACGAGCGCGATGGCCGCATCCTGTTTGGTCGAATATTTGGACACGGCCAGGTTCCAGCCACCGAGCGTCGAGGATGGCGCATCTCCATCGGCACCGGCAGGCAATGGCGCCACGTCGAACTTGCCCTTCACGCCGCTATCCGCGCTGTTGCCCAGCGCATAGGCATAGGGCCAGTTGCGCATGAAGACGGCATTGCCAGTCTGCCAGACGCCGCGTGACTCCTCTTCCTGATAGGCAAGCACGCCCTGTGGCGAAATCGAGCCGATCCAACCTTTGGCACGGTCGATGGCAGCGGCTGCCTTCTCATTATTGATCGAGATCGCGCCGTCCGCCTCGACGATCTGACCACCACCGGACGACTTGACCCATTCAAGTGCGTTACAGGTCAAACCTTCATAGGCGTTACCCTGAAAGACAAAGCCCCAGAGATCGGACTTACCGTCAGCCCGCTCCTTGTCCATGATTTCCTTGGCGGTCGCCGTCATTTCATCCCAGGTTTTCGGAACCTGCTTGTTGTATTTTTCCAGAAGATCCTTGCGGTAGAAAAGGGCGGGAGCGTCGGTATAGAACGGTAGCGCAACCAGCTTTCCGTTCACGGTCTGCGACGCGATGATGGATGGGAAATGGGTACCCGTGACATCCTTGGTGGCTTCCGTGAGATCGACAAACTGATCGGACAGTTGCGGTGCCCAGACTACGTCCGTCTGATAGACGTCGATATCGGCGTTACCGGCTGCAAGCCACAGGCGATACTGGCTGAACTGCTCGCTACTCGACGGTGGCATCGAAACGATATTGACCTTATTGCCAGTATCTTTCTCGAACTTGACGATCTGTTCCTGCAGAAACTTGATATTATTGCCGGTTGAATTGGCCGCGATGGAAATCTCCACCGCATGAGCACTCACCGTTGCCAGGCCAAACGCCGCGCAAGCCGCGAGCACACCCTGAAAAGCCTTCATAGTTCCCTCCTCCCATCCATTCTGTATGCGGTTTATTAAAATCGAAAACGGTTTGGATAACAAAAAGGTTGCAGAGGACCGCATTTCTGTCAAGCATCAGATTGAGCGCGTTGTTTTATTTACAAAATTGCAGCCTTCACACCGCTATAATTCAATGACTTAGAGTTAACGGTGGTTGTTGATTAGCATTGCGGAGGCATATGGTTTCAACCATGCCCGCACAAAACTTCAAACAAACTTGAAAACGGTTTGGATTTATTGCACACTATGTGTTGCGGCAAACCAGAGAACGCAACCAACCAATTGTTAACCGCAAGGAAGCAGCTATACTCCGCCACCTTGCCTGCCTGTACAACTCGAAAGCCAAATGAAACTCCGTGAATTCGCCCAACATCTCGGCCTCTCTGCCACGACCGTCAGTCGGGCGTTGAGCGGCTATCCCGAAGTGGCGGAAAGTACGCGCAAACGTGTCATGGATGAGGCTGTGCGCCTCGGCTACAGACCTAACGTCAATGCAGTCAGGCTGGTTACCGGGCGCGCGGGTGCCATCGGCGTCGTGATGGGTCGCAACAGCGAATTTCATTTCGCCGAATTCATGCGCGGCATGGCGGAGCGGCTCAGTCAGGACGAGGTCGATATTCTGGTTAGTCCGATTGCCAACAACGGCACCGATGACGAAGTACAACTCTACCGACGCCTCGCCACCAGCCATCGCGTCGACGCGATCATCGTGACATCTCCAAAGCCCAATGACGAGCGCATCCGCATGCTGCACGAATTGGGGATGCCCTTTCTCGTGCACGGGCGGTCTGAAACCGACATTCCGCATGCCTGGCTCGATATCGATAATGAGGGAGCGGTTTGCCGCTCGACTGCCCATCTGCTCGACCTCGGCCATCGGCGTATTGCGATGATCAACGGGCGATACGGGTTCACTTTCTCGCTCCATCGTGACGAAGGCTATCGCAAGGCGCTCGAAAGCAGAGGTATTCCTTTCGACCCTGATCTGGTGGAACATGGCGATTTCACCGACGAGATCGGTTATCGCCTTGCGCGCAAGCTTTTGGAGCGCGCCCCGCGCCCGACAGCATTCGTTGCCGGTTCGATGATGACGGCACTGGGTATCTATCGGGCCGCACGTTCTGCTGGCCTGACAATCGGCAAGGATATTTCGGTCATCGCCCATGATGACGTCATCTCGTTCCTGAGCGCCGACAATATGGTTCCATCGCTGACTGCGACCCGCTCTTCGATGCGCGCCGCAGGTCAACGTTGCGCCGATCTTTTGATGGATATACTCGACGGACGTGCCGCGACCGACATTCACGAACTCTGGCCCGTGGAACTGATCCTTCGGGAATCTGCAACTCGCGTACCCGAATGGGCCTGAGCCGTAGACTTCGCGCCGCAAACTTCGCAGAGAAAAATCGTTCCTGTTTGCCACTTTCACGCCGTCAGTGTAGATTTGGCGTGCAACGTGGAATTGGTTCAATGCTTGAAGAAACGCATCCGAAACCAAACCGCGTTGTATGCGGTTTATATCGGAGTAAAAATTGCGCAGTGAACAATCTATTCTTCAAATTTCAATAGCTGTTACTATTCTGGTTGCTGGCTTCGGTGTTGTTTTCGGCCTCTTATCCGGCTCATTCTCTATTGTATTCGATGGCGTTTACATGCTGGCTGATGCTGCCATGAGCGGGCTTGCCCTCCTTGTTTCACGTCTCATTGCACTCTCTGCCTTGCCGGAACAACCGCGCGGAAAATTGCGCGAACGCTTCACAATGGGCTTCTGGCATCTGGAACCGATGGTGCTGGGCCTCAACGGCATGATGCTCACCGGCGTTGCAATCTACGCGCTCATCAACGCAATCGGCAGCCTGATGGATGGCGGACGCGATCTCGAATTCAGTTATGCGATTTTTTATGCCGTCGTCGCGCTGATCGCTTGTCTCGGCATGGCACTGCTGGAAATGCGCGCAAATAGGACGTTGAAATCAGACTTCGTCGCACTCGATGCCAAAGCCTGGATCATGTCCGGCGGTATCACTGCCGCCCTTTTGGTCGCCTTTTCCGTCGGCTATGCCATTGACGGAACAGAACTCGGCTGGCTGACGCCCTATATTGATCCTGCAGTTCTGGCGGTCGTTTGTCTTGTCATCATTCCCATGCCTATCGGCACCATCAAACAGGCTCTGGCCGACATATTCCTGGTTACACCCGTTGATCTCAAACAGCATGTCGATACGGTTGCGGAAGGGGTCGTAAAGCGCCACGGCTTTCTGTCATACCGCGCTTATGTCGCCAAAGTCGGGCGTGGCAAGCAGATCGAGCTTTATTTCATCGTTCCGCATGATCTTCCGCCACGCAAGCTTGAAGAATGGGATGCGTTGCGCGACGAGGTTGGTGATGCACTCGGCGGTGAAGGACCGGACCGGTGGCTGACTATCGCCTTCACCACGGATGTGGAGTGGGCGGTCTAGCCCGGAACTTTACTCGCTCGTCAGCGACAACTGTCGGCGCAGCCGTATCGTTCGACTGTCGCCTGGTTGGCGAGGCAACCGGTTGAAAGCATTCAGATAATTGGTCTTGGTGCGCATGATATGCGCCTCCAGAATATCCCGCAATTCTTCTGGTTTTTCGGCGTCGGCAAGCCCGATAATGGCGGCATGGTCGGCAAAGGAGCGTGCAGGCTCGCCCTCCGCACCGATAGCAAGATGCGTTCGCAAGGCTGCGACACGTCCTAGAATACTGTCATAGGCGCGCGCCAGATAACGATTGCCGCAGACACGGAAGAAGGCCAGATGAAATTCTGTATCGCAACGCCCGTAAGCGCGCAGGTCGTCTTCGTCTATTGCCGCACGCATGAGGTCGAACTGCTTTTTCAATTGCGAGACAAGTTTCTTGCGGTTGTTGCCAAGCGCAAGCCGCATGGCCTGATCTTCCAGGCCGACCCGAAAATCGCAAAGCTCTGCAATGTCTTCCTGCGTCGGCGTAAAAACATAGGTGCCGGACTTCGGAACGATGTGAACCAGTTCCTGCATCTGGAGAATATTGAGCGCCTCGCGCACCGGCGTCCGGCTGACATCAAAGGCCGCAGCGAGCATGTCTTCGGAGAGATTCTCCCCGAACTGAAACTCTGCATCGACAATCGCACCGCGAATACGTTCGGCGATGCTGCTTGCCAGCGACTTCTTGCTCTTGCCTCGAATCTCTCTCATGACCGAATCTTACAGACGCCTTACTGCGACGTATAGAGCGGTTGAAACCGCATTCAAATTGCACCGGTGAATGGTGGCGGACCCAGATGAAGTCCGGGCCCGTCATTTTGATCAGTCCCGCTTGGCTTTCAGACTCATGCAGAGGAAGAAGCCAAGAATCGGAAACACGGACAGGGCCAGCAACGACAGCGAGAAACTGTCTGTCGTGGATTTAACCCAGCCCACGAGATAGGGCCCGGTGAAACCGCCAAGCTGCGCAAAACCGTTGATGGCGGCCAGTCCGCCGGCCGCTGCCGCGCCCGACAGGAACTGCGTCGGCAGCGTCCAGAACACGCCGAGATAGGACCACAGGAAGAACGCACAGACCGACAGGAGCACGAGGCTCAGGATCGGCGACGGAGCCAGCGCGCTGGCGGCAAGGAAGATACCACCGAACAGGCCGGCAATTGCCGTGTGGATCTTGCGCTCGCCGGTCCGATCCGAACTGCGCGAAATCACGACAAGCCCGATCGCTGCGAACACAAACGGAATGGCCGAAATGAGCCCGGTCTGTGCCGCAGTATAGTCGCCGAGGCTCTTCACGATCTGCGGCAGCCACATGATGACGCCGTAAACAGCGATACCATTGAACATATAGACCAGCGTCAGAAGCCAGACGCGGTAGTCGCTGAACACTTCTTTCAGCGAATGACGGGTATCAGCCTGCTTGCCCTGATTTTCCTTGGCAAGTTCGGCCATCAGCCATGCGCGTTCGTCGGCGGTCAGCCAGCGCTTGTCCTTTTCCGGACTATCGACCAGATAGAAGAAGGTCACGACGCCGAGAAGCACGGCGGGAAGCCCTTCGAGAATGAACATCGCCTGCCAGCCATGCAAACCGAAAAGCCCCTCGCCCGCATCCATCAGCCAGCCGGAAAACGGTGCACCCACGACGATGGACAGCACGGTTGCAGTCATGAAGAGGGCCGTTGCGCGACCCCGCTCCTTGGCCGGGAACCAATAGGTGAGATAAAGCAGAACGCCCGGTGCAAAACCGGCTTCCGCCACGCCCAGCAGAAAGCGCAGGATGTAGAACGAAACCGGGCCTTGCACGAAAGCCATGGCGCATGACACGAGCCCCCACGTGACCATGATGCGCGCAATCCAGACACGTGAGCCCAGTTTGTGCAGCATCATGTTGCTCGGCACTTCGAACAGCATGTAACCGATGAAGAAGATGCCTGCACCGATGCCAAACATATAAGGCGTCAAGCCGATATCATTGTTCATGTGAAGCGCGGCGTAGCCGATATTCACACGGTCAAGATAGTTGACGATGAAGCAGATGAAGCAGAACAGAACGATCCGCAGATTAAGCTTGCGAATGGTGCTGTCGCGCAGGTCGGGCGTTGCGCCGACCGCAGTTAGAGTGGAATTGACCACGTTGTCCTCCCAGGTCTCCGCTCACGTTCCAGCATGAGCGGCATGCAATAATCTTTGCAGGAGCTGTCACACGATAATGCGTGCTCCCGCTCAGAGCTTTATCTGCGGAAAAAGCCGGGGCCATTCCGGCGCGCTTTCAACAGATAGGCAATCCCGATCACGGACAGGCCATCAGCACAGATCCGACCGTTATCGTCTCTCTCCCATTGCAATGATTAGCGTGCAAACAACTACTTTACAAGTAGCATACAAAATCTTGTACCTTAGATTGACAGATGTGCCCGTACGTGGCTTTTAAAACCATGTTGCCGAATGGTTGAGTCTGCGGATTCTCTTCGGCAGCCCGTGGGCGCGCCACAGCGCTCATTTTCGAGGAGGAATATTTCATGACCACAAGCAACGCTCCGACCGCGTTCCCAACGGATTTTTTTGCAGACCGGATAGTGCTCGTCACCGGCGGTGCATCGGGCATTGGCAAGGCCGTTGCCGAGAAACTGATCGCGCTTAAAGCCAAGGTGGTGCTTTGGGATGTGAATGGCGCACGCCTGCAGGAAATGGCGGACAAGCATGGTGACCGGGTTCTGACAGCCATCGTGGATGTTTCAGACAAGGCCGCGGTTGATCGCGCAGCGCAGGATATTGCCGAAAAATGGGGCGGTATCGACCATCTCGTCAACAATGCAGGCATCATCGGCCAGCGCATGACCGTGAAGGAATTTGATGCCGAAGAACTGGACCGGGTTCTGGCGGTTAATCTGAAAAGCGTGTTCTACGTTTCCAGCGCCTATCTGAACAATCTGGGTGCGAAGCCCAACAAATCCGTCGTCGGCCTGTCCTCCATCGCCGGTCGTACCGGCGGCATGGTCGGCAATATCGCCTATGCGACGACCAAGGGAGCAATCGCTTCCTATACCTATGCGCTTGCCAAGGAGCTAGCGCCGGAAATTCGCGTCAACGCGTTGGCTCCAGGCGTGATCGACACGGAAATCCAAAAAGACGTTTTTGCCGACCCTGCCAATATTACGAAAATGGCCGACCTCATTCCGCTGAAGCGGCTGGGAACTGCCGATGAGGTTGCTGACGCAGCGATCTGGCTGCTGTCGCCGGGAGCCGCCTATATTACCGGCGTGGTGCTTGACGTTTCAGGCGGACGATAAGGAGATGATGATGACACAGGCAAAGGCCCTGAAAAACCTCATCGAAAGTGGTCGCATCGTTCAGGCACCGGGCGCACCCGATCCGTTGACCGCCCGCCTTGTGCAGCAGGCAGGGTTTCCGGCCATCTACATGACCGGGTTTGGCGCAACGGCAAGTCGTCTCGGCACACCCGATCTTGGTCTTCTCACACAAACCGAAATGACAACCCATGCGCGAGATATGACGCGCGTGGTGGATATTCCGGTCATCGCCGATGCCGATACCGGTTACGGCGGCCCAGCCAATATCGTGCGCACTGTGGAGGAGTATATCCAGTCAGGCGTTGCCGCCATTCATCTGGAAGATCAGCTAGCCCCGAAGCGCTGCGGCCAGCTTGCCGGTATCCGGCTGATCCCGGCTGAAGAAAATGTGCGTCGTCTCAAATGCGCGATTGCGGCACGACGCGACAAGGATCTCCTTCTCATCGCCCGCACCGATGCCATGCCCGCAGCCGGTGCGGAAGAAGCCATTCGCCGCGCGAAAATGTATCAGGATACGGGTGTCGATCTTGTTTTTGTCGATGGCATCAAGACTATCGCGGAAGTCGAAGCGGTGGCGCGGCACGTTGAAGGGCCGAAGGTCGTCAGCATTGTCGATGGCAACGAAACTGTGGCTCTGACAGCCGCCGACCTCGAACAGATGGGTTTCAATGTCGTGTTCTATGCCCTTTCAACGTTGTTCTCGGCGGTCAAGGCCGTAACCGACACGCTGTCCGTTCTCAAGCGTGACGGCACACCGAAGGCCCGTGCCAGCGATATGATCACCTATCAGCAATATTGTGAAATCGTTGACCTGAAGAAGTTTCAGGATCTCGATGAGGAATATGGCTGGTCATGATCGGACGAACCGGGGCAGGCGGCAATGCCTGCCTCTTCAGGTATTGAGCTTTTTCGCCTGAATGCGCGAAGACGCTCTTTCAACCGTGATCTCGTAATGATCGCTCTGCGTCACCTCCACGATGCGGCTCGGGCGAAAAGCAACGGCATTGATGCCGCCTTCGTGACGCAGGCTGTCGAACAGAATTCCGAATTCGCCGCTCTCGCGCATCTCCTCGCCGAACTTCTGTGAAGCGACGTAATCTATCGGATCGTATACGGCAGGTAACGTTGCCTGTTCCCCGCATATGTCGATCAAATCCTCTTCCAGTTTCGCCGTATAGACCCGAAAGGTGCGCGCCAGGCTGTCCTGATGTGTCGCGACGGTTTCGCGACGCATGTGATGGGCAACCTCGATAACGGATGTAGTCAACCTCGCTGCTGCATACCACGCGCCAAGCTCCGGCCCGTTGAAGCGCATGCCGCCCGGCGCCACATGGAGAAACGTCGCCATGACGATGCTGGAATTGGGCCTGCCGAACACCCATTCCTCATGTGGAAGGCGCTGCAATCGCTCAGTCAGAAGACGATCATTCGTCCAGCCTGCCAGTTCCATCACCGCTTCCAGATCGGCAGCCGTGGCAACCGTGTCAAAAAGACCAATCGGCGGAAAGCGCGACGGGATCAGGCGATAGCTTGGCTGTGGAGCGGGGTTGCGCTTCACGAGAATACCACGTCCTCATCGCGATAAGGCCGGAACTCACGATCCAGTTCGTTCGGCTCCATATAAAGGCCGCCGCGCGCCGCATCCAGAAACCGGCGGACGGTCAACAAGCCATCCTGCAGACCGCTTGTCACCAGCTTCAATGGTGGGTGACCGCCGAAGACCCCTGCCCGATTGGGCGTATGCAGCCAGCGGATGCCCGCTCTTTCATCGGGATAAAGCACGCCCAGCGCCTGATGAATGCCAAGAACAGCGGATAAGCGCATCAACACGTCCACATCCAGCGTGATATCGCGGCGTTCGCGCACCGCCTTCACCCAATTGTAATAGGTTGATCTTGAAGGCAGTCCCAGCACCATGAGACGCTGCTGTTCGTCCAGCCCCCACAGATCGGCGATGGTCAGAAAGGTGCGCAGGCCCGGCCCGCTCAGCCGCTTGCGCGAATGAGGAGAGAAACGGGTCGCATCGAGAATATCCGGTCCCTTGCCTGCTACTGTCTTCAACACCGCATTGCTTCTGGCCATCATTGCCTCCGATCGTCCAGATCAGAATATAGTCCAAATTTGGACTTTTGCAACCCTACGATGTTTCGACCAATAGAATACGCTTCACTCGGCGGCGATAAGAGGCGTTTCAGCCGCCACATCCGGCATTGTATCGAAGTGAACCGGACGCAGCGAGACATAGCCGTTGCGTATATCCAGCACATGCGAATAGACGTTGTGGCCGTTTTCGAGCAGTGGCAGCTTGTCCTCATGCATGATGCTGATGACGATGGCTTGCGGGCAGCGCGTCTTCAACGCTTCGTGGAAACGCATTTTCGAGGCCGGATCGAGGGCACCGGTAGCCTCATCGAGGAAGATGATCGACGGCTTGTGCAGAAGAATACGTGCCAGCACGATCTTCTGCTTCTGACCGCCGGAGAGAACCATGTCCCATGGCGCGCCATCGGCATCGGCGTCATTCATGCGCTCGATAAATTCGCCCAGTCCCGCCTCGTGCAGGACGGCGGCAACGGCGAGATCACTGAACAGACTTTCATCGGCGGGCAGACTGACGAGCTGCTTCAGCGAGACGGATGGGAATTTGGCCTCCTGGGTCGCGTAAAGCGAGGTGGCATTCTGAGGATAGATGATATCGCCGGTCCCATAAGGCCATAGGCCGTTCAGCGCCTTCACGAAAGATGTTTTGCCCGAACCGGATTCGCCGCGCATATAAACCCAGTCGCCGGAGCGAATATTGATCACGCCCGAGCGCAGAAACGGGGCTTCGCTATCCGGTCCCTGCATGAGGGTTAAATTGCGCACCGACAGGCCAAAGCGTGGATGCTGTTCAGCAAAAGCAAAGCGGTTGATACCCGACCGGCTGTAGAAATCCGTGGGGTCCTGTACATTCTCGATAGCCTGCGCGAGGCCGGTCACACGGCCCGCATTGGCGCGCAGATTGGCAATCGCTGGCATAACCTGAATGAACCACGAGCAATCGTTGATCATCGCCGCAACGAGTTCCGCGCCCGTCACATAGTTACGGAAACCGACAGAACCGCTCATATAGGGCAGAAGACCAGGAATATAGGCAACGATCCGGTTAGAGAGAAAGCCATAGGCCTGGGAAAAGGCAAGATAGGCAGCATCGAAACGATTGAGCCGGTTCCAGGTGCCGTCGACATCCTTGTACAGTCTATCATTGACCGACCGCTGGACGGC
Source organism: Brucella sp. LJL56 (assembly GCF_054871705.1). NCBI lineage: Bacteria > Pseudomonadati > Pseudomonadota > Alphaproteobacteria > Hyphomicrobiales > Brucellaceae > Brucella > Brucella sp. LJL56. Next base: position 225,478 of record NZ_JBTXLQ010000003.1, read on the forward strand.
CTCGCCGCCGGACGCCGAGATTTGGAAACTGCGACGCAGAAGCGTAGTCCATTCACCACGATAGGAGCCTTCGGCCTTCTGGATTCCGAGATTGAGACGCTCCAGACGCTTGCCGATCTTGATCGCGACCAGCGTTCCGAGCGGAACATAGACCACGATTGCCATGAAGGCGAGGACGGCGCTGCCATAGCTGCCGAGGAAATCCAGCCCCTCCACATGCGTGGACATTTCGATCAGCTTCTGGCCGATGAAGAAAGCAGACAGGAACACACCGACAATGCCCATGACGAGGCCGATGGCGCCGCCGGTCATGCCCTTGATTGATTCCTGCAAACGCTGATCGATATTGTCGGGCTGATCCTTGCCCCTGCCCTGTTGCAGATGGAAATGCGTGTGCTTGCCATTCAGCAGCGCAGTGGAGAACTGGTCATTCAGCCACCTGCGCCATTTGCGATGCAGCGTGGTGGACAGGAAATGGCGGGACCCGACCAGCATCACGTCCTTTGCCAGCATCAGCAGAACAAGAATGCCCGCATTGGCGGCAATCGTCATGAGAGGATGCTGAACAGGAGCAGTATTGACGTTGACGATGGAATTCATCAGCAGGCCCGAAGCCTCGGCCACCCATACGGTGGTCTTGCTCACAAAGGCCGTCATCAGGAAGATTGCGATGGTGAGAACCCAGGCTTCCTTCCAACGGTCGGAAACCCAATAGGCGCGCATCAGCCCCCAGAACGACGTCATGTCAGCCACGGCAGACCTCCCCCTTGCCTGCAAGGATTGCTGTCTGGTCTGCCGGTTTTTGCTCAATACACACCTCGTTCTGGCATTAGGATGATAACGCTTTGTAACATATTGCAACAAACTGTGGTTAACGGAGTGTTAATAGTCAACACAAAAGCGGAGCACCAAGTCGTGATCGAACGAGTATGCGTCAGCAACAATCTGAAATCGTTAGCCTATCGGAAACCTAATTATTTTGGATGAAGCGCCCGTTTCGCGCCGGAAATTCGGTGTTCTCGGAAGAACCTTGCCGCTGATTCGACCGCGCCCCTTATTGGGTCGAGAGATAGTTCTGCAAGCGGGGCACCACATAATCGAGGAAAACCCGTACCCGTTGCGGCAGTCGCGCACCACCAAGGAACACGGCGTGAACCTCTTCTATATCGTTCTCGACCGCCGTGGCCAGAACCTCCACCAATGCGCCGGATGCAAGATCGTTCCGCGCGTGATAATCGCCGATCCGGGCAAGCCCCAGCCCCGCGACCGCCATGCGCCGAACGGTTTCCCCATTATTGGCCAGCAGCGAACCGGAAACGGCACGATCCACAATACGCCCGCTTTCCTTGAGCGGCCAGACAGGTGCCGCGCGGCGGAAATTGAACCCGATGCAATTGTGATCGGCAAGATCGTCGACCGTCAACGGTGTGCCGTGACGTTCAAGATAGGCGGGAGCCGCTACGATCTTGCGCCGGGCGGTCCCAAGCTTGCGCGCCATCATGCTGGAATTGGGCAAGGTGCCGATACGGAAAGCCACGTCGGTGCGGTCCAGATAAAGATCGACCAGTTCATCCGACAGGGATAGATCGATTACGATATTCGGATAGGCCGACAAAAATTCAGGTAATAGCGGCTCCAGCGCCAGCGTGCCCAATGCCACAGAAGCGTTGACGCGCACGGTACCGCCCGTACTTGCAGAACCTTGTGAAAGCTCGCGTTCGACTTCCTCGAAATCGCGCAGCAGTCCCTGACTGCGCTCATAATAAATCTGCCCCTCGGTTGTCAGCGACAGGCGCCGCGACGAGCGCTCCAGAAGCCGCACGCCGAGCCTTGCTTCGATACGGGATATGAGCTTGCTGATAGTCGAAGGGTTCATGCGCAAGAGGCGGGCCGCTTCGGAAAAGCTGCCCGCTTCCACAACCCGCAGAAAGACCTGCATTTCGCCGACGCGATTATCCATCGCCTGCTCCATCTGTGAAACTGTTTCACAGATAATGTGGATTCCCAGCGGATTTTCAAGCCCGCGCGACTGTCCTATTTCTGCATCACGAGATCGAACCTGACCGAAGATTATCCGGAACAGGATCAGAATCCATAAATTGACGGCCCGAAGCATGAGCCTCCCAAGCTCGCGCAACTGACGCGAAAACGCCGAGGGCCAATCGACAGGAGATGATATGAAAATCGTAAACGCACACGGTGCGTCTATACCCGCGCTCGGCTTCGGTGTTTTCCGCATGACGGATGCGGAAGTGGAAAGCGTCATCCCGGCTGCGCTGGAAGCGGGCTTCCGCCATTTCGATACGGCCCAGATCTATCAAAATGAGGCTGCCCTCGGTCGTGCTCTTGAAAAGGCAGGCGCACGCCGCGAAGACCTGTTCCTCACCACGAAAGTCTGGGTCGATAATTATGACCTCGAAAAATTCAGCGCATCCGTCGATGAAAGTCTCGACAAGCTGAAAGTCGATCAGATTGACCTCCTGCTCCTGCATTGGCCTGCCGACAAGGTGGCGATTGCTGATCAGATCGACAGGCTCAACGCGGTAAAGGCAGCGGGCAAGACGCGTTTCATCGGTGTGAGCAATCAGAATGTCGCGCAAATGAAAGAGTCTATTCTTCGCAGTGCGGCGCCCATCGTCACCAACCAGATCGAGGTGCATCCGTATATCGATCAAAATACCGTAGCCGACGCTGCGAAAGCGGCAGGTGTTGCCATCACCGCCTATTACGGCATGGCTGATGGCGCAGTGCCGCGCGATCCCGTCTTGCAGGCCATTGGTGCGAAATACGGCAAGACTGCTGCCCAGGTCGGCCTGCGCTGGCTGATCGAACGCGGCTTTATTGCTCTTTCCAAGACGGCCAAGCCGGAGCGCGTGTCGGAAAACTTCAACCTGTTCGACTTTGAACTGAATGCGGAAGACATGGCCGCTATCGCAAAGCTTGCCCGTCCCGACGGTCGCATCGTCAGCCCCGAAGGTCTGGCTCCCGTCTGGGATAAATAACGGAGACTATGATGAGCACGATGACGTCTCACGACAGCGCAGCGAAGGCGGCCGGTTTCAACTGGCCGCTTCTGGCGCTTGCAATCGGTGCCTTCGGTATCGGCACCACGGAATTTGCACCTATGGGCCTGCTGCCGGTCATTGCCGACGGTGTCGATGTGTCTATCCCGACGGCAGGTCTTCTAGTCAGCGCCTATGCCATCGGCGTGACGATCGGCGCTCCGATCATGACGCTCGCCTTCGGGCGCTTCGGCAAGCGCACGGCCTTGATGCTGCTGATGGGCATTTTCACGCTGGGCAACATCCTCTCGGCGCTTGCTCCGGATTACTGGACGCTGCTTGCAGCCCGTCTGGTGACGAGCCTCAATCATGGGGCGTTTTTCGGCCTCGGTTCCGTCGTCGCGGCCAGTGTCGTGCCGCCTGAAAAGCGGGCAAGCGCCGTTGCCACCATGTTCATGGGCCTGACGATTGCCAATATCGGTGGTGTCCCGGCCGCGACTTGGATCGGCCAGCAGATCGGCTGGCGCATGTCGTTCGCCGGTACTGCTGTTCTGGGTCTGCTCGCCATCAGTGCGCTCTGGCTTTCGCTGCCGCGCGGCGAGGCCGGCAAGATGCCCGACATCCGCCGGGAGGTCGGCGTCCTGATGCGCCCGACCGTGCTCATGTCGCTCGCAACAACCGTCATGGGTGCGGGCGCCATGTTCACGCTCTACACCTATGTGGCGCCCGTGCTGGCTGACCTTACCAGCGCCTCGGAAGGGTTCGTAACGCTGGCGCTCGTTCTCATCGGCGTGGGCTTCACCATCGGCAATATGCTCGGCGGGCGTCTGGCCGATTGGTCACTCAATGGCGCAACGCGGATATTTCTCGCAGCGCTCGCAATCATCAGCCTGGTACTGCCGCTCCTGCTGGGCAGCCATATCGGCGCGGCAATCGGCCTTGTCGCCTGGGGGGCTGCGGCATTCGCCGTCGTTCCGCCGGTACAGACCCGCGTGATGTTGGCTGCATCGGAAGCGCCGGGACTTGCATCCTCGATCAATATCGGCGCATTCAACCTTGGCAATGCGGTGGGTGCAGCCCTTGGCGGCGGTGTCATCAGCGCGGGCTATGGCTATGCGGCCATTCCGGTCGCGGGCGGTCTTCTTGCAGCAGCCGGGCTGTTGTTCACACTGTCCCGCCGCCCGAAAGCGGCGCTGGCCTCATCAGCCTGCTGAGGTAGCGGCAAGCTAATCCAACGTTCTCCGGAATCGCAGAAGCGCCAGCGATGCGAACAGGATTACGAAAAATATGAGGGCGTTCACCTCTCCGGCAATGTCGGAAAGATGGGCGCCTTTCAACATGACCGCGCGGACGATCCGCAGAAAATGCGTCAGCGGAAAAATCTCGCCCAGTGCTTGCGCCCAGTCGGGCATGCCCCGAAACGGAAACATGAAACCGGACAGCATCAGCGACGGCAGGAAGAAGAAAAAGGTAAGCTGCATGGCCTGCATCTGCGTGCGCGACGCCGTCGAGATCGTATAGCCGAGCAGGACCAGCGACAGGACGAAGATCAGCACGCAGGTCAAAAGCAGCGCCAGCGAACCGACAAAGGGCACCCCGAACAAAAGCTTGGCCGCGACCAGCACGACCACAACCTGCACGCCGCCGACGACCAGAAATGGCAGAACCTTGCCCAGCATGATTTCAGCAGGTGTGGCGGGCATCGCAAGCAGGTTTTCCATCGTGCCGCGTTCGGTCTCACGGGTCAGTGCCATGGCCGTCATCATCACCATCGTCATTTGCAGGATGACGCCCAGCAGGCCGGGAACGATATTATATTGCGACACGCCTTCCGGGTTGTAACGGCGATGCACGACGACCTGGAGCTGGCTTCGCGCAGCATCTGCAGCTTCAGCCTGCTTGCCCTGTTCACGCAGGAGCGCCTGACTTGCGACCGTTCCAAGCGTAGAAATCGCACCGCTTGCCACCGACGGGTCCGTCGCATCGGCCTCGATCAATATCTGCGGCTGCTCCCCTGCATCGACACGTCTTGCAAAATCCGATGGTATCGTCACCACGAAGGAAACGGTGCCGTTGGCAATCAAGGCTTCGGCTTCCGCAGCACTTTGCACGACGTGGTCGAAACGATAATAGCCTGTGGTTTCCAGCGCGGAAATCATGGCACGCGTATAATGATCCTGACTGGTCACGATCAGTGCGCTCGGCAGGCTTTTTGGATCATTATTGATGGCAAAGCCGAAGAGCAGCAGTTGCATCAATGGAACGACCAGCATCATGGCGAAGGTGATGCGATCACGCCGCATCTGGATAAATTCCTTCACCAGCATCGCGCCAAGACGTTCGAACGAGAACCAGCCGCTCATGGTTTGCCGCTCCCGGAGTTCCTGTCCTTGGACATATTATCCTGCGCATTGGCCATGAACTGGATAAACACGTCCTCAAGACTGGTTTCGCCCGCCTCGACTGTGATCCCCTCGCGATGCCTGATCTTCTCCAGAGGCGCCTCAAGCTTCGCCCTGTCGGACCCCACGACATGCAGTGTCGCACCAAAAGGCGCAACCTGCTCGACACCCGGTTCACCTTCCAGTTCGCGTGCCACTTCGCCAAGCCGCGGGCCATTGACGATGAAGGTCGTCAGTCCCGCCTTCTCGATGATATCCCGGACGGTCCCGGTGGCCAGAAGCTTGCCATAGGAAATATAGCTGATGCGATGGCAGCGCTCGGCTTCGTCCATGTAATGGGTCGAGACGAGTACGGTCAGTCCACCATCGGCCAGACGATGTATCTCGTCCCAGAAATCGCGTCGTGCCTTCGGATCGACCCCAGCGGTCGGTTCATCCAGCAGCAGGAGCCTGGGCTTGTGCATGATACAGGCTGCCAGTGCCAGCCGTTGTTTCCAGCCACCGGAAAGCGTGCCCGCCAACTGATCCCCACGCGAGGTCAGTCCCAGCTCCTCAAGTGTGCGTACCACATGATCCTTAACCGGTTTCAACCGGTAGAGCCGGGCTACGAATTCAAGGTTCTCGGCTATGGTCAGGTCTTCATAGAAAGAAAACCGCTGCGTCATGTAGCCGACTTCACGCTTGATCTTCAGGCCTTCGGTGCGAAGATCAAACCCCAACACCTGTCCTTCCCCCTCGTCGGGGGTCAGCAGCCCACACATCATGCGGATGGTGGTTGTCTTTCCCGAACCGTTCGGCCCCAGAAAGCCGACGATCTCGCCCTCGGCCACCGCCATGCTCACATGATCGACAACCGTAGCATCGCCGAACCGTTTGACGAGACCTTTGACATCGATGGCATTCGACATTTTGGTCTCCGCCTATTGGGAAGCCAGATCGACATCCACGATCTGGCCGGGCTGCAGAGGCGATGCGGGATCGACCGGATGCGCCTCGACGAGATAGACAAGCTTCTGGCGCGTTTCGAGCGAATAGATGACTGGCGGCGTGAACTCCGGATCGGGCGAAACATAGCTGACACGGGCTTGCAGGCCGGGTGCACAGCCATCGCAGCGCACGGACAGCATATCGCCCACCCGCACCGCCGAAAACTTGTCTTCCGGTATGTAAACCTTCAGCTTGACCGCGCCGTCGGGCAGCATAGTCAGCACGGGCGCAGACGGACCGGCAATATCGCCCGGATTGCGGATGACATCGGTGATCCGGCCCGATGCCGGCGCCTCGATCGTTCGCTTGGTCAGATGCCAGCGCGCGGAATCAAGCTGCGCCTCGGCGCTCCTGACAGCATTTTCCGCCGCCTTGATTTCTTCAGGACGCGCGGGCAAGCGACCGACCGCCAGATTGGCTGTCGCCTGATTGATCGAGGCTTCTGCCACTTCGACCTTGGTGGCGGCGTCGTCAAGCTGCGCTTGTGTCATAACCCCGCGCTTCGTCAGATCCTGCGTACGCAAAAGCGTTCGCCGGGCATCGTCTGCCTGTGCCTTGGCAGTTCTTACAGCCGCCTCCAGAACAGCAATTTCATCGGGACGTTTGCCGACCTGCAAATCCGCCAATTGCGCGCGTGCCTGCGCCAGCGCTGCGTCGGCCTGCGCAACGGCGATCTTTGCGTCCGCATCCTCCGTCATTGCTATGGGCTTGCCCGGCTCGACACGATCGCCACGTCTGACGGCAATGGATTGAACCTGCGCCACTTCCAGCGGTGCAAGCTGCACGAACTCGCCCTCCACATAACCAACAGCAAGAGGCTGCGCGTTGCATGCGGCGAAAAGATAGGTCGCAAAAGGAAGAATACAGAGAACGCTCATAACGCCACCTCGCCGCTTCTCGTAGCGTCTTTCGCTGCAAGAATAGCCATGAGGTTCTGGCGCGCAATTGCCGCGACCGCCGCCGCCTCTTCCGCGCCCATCGTGGACCAGCCCATGCGCCGTTTCACCGCCTCTCGGCCGATACGAAAATAAACGACCTGTCCAAGCAGAGTGAAAATGACGAGCCTTGTGTTCTCGCTTTCGGCAGGCTCGCCTGTCGCGACTTCCCATATGGCACAAAGCCTTTTATGCGTCGGCTCGAAAACACCGGAATAAATGCGGTCGAGCGCCGCCGTCGGATGCGCCAGTTCACGCAAGAGGAACTGGACGATCTCACCGGATTGCGGTTGCGCAACAATGAAATGGGTCATGCGCTCCAGCGCCAGACCAAGCTGCTGGCGAGCGGTTTCCTTCGTCTCGGCAGGCGCATTGATCGCCGCATAATGCCCAAGCGCCTGCCCGGCAACGCCCTGTATCGTTTCAACGATATAGTCTGCCGCAGCCAGCCGCAGCCCTTCCTTGTTGCCGAAATGATAGGCTATGGAGCCGATATTTGCCTTGGCCCGACCCGCAATCTCGCGTGTCGATGTGGCGTCGTAACCCTTCGAACCAAACAGTTGCAAGGCCGCGTGGATCAGCGCCATTCGCGTCTGATCCACCGAAGGCGGTTCCGATCGATGATGTTTTGTCGTGTTCATTATTTGATTTAATCAATCGATTGATTAAATGTCAAGCAACGACGAAAATCGCGTCGATCCAAGATCGACGCGTTATTCTTCAAGGAAAGAACTGGAGGTCGTTCAGCCTCTTCTTCCGACATGCCGCCCGACGGCAATCGGTGTCGGCATTTCACGGTGTGCACGTGAAAGCCCCTCCAGTGCGGCAAGAATTTGAGCCTTCGCCGCCACCGCCTTGCCTGCCTTGCTGTCGACATGCAGCAGCATCTGCTCAGCGCTGGCAATCTCCGTCTCGGCGCGCCTCAGACTATGAAAGACATGCGCACGTTTCTCGTCGAAAGAGAGCAATTGCGTTTCCACATGCAGCGCATCGCCTGCCTTGGCCTCACCACGATGGATGATATGGGTTTCGACCGTGTAATAGCTGTGTCCGGATTTCAGATAAGCTTCATTCACGCCGATATGCGCCAGAAACCTGTCGGTCGCCTGCCCAAATACATCGAGATAACGATGCTCGGTCATATGCCCATTATAGTCGATCCACTCCGGGATCACGCGTACATCCAGAAGTCGGAGCGGACCGCTGCCCGCCTCGGGGCGATCCGCAGCGGTTTCAAGCCGCGCGGTATAGGCATTGAGAAGCGCGCCCGCGCCCCAACCCCGACCCTGCTGCTGTTGTGAGAGGGCACGGATGATGGCGACCAGATTTTCGTCGCGAATCCGCTCTAGATCGCGAATTGAAAGCCCTTCATTCTGTTCGTCCGACTGGTCGGCGATACGGTTGATGAGGCTTTCATCAAGATCGGGCACATCCGTCAGTTTCGTCCATGGCCATTGCAGCGCAGGCCCAAACTGGGCGAGGAAATGCCGCATACCTGCGGGACCACCCGCAATACGATAGGTCTGGAACAACCCCATCTGAGCCCAGCGAAGACCAAAAGAATAGCGAATGATATCGTCAATCTGCTCGACTGTAGCGATACCGTCACGCACAAGCCACAAGGCCTCACGCCACAGCGCTTCCAGAAGGCGGTCCCCCACGAAAGCATCGATTTCCTTTTCAAGCACAACCGGCTCCATCCCGGTCTGGCGATAATACGCGGAAGCGCTCTCGATCGCCGATCCGGTCGTCTTTTCGCCCGGCACCAGCTCGACCAGCGGCAACAGGTAAACGGGATTGTAGGGATGCGCGATCAAGAGGCGCTCCGGATGCCGTAACCCAGCCTGCAACTTGCTTGGAAGAAAACCGGAGGTGGAAGAGGCGATCAGCGCTTCGTCTGCGCAAGCGGCCTCGATCTCCGCCAGCACGGCAAGTTTCAGGTCGAGACGCTCGGGCACGCTTTCCTGAACAAGCGCCGCGCCTGCCACCGCCTCCGCCAGCGAAGCGGAAAAGGACAGTTGCCCCTCCTGCGGAAGACGCATGGTGGTCAGTGCCGCCAGTGCCCGGCGCGCATTATCGAGAATATGTTCTGTCGTCGCCTTTGCATCGGGCGACGGATCGTAAACGGCAACATCGAAACCGTTCAGGAGAAAGCGTGCGGCCCAGCCGCTGCCGATAACACCGCTACCGATGCAGGCAATCTTGGGAGGATGGGTGTTCATGGCTATCACCAGCGCTTTGTGAGCTTAAGTTTCTCGCGGACTTCAGCAGGCGTCAGAACCGTCGTCCCCATATTGACGGCAATCGCTTTGGCTCGTTCAACCAGATCGCCGTTCGAAGCCAGAACGCCCTTGTCGAGCCAGATATTGTCTTCCAATCCCACACGGATATTGCCACCCGCCAGCACGGCAAGGGCTGCGTAGGGCAACTGATTGCGCCCGATGGAAAATGCCGAGAAAATCCAGTTATCCGGGAGGTTGTGGAGGATGGATACCAGCGTTGCCAGATCATCGGGCGCGCCCCATGGAATACCCATGCACAATTGCACCAGAACCGGATCATCGAGCAGGCCCTGCTGCTGCAACCACTGGGCAAGCGGCAGATGACCGGTATCGAAGATTTCGATCTCCGGGCGCACGCCGAGCCGCTGTATCTGCGCGGCCATTTCCCTGAGCATGGCGGGCGTGTTGGTCATCACGTAATCGCCCTCGCCGAAATTCATCGTTCCGCAATCCAGCGTGCAGATTTCCGGCAGCAGTTCCGCAATATGGGCAAGCCGTTCCGTCGCTCCCGCCATATCGGTCTTGGCGGCATTGGGCGGCAGCGGTGCTTCCGCCGAGCCGAAAACCAGATCGCCGCCGACACCTGCCGTCAGGTTCAGCACGATATCGACATTCGACGACCGGATATGATCGACAACCTCGCGGAAAAGTTCCAGCTTGCGCGAAGGCTCGCCGGTTTCCGGATCGCGAACATGAATATGCGCGACGGCAGCGCCTGCCTCAGCACTTTCGATGGCCGCATCCGCGATTTGGCGCGGTGTAATCGGCACCTTGTTCGAGCGATGCGTGGTGGCTCCAGCGCCGGTAACGGCTGCTGTGATGAATATTTCGCGAGCGGGCTTTAAAGGCATGATCGTTTCCCTCGATTTTCGCCGAGCTTGACAGGTCACGAAATGCCGGGATTATCATTTTACGAAATCTATTTGGCGAAGAGCGAAGCATATGATCTTTGAACCATCCGACGAAGAACTGAGCGTTACCCTGCTGGTCCTGCCGGATTGTTCACTCATGTCGCTGGCCGCGACGCTCGACCCGATGCGCGGCGCCAACCGCGTGACGGGACGTTCTCTTTATCGCTGGCGCGTGGTGTCGCCGGATGGCAGCGACCCCGTTACATCCAGCGGGCTCAAGGTTGCGGCGGATGGCTGTCTTGAGGCCGGGGCGCAGGACATTCTCATTATCGTCAGCGCCTTTCACGCACTGGAACACGCCACGCCAAAACTCCTCGCCATGCTGCGACAGGCTGCCAAGCAATCGAAACTCGTCGTGGGCGTGGAAGCCGGATCATGGGTGCTTGCAAAAGCCGGGCTGCTCAACGGACGCAAGGCAACGACGCACTGGGAAGACATGGAAGCATTTTCACAGCGTTTCCCGGAAGTCGAAATGCAATCCGACCGCTGGGTACGGGACGGAGCTTTTCTGACGACCGGCGGCGCTGCCCCCGCGCTCGACATGATGCTGGCACTCATTCGCGCCCGCCACGGCTATTCCATCGCGCTCGATGTGGCGAGCCTCTACATCTACGATGAAGTGAAACAGGCTTCCGACGCGCAGCCGCTGGTATCCCTTGGCCGATTGCTTAACCGCGAGCCGCGACTGGCCAATGCCATAAAAATCATGGAAACTCATATCGACCGCCCGATCCCTGTGACGGGCATCGCCCGCAGGCTTGGCCTGTCGACACGCAGTCTCGAATTGCTGTTTGCCAATGTGATCGGGCAGTCACCGGGCAATTACTATCTGTCGCTCCGGCTGAAAGCGGCCCGGCGACTGATCCTCGATACGCATCTTTCCATGGCGGACACAGCGGAACAGACCGGCTTTTCGTCGATCAGTTCGCTGTCGCGCGCCTTCAAGCGGCATTTTGGTCAATCGCCGAGCAAGCTGCGGCAGTAAAGACACCCTAAATTAAAGGCCCAGTCCCGACTTCACCTCTGCAAGCGCTGGCTTGCCGTCGACAGTGGTCACGCCATCAAGCCACGCATCAAGCTGTGCCGGGTTCTCCGTGATCCATTTCGTCACGGCGTCTTTCGCTTCCATGCCATCGTTCAGGATCATGTTCATCATCGTGCTTTCCATCTCCGTATTGAACTTCAGGTTCGACAGAAAGCGCGAAACATTGGGGCAATCCGCTGCGTAGCCCTTGCGGGTCAATGTTTCGACGGTCGCAGCACCGTCGTCCGGACCAAACAGATTGTCGCCATTTTCAAGATAGGTGAGCTTGTAACGAATATTCATCGGATGCGGCGTCCAGGCAAAGAAAACAACAGGCTCATCCTTGCGCACTGCATTCTGGACTTGCGAAAGCATGGCCTGCTCGCTCGATTCCGCGAGCTGGAAATCTTTCAGGCCAAATTTGTCCTGCTCGACCATCGACTGGATTGTGGCGTTGGCGCTGCTGCCAGCCTCGATGCCGTAAATCTTGCCGCCAAGCTGGTCCTTGAACTTTGCGACATCGGCATAATTCTTGATGCCAAGATCCTTGCCCGTCGCAGCAAGACCAATCTTGGCGCCTTCTAGATTCACCCCGGCCTGCTCAATCTTCTTTCCCTCAAGATAAGGTTTGCGGGCTTCTTCCTGAAGCGGCATCCAGTTACCAAGGAAAATATCAATCTGCCCGTTTTCCAGCGACTGGAAGGTGACCGGCACGGAAAGGATGGTTGTCTGCGGCTCGTATCCGGCTTTTTCAAGCACCAACGACGCAAGCGCCGTTGTTGCGGTAATGTCGGTCCAGCCGACATCGGAGAATTTGGGCGCCTTGCAGTTTGCGCCTTCAGCAGCATGTGCCTGCACGCAGGCAAGGCTGGCGACGCTTGCTGCAAGCAAAAGAACTATGCGTTTCATTAGCTTCTCCCCTTTGTTTTTATTGAGAACAACATGATAGGGGAAACAGGAAACGCCTGTTCGCAATATACGCAATCATCTTTGCGTTTTGCGCAGCCTTTGACCATTGATCGGTCGGGTCGTTTTCTGAAAGCTGCGCAAAACCGGGGCGAAATTTATTTCCCTCCGCCATATTGCACGTCGCTGACATGCTCCATCCAGTCAACGACCTTGCCGTCGAGCTGTTCCTGAATCGCGATATGGGTCATGGCATTGCTTGCGGACGCACCGTGCCAATGTTTCTCGCCTGGCTCGAACCAGACCACATCGCCGGGCCGGATTTCCTCAATCGGTCCACCTTCCCGTTGCACAAGGCCGAGACCGGCGGTCACGATCAGGGTCTGGCCAAGCGGATGCGTGTGCCAGGCGGTGCGCGCGCCGGGCTCGAAAGTCACGGTCGCAGCCGCAGCGCGCCGGGCATTATTGGGGGAGAACAGCGGATCGATACGGACATTGCCCGTAAACCAATCGGCTGGGCCTTTGCCCGAAGGGTCGGTTCCGTTTCGCTTGATATCCATGGCGCGTTTCCTTTCGAATATGAGAGGCGCACCATAGCGCATCCTGAAAAGTGTGAAACGGTTTTCGGAACAAGATGCGCGTCAAGCAAACAGATAGATCAACTTCACGAATAGATCAGCGCCTTTTGGCGGGCTGCGCTCGCAAAATCACATTATGCCGTTTTTCAAGCTCGATATTGACTGCCTCGATTTCCTGCGTCTTGCGGACATCGTCCCAGCCCAGTTCCCGCGCCAGAATATCGGCGATCGCGGCAAGATTGCCGGTCGTCAGTGCCCCGTCGATTGCAAGCGTGGTGCGCCGCAGAACGACGTCGGCCAGATGCACGACAAGCTCGTTGCGCGCAATCCATGCGACTTCCGTCGCGCTGACCGTGTCGGTTTCGGGTAGCATTGTAACCGCTGCACCTGCTTCCTCGCGGATGATCGGCAAGGCTGTGGTGCCATAGCGCTTCAGCAAGGTTTCGACCCGTGCGGCGGATAACCGTGTTTCGGTGGCGTACCTCGTCACCCATGCCTTGCGGGCGCGATCATCAGACGGATAATCCCTGCCGCCGCCGATGGCGAGGTTGCGCGTTGATACCCGCCGGGCCTGACCGAAACGCCCAAGAACCTTGTCGGCCACTTCCTCGGCAAAGCCGCGGAATGTGGTCCATTTGCCGCCGACAAGCGAAATGATCGCAAATGGCCGACCACTATCCGGCTCGATCACAGGCGCGGAATGATCGCGGCTGATCAAGCCCGGTTCGGAAGCATTGGAAGCGGGAAGCGGACGAATGCCGCTATAGGTATAGACGATCTGGCTGCGGTCGAATTTGAGTTTCGGCAAAAGCGAACGCAGGCTGTCGATGAAATAGTCGGTTTCAGGGTCGTCGCAGCGTACATTGTCCGGATCATCCGACGGAATGTCGGTGGAACCCACCAGCGCCAGCCCGTGATAATCGTAGACAAGGCAAATACGTCCGTCATCCGCCTCGAAATAGATCATGCGTCCATTGAGGCTTTTCACCAGTTCGGGATGATCGACAAGAATATGCGACCCCTTGGTGCCGCCGATCATCTTGGTCGGCTTGCCGAGTGCAGCATTGACCCGGTCGATCCATGGTCCGGCTGCGTTGATGACCAGCTTCGGCCTGACGGTGAATGTCTTGCCATCCGGTCCTTCAAAACTAATCACGCCGCTCTCGGCGGAAACCAGTGCCGTAAAATTGGCTGCGGCACTTTTCGAATTGGCGCGCAGCCCGTCGCTGACAAGCTCATAAACCAGACGTTCCGGCTGGCTGACTTTCGCGTCGTGATAGATGCCGCCCGCCACAATCGACGGCGTGATATAGGGCATTTCCCTGGTCGCTGTTTCCTTCAAAAGAAAGCGGTGGCGCGGCATGACACGCTCGCGTGCGCCAAAGTAATCGTAAAGCGCCAGACCGATCTTGATGAGCACAGCACCGCGGCTGCGTGGCGCGGTCGTTGATCCGAACAAGGTGCGCAGCGCCGCAGGAATACCCTTCGTCCACGAAAAGACCGGAATGAAAGTCGGCAGCGGCTCAACATTGTGCGGCGCGTTCTTCAGAAGCAGATTGCGTTCCAGCGTTGACTGGGCCACGAGCCCAAATTCGCCGGTTTCAAGATATTTCAGGCCACCGTGAATAAGCCGCGATGGCGCGGCACTTGTGCCGGACCCAAAATCCGCCTTGTCCACGACGAGACAGCTCACGCCCTGCTCGCTCAGATCGCGATAAAGCCCTGCACCATTGATACCCGCACCAAGGATGAGAACATCCACACCCTCGGCCTCCAATTGTCCGATGCGGCTTTTCATTTCGGCATTGCCTACGAAATCATTCATCTTACTGTCTTTACGTCGCTAAGGCGCGGGAAACGCCGTTTATTTCAATCCGTGAGGGCTTCGATCTTCGGCCAGATCGGCCCGAGTGCCGATGCGATTTCCTGGAAAAGCGCATAACGCTTTTCATAAAGCGTGCTTCGTCCGGCATCCGGTTCATAGGTGCGGCCTACGGCGTCGAGATTGCGCGGATCGCTATAGACATCGGCAAAAACACCTGCCCCCTTACCAGCACAAAGGGCAGCTCCCCACGCGGCGGCCTCGTCCGTATCCGTGACGGTAACGGGCATGCCGAGAACATTGGCAAACATCTGCGCGAAAGCCGGGCTGCGCGACACGCCACCGGTGAGACGCGCTGCAGAGATCGCGAAACCATCCTTCAGGTGATCGACATGGATACGATGATTAAAGGCAATGCCTTCCCAGATCGCGCGCAGCATGTCGCCCCGGTCCTGCCAGCCGCGCAAACCGAAAAAAGCGCCGCTCGCCATTGCCCCATAGGGCGAACCGAAGAGATAGGGATGGAACATCGCTGTCGAAGGCTTTGCCAATGCCGCATCGATTTCCGGGCGCAGCATATCGTGGATCGAGCGCCCCGTTTCTTCCGCCTCGCGTCGTTCCGACGGGCAAAGCTTATCGAGGAACCAGTCGTAATTGGCTGTCGATGCGGGCGAGATCGACATGTTGTTCCATTCGCCCGGTGCAATGCCGTTGCGGCAGAACCAGCTTTTGTCGACGCGCGGTTCGGACGACAGCGTTTCGTTGATCGAATAGGTTCCGGCAACCACAGCAACGGTCCCGATGCCAAGCCCACCGACGCCGAGCGCCGAGGCGGTCACGTCATGAAGGCCGCCGACGACCGGTGTACCGGCAACGAGGCCGGTGCGCTCCGTGCATTCGGCAGAGACACTGCCAACGATTTCATCGGAACGCGACATGGGCGGCAGCGCATCCCAAAGTGCGTCGAGCCCGAACAAGGCCAGCGCCTCTTTCGAATAATCCTGCGTGTTCACATCGGTAAAGGAGGTCGAGGCTTCGGTGCGATCCGTGCCAACGTCGCCGGTGAGACAAAAGCGCAGCCAGTCCTTGCAGGCAATCACATGGGCGATGCGGCCAAAGCGTTCCGGTTCGTTTTCCTTCACCCATGCCAGAATGGCGGATGGAGCCGATGCATGGGGCAACTGACCGGTTATGGTAATGGCGCGGTCGGCGACAGGACTGTTCACCCAGCGCTCCGCAATATCACCGGCACGGCTGTCGAGCGACAATATGCCTGCGCCAAGCGGACGGTGGTCCTTGTCCAGCATATAGATGCCGTCACCATGGGCCGTGGTGGCGATTGCCAGAATATCGGAGGCAGGCCGCCCGCTTCTGGCGATGGCCTCGGTGATCGCATCGGCGGTCGCATTCCAGAATTCATCCATGTCGCGTTCGACATGGCGCGCGCGCGGAAAGGATTGCGCCACGCGGCGACGCGCGACGGCAAGGGTGGTTCCGTCAATATCGAACAATACGGCTTTGGTAACGGTCAGTCCGCTGTCGATTCCGAGCAGAGAGGGCATGGATCGTATTCCTGATAAATATGCGCGGGCTATTCTTGCTTCCCGCTTGTCCGGGCATTGGCGCGGGCAACCACCACATTGATGCCTTGCGCCTCCATGCGCTCGATATGCGCGAAAGGCGTATTTTCATCGACGATGACGACGTCGAAGTCGCTGAGCGCACCGAAATTGTGCAGGGCCCTGCGCTCGAACTTGGTGTGATCGGCCAGAAGGATGCGTTTGGCGGCGCAGTCGAGCATGGCACGCTTGGTTTCCACCATTTCCGGGGATTGGTGAAACAAAAGATCGTCGGTGATCGCCGCAATCGAAATGAAGGCCACATCGGCGCGAAGACGGCGAATTTCGTGGATCGTCATGCCGCCCACAAAAGCGTTGCACCAGTTATAGAGCTGACCGCCAAGACCGAGCAGCGTCACATCCTTGATGTCACGCACCTCGTTCATCAGGATCAGCGAGTTGGTGATGACGGTGAGCGGCCCCTTGCCCGGAAGATGCGGCACCATCTGCAGAACGGTGGTGGAATCGTCGAAGAAAATCGCCTGGCCAGGTTCGACAAACTGCATCGCGGCTTCGGCGATCAGTTTCTTTTCTTCCGATTGGCGCGTGACGCGGTAAAGATCGCTTGCCTCGATCAGGCTTGTCGGCGCGGCCGACACGATGCCGCGTGACTTGCGAAATAGCCCGCGGCTTACCAGTTCATCGACGTCGCGATGCGCTGTCATCAGGCTGATGCCGAACCGTTCGGTGAGATCCTCGATACGCATCGAGCCTTCAGCCATTACAGTTTCTGCAATCTGCTGGCGCCGGACGAGCTGACGTGCATGCCGGCTGTCGTTCGGCACCTGCTCCGTCATCAGCTTGTCAATGCTTGCTTTGCTGCTCACTGCCATGCCTGTCACTTGTCCCCTTGCTTGCGCGTTCCGAAAGCTTTGGAATCGCCTGATAGGCCCTATATTGCGTGGGACTTCTGGAAATGCGCACCCCGAAAGTGTTTCTGCTTACGGGATGCGCCTTGTTCAAACCTTACTGTTCGAGAACGAACGGCGAGGTGTACTTGTCGACATTATCCTTGGTGATCAGGATGCAGTCGAAGAGCTGCTTTTCCTGATCCACGCCGGTCTTGCCAGTCTTGATGAAATTGTCGGCCTGCTTGACGGCAGCTTCCGAGAACACGGCAACAGGCTGCAGAACGGTGTACTGCAGTTCACCGGCCTTGATGGCTGCAACCGCATCCGGCGAACCGTCGAAACCGCCAACCTTCACCTGATCCAGCTTCCCAGCCTTCTTCAGAGCAGCAATTGCGCCCAGAGCCATTTCGTCATTACCGGAGATGACGCCGATGATGTCCGGATTGGCCTGAAGCAGAGCCTGCATCTTGTCGTGGCCCTGGGTACGATCCCAGTTGGCGACGTCCTGACCGGCCTTCACCAGATCCGGATACTGCGACAGAACGGTTTCATAGCCGTTCGAACGCGTTGCGGCGTTGTTGTCCGATGGCGAACCGAACAGTTCGACATACTTGCCCTTGTCGCCAACGCTTTCGACCCACTGGGTCGCACCGATAGCGGCGCCCTGTGCGTTGTTGGAAACGAGCTGCGCCTTGGCCAGACCTTCCTGGTTGATTTCCGCATTGACGAGGAAAACCGGGATATTGGCGGCGATTGCACGCTTGACCGCACCAACCGAACCGTCCGCATTGGCCGGATCGAGAATGATGGCAACCGACTTGTTGGTGATAGCCGTGTCGATCAGGTTGCTTTCGGTGTTGGTGTCGCCCTTGTGGCCACCGACAACAGCCTTGTAACCGAGACCTTCGGCGGTCTTCTTGGCGATTTCACCTTCGGTGTACCAGTACGGGTTGGATGGATCGTTGACGATGATCGTCATCAGTCCTTCGGCCCAGGCCGTGCTGGCGATGAGAGGCAACGCTGCCGCAGCGGCGAACAGAACGCGCATACCCTTCTTGAACATAGTCTCACTCCCTTGACGTTTTTCATTTGCGTTATGCCGGTTCCCCGGCGGTACTTATTTCCATTGGGCCGTTTTCGAGATGGTGCGCCTTCCTGGAAACCGTTCGATACACCCGGATGTTTCTGCGGCTCCGCCCGGAACGGTGGACAGAGCCGCTATCGATCATCGCCGGGAGTATTGAATGCTGTTGAGCAGAACCGCGAGCACGATCACCGCGCCGGTAAAGACGGTCTGCCAGTAGGAGGACACGCCGATAATCACGAGGCCGTCGGAAAGGAAACCGATCACGAAAGCGCCGAGAAGCGTGCCCTGGATAGTACCGCGCCCCCCAGTGAGCGCTGCGCCACCGATAACCACGGCAGCGATTGCCGTCAGTTCGTAAGTGGTGCCTGCCGTCGGACCAGCCGACGTGAGCTGCGAAGAAAGAACCAGACCCGCGATGGCGGCGCAGATGCCGGAAATGACATAGACCGACACCTTGACCCGCTTGACCGGAACGCCGGACAGTTCAGCCGCACGTTCATTGCCGCCCGATGCATAGAGCCAGCGGCCGAATGCAGTGCGGTTGAGAACGATGGCGCAGATAATGGCGAGAACCGCCAGAACAAGAACGCCGATCGGCACGCCGAAAAGCTTGTTGAAACCGAGCCAGTCAAAGCCGGTATTGCCAAGCTCCGGACGTCCGCCGAGATTGTTGTAGGTCAGGCCATTGGTCATCAGCAGCGCCACGCCGCGCGCGCAATAAAGAACGCCAAGCGTCGCGACGAAGGCTGGAACGCGCAGATAGGCGATCAGCACGCCATTGACCGCGCCGACGAAAGCGCCGAGCGCACAGGTGATGAGGACCACGGCCCAGACCGGGAAATAGAGAATGATGCCGAATTCCTGCAGCGTCACGCCCTGCATCAGGAAGCCCGCAACCACGCCTGCCAGTCCCAGTGTGGAGCCGACAGAAAGATCGATGCCGCCATTGAGGATGACGAGCAGCATGCCGATGGCAAGCAGGCCGAAAATGGCCACGTGCGACGACATGATGAGGAAGTTGTCGACGCTGAAGTAATAAGGCGAAAGGAACGAGAAGACTGCGATGATCGCGATCAGCGCAAAAAATGCACGACCTTCGAGCAGCAGATGCACGATGCCGGGTTTCCGCTTCGCGCCGTTCGGAGCCGCTGTTTCTTTGTTGGTGCTCGTGACTGACATTCTATCAGTGCTCCATAACTATTTTAGTGACCGACCATGGCTTCGCCCGAGGCGGCCATGATCTTCTCCTTGGACACGTCCGATCCGAATTCGGCGGAGATGCGTCCACGGTGCATGACGATGATACGGTGCGCGATGCTGAGGCATTCGCCGACTTCCGAAGTCGTGTAGACGACGGCCAGACCCTGCTTCGCCTTTTCAGCCAGAAGCTTGAACACTTCCGCCTTTGCTCCGATATCGATGCCGCGACTTGGCTCGTCGAGCAGGATGACTTCCGGCTCGGTCGCCAGCATCTTGCCGATCACGACCTTCTGCTGGTTGCCACCGGAAAGCGAACCGATTGCCGCTTCGCCGCCATCCGTCTTGATGTGCACATTCTTGATTGATTGATCGACGATCTGTTTTTCGCGCTTGCGCGACGTGAACAGCCCCTTCGTCATTTCGGCAATGCTGGCGAGCGACAGGTTCCTGCCGACCGTCATCGTCTGAACGAGACCGTCGCGCTGGCGATCTTCCGGCACCAGCACAAGTCCCTTCTCGATGCGCTGCGCGATGGTGAGGCTGGAGACGTCCTGCCCTTTCAGAACAACACGTCCACCGCTTGCCTTGAGACGACCGGCAACGGTTTCCAGAAGCTCCGTACGACCGGCACCCATGAGACCGTAAATGCAGACGATTTCACCCGCGCGCACGTTGAGCGACATGCGGTCGACCAGCGAGAAGCCCGCGCCGCCCGGATCGGGAACGGTCAGGTTTTCGACAGAGAGCGCTATGTCACCCCAGTCATATCCGGTCGGCGGCGAGCCGAGATCGAAGTTTGCGCCAACCATGTTGCGCACGATCCATTCCAGATCGATTTCCTCACGCGGCGCATAGGCCGTCATGGTGCCGTCGCGCAGCACCACCGCATGATTGGTGATCTGCAACGCTTCTTCCAGATGGTGCGAAATGTAGACGATGGCGACACCGCGCGCCGTCAGGTCGCGGATCACCTTGAACAGAACCTCGACTTCCGAGGCGCTGAGCGCCGATGTCGGCTCATCCATAATGAGAATGCGCGAATTGACCGAAAGAGCGCGGGCGATTTCAACGACCTGCTGCTGGCCGAGGCGAAGCTCCTCAACCGGCGTCAGCGGATCGATGTCTTCTTCCAGTTCTTTCAGAAGCTCACGTGTCAGCCGCTCTTCCTCGGCAAAATCAACGCCGGTGGCGGTGCGGATCTCACGCCCCATGAAGATGTTGTCGCGCACGTTCATGTTCGGCGCGAGGCTTAGTTCCTGATGGATGATCGAGATGCCGAGATCGCGCGCTTCAGTAGACGAATTGAACGTCACCGGTTCGCCATCGAGAATGATCGTGCCGGAGGTCGGCTGGATGACGCCGGAAAGCACCTTCATCAGCGTCGATTTTCCGGCACCGTTTTCGCCAAAAAGCGTCGTGACCTGACCACGACGAATCTCGAAATTCACGCCCTTCAAAGCATGAATGCGACCGTAGGATTTGGCGACGTTATGCGCGGCAAGAACGACATCGCCGTTTTTACCCTCGATTTTCGAACCGGTGCTCATTTCACTTCGAGCCCCACAGGCGTGACGAGCCAGTTCTTCGGATTGACGACCTTGAACACGCCGACCACCGTCACGGTCTTGCCGACGAGATTCTCGACATCGACGCCCTGAAGCACCTGCTTCTTCATCTCATTGTTCAAAGCCGAGCCGGCATTTTGATATTCGATCTGGTTCTTGAACTGACCGAACTGGATTTCGCCAGTCGCATCGCGCAGGTCGGTGCCGTTGACGGCAGGGCCGGTCTGGACACGGATGGCGACGCCGTCCGGCAGGCCGTCGACCTTCACGACGTTGTAGTTGGACTTGCGCTCTTCAACGATGCCCGTGAACTTGACCGGGATGACCGGATTAACATCGCCCACGCCATATTTTTTCCCGGCTGCGGCCTTGTCGGCTGCGAGCGCGGTTCCCACTTCGGCTGCATCGACGGCACGTTGCTCGACACTGGCCTTCACCTTGGGGAATTCGGAAGCACCGTAGGCATCGGGAGAGAAAGCCTGCTGACGCACATCGGAATCAGACCCGATCTTCACGACCTTCGTGTCGAAGGCAATCGCGCCGACAACCACCACCGCAGCGATCACGCTCCACACGACGGCGCGGCTCAGCTTGGCGGGCTTTTGTGAAACTTGACTGGTTTGTGCACTCATTATCAAACGCCTTCAGCAATTCTGCCGTATTGTCGTTATGGAAACGGATGATGCGGCTGGATTTAAGCCGCCTGTAGACTATTCTCGATCATTGCCATCGGGCCTGCCGGATAGGCAGGAGCCTCCGCCAAAGCGGTGCAAGATGCGATGGACAAGATCATGATAGCCTCCACATGAATTCCAGGGCCCCGCTCCTCCGTGCAACCTGGAAACAGATGCACCGCAATCAGAGCATATGATAGCGGTGTGTTATTAACTCCAATAATGATGTTATAAAGCTTGAAAGCTGTCAATCGGATGTTTTCGAAACACCGGTTAATTAGCACCATTTCATGCTGAATCCACATCACAATCCAGAGAAATCCACTACATATTCCGTTACAACGCGAATTATTCACACAGTGGATTTTCTCGATAAATGCACATGGCAATGCAAGAGCCACCCCCAATATAATAGTTTATTTCAGATAGTTAGTAATTTCGTAATAGGAAAACCTTTGCCAGAAAGAAAAGAAACAGGTCAAAATCCGCTCATTGAATCATAGCGATTTCCCCTGCAATCACTGTTTAGTGAAAAAAAATGCTCGCCATCGAAAATTTTACAGACAACGTGGTAGCGTTATGTTATCTCCAGCATACGCCATCGCCCGATTTCATTATAAACAGGGCTGCGAGCGACGTATTTTCAGTCGCCGGAGGAATCCAAATGTCTATGAAAGCACATATCCGCCATGCGTGAGACAGGTGACATCATCATCGGGATCGACGCGGGCACATCCGTGCTCAAGGCAGTCGCTTTCGACCTCGGCGGACGCCAGATCGGAACGGCGGCTGTTCGCAACAAATACGATACCGGCGATCATGGCGCCGTCACACAATCCCTTTCCCAGACATGGCAGGACTGCGCGCGCGCATTGCGCGACCTTGCCGCCAAAATGCCGGGCCTTGCCGAACGTACCGTAGCGATAGCCGTTACCGGACAGGGTGATGGCACCTGGCTTGTCGGTCGCGACAACCAGCCGGTCGGCGATGCATGGCTATGGCTCGATGCCCGCGCGGCAACGACGGTCACACGTCTTGCCGCAGGTCCCATGAACCGCGCGCGCTTTGAAGCGACCGGCACCGGGCTGAACACCTGCCAGCAGGGTTCCCAGATGGCGCATATGGATAGCATCACGCCCGAGCTGCTCGACAATGCCGAAGTCGCGCTCCACTGCAAGGACTGGCTTTACCTCAACCTGACCGGTGTCCGCGCCACCGACCCCTCGGAAGCAAGCTTCACCTTCGGCAACTTCCGTAATCGCCAGTACGACGATACGGTCATTGATGCACTCGGCCTGACGAAACGCCGTGGATTGTTGCCGGAAATCATCGACGGCACCGAAGTGCAGCACCCGCTTTCCCCTGAAGCAGCAGCCGCCACCGGCCTGAAGGCTGGCACACCTGTCAGCCTTGGCTATGTGGACATGGCCATGACCGCGCTTGGCGCAGGCGTGCGCGGCGGTACAGCAGGCGCTGGATGTTCAACCATCGGTTCCACAGGCGTGCATATGCGCGCCAAGCCGGTTGCCGATATCCATCTGAACAAGGAAGGCACCGGCTACGTCATCGCACTGCCCATCCCCGGTATCGTTACGCAGGTGCAGACCAATATGGGCGCAACGATCAATATAGACTGGATATTGCAGGTCGCTGCCGATCTGATGTCGACACCGGAAAAGCCCATTTCGCTCGGTGACCTTATTCCCCGCCTTGATGACTGGTTCAATGCAAGCCGTCCCGGCGCGATCCTCTATCATCCATATATTTCGGAAGCCGGAGAACGCGGCCCCTTCGTCAATGCCTATGCACGAGCCGGCTTCATTGGTCTTTCCAGCCGCGACCGTTTCCCCGAAATGGTGCGCTCGGTTGTCGAGGGCCTCGGTATGGCGACGCGCGATTGTTACGCAGCCATGGGTGAAATGCCTGCCGAATTGCGCATCACCGGCGGTGCCGCACGCTCAAAGGCTTTGCGCAGCACCCTTGCCGCAGCAGTGAATGCGCCGGTGCGCGTTTCCTCGCGTGAAGAGGCGGGAGCCGCAGGCGCCGCTATGATGGCGGCGGTAGCCATCGGCGCCTATCCCAGCATGGATGCGTGTATTGCGGAATGGGTCGAGCCGCTGCTTGGCCCTTGCGAGGCCCCGGACGGTCCGCGCGCAAAGCACTATGAGGAACTCTTCGTTGCCTATCAGGAAGCTCGGCTGGCACTGACGCCGGTATGGGACAAGTTGGCACGCATATAGAGCGCATCCCGAAAAGTGTGAAACGGTTTTCGGATAAGATGCGCGGTTCAAAACAAACACTTAGAGCGCCGATCTGATTCAATCAGATCGAAATGCGCTCTAGACTATGGGATGCGATTGCATCCGAAGGAGCATGAAATGGCTGAACCGGAAACCTGCGATCTGTTTGTCATCGGCGGTGGTATCAACGGCGCGGGCGTGGCCCGTGACGCCGCCGGGCGCGGCCTCAAGGTTGTGCTGGCGGAGAAGGACGATCTGGCGCAGGGAACATCATCGCGCTCCGGCAAGCTGGTGCATGGTGGCCTGCGTTATCTCGAATATTATGAGTTTCGCCTTGTGCGCGAAGCGCTGATCGAGCGCGAAGTGCTTTTGAACGCTGCTCCCCATATCATCTGGCCGATGCGTTTCGTGCTGCCGCACAGCCCGCAGGACCGTCCAGCCTGGCTGGTGCGGCTCGGCCTGTTTCTCTATGACCATCTGGGCGGTCGCAAGAAGCTTCCCGGTACGCGCACGCTGGATCTGCGGCGCGATCCGGAAGGCACGCCGATCCTCGACCAGTACACCAAGGGTTTTGAATATTCCGATTGCTGGGTCGATGATGCCCGTCTTGTAGCGCTCAATGCGGTGGGCGCTGCCGAAAAGGGCGCGACTATCCTGACCCGCACGCCTGTCGTTTCCGCCCGCCGCGAAAAAGGCGGCTGGATCGTGGAGACCAGAAACAGCGACACAGGCGAGGCCCGCACATTCCGCGCGCGCTGCATCGTCAACTGCGCCGGACCGTGGGTTACGGATGTCATCCACAATGTTGCCGGTTCCAACTCGTCGCGCAATGTACGTCTCGTCAAAGGCAGCCACATCATTGTTCCGAAATTCTGGTCAGGCGCAAATGCCTATCTCGTCCAGAACCACGACAAGCGCGTTATCTTCATTAATCCTTATGAGGGCGACAAGGCGCTGATCGGCACAACCGACATCGCCTATGAAGGCCGTGCGGAAGATGTTGCGGCAGACGAGAAGGAAATCGAGTATCTGCTGACGGCGGTGAACCGCTATTTCAAGGAAAAGCTCAGGCGCGAAGACGTGCTGCATTCCTTCTCCGGTGTGCGCCCGCTGTTTGACGACGGCAAGGGCAATCCATCCGCCGTCACCCGAGATTATGTCTTCGATCTCGATGAAACCAACGACGCACCGCTGCTCAACGTCTTCGGTGGCAAGATCACCACGTTTCGCGAGCTGGCAGAGCGCGGCATGCATCGCCTCAAGCATATCTTCCCGAAGATGAGCGGTGACTGGACGCATGGCGCACCGCTTCCCGGCGGCGAAATCGCTAATGCCGATTATGAAACCTTCGCCAATAGCTTGCGCGACACCTATCCGTGGATGCCGCGCACGCTCGTCCATCATTATGGCCGCCTCTACGGTGCGCGCACGAAAGACGTCGTTGCAGGCGCACAGAACCTTGAAGGGCTTGGCCGTCATTTCGGCGGCAACTTCCATGAGGCGGAAGTGCGCTATCTGGTGGCCAGGGAATGGGCGAAGACGGCGGAAGACATTCTCTATCGCCGTACCAAGCATTACCTGCACTTGACCGAAGCCGAACGTGCCGCATTCATCGCATGGTTCGACAACGCAAATATTACTGCCTGAGGAAGCCATGGCCCTTACGCTTTCGCTGAACACCAATCCACTGGTCAACCGCTTTGCCGAGCCGGACGATCTGATCGAAACCGTTGCGCGCGACCTGCGCCTGCGCGATCTTCAGCTCACGCATGAATTCATCAATCCGAGCTGGCAGGCTTCGACCATTCGCCGTCTGACGCGCGACATGGACAAGGCCTTGCAGCGCACCGGCGTTCGTGTCACTTCGGGCATGACCGGCCCCTATGGCCGTCTCAACCATTTCGGCCATCCGGATGCGGAAGTGCGTCGCTACTATATCGACTGGTTCAAGACCTTTGCCGACATTATCGGCGATCTTGGCGGCAAGTCGGTCGGCACGCAGTTTGCAATCTTCACCTATAAGGATTTCGATGACGCTGCGCGCCGCGAAGATCTGATCAAGATCGCCATCGATTGCTGGGCGGAAGTCGCCGAACATGCGAGCCGTGCCGGTCTCGACTATGTGTTCTGGGAACCCATGAGCATCGGGCGTGAATTTGGCGAGACGATTGCCGAATGCATGAAGCTTCAGGATCGCCTGACCGCTGCCGATATGGCAATTCCGATGTGGATGATGGCCGATATAGACCACGGCGACGTGACCTCGCCCAATCCCGACGATTTCGATCCTTATGCCTGGGCACGCGCTGTCCCGAAAGTCTCGCCGATCATCCACATCAAGCAGAGCCTGATGGACAAGGGCGGCCATCGTCCATTCACTGCGGCATTCAATGCCAAGGGTCGTATCCAGCCGGAACCGCTTCTGAAAGCCTTTGCCGAAGGCGGCGCGAAGGACAATGAAATCTGCCTCGAGCTTTCATTCAAGGAACGCGAACCGAACGACCGTGAAGTCATTCCGCAGATCGCGGAAAGTGTGGCTTTCTGGGCCCCGCACATTGACACCGGCGCTAAGGATTTGAAGATATAGAGCATTTCCAGCAAAAGTGCGAAGCGGTTTTGCGTCGGATAATGCGGCAAAACAAATAGTTAGGGCGGTTCCAACGATTCGGTATTAATCGGAACCGCTCTAGAAAAAACAGGGGCCGACCACTTTTAAGATGGCAGATTCGGACGACTCTCTGGCGCTGCGCGCCGCATGGCTTCATTTCGTGGCGGGCATGACCCAGTCAGCCGTTGCGAAACGCCTTGGTCTGCCCTCGGTGAAGGCGCATCGCCTCATCGCCAAGGCTGTCGCCGATGGTGCGGTGAAAGTGACCATCGACGGTGATATCACCGAATGTATCGATCTCGAAAACCGTCTGGCGGATCTCTATGGCCTCGATTATTGCGAGGTTGCGCCGGATATCGGCGAGGAGGGCCTGCCGCTGATGGCGCTCGGCCATGCGGGCGCGAATTTCATGCGCCGCGAAATCGAACATGGTGATCATGAGGTCATCGGCATCGGTCATGGCCGCACGCTTTCTGCAGCGGTGGGCTATATGCCGCGTGTCGTCGCCAACGACCTGCGTTTCGTCTCGCTGCTCGGCGGCCTGACGCGCAATTTTGCCGCCAACCCGCATGACGTGATGCACCGCATCGCCGAGAAGACCGGCATGCCCGCCTATGTGATGCCCGTCCCCTTCTTCGCCAACACGGCGGAGGACCGCGAAGTGCTGCTCGCCCAGCGCGGTGTGGTCACTGTTTTCGACATGGGATGCCGTGCGGAACTGAAGATCGTCGGCATCGGCACCGTCGATGCGCAAGCGCAGCTCGTCACATCCGGTATGATAGAACTGGCCGAGGTCGAGGAGATTGCCAGCCTCGGCGGCGTCGGTGAAATGCTCGGGCATTTCTTCGACGCGGACGGCCAGCGCCTTGAAACCGCGCTCACGGCCCGCACCATCGCCGCCTCCGTGGAAAACGCGGATATGAGCCGAATCGTTGGGCTTGCCGGTGGTCTTCCCAAGACAGAAGCCATCCGCGCCGTGCTGAAAAGCGGGCGTCTTTACGGCCTCATCACCGATGAACGCACGGCAAAGGCACTCGTTGAAAAGACAGATGGAAAATAACAAAGTAACATTTTTGCAATGGATTATTTTGTGATTTTGTGATTTAACTTCGCGCAGAAAATGTTCCGCCAATGAGATCGGAAACAGCGTGAAGCGCGACGACAGAAGACAGGCGATCATCAACCTTCTGATCGAAAATCAGGCTGTCGATCTCGACGATCTGGCGGATCGGTTTGCCGTTTCAAAAATGACGATCCACCGCGATCTGGATTCGCTGGAACATTCCGGCGTATTGCGCAAGGTACGTGGCGGTGCGACGATCGATACCGGCACCCAGTTCGAAAGCGATTTCCGCTTCCGCGAACGGCAGGACGGCGAAGCGAAGCAGAAAATGGCCCGCGCCGCGCTTGAGCTTGTTGAACCCGGCATGACGGTGATGATTAATGACGGCTCCATGGCGGCTGTCCTTGGCGGCATGCTTCTGGAAAAGCGCCCGCTGACAGTCATCACCAACAATGCCGTCATCATCGATGAATTGAAGGGCGAGAACGGGATCAATCTGATTGCGCTCGGCGGAACCTATTCAGCCAAGTTCAATGCGTTTTTCGGCATCCTGACGGAAGGGGCCCTGTCGCATCTCAGCGCCGACATCGCCTTCATTTCCTCGCCCGCAGTCAATGGCAAGCTCGTCTATCACATGGATGAGAATGTTGTTCGCACCAAGCGCGCCATGACGGCATCCGCCGCCCGCACCTGCCTTCTGGTCAATCACCAGCGGTTCGGACGCCCCGCACTGCATGTCATGGCTGATCTTTCCGATTTCGACGCGATCATAACCGATGCCTCCCCCGACGCGACTGTACTGGCCGATCTTGAACAGGCTGGCATTGCACTGACCATCGCTGACGACTGCGCATAAACCTAAAGGACGAAAATTGAGCATGACCAAATTCTGGATTGGCACGAGCTGGAAGATGAACAAGACGCTGGCCGAAGCGCGTATTTTCGCGCAAGCGCTGAAAACTGCCGATGCGAACCGTTCGTCGGACATCCAGCGCTTCGTCATTCCGCCCTTTACCGCCGTGCGCGAAGTGAAGGAAATTCTCTCCGGCACATCCGTCAAGGTCGGCGCGCAGAACATGCATTGGGCCGATCAGGGTGCATGGACCGGCGAGATTTCGCCGCTGATGCTCAAGGACTGCAATCTCGATATTGTCGAACTCGGCCACTCGGAGCGTCGCGAACATTTCGGCGAAACCAACGAAACTGTTGGCCTGAAAGTGGAAGCCGCCGTGCGTCACGGCCTGATCCCGCTCATCTGCATCGGTGAGACACTGGAAGACCGTGAAAGCGGACGCGCGGCGCAAGTGCTGGAAGAAGAAGTACGCGGCGCGCTTTCCAAACTCTCCGATGCGCAGAAGCAGGCCGAAATCCTGTTTGCCTACGAGCCGGTCTGGGCCATCGGCGAAAATGGCATCCCGGCATCGGCGGACTATGCCGATGCGCGACAAGCGGAAATCATTGCGGTTGCAGAAAGCGTGCTCGGTCGCCGCGTGCCTTGCCTTTATGGCGGCTCGGTCAATCCGGGCAACTGCGAAGAGCTGATCGCCTGCCCGCATATCGACGGGCTTTTCATCGGTCGCTCGGCATGGAACGTCGAAGGCTATCTCGACATTCTGGCCAAATGCGCCGCCAAAATTGCATCCAAATAAGGAGTAACGTCATGAAAGTAGCAGTAGCAGGCGACAGTGCTGGCGAAGGTCTGGCCAAAGTTCTCGCCGATCATCTCAAGGATCGCTTCGAGGTCTCGGAAATCTCGCGCACGGATGCTGGCGCGGATGCATTCTACGCCAATCTCTCCGACCGCGTGGCTTCCGCCGTTCTCGATGGCACCTATGATCGCGCCATCCTCGTTTGCGGCACCGGCATCGGCGTATGCATCGCGGCCAACAAGGTTCCCGGCATCCGCGCCGCGCTGACGCACGACACTTATTCGGCGGAACGCGCAGCGCTCTCCAACAATGCGCAGATCATTACCATGGGCGCCCGCGTCATCGGCTCGGAAGTGGCCAAGACCATTGCCGACGCCTTCCTCGCTGAGACCTTTGACGAAAACGGCCGCTCGGCTGGCAATGTCAACGCGATCAACGAAGTTGACGCGAAATACAACAAGGCTTGATCGATCGGAACTCATAGCCTCGGCCCGAAAGTCGGAAGCGTCTTCCGGGCCGAAGTAGTGATAACAAAACCGGTTCAGTTTTCAGGAATTATGGCTGCATAATCCCTTGCGCCATGCAGAATATGGACGACAACCAACTGGTCGGCATCCACACGGTAAAAGATCAGGTAATTGCCATGAATCTTGCGCCGAATGCCCTGCTTTTCATATCGGGGCACCAGCGGAAAAGCTTCCGCGGAGGCAGCAATCACCAGACATTCCTGCTCCAGCTCATCGATAAATGATAAGACCCTGAGCGGATTGTCTTTCCGCTATATAGTCGCCGATCTGCTGCAAATCGGTCCTTGCTTCAGCCGTGAAGCGGACCTTCATTCGGTCGTGTCCGTCAGCATCACCTTGTAGCGCTTACGCAACTCGCTAAAAACCTCCTCGGAACCGTGTATACGGCCAGCATCGGCATCGGCAATACCCCGCGTGATGGAGGCATCAAGCGCGGCAAGACGCATCTCGCGTTCCTGCACAAGACGTACGCCTTCTCGCAAAACTTCGCTTTTCGAGCCGTACCGCCCCGTATTGACGAGGTCTTGAATGTAGCTTTCAAGCTGCTTGCCAAGGTCTGCGCTGATCATCCGGTTGGCCTCCATCGGTCTGCATAATTGCAGGATAAAGCCTTTATCAACTATTATCAATGGAACGCGAAAGCAGAAAAGCGGAGGGTTTCCCCTCCGCTTTTCTTTTGCCGTAACAGCAAATTTAGCTGAATTTCGGGTCCAGCGAACCATCGCGATAGCGCTTCGCCATTTCGGAAAGCGGGATCGGACGGATTGATGCAGCATGACCGGCAGTGCCGAACTGCTCGAAGCGCTCCTTGCAGAGCTTGGTCATGGCAGCCATTGCTGGCTTCAGATATTTGCGCGGATCGAATTCGCTTGGATCTTCCTGCAGGACGCGGCGGATCTGGCCGGTCAGCGCCATGCGGTTGTCCGTGTCGATGTTGATCTTGCGCACGCCATGCTTGATGCCGCGCTGGATTTCCTCAACCGGAACGCCCCAGGTCGGCTTCATCTTGCCGCCATACTTGTTGATGATTTCCTGCAGCTCTTCCGGCACCGACGACGAACCGTGCATGACAAGATGCGTGTTCGGCAGCTTGCGATGGATTTCCTCGATCACATTCATGGCGAGGACGGAACCGTCCGGCTTGCGGCTGAACTTGTAAGCGCCATGCGACGTGCCCATGGCGATTGCCAGTGCATCGACCTTGGTTTCGCGCACGAATTTCACAGCTTCGTCCGGATCGGTCAGAAGCTGGTCGTGCGACAGCACGCCTTCCGCGCCGTGGCCATCTTCTGCATCACCCATGCCGGTTTCGAGCGAACCCAGAACGCCGAGTTCACCTTCCACCGAAATACCGCCGAGATGCGACATCTCGCTGACCTGACGCGTGACTGAAACATTGTAGTCCCAGTCGGCAGGCGTCTTGCCGTCGGCCTTGAGCGAGCCGTCCATCATGACGGAAGTGAATCCCGCCTGAATGGCGGTCATGCAGGTGGCGGCTTCGTTGCCATGGTCGAGATGCACGCAGACCGGAATATGCGGATAGATTTCCGTTACCGCATCCATCATGTGACGGAGCATGATGTCGTTTGCATAGGAACGCGCGCCGCGCGAAGCCTGCAGGATCACCGGCGCATCGGCGGCATCCGCCGCTTCCATGATGGCAAGCGCCTGTTCCATGTTGTTGATGTTGAATGCCGGGACGCCGTAACCCTTTTCAGCGGCGTGATCGAGCAATTGCCGCAGCGTAATGCGCGCCATTTCTAGCCTCCTAGAGCGCATCCCGAAAAGTGTGAAACGGTTTTCGGAACAAGATGCGCGTAAAAACAAATGGATGGAGCATTGCCAATGCTCCAGACGATGTCAGATCAGGTTATTTCGCGAAATATTCGCCGAGGATATCCACCTCTTCGGCCACGCCGAACACCAGCGCACTGCGCTCGTGATAGGTTTGCGGGACGATATCGAGAATGGATCTCGAACCGTCGGTCGCCTTGCCACCCGCCTCACGGGCGAGGAAAGCAATTGGATTGGCTTCGTAGACGAGCCGCAAACGGCCCTTCTCATAGCCGGGGCGGCTGTCATTCACATAGAAGAACAGGCCGCCGCGCTGCATGATGCGGTGCATGTCGCCCACCGCAGCACCGAGCCAGCGCATGTTGAAGTTACGCCCGCGCGGACCATCCTTGCCAAGGAATGCATCGTTGACATAGGCCTGCATGCCAGCGGACAAATGCCGCTGGACGGATGCGTTGAACGCCAGATCGGACGTGCGTTCCGGCAGCGTCACATTACGGCGCGTGATATGGAAAATCCCGCTTGCCGGATCAAAGGTCGCGAAGATTACGCCCTCGCCGACCGAAAAGCCGAGATCGATCGAATTGCCGTAGGAAACATAACCGGCTGCAATCTGGCGGTTACCGGGCTGCAAGAATGGCTCTGCCGTATCTGCCGGGAAAACCGAGAAAATCGTGCCAAGCGGTGCGCCAAGACCGACATTGCCCGAACCGTCGAGCGGATCGATGGCAACGGCGATCAGCCCATCGGCCTTGCCTGCCACGGGGAGGTCCGCTTCTTCCGAAAGAATGGAGGCGGCACCCGCAGCAATCAGCAGTTCAACGAACAGATTGTGCGAACCGACATCGATGCACTTCTGCTGGTCCTGATCACTGTTGACGCCGACGAGCTTGCCCGGATCACCGGGAAGCGAACCGCGTGCGATGCGACCGGCAAGCCGCGTTGCGCCAGCCAGAATAGCCTTGATTGCATCGGCGGTCGCAAGGCGCAGCGCGTCCTTGCCAGCCCAGTTGTCGAGATAAGCGCCGACAGCTTCGGCTTCCACGCGATCGCTATCGCCCACCAGAACCAGCGGAGAAAAATTGCCAGCCATCGTCATTTGCCCTGCTCCAGCAAGAATTTGGCGCGGGCGATAATCGCCTCAGCCGTAATGCCGAATTTTTCATAGAGCACCTCGGCAGGTGCCGAAGCGCCGAAGCCATCCATGCCAATCACATCGTCTTCACTGTCGACATAACGCGTCCAGCCGAACTTGCCTGCGGCCTCGACAGCAATGCGCGGCGCATCGCCCAGAACGCCCTTGCGGTAATCCTTGCTCTGCTTTTCGAACAGATCCCAGCTCGGCATGGAGACGACCGCCGTTGCAATGCCTTCTTCGGCAAGCTTTTCGGCAGCCTTCACAGCGAGCGACACTTCCGTACCCGTGGCAAGCAATGTGATCTGGCGTTCGCCTTTTGCTTCGCGCAGTACATAGGCGCCGCGTGCGGAAAGGTTCTCGCCATTGTCGGTGCGCAACTGCGGCACGTTCTGGCGCGACAGGGCCAGAACGGAAGGCGTATGCGGATCGGAAACCGCCACAGCCCAGCATTCCAGCGTTTCAATCGTATCTGCCGGACGGAAGACATGAAGGTTCGGCATGGCGCGCAGGCTGGCCAGATGTTCGACCGGCTGGTGGGTCGGTCCGTCTTCGCCAAGGCCGATGGAGTCATGCGTCAACACGTGGATGACACGCACGCCCATCAGAGCCGAAAGGCGAATGGCGTTACGGGCATAATCGGAGAACACCATGAAGGTGCCCCCATAAGGGATGAAGCCGCCATGGACCGCGATACCGTTCATGGCTGCGCCCATTGCAAATTCCCGCACACCGTAGCTGACATAGCGACCGCTCTTTTCCGGCGTGAAATCGCTATCGACGGCAGGAACGCGGGTGAGGTTCGAATGGGTAAGGTCAGCCGAGCCGCCGATCATTTCCGGCAGGGCTGCCGTCAGGCTTTCAAGCGCGATCTGGCTTGCCTTGCGGGTCGCAACATTCTGCGGCTTGTTGAGGAGACGCTGCTTGGCATCGCCGACGACCGCTGCAAAGCCTTCCGGCAGAACGCCAGCAATACGACGGTCGAATTCGGCGCGTTCGGTTGCAGGCAGCGCATCGACGCGCTTCTGCCATGCTTCACGCTGCGAAACGCCACGCGCACCGGCCTCACGCCACGCATTGAGCAAGGGGCCGGGAATTTCGAAAGCTTCAGCCGTCCAGCCAAGCGCTGCCTTGGTGGCGGCATTTTCAGCGGCACCCAGCGGCGCGCCGTGCACGCCGCTCGTACCGGCACGATTTGGCGAACCATAGCCAATGACGGTCTTGAGCGCGATCAGTGTCGGACGGTCGGACTGTGCCCTGGCGCGCGTCAGAGCAGCGTCGATGGCATCATGATCGTGACCGTCGACCTTTTCGACATTCCAGCCGCACGCCTTGAACTTGGTCGGAATATCGTCGGTAAAGGCGATTTCCGTGCTGCCGTCGATGGTGATGCCGTTATCATCGTAAAGCAGGATCAGCTTGCCGAGGCGAAGGTGACCGGCAAGCGAGATCGCTTCCTGTCCAACGCCTTCCATCAGGCAGCCGTCGCCGCAGAACACATAGGTGCGGTGATCGACGATATCCTTGCCGAACTGGTCGGCGAGCGCGCGTTCGGCAATTGCCATGCCGACCGAGCTGGCGAGACCCTGACCGAGCGGGCCGGTGGTCAGCTCAACGCCTTCGGTGTGACCATATTCCGGATGACCGGCGGTCTTCGAACCCCACTGGCGGAAGTTCTTCAGCTCATCGATGGACACATCATTGTAGCCCGCCAGATAAAGCGCGCTGTAAAGCAGCATCGAGCCGTGGCCGTTGGAGAGCACGAAACGGTCGCGGTCCGCCCAGTTCGGCGTCGACGCGTCGAATTTCAGATGCTTCGAGAACAGAACTGCTGCTGCATCAGCCATGCCGAGCGGCATTCCCGGATGGCCGGAATTGGCGGCATCGACGGCATCGATCGAAAGAGCGCGAATGCAGTTGGCAAGTTGCAGCATATCAGATACTGGCGGGGCGAAATTCATCGGCGGCAACCTCCTTGCCAAAGCAAAGCCTTAAGCATGTCGCGGAAACTGAGACCGGCTTTCCGACGCCGACATGCAGAAAAACAACAAAGCCGGAGCGCATTTGCACAAAGGCAATTGCGTGCGAAGCGCTCGCGTTGCCCGAGATTTTGCGGTCTTTTCGGGACCAGCGCCCCAGGCACCAATTGCGGTAACACCGTTTCAAAAGCATAACAATACGGCCATAACATTATAACGATTTAAATGTGATCTTGAGTGTGATTTTTCTTTCCACACCCTTGTTTTCAGCCGTTCAGAGGGGGCGAATCGCAGCTCTGGCGTCGCGACTCACCTCCCGAAACTCAAAAAAGCAGCCCGTAGGCGACCCACGGACTGCTTCTTAGAAATGGCATTAGATGAGCTGAATTACGCGCCGGCCATGCGCTGGCGTCTCTCGCGTAACAGCATCGGACCATATTCGAGAACATAAAGCCCGAAAGCGCCCATCCAGAGCAAAGCCGATGCGGCGAGGATAGTATGGAAGAAATTCGGCATGACTTCCGCCAGCGGGCGGATCAGCGCTGCCGCGACAAGGCAAAGATAAGCGACCTGCGTGACGGGCGAAGCCGTCAGTTCGCGTCCGGTATGGCCGCGGGTGGCCCGCGTCATGACCGCCAGCATCATGCAGCCGATCGCACCCACCGTCACGACATGCAGTGCGGAATAAGGATTGAGGCGATCAATGGCCGAGAGACCGATGGCGATGAAACCGAGCGGGATAAACGCATAGGCGACATGAAGAACAAGCAGCAGCCTTTCCCGTGCCACCGACCAACCCCGCCAGCGATAAAGCCGCACGATATGGAACAGGGCTGCAATCCACGCCAGAACGGCGGTTATCGTCTGATCGGGTGCGGCGATCCAGCCGATGCAGGCGGCCACACCGACGAGAATGCTGAAACCGTCATAGCGGTTGAACGGCACCGGAAAGCGCGTCCGCCCCATCTTGTTGAGCCAGTTGCGGGTGAAGCTTGGCACAATGCGCCCACCGATCACCATGACCAGCAGGACATAGGCACTGACACCAATGCGGTTGGCCAATGCCACGTCGCCATCGGTCAGGATCAGATAATGAAAGACGAGATTGGCAATCATAACCGTTGCCACGCCGATCAGCACCTTCAGGTTTTTCCATTGGCGTCCGGCAATGATTTCCCGTCCGCAGATGAAAAGCAGCAAGGGCAGAAACAAGCTTTCTACCGCAACGGCGAACCGTATATCGACGAGATCAGGCTCCAGAAACACGAGCCTGCCCGCAATCCACACCCCGAAGAGAACCGCAAGCGGTATGCCCGACACCGGCAGGCCACCGGTCCAGTTCGGAATGGCTGTCAGCAGGAAGCCCGCCAAAACAGCCGAGGAGAACCCAAACACCATTTCATGGGCATGCCAGTTCAACCCGCCATAGGAGCCGCCCAGCGGCATTCCGAGTGTCAATGACAATATCCAGAAGAGCATGGCCAGAACGGCCCATATGGCTCCGCCCAGAAAAAATGGGCGGAAGCCATAGCTGAGGAGGACGGGACCAGTCATTTTCAGTCCACGCGGCATACCCTTTTGATCGGATGGCATCGCAGCAGGTACTGCCTGCAGGCTTGGCTGTCTGGTCATGATGTCCTCGTCATGTAGCCGGTTCAAGTTCGGCTAATCGAGAGTTTTCGGTCAATCTTATTTGGCGCTGGCGATGACCTTTTCCAGCCGTTCCTGAACGACCTTCGGCTTCTTGGCCGAAACGATCTGGTCGAGATTGGCCGGGCTGTCACCCACTGCAATCAGCGCGATCATACCCATGGCATAATGCGGTGTGCACTTTACCAGATATGCGCCGGGCTGGGTAACTGTCAGCACATAGTTCTCATTGATCTTGCTTTTGAACTTTTCGGCACCTTCGGGGATCATGTCCTTGATGGACTCGACATTGTGCCCCTTGTCGATCGGTATGAAGGTGATCGTGTCACCGGGATTGGCCTTGATATAGGCGGGCTCGAAAACCATGGCGCCTTCGGCACCCTTGTTGAGCATATGCACTTCGATATTTTCAGCTAAAGCGGGGGCCGCCAGCATGGCAAGGATGCCTACCGCAGCAAATTTGATCGCGAGGTTACGCATTTTTGTCCTGATCTCCATCGATGGGCGCATCTGCCATTTGGGTCTCGATGCGCCCGCATAACCGGATTTAGACCTGTCCCCGATCAACCTCTTTGATTTGGATCAAAGAGGTGAAGTTATTCCTGATAACAACGGTCAGATTTCGATCCGAATAAAATTGATTGATTTTCAGCCCCCGGCTAACGCACCATTGACGAACACAGGCAGGAGAAACGGCCCGTTTTCCACCAGCCCTTTTGCCGCAGTTTCATACCCGCCCGCCCGGCATGACAATACTGCATGCATCTTGTATGCATTCAATGAGCTTTACGCCCATTACGGCCCAACACTGCCAAGGAATAGCAGAATGAGCGATACCATTTCGATTTCGACGGAAGAACTCGCAGAGCTTGTGCGAGAAATCCTGAACAAGGCGGGGTTCAGCGACGGCCATGCCGCAGCCATTGCCAAAACCATTGTGGCGGGCGAACGCGACGGCTGCAAATCGCATGGTGTGTACCGCATCGAAGGCTGCCTTCGCACACTGAAGAGCGGCAAGGTTGTAGCCGATGCCGAACCGGTCGTCACGACCGACGATAGTGCTGTCGTCCGCGTCGATGCCAAGGGGGGCTTTGCCAATCTGGCCTTCGAGCGCGGCACGCCTGCCCTCGTTGAAAAGGCACGCAAGCTCGGCATCGCGGCGCTGGCGATCAACGACTGCACCCATTTCGCAGCCCTGTGGCCTGAAGTCGAAGCGCTCGCGGAGCAGGGACTTGCGGCAATAGCCATGTGCCCAAGCTACGCCACCGTGGCACCCGCAGGCGGAACGAAACCGCTTCTCGGCACCAACCCCTTCGCCTTCGGCTGGCCGCGCCCCGGCGATTATCCTTATGTGTTCGACTTTGCCACCAGTGTTGCTGCACGCGGCGAACTGGAACTCTATCGTCGCGCCGGAAAACAACTGCCCGAAGGCTGGGCCGTCGATGCGGACGGCAACCCGACGACCGATCCGGAAGCCGCCCTTGCAGGCGCAATGCTGCCGTTTGGCGGGCACAAGGGATCGGCCATTTCCACAATGATCGAACTTTTGGCCGGCGTGATGATCGGCGATTTCACCAGCCCCGAGGCGCTCGATTTCCTCGGCACGACAACGCTTGCACCGCGCCACGGCGAACTCATCATCGCCTTCGACCCTGCGCGCATGGCCGGTGGCCGTGGCAACCCCGTGGAACGCGGCGAAATCCTGATCGAAGCGATTGCCGGACAGGGCGCGCGCCTGCCGTCGCAGCGCCGCTTTGCCGCCCGTCGCGATTCACTGGCCAAAGGCATTGCGCTCACCGCAACCGAGATCGCGTTGTTGGAAAAGCTGAAGGAAAAGGGGCTGGACGCTGTGTCCTGACCCGAACCCGACAAAAAAGGCGCCGGAATTCGGCGCCTTTTTCTTTTATCTCAACCGGTTTCAGGCTGCGTATTTCGCTGCAACGCCGCCATGCTTGTTCCAGTCGGCGTACCAGGTCTGGAACAGCTTCAACTGGGTTTCGCAATAGCCGCGCTGGCTATCGGACAGCTTGTCCGTCTCGTTGAAATGCAGCTCATATTCCGGATTGCCGGTCAGAACCATCATATGCTTGTAGAAGAGAACAAGGTCAGGGCCTTCATCGAAGGATGACAGCACGTCAAGTGCGGCTTCCAGTTCCAGCGCCAGCTTGCGCGCTTCGCCATCGCCGCGGGCTGCGGCCTTCGACAGCGCTACCAGATGCTGGACTTCCTTCGGCAGCACATTGCCAATGCCGGTGATCGCGCCGGTCGCGCCGCAATTGACGAAGCCGTGGAAAACACCGGTATCGACGCCGACCATCAAAGTTACATCATCATCGGCGCTCGTGATGTTTTCAGCAGCGTAGCGCATGGCTTCCGCACCGCCGAATTCCTTGAACCCGATGAGGTTCGGATGTTCTGCGCGCAGTGCGAAGAACAGGTCGGCGCGGGTCGCAAAACCATAATACGGGCTGTTGTAGATAACGGCTGGCAGATCGGGAGCCGCCGCCAGGATCGCCTTGAAATGGGCCTTCTGCGCCGAAATCGATGAGCCGCGCGAAAGAACGCGCGGGATGACCATCAGGCCCTTCGCTCCAACCTTCTGCGCATGAGCGGCATGGGCGGCGGCAATCTTCGTATTGACGGCGCCGGTGCCGACGACGACGGGCACGCCAGCCTTGGCAAGCGCTTCGACGCCAGCCATGCGTTCTTCGTCCGAGAGGAGCGGCCAGTCACCCATGGAGCCGCAATAGACGACCGCAGACATGCCCTTCGCGATCAGTTCCTTGCCTTTGCGGACCAGCGCATCGAAATCCGGCGTGCGGTCGGGTTTGCAGGGGGTCATGAGGGCCGGAATGCAACCGGAGAAAATGTTAGAGGTCATAGCGTTTTTCCTTGAGCGCTTTTCACACAACCTGAATCTACAATCGGTCTGCCGAGCGTTGTATGGAAACAAATATACACTTTGTATTTTTCTTGTCGACCAAAATTTTATTTCAGGTTAGGATTGCTTGACTGACCGGGTCCAAACTGGTGTTTAGAATGCGGTTGGTCCGCGCTGAGCCTGTTTCCGGGTCGCCAGAACATCACGACAGAGGACAAACACGATCATGGACAAAGACGACGCAAACCAGTCAGCCGATCGGAAGAAGGGTTCGGGCGTCAAGCTGGTTTACGACGTATTGCGTGACGAAATCATCGATCTTTCACTCGCGCCAGGCAGTCCTATTGATGAAAACCAGCTCGCAGAACGCTTTTCCATGTCGCGCACGCCTATACGTGAAGCATTGGTGCGGCTTGCAAGTGACGGGTTCGTGACCACGCTCCCCAATCGCTCGACCGTTGTGTCCAATATCGACTTTCTGAGCCTGCCCGCGTTTTTCGACGCGGTGACGCTGATGTATCGCGTAACGACGCGGCTTGCCGCCCGCAACCGGTCCGACAAGGATCTTGAAAACATCCGCGCGCATCAGGAAGCCTTTGCCCGCGCAGTCCGCTCACAAAATGCACTGGAAATGATCGCGACCAACCGCGATTTTCACGCGGCTATTGCGGAAGCGGGCCGCAATCCCTTCTACACCACTTTCTTTTCGAGGCTTCTCGATGAAGGGCGCAGGCTGTTGCGTCTCTATTACCAGTCCTTCGCCGATCGCCTGCCGGAACGCTATGTCACCGAACACGAAGACATGATCCGCGCCATCGAAGAACGGGACGTGGATACAGCCGATCTGCTTGGCAAGGCACATGGAGACCAGATCGTCTATCAGATCCGCAAGCTGATTGCGGAAGACCGGCGCGACCAGCTCGATTTATAGAGCGGCAGCCGTCACACGGCTTCCAGCAATTGCCTGGGTTCCGTCACACGGTCGAACCACCCAAGCGTTGCCTTGCTGTCGGGAGCCAGAAGAACGCCGCAGTCACCGGCAAAGTCGTTCCATCCGTCGACATAGGTTTCCCGTACCACGGTCAGCACCGGAATCTGGCGCGCATAGGCCGTCTCGATGATGGCGCGGAAACCGTGCCCGTCCGTCTCGCCCTTGCCGAAACGGTTGAGGATCAGCATATCGGCGCCGTCATCCAGTTCCGCCAGAAGCTGGCCTGCCACATCGGCAAGGGCCGCCGGATCGAGACGACACCCCTTCGATCCCGAGCCGAGCGACTGCGAGATGATCTGCGTCACGCCGGTGCCTATATGCTCGATCTCGATATCGCGGCAGCATTCATCCGTGTTGCTTTCGCGGTGCTGAAGAAAGCCCACAACGTGCAGTCCAGCCTGCCTGGCCCGGTGCGCCACGTCTGCCAGAAGCTGGTCAACCGGCTCGTCCTTCGCGGCCCGGATGGCCGCAAGCGTCGGTACACCGCTCATCCATCCGCTCCATCATTCGAAAGCAGATCGATGCCAGTGATATCGGCATCCGCTGCGAGGATCGCGATATATTGCGACACGGCCTTCGACCAGGTTGAGGCTTCCAGCCACCCGGCAATCCTGTCGGCGACATAATCGAACGGCAGTTCTTCGCCTTCAATACGACGGTCAAGCCGCACGATATGAAAGCCGAAGCGGCTTTCAATAGGCGTCGGCGTTATTTCGCCAGGTGTGAGGCGCTCCAGCGCCCGTTCGAATTCAGGCACCGTGCTGCCGCGTGTGAGCTGGCCCAGATTGCCGCCTTGCGCGCCCGAAGGGCAGGACGAGTATTCATGGGCGACCGAAGCGAAGGTGGCAGGCTCGGTAATCACCGAGGTAGCCAGATAGGATGCCGTCGTGCGGGCCTTTTCCCGCTCGCGCTGGTCGGCCGGATCGGCGGCGATCAGGATGTGACTTGCCTCCAGAATGGGCGCACTGGTGAAGCGGTGACGGTTGTTTTCGTAGAAGCGCAAGGCTTCCTCGCGCGTGGCGGAAGGCACTTCGACCTCCCGTTCAATCACCATGCGCACGAGGGCATCTTCATCAGTCTCGCTGCGCCCCTCCGCATCTTTCTCGCTTTCAGGCACGATGCCGGTTTCCCTTGCGCGCTGCAGAAGAAGTTCACGCACTGCAAGCGCCCGGGCGGCAGCAAGCAGTGCCGCGCCGGGATTTTCCGACGGATGGTTTTGTGCCTCCGTCAGAATGTCGGTTTCGTTGATCGCCACGCCATTGACGGACACTGCATCGAAAACCGGGCGTGGTTTTGGCGGCACTCGCGTATCCGGCTCCTGATAGGTCGTGTAACCGGTGTTATGATCATGGGCATGCCCAGGCGACTGTTCGGTTGGCTGTTTCCGGTCAAAAAGCGTAACCATGATCTTTACTCCGCAGGAATGCGCATATGCGAGGGCTGAGCGGTATGGTTGCGCTCACGCACAACCTGATAGCCCGGACGCCAGACATAACGCACCGGTGCGCTCAGCATATGCACAAGCCGCGTGAACGGGAACAGCAGGAAGATGGTCAGCCCCAGGAAGATATGCATCTTGAAGATGAACGACGCATTGGCGATGTAGCTGGATGCCGCCGGATTGAAGGTGAAGATACCTTGTGCCCAGTTCATGAATGTCACCATTTCGCCGCCGTCGATATGCTGCAACGAGATCGGGATCGTGCCGAGACCCAGCAGAAGCTGCAACCACAAGAGGATGATGATCAGCGTATCGGTCGGCCGTGAGGACGCGCGAACGCGCGGATCGAACACACGACGATGCACCAGCATGCTGGCGCCGACGATTGCCATCACGCCGGCAATACCACCCGCCACGACGGCGAGAATCTGCTTGGCCTCATGGCTGACGCCGAGCATGTCGAAGACCCAGATCGGCGTCAGCAGGCCGACCAGATGACCGGCGAAGATGAACAGCACGCCGAGATGGAACAGAACCGAGCCCCACATGAGCTGTTTGCGCCGCAAAAGCTGGCTTGAGCCCGAACGCCACGTATAGGGCTCGCGGTCGTAGCGGAAGATCGAACCCAGCGCGAGCACGCTCAACGCGATATAGGGATAGATGCCGAAAAGAAACGTATGGAGATAAGCCATTTTCCGTCTCCTAGATATGTGAAGGGTTGGACGGGGAGCCGGGCTTGCGCTGCGCTGCACGCATCTGCGTGCGCAACCGGTCCGGTCCGCAAGAATTTTCGCCCGCATTGCCGCCGAAGGTTACCGCTTCTTCTTCCCAGATGCGGTCGAGCGCGGCGAGATCGTTCGGGTCGTCTTCCTCTTGCCGAAGCAACTCTCCGACGAGGTTCTTGTCCGGCTTGGCATTGGCCACATGAAGCAGCGCCGCAAAGGCGTTGGCATAAGGCGATTGACGCTTGCGCAGACGCTCGCCGATAGCCGCCGAGATATGACCCGTCTGGGTGAGAAGATCGTGGATTTCCGCTGGCGAGCGCGTCGACAGGAATTCCAGGAACAGGGGCAGATAGTCCGGCAGTTCCTTGGCATCGACCACAAAGCCGTTGTCGTCATACATCTTCATCAGATCGACCATCGCCTGGCCGCGATCACGACTTTCGCCGTGTACATGCTCGAAAAGATGCAGTGACAGCGACCGCGTGCGGTCGAAGAGATGCACGTAGCGTTCCTGTGCTTCATAGAGGTCGCAGTCGCAGACATAATCGACGAGACTATCGAGAAGCCTGCGGATGCCGGGGGAAAGTTTTTCCCCCGCCAGCACCTCTTTCAGTTCCCCTCCGCCAAGCTGCAGCTCGGCGGTCGGATAGGAAAGCAGCAGCGATATGATTTTCAGGGTCTTGTTCATTACACCTGCTCCCTGAAAATATCCGTCGGCGTCTGGACCACCTTCTGGCGCTTGGAGCCGAACAGGTCTTCCGTCGAAGAACCACCCGAGCAGCCATTGCCGAAGGTGAAGCCGCACGAGCCGCGCACATCATAGGCGTCCTCGGTGATTTCACGATGCGTGGTCGGAATGACGAAGCGGTCTTCGTAATTGGCGATCGCCATGATGTGATACATTTCCTCGATCATCGCACCGCTCATGCCGACACGGTCGGCAATCGCCTCGTCAAGAACGCCATCGACGGTCTTGGCGCGCATATAGGCACGCATGGCGAGCATACGTTCCAGTGCCGAGATGACCGGCTCTTCCTTGCCTGCCGTCAGAAGATTGGCCAGATAGCGGACCGGGATGCGCATGGAACGCACATCCGGCAGTGGGCCATCCATGCCGAGCTTGCCAGATGCAGCAGCCGACTGCAGCGGCGAGAGCGGCGGTACGTACCAGACCATCGGCAGGGTGCGGTATTCAGGATGAAGCGGGAAGGCGATCTTCCAGTCCATCGCCATCTTGTAGACCGGCGAATGCTTGGCAGATTCCAGCCAGGCTTCCGGCACACCGTCCTTGCGCGCCTGTTCGATCACGGCAGGATCGTTCGGATCGAGGAAGATGTTGAGCTGTTCCTGATAGAGATCCTGTTCATTGGCCGTGGAAGCGGCCTCCGCAATACGGTCGGCATCATAGAGCATGACACCCAGATAGCGGATGCGGCCTACGCAGGTTTCCGAGCATACGGTCGGCTGGCCTGCTTCAATGCGCGGATAGCAGAAGATGCACTTCTCGGACTTGCCCGAACTCCAGTTGTAATAAATCTTCTTGTAGGGGCAACCGGAGACGCACATGCGCCATCCGCGGCACTTTTCCTGATCGATCAGGACAATGCCGTCATCCTCGCGCTTGTAGATCGCCCCTGACGGGCAGGCTGCAACGCAGGTCGGATTGA
The DNA here is from genome assembly GCF_054871705.1 of Brucella sp. LJL56. Taxonomy (NCBI): domain Bacteria; kingdom Pseudomonadati; phylum Pseudomonadota; class Alphaproteobacteria; order Hyphomicrobiales; family Brucellaceae; genus Brucella; species Brucella sp. LJL56. The sequence goes on from NZ_JBTXLQ010000003.1 coordinate 269,673, forward strand.
GGCAGTGCTCGCACAGGCGCGGCAGGTACATCATGAAGGTGTTTTCGAACTGGCCGTAGATTTCCTTCTCCACACCTTCAAAATTGTAATCCTTCGAACGCTTGGCGAACTCACCGCCAAGAATTTCTTCCCAGTTCGGGCCCCATTCGATCTTTTCCATCCGCTCGCCGGAAATCAGTGAGCGCGGACGGGCGGTCGGCATGGTCTTGCTTTCGCCTGCGGTCTGGAGATGGCCGTAATCGAAGTCGAACGGCTCATAATAGTCGTCGATTTCAGGCAGGTCCGGATTGGCGAAAATCTTGGCGAGGATACGCCATTTGGAGCCCATCTTCGGCTCGATCTTGCCGTTCTTCTTGCGGACCCAGCCACCGTTCCACTTCTTCTGGTTTTCCCATTCCTTGGGGAAGCCGATGCCGGGCTTGGTTTCAACATTGTTGAACCAGGCATATTCCACGCCTTCGCGGTTGGTCCAGACGTTCTTGCACGTCACGGAGCAGGTGTGGCAGCCGATGCACTTGTCGAGATTGAGTACCATTCCAATTTGCGCACGGATTTTCATTCTGCTGCCTCCTTCGCTGCGGAGCTCTGGTTGCCTTCTTCAAGCGGACCTTCCATCCAGTCCACCTTCTCAAGCTTGCGCACGACCACGAACTCGTCACGGTTTGCGCCGACGGTTCCGTAATAGTTGAAACCATAGGACTGGTGAGCGTAGCCGCCGATCATGTGCGTCGGCTTGGTGATGATGCGGGTGACGGAGTTGTGAATGCCGCCGCGCTGGCCAGTGAGCGGCGAGCCGGGCGTATTCACGATCTTCTCCTGCGCATGATACATGAAGACGGTTCCGTCCTTCATGCGCTGGGAGACGACCGCACGGGCCACAATGGCGCCATTGGCGTTGTAGACTTCCACCCAGTCATTATCGACGAGGCCTGCCCTTGCTGCATCCGGCTCCGAAATCCAGACAACCGGCCCGCCGCGATTGAGCGTCAGCATCAACAGATTGTCCGTATAGGTGGAGTGGATGCCCCATTTCTGGTGCGGCGTGATGAAGTTCAGCACCAGATGCGGCTTGCCGTCCGCCTTTTCACGGATTGCCGGGTTGACCGTCTTGGTATCGATCGGCGGGCGATAGACGCAGAAGCCTTCGCCGAATGCACGCATCCACAGGTGATCCTGATAGAGCTGCTGACGACCGGTCAGCGTGCGCCACGGGATCAGCTCGTGAACATTGGTATAACCCGCATTATAGCAGACGGTCTCGGATTCGATGCCCGACCAGGTTGGCGAAGAGATGATCTTGCGCGGCTGCGCAACAATATCGCGATAGCGGATCTTCTCGTCTTCCTTGGGAATGGCCAGATGCGAATGGTCGCGGCCTGTGAACTTCGACAGTGCTTCCCACGCCTTGACCGCTACTTCGCCGTTGGTTTCCGGCGCAAGCGACAAAATGACTTCGGTCGCGTCAACGTCGGTATAGATGCGCGGACGCCCCTCGCTTGCCCCCGGCTCGTGAACCTTGCCGTTCAGATTGGCGAGCAGCTCGACCTCATGTTCGGTGTTCCACGAAATGCCCTTGCCGCCATTGCCCAGCTTGTCGAGAAGCGGCCCGACGGAAGTATAGCGCTTGTAGAGGTTTGGATAATCACGTTCCACAACCACGACCGATGGCATCGTCTTGCCGGGGATCGGCTCGACCTCACCCTTCTTCCAGTCGAGAACATCCTTCGGCTGCGCCAGTTCGCCCGCCGTGTCGTGCAGCGTCGGCACGAGAACGATGTCCTTTTCGACGCCCAGCACTTCCGGGGCAACATCGGAGAACTTCTTCGCAATGCCCTTGAAAATTTCCCAGTCGCTGCGTGCTTCCCATGCCGGGTCTGCTGCGCTCGACAGTGGATGGATGAAAGGATGCATGTCGGACGTGTTGAGATCGTTCTTTTCATACCAGGTCGCGGTCGGCAGAACGATATCGGAATAAACGCAGGTCGTGGACATGCGGAAATCGAGCGTGACCAGCAGGTCGAGTTTTCCTTCCGGAGCATTCTCATGCCACACGGCCTCACGGCTTTCCTGTGCGCCTTCCTGACCCAGATCCTTGCCAAGCAGGCCGTTCGACGTGCCGAGCAGGTGCTTCAGGAAGTACTCATGCCCCTTGCCCGACGAACCGAGCAGGTTCGAACGCCAGACAAACATATTGCGCGGCCAGTTGGCCTGATGGTCCGGATCCTCGCAGGACATGGTGACGGTGCCGTTCTTCAAAGCATTCGCGATGAAGTCTTTCGGCTCCTTGCCCGATGCGGCAGCCTCCTTGGCAAGTTCCAGCGGGTTCGTCTGGAGCTGCGGCGCGGAAGGCAGCCAGCCCATGCGTTCGGCGCGGATGTTATAGTCCATCATCGTGCCGTCCCATGCACCCTCGGGGGCCGTCGGCGAGAGGATGTCCTGCACCTTGACCGTCTCGTAGCGCCACTGGTCGGTATGGGCATAGAAGAACGAGGTTGAGTTCATGTGGCGCGGCGGACGGTTCCAGTCGAGCGCGAAGGCAAGCGCTGTCCAGCCGGTCTGCGGACGCAGCTTTTCCTGCCCCACATAATGGCTCCAGCCGCCGCCGGACTGCCCCACACAGCCACACATCACCAGCATGTTGATGATGCCGCGATAGTTCATGTCCATGTGGTACCAGTGGTTGAGACCGGCACCGAGGATGACCATGGAACGACCGTTGGTCTTTTCGGCATTGGTTGCGAATTCGCGGGCGACCGCAATGATCTGGTCGCGCGGGACGCCCGTGATCTTCTCTGCCCAGGCCGGGGTATATGGCAGGCCCTCGTCATAGGACTTGGCAGAATTCTCGTCGCCAAGTCCGCGATCAAGCCCGTAATTGGCGGCAAACAGGTCGAACACTGTCGCGACCATGACGTCGCCGCCCTTGATCTTCAGCTTGCGGGCCGGAACCTTGCGCACCAGCACGCTTTCATGGTCCGTGCCTTCAAAGTAATCGTGCTCGCGATTACCGAAATATGGGAAGGCCACATCGGCAACGGCATCATGGCTGTCCTTGTCGATAAAGCTCTTGGCAAGTTCCACATCCTTGCCCTTGCCGTCCTTTTCTTCAAGGTTCCACTGGCCGTCGTCACCCCAGCGGAAACCGATGGAGCCCTGCGGCGCAACATAGGCACCCGATTTCGTATCGAAGGCGACCGTCTTCCAGTCAGGATTGTTGCCTTCGCCGAGATCGCCCTTGAAGTCGGAAGCGCGCAAGAAGCGATCCGGCACATAACGCCCGTCCTTCTTCGACAGCATGACCAGCATCGGGAAATCGGAATATTTACGGCAGTAATTCTCGAAATAGGGTACCTGCCGGTCGATGTGATATTCGCGCAGGATGACATGGCCGAGCGCCATCGCCAGCGCGGCATCGGTGCCCTGCTTGGGATGCAGCCACAGATCGGAAAACTTTGCGGCTTCCGAATAATCCGGCGAGACCACGACCGACTTGGTGCCCTTGTAACGTACTTCCGTATAGAAATGCGCATCCGGCGTGCGGGTCTGCGGTACGTTGGAACCCCAGAGCATGAGGAAACCGGCATTGTACCAGTCAGCCGATTCCGGCACGTCGGTCTGCTCGCCCCAGGTTTGCGGCGAAGCCGGCGGCAGATCGCAATACCAGTCATAGAACGACATGCAGACGCCGCCCAGCAGCGACAGGTAACGCGAGCCCGCAGCATAGGACACCATCGACATGGCCGGGATCGGCGAGAAGCCGATCACGCGGTCCGGTCCATAGGTCTTGGCCGTATAGGCATTGGCCGCAGCGATGATCTCGTTGACCTCTTCCCACGTTGCGCGAACGAAGCCGCCGAGACCGCGCACCTTCATATAGTCGGCGCGCTTGGCAGGGTCCTGCTGAATTGCGGCCCAGGCTGCGACCGGCGTTTTCACCGCACGTTCCTTGCGCCACAGCTTCAGGAGGCGGGAGCGGATCAGCGGATATTTCACGCGGTTGGCCGAATAGACATACCAGCTATAGCTTGCCCCGCGCGAACAGCCGCGCGGTTCATGGTTCGGCAGGTCGGCGCGCGTGCGCGGATAATCCGTCTGCTGGGTTTCCCAGGTGATGATGCCGCCCTTGACGTAAACTTTCCACGAGCAGGAGCCGGTGCAATTCACGCCATGGGTGGAGCGGACGATTTTGTCGTGCTGCCAGCGCTTGCGATAGGCCTCTTCCCAGTCACGGTTTTCATTGGTCGTGACGCCATGGCCTTCCGAGAAGGTGCCGACATTCTTGCGCGCAAGAAAATTCAGGCGGTCGAGGAGTAGACTCATGATTTTATCCTCACTTTATTTCTTCAGGCAGCAGCAGCGGCTGTCTTGTTGCGGCGCTCGACGTCATAAAGCAGACCGCCTTTTCGGGTGTAGACGCCCCAGGTGATGACGAGGCAGGTCACGTAGAAGATCAGGAAGGCCCAGAGTGCTGCTTCCGGTCCGCCGGTCATGCTGATCGAGGTGCCGTAGCCCTTCGGGATGAAGAAGGCGCCGAAGGCAGCAATGGCCGAGGTGAAGCCGGTGATGGCAGCAGATTCCTTGTCCGCCTCGTGACGGCGTTCTTCCGGGGTGGCGTTGGGCATCAGCCGCACCATTTCCTTCGACATGATCGCCGGGATCATCTGGAAGGTGGAGGCATTGCCGATACCGGTTGCGAAGAACAGCAGGACGAAGGAAGCAAAGAAGCCCCAGAAAGCGTTCGGCTGATCCTTGATACCGACGAAGTATAGAACGCCCGCCACGCCGATCATCATCAGCACGAAGGCCCAGATGGTCACGCGACCGCCGCCATATTTATCGGCAAGCCAGCCCGACCCCGACCGCGACAGCGCGCCGACCAAAGGTCCAAGGAAGGCGAATTGCAGCGCATTGACCTCGGGGAACAGGATGTTGGTCAAAAGCGGGAAGCCCGCCGAATAACCGATGAACGAGCCGAAAGTACCGGTATAGAGCCAGCACATAATCCAGTTGTGCTTGCGGCGGAAAATGACGGCCTGATCAGCAAACGATGCTTTGGCCGAGGCGATATCGTTCATGCCGAACCAGTTGGCGAAAGCAGTGATGACGATAAACGGCACGAAGAAGAAGCCGGCATTCTGCAGCCAGAGCGGCGTGCTGCCCGCTTCGGTCGCAACCATTGCCGGATCGCCGCCAAGCTTGCCGAAAATACCGGCAGTGATGACGAGCGGAACGACGAACTGCACGACGCTGACACCGAGATTGCCGAGACCTGCATTGAGCGCCGCCGCATTGCCCTTTTCATGCTTCGGGAAGAAGAACGAAATGTTGGACATGGAGGAAGCGAAGTTACCGCCGCCGAAGCCACAGAACAGTGCCAGAAGCAAGAATACGAAGTAAGGCGTATTCGGGTTCTGCACGGCATAGCCAATACCGATGGCCGGAATGACCAGTGACCAGGTGGTCAGTGTGGTCCACAGGCGACCGCCGAAGATCGGCACCATGAAGGAATAGAAGATGCGGAAGGTCGCGCCCGAAATGCCGGGGAGCGCCGCCAGCCAGAAGAGCTGGTCGGTCGTGAACTGGTAGCCGACCAGCGGCAGCTTCGCCACCACCACGGACCAGACCTGCCAGATGGCGAAAGACAGGAGAAGTGCCGGGATCGAAAGCCACAGGTTGCGCTTGGCGATCCTCCTTCCCTTCTGTTCCCAGAAGGTCGGATCGTCCGGACGCCAGTCGGTCAGGACGGAATCGCCCTTTGCAGGTTTGACTTCGGCCTTCTTGAGCCCTTGCAGTTCGGCAAAGGGCGGAAGCTCTTCCGTGGCCTTGCCTTCGGCTGCACGCTCCATCTGGCGGATCGAGACATGCATCCAGGCAAAGGAGACCGCGACGATGACGAAGAGCAGCATGAAGCAGCTCGTCCAAAGGCCGGTCTGATCCAGCAGCACGCCGAACAGGATCGGCAGAATGAAGCCGCCAAGACCGCCGATCATCCCCACCAGACCGCCGACGGAGCCGACATTGCCCGGATAGTAGACCGGAATGTGCTTGAAGACGGCTGCCTTGCCCAAGGCCATGAAGAAGCCGAGGATGAAGACGGTGATGGTGAAGCCGATCACACCCATTTCCGCGTGGAAGGCCAGTGGGCCATTATCACTCTGGATGACATAATCCGTCGGCGGATAGGACAGTATGAATGTCGCGACCAGCGAGACGGCGAAGGTCCAGTACATGACCCGGCGCGCGCCATAGACATCCGAAAGATGCCCACCATAGGCGCGGAAAAGGCTGGCCGGGACAGAGAAGAACGCTGCGATGATGCCTGCGAGGCGAATATCGACGCTATAGACATGGATCAGATATTGCGGCAGCCACAGCGCGAGCGCCACGAAAGCGCCGAAGACGAAGAAATAGTAAAGCGAGAAACGCCAGACCTGCACGTTCTTGAGCGGCTCCAGCTCCATCAGCGTGCTTGTCGGTTTTTCGCCCTTGCGCCGACGCTCAACCAGAACGGGATCGTCGCTCGTGGTGAAATAGAAGATCAGCGCCATGATGACCATCGCAGCCGCCCAGATTTCGGCAACTGCATGCCATCCAAGCGCGACCATGACCATTGGCGCAAAAAACTTCGTTACCGCTGCACCAACGTTGCCCGCGCCGAAAATGCCGAGCGCAACGCCCTGCTTCTCGGGTGGGTACCAGCGCGAGACATAGGCAACACCGACCGAGAACGACCCGCCCGCCACGCCGACGCCAAGCGCTGCAATCAGCATTTGCGGATAGGTGGTGGCGTAGGTCAGAAGGTAAGTGGCGACCGCCGAGACCAGCATTGTGAGCGTAAAGATGGCGCGGCCACCATAGCGATCCGCCCAGATGCCCAGGATGACACGGATCAGCGACCCGGTCAGAATAGGCGTACCGACGAGCAGACCGAACTGGGTTTCGCTTAAGCCAAGCTCGGATCGAATTTCAATGCCGATGATTGCGAAGATGGTCCAGACCGCAAAACAGACTGTGAATGCGGTCGTACTCATCGCCAGCGCGGTAGTCTGCGCCCTGGGATTTTCCCCTGCGACTTGTTGCATAGGCGTACTCCGAATTGAATACCATGGAAGGTTTCGTTTGCACTTATGCGTCGACTTTCAGATGAATACATTGATTAAGATCAATATCGTCTGACTATTCAAGTTGAATTTAAGATATTCGTGAGTTAACGACAAAAATAGATTTAGTTTGCCCTAAGTATTGATTAATACGCATTGCCTGATTGATATTAATCAAGCATAATAGGCCAACAAAAACTTGACCCTAAGAGTGAGGTTTAATGCGGAAGGAAGATATCGACGCGCTGAGAAATCTGCCGCTTTTCATGGATATGGCAGATGCCACATTCGAGCGGATCATGCGTCCGAGCTTCGTGCAGTCATTTCCGCCGCGAACGACCTTGATCAAGGAAGACGAGCCTGCCGATTTTCTGTTCGCGATCCTTGATGGCCTTGTGCTGATGTCGGCGAAATCGGATGACGGCGAAACGGCACTGGAGATATTGCGCAACGACGACATCTTCATTCTCGCAGCCGTGCTCAATGACGATGTGTGCCTGCAGACCGCGCAGACACTGACGCCGACCCGCGTGCTAATGGTGCCCTCCAGCCTTGTCCGGGATTTGATGAGCGAGGATGTCGGCTTCATGCGCGCCGTCGTTTTTGAAACCGCACGCTCCTATCGCCGTCTGGTCAAGGAATTGAAGGCACAGAAGCTTCGAAGCAGTGTGCAGCGCCTCGCCAACTGGATCGTCAAGGAATCGCTGTTGAACAACGGCGCGGAGGTCGTGATGATCCCCTATGAAAAACGAACGCTGGCCGCCTATCTTGGCATGACGCCGGAGAACCTGTCACGCAATTTTGCGACACTCGGTTCCCATGGCGTCAGTGTGCAGGCCTCCGCAATCAAGATCACGAACAAGAACAAGCTGCTGCAATTCGCAGCCCCTTCCCATCTGATCGACAAGGAAGAACCGGCCCGCACGGCCGACAGGGTTTAGCGCTGCTGTCTCACGTCCAGAAATACCGCACGATGTGAAAGAAGACAGGCGCCGAAAAAACGAGGCTGTCGGCGCGGTCAAGCATCCCGCCATGTCCCTCAATCATGTGGCCCCAGTCCTTCACGCCGCGATCACGCTTGATGGCGGAAGCAACCAGCCCGCCGAAGAAGCCCATGATGCAGGAAGTCGCAGCAAGTGCGCCCGCCTGAACCGGCGAAAACGGCGTCAGCCAGGCAAGCCCTGCTCCCAAAAGAGACGCTGCGGCAACCCCGCCGACAAACCCCTCCCAGGTCTTCGACGGCGATATGCTGGGCGCGATGCGATGTTTGCCGAACAGTTTGCCGAAAATATACTGCAACACATCGCTGCCCTGAACGGTCGCCACCAGAAACGCGATCAGAAGCAGCTTCTTGCCATCGAAACCGGGAATATCCAGCGTCATCAGCGCGGGCACATGACTGATACAATAGACCGAGAGCATGATGCCCCATTGCTGCTCGCTGATGCGTTCCAGAAAGCGCGACGTGTCACCGGAAAGTGCTGTCAGAACCGGCATGGCGAGGAAGCAATAAACCGGGATGAAGATGGAATAGAGCCCGTACCAGTCAATCCAGATCAGATAATATTGCACCGGAATGACCAGCAGGAACATGCCGAGCAGCACGCGATGGTCGGCGCGGCGTGTTTGCGTCAGCGTTGCATATTCACGCAACGCAGCAAACGAGATCAGCGCAAACAGCACGATCACGCCGCCCTTGCCGAACAGGAAGGCAATGCACATGGCCCCGACCATGATCCACCATGCCTTGATGCGGGCATTGAGATTGACCAGCGTGGACGAAAGCGGCTTCGGTGCGCGCCATGAAAGAATACCGGCAACGGCGCTTGCCGTTATCAGAACGCCCATGAGGCCAAGGAATAATCGGGTCGTTTCACTCATGGGAGTTTACCGTTATGGGGCTGAATATCGAGAAGGCTCTGGCGGGCGCGGGCGAGAAATTCCTTGCGGTCCTCGCCGTCGCCAAGCTGCACCGGCGCACCGAAAATGACCCGGCACAGAAGCGGCACCGGCAACATGGCGCCCTTGGGCAGCACGCGAGACATGTTTTCAATCCAGCACGGCACCAGCTCGACATCAGGGCGCGCCAACGCCAGATTGTAGATGCCGGAACGAAAGCGCAGCAGCGCTTCATCGGTCATGTTGCGCGTGCCTTCGGGAAAGATGATGAGCGAATGACCATCGGCCAAAGCTTTCAGCATCACTTCCATCGGGTCTTGCGTGCGTTCTACCCAGTTGCGTTCCACAAGGACGGTGCGCAGCAGAACTTCCGCCATGAACTGGCGCACGCGGTTTCCCCGCCAGTAATCCGCACCGGCAACAGCGCGGGTGCGCGCACGTTCCTCCTGATCGAGGCAGGAGGAAAGCAGGATAAAATCGCCATGGCTGGTGTGGTTGGCAAAATAGATGCGCTGATTGCGCGATGGCCCGGTGCCACTCCAGATTGGCCGTACACCGGTAATCCCACGCGACAGGATTGCCAGAAGCGAGCCGAAAATCGATTGCACCTGATGGCGGATCAGTTCCCGCATGTCACAGCCCCTGACCCAATGGCACTGTGGCCAACAGAATGAAAAGCACAATACCAAGCCCCATGAAGAAACGCTGACGCCCCATGATCCGTCGCGAGCCTTCAATCCTTGCCGCAAGCGGACGGACGGCGCCGTCATTGGAACGCAGGCCCATGCGCTCAAGAATATGGTCCACTTCAGCCAAGCCCGTTTCGCCGGAACTGGCGATCAACCTGAAGAGCGCAGCATCGAACAGAAGATGCGCAGCGATACCCAGCACGATCAATGCGCTTGCCAGCAGCAACGGCCAGATCAACCAGAAAGCCAGATCATGCGCCGGGCGCATGAAGGGGGCGACCGCAAGAAGAACGACTGCGAAAGCAATGCCGAGAAAGCCATTGCGGCGCAGAACAATTGCCATGGAGGTTGCAGGCATATTCATGCCAGTCCCCCGGCCCGATGCAGATGGACCGGCCAGCCCCTGGCACGGATCAGCGCTTCGGCTTCCCGCGCACTGGCGGCACGGCCGGTAGAGACGAGCCACGCGACCGCAACTGTTGCGCTGCGTTGAAAACCAAGCGCGCAGCAGACAAGAACCGAGCCGTTGTGGCGTGCTGCTTCAACGGCATCGGAGGCCAGTTGCACTTTTTCGGATGACGGCGCGATCAGATCAATCGTGCCGAAACTTTTCCATTCGATAGAATGGGATGGCGGCACCATTTCTGCGGCGAGATCGATGACGGCCGCAAAGGATGACAGTTCTGCGGTTTTTGGAAACCGCCCGAGAAACACTCCGTCGGCAAGCTCGACATGCGGCGGCAGCTTGCGTGTCCAGAACCGCACATTCAGCCGGGCAAAAAGCCGGTAAGGCCAAAGCAGCCAGCGGCTTGCAAGACTGACCGATCCATCTGTCTGCTTCTGGAAAATGTCAGCACCTGCACCGAAATAGCCAAGAGCCACGATGGCCAGTGCGGTTGCAGGCCATAGCCAGAAAACCGCATAACCAGTGACGGTCAGGCCGTGGATGGCGAGCACAAGAAACAGGATCGCACCTGCCAGATAGTAAAACCCGATCCTTTTGGCTTTGGGGTCTGATGTGAACCGAAACTCTGCCAGAGGCGAAGGGCCATTGCGTGGAAAAAGCCACAAGGCAAACAGGCCGAGCAAAGCGCCTGCCGGAATATCGACCGCGTGGTGCTGATAGGTGGTCAGCACCGACAGACCGATCAGCAGACACCAGACATGCCAGACCACGCGCATGGCATCGCCCATCACGCGGCGCATCTGATCCCAGATGATAATCAAGAGCGCAATATGCAGCGAGGGCGCCTGATTGAAGGGTTTGTCGAAGCCGCCAAGCACATCGAACATGAAACCGGGTAGACCGGCTGTCGCGGGTTTTACGAAGGTTGCGGTCAGCGGAAAGGCGACGAAGCAGAGAACAGCGATAATCTGCGCGGTGAGATAGCGCTTTGCCAGCCGGTCGACCTGTTCGGGGCTGTCATTGACGAACAGCGCAATTGCGTAAAACAGATTGACCGACCAATAGGGAACGATGCTCCACGCGATAAACGGAACTTGGCTTTCCCATCCGAAAGCAAGGTTCGGCACATGACCTTGCTGCGATGCGAGCCAGTTGGCCGTACCGTAGGTCAGGTAGAAGAAGGGTGCGAGAAACAGAAGCCAAAGGACCGCGCGGCGGATCACTGACCACCGTGAAGATCCATCCACTTCCGTTAATTGCGTGGTCACGCTTCGCCGTCTCCAACGCGTTCTGCAATCGATACGGAAAAAATGCCCCACTGATCGACGCGCTGTTCGATCTTACGATAGCCTGCCTTCTCGACAAGCTGGTCCATTTCGCCCTGCGTGCGGCGGCGCATGACCCATGCCTCGCCGCCACGATGCGACGTCAGCGCCCGCGCGATCATTTCGAGCTGCGGATGCCATGGCTGGTTGGTGTAGATCAGCAATGAGCCGGGCTTCTGCACGCGGGCAAGCCCCGATAGCGAACGATTGATCAACGCATTATCGGGGAAAAGTTCGTAAAGACCGGACACGATGGCGAGGTCCGGCTGTGGCGTGACCGCTGCAAGGCTTTCCTCGTTGAAAGCATCGCCCTCTTCCATATGAGCAATGGCTTCCAGCCCGCGATCCCTGATGAGCTTGTTGCCCGCCAGCACATTGATCGGCGAATAATCGCGCAGGTGAATGCTGTCCGGCATTTCGTCCGCACGCACCACCGCATCGATGACATAGCGGCCGTGGCCGCAGGCAATGTCGAGAATATTGGTCGAGCGGCCCTCGCTTTTGAGGCGCTTGATCGCCGCACCGATCAGCTCTTCCAGATGCACCTTGCGCTGGCGGATGCCACGCCAGCCGATGGCTTCCAGAAACTGCTTGTCGATGAGCTTGCCGCCCGGCCCGAGGCCCCGCGCTTCATTCTCATAGACATAATCGAGCGTGGAACCGGAATCGAATCCCGTACGCTTGCCGACTTTCAACCCTTCCGAAAACAACGCACCGAAGGCTATCGAAGCGCGTGTCGACGCCCAGTAAAGCCCCTGCGCGGTCAGAAGCGGCAGCGGGCTCGACAACCGGTCTGCCTCGTCGCGCGTGTGGCCTGCAATATGCGCATCCGTCAGATCGGCGCGCTGCGGCTTTTCGGCAAAACGGGCCTCGATGAAATCGTGGATGTGTTTGATTGCCGGTTTGCGGTCCCGTTCGCCCAGCGTGTCGTGGTAGAACCCTTTCAGAACATGCCGCTCCTTGATGCGGCTGCCGAGATTTTCAAAGAAGCGATGTTGCGGCGCAGGACGCACGACAAAATCGCTGCCGGAAATGAGCAGTTGCGTCGGAACGGTGATCGCCCGCGCATCGTCCACCACGCGCTTTGCCGTCTCGTAGAGTTGCAGCAGGATGTGAGACGCGATGGGCCGTGTGATCAGCGGATCGGTGCGATAAGATTCGATGCGTTCCGGATCATGAGTCAAAAACTGTGGTTTGACGTAGGAATTGACGTAGAACGTGCCCTTCAGCTTCTGCCACAGGCCGATGCCCTCCTTGGCGAATGGCACATAGAGCTTGATGTCAAAGGCAGGTGAAGCCAGCACCAGTGCACGGATATGAGGTGCATAATCATGCACCCAGGCAGCGGCCAGCACCGCGCCAACACTCTGCGCGATGATTGCCACGTCCTCGATGGCGGTGCCGGTTTCCTGCCGGATATGGGTTACGAAACTATCCAGGTCACGGATCGACGCACCAAATGAGGGCGAGAAGCCACGCACGCCCGGCGACTGGCCGTGACCGCGCGCATCCCATGCATAGAAGGCATAGTCATCCAGCCCCAGCTCGTCGACGAGATGTGCGACGCGTCCGCTATGCTCATGGCCACGATGCAGCAGGACGATGACGCCTTTCGGCTTGTCGGAGAGTGATGGCCAGAAACGGTAGAACAGCGAGGTGCCGTCATGGGTGACGAACTGGCTTTCCTGCGCGGCGCGATGCGGTTTTACTGCGTGCTCGTTCATGCCATCCCCTCTCCACCTGTTTCCTCACGGGCCGATTGCCCCCAATTTCTATTGAGTGAAACACAATGTTTGAATAAACGAGCTGGAGCGAACCGCAAATAGCTGTTCAATACTTATTCTTCGTTTCCCAAGAGATTCTTGATGTCGGTTTATCAACTCAAGTCGCGTTTCCAGAATTTACTGAGACCTCTTGTCGTGCGACTTGCGGCAGGCGGTGTAACGGCCAATCAGGTTACAGTCTCCGCCGCGCTCGTCTCAATCATACTTGGCGCTTTTCTGACGTGGAGCGGAAATGCGGCATGGTTTGCCCTCGTCCCGATCTGGCTCTTCCTGCGCATGGCGCTCAATGCCGTCGATGGGATGCTGGCGCGCGAACACGGGCAGAAATCGACGCTCGGTGCCTATCTCAACGAGATTGGCGATGTCGTCTCCGATGCCGCGCTGTACGCACCCTTTGCGATCATCGCACCTTTGTCAGCGCCCTGGATTTTTGCGATTATACTGCTGGCCACCCTGACGGAGTTTGCAGGCGTTGCCGGTGCGTCCGTGGGTGCGAGCCGTCGCTATGACGGACCGATGGGCAAGAGCGACCGCGCCGTGATATTCGGCGTGCTCGGCGCCTGGATCGCCATTGATGGCGGCCTCCCGGACTGGATTTTCTGGCTGCAGCCGCTCCTCTGCCTGCTACTGATTGCAACCACGGTAAAACGCATCGCAAACGGCATAAACGAGACAAAGAGTGGGTAAAACGGCCTTCCGGTACTGGTATTGACGCAATTGGGGCCTATGTTGGTCCATTCAATTCCAGCTCAATCGGAGGCCATGCCAATGAAGAAAGCTAACGCTGCTTTTCTACTTGCGGGCATACTCGCATTCTCATCCGCGTTCAGCCCGGCGTTCGCTGCCAGCAATGGCAGTTCGAAGCAACGGGCGAAGGAAGTCACCGCTGTCGTCAATGCGGTCGCGCAGAAAATGCCCGACCAGCCGATCAATACGGTGATGTATATCCGCTCCAATAATTTCGAGGTTCTGGCCGGCGACTGCACTGTGCGTGCGCACATCGTCTCGTCAGACCACAAGGCGAAAAATACCTCTCCCGACAGGATCAAGGTCCGGCTCAACAAGCGGCGCTGCGCGCGCTAATTTCCATTGAGTTGAGACCTTGCGACCGTCTTGACCACCCAGTCGGCAAAGACGCGCAGGCGGTTGCTGAGGTGCCGATTGGGTGGATAGACCAGATAGATCGGCATCGGCTCGATTTCCCATTCCTGCAGGACAGGGCGCAACGTGCCGTTTGCAAGATCCTCGCGCACCATGAACAAAGGCGCCTGCACCACACCGAGCCCTGCCCGCGCGGCGGCGAGATAGGTGGTCGATTCGTTCGCCGCCACGACATAGCGCCCGTTGACCTCGATTTCCTCCGTCCCCTTTTTGAAGCGGAACGGCATCTGCTGGCCCGTCGAGGGCCGGAAATAACCGACCACCGTGCTGTTCCTGCCGAGATCGGAAGGATGGAGCGGCGTGGAACAGCGGTCGAGATATTCGGCGGAAGCGCAGGCAGTGAAATGCATGTCGCCGATGCGGCGCGCAATCAGCGACTGGTCGGTCAACTCACCGATACGAATGGCGCAATCGACATTTTCCGCCACATAATCGACAGGCCGGTCCGATACGCCGAGGTCAATCTGGATATCGGGATAACGCTGGTGAAACTCGATCAGCGCCGGAATGATGATGAGATTGGCGACCGCGCTCGCCATTTCAACGCGCAGGCGACCTTTCGGCAAGGTCTGGGCACTCGACAGGCTGCCGTCAAGTTCCGCGAGATCGGCCAGCAATCGTGCTGCACGCTCATAGTAAAGCGCGCCGTCCGGTGTTACGAGAACACGGCGGGTCGTACGATTGAGGAGTTTTGTACGCAGATGGGCTTCCAATCCCTGGATGAGATTGCTGATCGTTGCCTTGGGCATATTGAGCGAGGCGGAGGCGCGCGTGAAGTTCCCGGTTTCAACAACCCGGAGAAAAGCGCGCATGGCCGAGAGCTGGTCCATTATCAAAAAGCCGTCATTGTTCGAGATTCTGGACAGTGTAACCAATTATAGGGGACTATTCCAGCCTATAGACAATGCTAATATCTGACCATGGCGGTTTGCCGCTATACATGAAGGCCAAGAAAGATGTGCGAGAAGTTTAGTGTAGAGACAATGCAGGCGGGTAACACCAACTGCACGGCGCGCATTTATAAGGGTGCCAAATTGCTCTCTCCTCCGCCGGTGGTGTTGCACCTTCACGGTGGGGCTTTCTCGGTCAATTGCCTTGGCGCTTGCGAACGCGTTGCCGAAACACTTGCCGAGGCAGGTGCGGTGGTCGTATCGCCGGAATATTCGTCGGCCTGCCTCAACCCGTTCCCGGCGGCGCTTGAGATAGCCTACTCCATTTTGACTTCGATGCGCGAGCGTTGCCCTGAATTTGCGCACAAGAAGTCGATGCTGTTCGTCGCCGGTGAAGAGGCGGGCGGTAATATTGCTGCCGGCGTGGCCCTCATGGCGCGCGATCAATATCTGACCGATCTCAAGGGTCAGATACTGCTTTCGCCCATGCTAGACCCCTGCCTCGCCACGGCGTCTTTCCGCAAATATTGCCCGGAAAGCGCCGTTCAGACGATGTCGGATGGCTGGCAGCATTATCTGGGCGAGTGTGCGGGTTTCACCCACCCCTATGCTGCGCCTGCCTTGTGTACGCGTCTTGCTGGCCTGGCACCCACTTTGCTTGTCACCAGCGCCCAATGTCCGATGCGCGATGAAACGCAAGCCTATGCCGAGCGTCTCCGTCAGGCGGGCGTGAAGGTTCAGTCTCATGTCCTGCCCGGAAAAGCCGGCTGGATACCCGAAAACAAGGTGGCGGGCACCGACTGGTCGCCACAGGAACATAAACTTATCGACCTGTTTGCCGATTTCTTCCGGCAGGCAGGAGCAAAGCCAATCGCAGCATAACATCAGTTTTGAAGTCCTCCCAAGCTTTGATCTGATGCTCACATTGAGACCGGCCCCCACCGGTTAGAGCGGAGCTCTAACCTCCTTTATTGAAAGCATAATCTGACCGATCCTCGTTCCACTCCGGTCGGATTATGCTCTAGGAGATACAACAATGACATCGATCACAGCCCGCCGGGCCCTCTGGGGCGCCGGCCTGAGTATCCTATTGTCTGCAGCCGGCGGCGGCGCCATTCTCTTTGGTGTTCCTCACCTCAAGGCCGACGCCGCAACCGATATTTCCGCTCCACCACCTGCCGTACCGGTTTCGGTCGCCAAGGCGGAATCGCGACGCATCGTGAGCTGGGAAGAATTTTCCGGTCGTCTGGAAGCGATTGACCGGGTTGAAATTCGCCCGCGCGTCGGCGGCGCTATCCTGAAAGCTCATTTCCGCGAAGGTGCACTGGTAAAGCAGGGCGACCTGCTCGTCACCATCGATCCGGAGCCCTATGCGGCGGCAGTCGAAAAGGCGAAAGCGCAGGTTTCAGCCGAAGAAGCCCGCGTTGCGCTGGCCAAAACGGAACTGGAACGCGGGCGTCAGCTCGTGACCACCCGCACCATTGCCCAGAGCGGCCTCGACCAGCGCTCCAGCGCCTATGACGAGGCGCAGGCAAGCCTGCGTTCCGCCAAGGCAGCACTTCGTTCATCCGAGCTTGACCTTCAATATACGGAAGTGCGCGCGCCGATTTCCGGTCGCGTCGGACGGTTGGAAGTCACGGCGGGCAATCTGGTTGCCGCAAGTTCCGCCTCGCCGGTCCTGACCACGCTTGTTTCGGTCGATCCGATCTATGCAAGCTTCAGCGCCAATGAGGAAGTCGTCACCAAGGCGCTTGCCAAGCTTGCCGCCTCACCCGGCGGAAGTGCCATCGAGCGCATTCCCGTCCAGATCGGCACCGCTTCCGATGAAGGCACCCCGATTTCCGGCCATATACAGCTCATCAACAATGAAGTCGATGCCACGACCGGAACGATCCGCGTTCGCGCGGCAATCGACAATCCGGATGGAAGGCTCATACCGGGCCAGTTTGTCCGCATTCGTTTCGGCGAGCCGGAACCGGATGAAAAACTGGTGGTGAGCGACCGGGCGATTTCTTCCGATCAAGACAAGAAATTCGTCTTCGTCGTCGGCGCGGATAACAAGGTTGAATACCGGCAGGTGGTTCTCGGTCGCAATTATGACGGCCTGCGCATTGTCGAAAGCGGGTTGAAGCCCGGCGAGAATATCGTCGTCAACGGCCTGCAGCGCATTCGTCCGGGCGTGGTCGTCGTACCGCAGCCTGTCACCGAAACACTTGCCAAGAATTAGTTGAAACGGCGCGTCTTACGGCGCGCGCTAGACGCAAGAACTCAGCCTCATCAACCCGCGAGAACGCACGTTCCCGCGGGTCAGGAGAGTCTTTGCCTTCCCGCTTAAGGGGGATAAACAGATGAACTTTTCACGCTTTTTCGTCGACCGCCCGGTCTTCGCTGGCGTTCTGTCAGTTCTGATCTTCGTTGCCGGTCTGATCGGCATGACAGGTCTGCCGATCTCGGAATATCCGGAAGTCGTGCCGCCACAAATTGTGGTTCGCGCACAATACCCAGGCGCCAACCCGGCCGTTATTTCCGAAACAGTCGCAACGCCGCTTGAAGAACAGATCAACGGCGTCGAGGGCATGCTTTATATGCAGAGTCAGGCGACCGCCGATGGCGTCATGACGCTGACCGTCACCTTCGCGCTTGGCACCGATCCCGATCAGGCCCAGCAGCTCGTGCAGAACCGTATTTCACAGGCCGAACCACGCCTGCCGGAAGAAGTGCGCACCCTTGGCGTTACAACTGCCAAAAGCTCGCCCGACCTCACACTTGTCGTTCACCTTATTTCGCCCGATGGGCGATATGACGTGAACTATCTGCGCAACTATGCCGTTCTGAACGTCAAGGACCGGATTGCCCGTGTTCCGGGTGTCGGTCAGGTGCAGATTTTCGGCGGTGGCGATTATTCGATGCGTGTCTGGATTGACCCGCAGAAGGCAGCCGAGCGCGGACTTTCCGCAAGCGACATCGCCAATGCCATCCGCCAGCAGAATGTTCAGGCCGCTGCCGGTGTCATCGGCGCATCGCCATCCGTTTCGGGTCTGGACCTCCAGCTTTCCGTCAATGCGCAAGGCCGTCTCCAGTCACCGGAAGAATTTGCCAATATCGTTGTAAAATCGGGCAGCGAAGGTGAAATCACCCGGCTGGGCGATGTTGCGCGCGTTGAAATGGGGGCTGCCGATTATTCCCTGCGCTCGCTGCTCGACAACAAGCAGGCTGTGGGCATGGGCGTGTTCCAGGCCCCCGGCTCCAATGCACTTGAGATTTCTGAGAACGTCCACGCCGCCATGGCCGATCTGAAGAAGACCATGCCGGAGGGTGTGGATTTCGACATCGTCTATGACACGACGGCCTTTGTGAAAGCCTCCATCGAGTCGGTCATTCACACCCTGCTCGAAGCCATCGTGCTGGTGGTGATCGTCGTCATCCTGTTCCTGCAGACATGGCGCGCCTCCATCATTCCGCTGGTCGCTGTTCCCGTTTCCATCGTCGGCACCTTTGCGGTCATGTATGTGTTCGGCTTCTCCATCAATGCACTCAGCCTCTTCGGCCTCGTGCTTGCCATCGGCATTGTGGTCGATGACGCCATCGTGGTGGTGGAAAATGTCGAGCGTAACATCGAACAGGGCCTGTCGCCGGTCGAGGCAACCTATCGTGCCATGCAGGAAGTGTCCGGGCCGATCATCGCCATTGCACTGGTGCTGGTTGCGGTCTTCGTGCCGCTTGCCTTCATCACCGGCCTGACCGGTCAGTTCTACCGCCAGTTCGCTCTCACCATCGCGATTTCGACGGTGATCTCCGCCTTCAACTCGCTGACGCTTTCGCCTGCTCTGGCAGCCCTGCTGCTGCGCGGTCACGATGCGCCGAAGGATCGGCTTACCCGCATCATGGACAGGCTGTTCGGCTGGTTCTTCCGTGGCTTCAATCGTTTCTTCGGTGCAAGCTCGGAAGCCTATGGGCGCGGCGTTGGCGGGATTCTCTCGCGCAAGTCGCTGGTCATGGGGCTCTATGTCGTGCTGCTTGGCGTCACCTTCGTTCTGTTCCGTGCGGTGCCCGGCGGTTTCGTTCCGGCACAGGACAAGCAATATCTCATCGGCTTCGCGCAATTGCCGGATGCGGCAACGCTCGACCGTTCGGAAGATGTGATCCGCCGCATGAGCAACATTGCCCTCAAACATCCGGGCGTGGCCAATGCCATCGCCTTCCCCGGCCTGTCGATCAACGGTTTCACCAACTCGTCGAACTCCGGCATCGTTTTCGTGACGCTGAAGCCGTTCGAGGAACGTAAAACCCCGGACCTTTCAGCCAATGCAATCACGGCAGACCTGAACCAGCAGTTCGGCGCCATTCAGGATGCTTTCATCGCCATGTTCCCGCCACCGCCCGTTCAGGGTCTCGGCACGACGGGCGGCTTCAAGCTCCAGCTTGAGGATCGCAACGGGCTTGGCTTCAAAGCGCTTGACGATGCGACCAAGGCGTTTCTCGCCAAGGCGTATCAGACACCTGAACTGGCTGGTCTCTATTCGAGCTACCAGATCAATGTGCCGCAGCTTTATGCCGATCTCGACCGCACGAAGGCACGTCAGCTTGGTGTGGCCGTGACCGATGTGTTCGAAACCCTGCAGATTTATCTGGGTTCACTCTATGTCAACGACTTCAATGCCTTTGGACGGACCTACAGCGTGCGCATTCAGGCCGATGCGAATTACCGCAGCCATGCCGAGGATATCGGCAAGCTGAAAGTGCGTTCGCAGTCGGGCGAGATGATCCCGCTGTCGGCTCTTCTGAAAGTCGAGCAGACCGTGGGTGCAGAACGCGCCATCCGTTATAACGGCTTCCTTTCCGCCGATATCAACGGCAACCCGGCTCCCGGCTTCTCGTCCGGTCAGGCTCAGGCTGCCATCGAACGGATCGCGGAAGAAACCCTGCCTCCGGGCATCGCTTACGAGTGGACCGACTTGACCTATCAGCAGATTCTGGCTGGCAGTTCCGGTTTCCTCGTCTTCCCGCTGGCGCTGCTGCTCGTCTATCTGGTTCTGGCTGCACAGTATGAAAGCCTTGCCCTGCCGCTTTCGATCATCATGATCGTGCCGATGGGGATCATGGCAGCGCTCACCGGCGTCTGGCTGACGGGAGGTGACAACAACGTCTTCACCCAGATCGGCTTGATCGTCCTTGTGGGGCTATCGGCGAAGAACGCGATCCTGATCGTGGAATTCGCCCGCGAGCTGGAGCTATCCGGACGCAGCGTGGTGCAGGCTGCAGTCGAGGCAAGCCGGTTGCGTCTGCGCCCGATCCTGATGACTTCGATGGCCTTCATCATGGGCGTGGTGCCTCTGGTGACATCAACGGGTGCCGGTGCGGAAATGCGCTCGGCCATGGGCATCGCGGTCTTTGCAGGCATGATCGGCGTGACGGCTTTCGGTATCTTCATGACACCGGTGTTCTATGTGCTGATCCGCAAGCTCTCCGGAGAACGCCCGCTGAAGCATGCAGGCGCGAAGATCGAAGCCCCGCATCTGGCGCCGGGGGAATAACCCGGCGTCCTCTCTCTAGTCCCGAGTCAAAGGGCCGGAGCAATCCGGCCCTTTCTTCATGCAAATTGTGGACTGGCGTCCCGCCGTCGCGATATCGCCCGAATCTCTTTTTTAAGAGGGGCTTGTCCGATGCATGAAGGAGAAGATTGTTGCAGAAACCCGGTTTGCTTGCCCTCGCCCTCGTTGTTACAGCATTGACTGCGTGTTCCGAAACGACGCCCGGCCCGTCGGCAAGTGCCGCTCCTGCCAAACCGCCAGTCGATCCGACACCCATCACCGGTAACTGGTGCAGTTCCGATGGCCAGCGGTTTTCCATTTCCGGCGAGCGTTTCGACAGCCGCGACAGCCAATGTTCGGTCACGCGGATGAACAATTACGAAGGTACCTTTACCGTGGCCATATCCTGCACCGCCAATGGCCAGCAGTCGAACGAAAACATCACCATTTCACCTGTCGGCCAGTCGCTGCATATCTCGTTCCTGTCAATGGGCGGCAAGCGGGCAGTGGTGAGCCGTTGCGCGTCCTGAACGGGCCAAAATCAAATCAAGGCAGAACAATGATTTGGCGCGATTTTCGCGCCAAATACGTTTTTACTGGCAGAACGCGCGCATTTTCCCGTCGGAAATTGTGGCGAGCGCCCGGCGAAATCATGGCCAAAATATGGCGTATGGCGTTTTAGGGATGATGTGATGCGACAGGGCGGTCAGGCTCTGCTAAACTTGCCGTTGCAATGCCACATCCCAACTGAAGGGAGACAGACATGAAAGTCGTATTCGTGACTACCGCTGTCCTCGCTCTGTCGGTTACAGCGGCGATGGCAGACTGCACCTATCATAGTGCCCAATCCTCCACGAAGATGGAGAAGCCTCAAACAACTGCCAGCATTCAGACAACGGCACCCGAACAGAAGTAATTGCCATATCTTCATTTGTGACGATCGTTGCCATGAGCAACAATCGTCACAAATTTTATGGGCCTAGAACTTCACGTTGAACGAAGCGTTGAAGCCGTTTCGCACCGCTCCGTCACCGAACTGACCCTTGTAACCGGCTGCAAGCGAAGCGTTTTCACTGAACTGGAAGTTCAGACCAGCTTCAATCAAGGCTACATCCTCAGCAATCGGCACACCCGCTACATTGAAGGCATCCGAACCGGTAAATGCATGATTTGCAACGGGAGTAGTGTCCCCGGCCGCATGCTGCCAGCCGACCATTGTATGCAATGTCGAGGCGATACCACCAAGCGTCAGGTCTGTCGCGGCTCTCAGGCCAAGCGTCGTATAGGTGACGTCGTCATTGTCGCTGCCGCTGTGAAGACCGGCAACACCGTCCTCATCATATCCATCGGTATGGAGCCGGACATAGGCCAGATTGGCAAACGGCTCGAAGCTCGTGCGACCGGCCTGCATCTTGTAACCGGCCTCGCCGAACATTTGCAGCGCCCTTGCGTCGTATGAAGCCTCTTCCGCCGCATTGAAACCGGCGAAGGAAACCGAGCGTCCGGTGTCGATATTGTACCAGCTATGGGTTGTGCCAAAGCGAAGCCCGATATCACCTGCGCCGACCTTTTCGACGACGGTTCCGGCATAGGCCCCGAGCGTATAGGTATCGACGGATGCGCTTGAGAAACGGTCATCGGCATCGAAGGAAGAATGGCCATAGCCTGCCAGAAGCCCGGTGCGCCAGTTGCCGACCGGCATGTCGGTACCGATGAAAACACCGCCTGCGGAAGTTGAGAGCTTGGCGGCATTGCCGTCGCGATCATAGGAACCCCAGGCACCATAGCCCTGCAGCCAGAAGGCCGTTTCGGCGGTATTGGCGCAGGCCTGACTGTAGGCTCCCGTGCTGCCTTTGCCGGTCCATACCGGATCGCCCGCCTTGCAATTTGCATCGAACGAAGCGCGCAGGCGGTCGCCGATGGCGTCACGTGCAAACCGGTTTTCGTCAATCAGCGCACCCTTGACGCTGGCGTGGGTTTCACCCGAAAGAGCATCGAAACCAGCGCGTGCCTCAGCGGCAGTCAGGCTGACGAGCGCATTATAAACTGCACCGCTGCCCAGCCCGTCGGCAGCAAAAGCCACCGCTTTCTGGTTTCGCGTCTCGCCGACGCTGGCAAAGCTGGCATCGTTGCGCTCAAGACGGAGATCGATCGTCGTCGCACCGTAATTCAGGCTCGGCGTCAGAAACGCCAGATTGCTGTCGATTGACGCAAATGTTCCGCTGATACCGCCCGCCGAAGTCAGGATCGTATAATTGGTCTGCGGCGCCCAGCCGCCGTTTTCGCCAATAATCGAAAGACCACCGGCAAGCTGCGCCGAACCGCCGATGACGAGCTTGCTGGCTTCTCCCGTAGGTGTGGTGTCGATCAGAAGGACGCTGTTCGCATCCTGCACCAGATTGCCGCCGATGGTCAGCGTTCCGATGGAACCACCGGGACGCAGCACACCGTCATTGGTGACCGATCCGAGAATTGCGCCGTGCCCGCGTAACGTACCGCCCGTCCTGATGGTGACATCGCCGCCCAGAACCGCAGCCGATGGGTCGGCATCGCCGACCTTGAGCATACCGTTTTCAATGATGGTGGAACCGGTAAAACTCGCACCGTTGCCATTGAAAACCAGCATGCCCGAACCCTGCTTCACAAGGCTTCCGCTGCCGGAAAGACTGCCTGCAAATATACCATCGTCCTGCTGGTCGAAGACAAGCCGCGCATTATTGGTGATGTTGCCTTGAAGGCTTCCCGCATCGCCCTGCAAGATGCCGCCGCTGACAAGCGTTCCGCCGCTATAGCTGTTCGCACCCGACAGGACCAATGTGCCGCCACCCGTTTTGACAAACGTACCGCTGCCCGAAACATTGCCTGCGAAGGTGCCGTCGCTCTGCTGGTCGAACACAAGCTGCGCATTGTTGGTAATATTGCCCTGCAAGCTTCCCGTATCACCCTGCAAGGTGCCGCCGCTGACGAGCGTGCCGCCGCTATAGCTGTTTGGGCCGGACAGGACCAATGTGCCGTCGCCCGATTTGACCAGAGCGCCGCTGCCCGAAAGAGCCTGCGAGACCGTAAAGCGTGCTGCCGCATCGGCAATGTCGAAGCCGCCGCCATTGCCGGTCATGGTCAGGCTACGGGCGGTTTGCGAAAATCCGGTCCCTGTGATCCGCAGCGTACCGCCATCAAGGATGAGACCACTGATGGGAAAGCCAAGATTGCCGTCGTTCGATACGGAAAGTGTGCCAGCACTGATCCGTGTGCCGCCGTTATAGGCATTGAAGGCATTGAGAACGAGCGTTCCCGCGCCGGTTTTGGCGATGCCGTCCATGCCGACGATGACGTTATCGATGGTTGCAGCCCAGTTTGCGCTTGCAGCCGAACCGTCCCCTACGCGAATTTCAGATGCATTTCCGCTGCTGCCGATGAGGAGCAGGGCACCGCCATCGAGCCGATAACCGTCGCTGGCAAACTGCATTCCAAGCGCACTCACCGCACCACCGGTATTATCGACCCTGACGACGCCGGGTGCACCGCCGAATATTGCAAAGCCCGGCTGCGGAGTCATGGGTCCGGTCACGCTGCCCTGAGAATCAGTCCAATTATTGGCGAAGACAGACCACGATCCACTGCCACCGCCCATCTGCGTCGGGCTGGCTAAACCGTTTGCGTTCCAGAAATTGAGCTGAAATCCGGCCATGTTGATCAGATTGATCTGCTTGTTACCGGTGAGAACTTGGATACTGCTTCCCACAGGCGCGCTGAACCCACCGCTACTGATGGTTAATGCTCCTCCATAAGTGAACAGGTTGTACACACCCGGCCCCATGCCGCCGCCATCGGTGATATTAAGAATAGAACTGTTGATCGTCAGGTCGCCTTCGACACGTACACTGTCACTCAGACCAAAAGTCGAGAAATTTGGGCCAGGCGCACCGATCTCGAAATCAAGTTGACTGCCCACCCCTACTGTGAGATTGCCGCCAACCGTAAATGTGCCGATGCTTGCGCCGGGGCTCAAATGACTTCCCGAGCCCAGCGTCAGATTACCACCGATGCTGCCGTGACCGCCGATTGTCGCGCCTGCGTAAACCACAACATCGCCCGCAACCGATGCTGCCGTTCCGCTAGTATCTCCTATGACGAGACTGCCAGCCGCGACACTGGTAAGTCCGCGATAGGTGTTGATGCCGTTGAAAACCTGCTGTCCGCTGCCTTGCTTGATGATACCTCCCGTGCCACTGATCACCCCGTCGAAAGTCCGGCTGGTTGCATCGCCGAATGTCAAGGCGTATTGAGCAAGCGATACGGATGTTCCGGCAACACCGCTCAAAGAGCCTATGGTCTGGTTGCTGCCTGCCCCGCTAATATCAAAACTGGCCCCCGTGCTGCCCAGATTTACAGAGCCGCCAGCCGCGAGTGCCCCGCCAGCGCCAAGCGCCAGCGTGCCAGCATTGATCGTCGTGCCGCCGGTATAGGTGTTGGTGCCGGTGAGCGTCTGCGTACCCCACCCCGATTTCGTGATTCCGCCAGTGCCGCCGATTGTTCCGCCGAATGCGGTGTTTGCGCTGTCGCCAAATGTTAGAGAGTTCGCTCCCAGAGCGATCTGAGTTCCTCCCGTTCCGGCAAGCGCCCCGATCGTTTGGGACGAACTGGCCTGGCTGATATCCAAACTCGTACCTGTACCAACAAGGCTCACTGCTCCGGTACCTGCAAGCGACCCACCGGCACCAAGCGCCAGCGTGCCTGCATTGATCGTCGTGCCGCCGGTATAGGTGTTGGCGCCGGTTAGAAGGAGTGTTCCTGCACCGTTTTTTAAGACGCCACCAACACCGAAGATCACACCGCTCAGGGCCATCGTATTGGAACTGCGAAGATCAAGGGTTGTGGCACTGTCGACGCTCATTGCGTTTGAGAGGCTGGCGGCCGAGGTACTGTCGAGCGTTGTATTGCCGCTGATACGAATGATGCCCGATCCAAATGCGGCACCATTGGCGAAAACCACCCTGCCACCACCAAGATTCGTGCCACCGGTATAGCTATTGGCACCGCTCAGCATGAGCGTGCCGGAGCCGCTTTTGCCGAGCGACCCAACACCTGAAATGGCGCCGTTCAGGGTTAAGTCGTATGCGCCGGAGACCGCCAACCCTTCCACTCCGCCAGCTATCCCTCCTCTTTGGAGGCTTATATCGTTGGCCAATGTCAGCGATGGACGCAGCGACGTCATCCGCCCGCCGTCGAATACAACCGTGCCTATACCCAGGGCGCCCGAATTGCCGAGATTGACGGTGGCACCATTACCGACTTCTGCACTGGCGACACTTGACGCTCCGGAAAGATTCCAGGTTCCGTTTCGAATGTCGAGAAGATTGAAATTGATATACTTGCTGACGTCGATTGCGCCTTCTGGTGTTCCGCCGGATTGCTGAAGGGTCAATGTATTGTTCCCACCGGCTCCGCCATCGACATAACCCGTTGCGGCGAAACCGACATTTCCAGTGCCCGGACCAGGGCCTACAGCCCAGGCAAAACCGCCCCCCGAACCGACTGATGAACCCGTTGTGGCGATGAAATGATTATTGCTGCCAGCTCCCAACCATACGCTGCCTGCTATGGTTCCAGAATTTGTGAATGTGTTGCCTGATACCGATGAGCCAAAGCCAATACGTCCGGTAATATTTCCGGAATTTTCGAAATTGACCTGCCCACCGCCATAGACAACAACAGCAATGCCGTCCGGATCGGGGGTTCCCCGCCCCCCAATCGCGGCAGGCCTTACCGCTATCGTACCGGTATTGATAATATTGGAAACGCCGCTGTTTTGCACCGACAACGCAAGGCCATCCAGACCAACCGACGCTCCTGATACACCGGACAGAGTGCCATAATTGTTGATCGAGTATATATTGCCTGGTGCCGTTGCCGGATTACCGACAACAAGCCCCGAAGAGGGAATACTCACTGGCCCCTGGAAGGCTGGATCGATTGCGCCTTGATTGGTTACTGTGACGTTATTGCCAGTAAGGCTCATTGCCGTCCCGCCAACGCTCGAATCCACGTCGACAACCGCGCCAACTGTTATGGTGACATTTAGATCGTCGGCACTATTCGAATAACTGGGGGCGCTGGAATCCGAAGTACCCGAACAGGTCACCCTCGTCCCGTCCTCTGTGCATGTCGCCTGCGCTGACGATACAGCAGATAAACCGGCCAGCGCTGTTGTCATCAGCAATATGGATTTGTGACGCAACACGCCTGTCATGTGAATCCCCCCGGATACCCGCCTGCAATGCATAGATTTTTACTGGACAACGCGAATGCGCATCACCGCTTTTACATTGCGACTTACAGAAACAAAAGATGAAAATCTCAATTTCTTGGGAGGAATATTGGGGTTTCGTGAAGCGCTTCCACACTGTACTTGCAACCCACAGATGCAAAGACATGCCACCTGAGAATCGCAAACATTCCTCAAACGTGGCGAGGGAACTAATTGCATTTTCAGTGAAGGACAAAAAAAAGCGCGCCCTCCAGATGAAGGACGCGAAAGAGTTGCAAGCTCGCTCTGATCGAGGAACCCGAACGGCAGGTTCTTAGGCTCGACCAGATGCCCGCCGGCCATTCTTATCCGGAAAGCAATCGATGAATGCAGGATCGGTTTATTCGTAGCTCGAAACTTTTCCGAGAGTAACCGTTATCGCCGCTTCCGCGCTATCCAGACTGGTTGGCTGCCTATCGACCCCGACTCCCCGCGGTCGATAAGCAGCCCCCGCCCAATTTTGCGCCAGCCTCCTAAGCCCCAACAGGCCGGCGGTTATTAAGTGAACGCTCTAACAGAGAAAAACAATTCCCCTGTTCAGGGGGGTATGTTAGAAAGAAAAACACGCCTTCCTTTCCGAAAAACACTTGTAAACGCCGGTAGAGATTGAAAGATTTTGTGAATCAGTTTGATATTTATTTGGCATTGGAACGAAATTTTTTAATGTAACGTGTGAATTGAAGCTTTCAGCGGGTAATTTCGCTTTGCAAACTCAAGAGAACCTTGAAATTGCACACGTCCTCCCGTTTAAGCTTAGATGCATTCGTAACTGTTCGTTTCTGGAGATACCCCACGTGTCATGCGCAAACTGGATGTTCGCTTCCCGGCGTCTTCTGGCGCTACCGGCATTGATCGCGTTTTTCGCCATCTGCCAAATCACATATTTTACCGGCGCGGTTGAAGCTGCGCCGCCCACCACACTGACTATCGTCGCTCCGAACGGAACCACGCGTGTGCTGACCGGCGAGGACTTTACAAAACTGCCGCAGAACACGTTGAAGACGAACACCGCATGGACCGAAGGGCCGCAGAATTTCGACGGCGTGCTGTTGCGCGACGTGCTGGCGACCGTGGGAGTCGACGGAAAAGCGGCTGCCGACCATTCGATCACCGTGCTCGCGCTCAATGATTACAGCATTAGCATTCCGCTGGAAGACGCCTACAAATACGATGTTCTCGTCGCGCACAAGATGAACGGCAAGGAGTTGAACCGGCGTGACAAGGGGCCATACTGGATCGTCTACCCGCGCGACCAGCATGAGGAACTGAACGATTCGCGCTATGATCACCGCTGGGCATGGCAGTTGAAGCAGATCGAGGTGAAATGAGACTCAAGCGGGGTTATATTCTTTCCGGCCTGGTCATGGTGGGTTTTGCAGCCCTGCTCGCTTATGCATTCATTCAGCTTCTCGTCATCCAGAAATCGCTCGCAACCTATGTCGGCGAAAACATGGTTTGGGCCATCACCCAGACCGAACGCGACGCCGGGCGGCTGGGCGAAGCGGCACTGACACTGCCAAGCGGCAACACCAACACAGCCGATCTCTCGCTCCGTCTCGACGTTCTTTACAGCCGCTTTGCGCTTCTGGCGGATGCCCCGCAGAAGAAATATTTCGCAGGCATTCCGGGTGGCGCCCAAACCATCCAGCGCAATGCCGAACGGCTTCCCGAAATCGAGGCGATGATCGACGCGGAGCCGGAAAAATTCGACCCGATCGCCATTTACGAAGCGCTCGTTCCCATGCGCGAGGAACTGACCAAAGTTGCCAATGATGCGATGATCCTGGAGCGCGACCGCGGCGGCGCGCAGCGCGACCAACAATTGCAATCGATCTATCTCATCATGTTCGCAGTGCTGGGCATCATGGCCACCGGGGGCATTCTGTCATGGCAGGTGTTTTCCAACATGCGCAAGGCCGAGCGCGCCAACAAGGCGCTGCAGGAATACAAGCAGCAACTGGAACACACCGTCGCCGACCGCACCGCTGCCTTGCGCGAAGCGCTGGAAAACGAACGCAAAGCCAAGGAACTTTACAAGAGCTTCATCACCACGGTGTCTCACCAGTTCCGTACGCCCGTATCGATCATCGATATCATCGCACAGCGCTTCATTCGTCGCGCCGACGAGTTCACACCCGAAATCATCATCGACAAGGCCAAGCGGATGCGCAACGCTAGCCGCCGCCTGATTCTGCTTCTGGAGAGTACGGCCAATGCGGAGCGTCTTGATGAGAACGGTTTTCAGATCAACCGGCAGCCGGTCGATTTTTCGGAACTGGTCCGCAATACCTGCACCTACCATCAGGAACTGCATCCCGAGCTGGAACTGGTGATGGACATTCGGGACAGCGAGACCTTCTGTTATTGCGACGGCATTCTGGTCGAACAGATTCTGGTCAACCTGCTTGGCAATGCCACCAAATATTCGCCCGCCGACAAACCGATCGAAGTGACCACGGAAGAAGACGAGAACGGCTTCCGATGCATCGTCCGCGATTACGGCATCGGCATACCGACGGAGGATACCGAGCGCATCTTCACGCGCTTTTTCCGCGCCAGCAACGCATCGCACATGGCAGGCACCGGCCTTGGCCTCAGCCTGTCGCGTGCCTTGGCCGAGTTGCACGGCGGAACGCTTGTCTTCACTTCGGTTGAAGGACAAGGTACGGTGTTCATTCTGACTCTACCAAAGGTGGCCCAGCATGCGACTGCCTGAAATCCTCCCCATGCCCACCATCCTCTGCATCGAGGACGAAACGCATATTCTGGAAGAACTGATCGATGAGCTGAGCACTTCAGGTTTCAACGCCGTCGGCGCAGCCAACGCGACCGAAGCGCTGCACGTGCTGGACACGACGACACCCGACATCATCATCTGCGATATATTGATGCCCGGAACTAACGGCCTGCAGTTTCTGGAACAGATTCGCAGCTCCCGCGCTGACCTTGCCGGAACGCCATTCCTGTTTCTGACCGCACTTGCAGACCGAAGCCACGAGCTGACCGGCAGGGAAGCAGGCGCCGACGATTATCTCACGAAGCCGATCGACTTCGACGTTCTCATTCTCACGATCCGCGCCAGGCTCAATCTGGTCGCGCGCGTGAAAGCGATATCCACCCATCCGGTAGCGGTTGAGCCGGACGGCGAATTCATCCATCTGTCGCGCCGGGAAACCGAAGTGCTGAAGGAAATCGGCATCGGACACCGGAACGGCGAAATCGCCCGCAAACTTGGGCTATCGGAGCATACAGTCAGCGACTATGTGAAGGCCATCTATCAAAAGCTCAGCGTGTCCTCGCGCGCCGAGGCAACCCGTGAAGCAATAAGGCGCGGCCTGATCGACATGAGATAGGCCAGCGTGGAGTTCAAACAGATTTGTTTGGGGATGACCGGCAATGATCTCGACAACCCGAAAGCCCCAAATTACGATTTGCTCATGAAGCAACCGGTTCGACGACGCGCTATCTTCTTCATTGGCGGCTACGACCCGAAAACGCCAGAGGCGTTTTTTGGACGATTGAATAGAGAAATCAAGAGGTTCGAGGCACTTTGGGGTGCCCGTTCCGATGTTTCCGCTGTTAACGTATCGCCTGATTGCGAAATCGGCTCCGTGTCGATCAGAACCGCTCCAGCCGACGACAGTTGGGCCACCGAAACGGACTTCAATTTTCTTGTGCTGGACAGAATAGTGCTGGCGGATTTCGAGCGCCCCCTTCCTGTCAGGCTGGCCAAATATCTTGTGGCATTCGGCGATTTCTTCATAACCGGCACGGCCTTCCGCTTCTTTGCCAAGGCGTGGCGCTTCGGGCTTTATTTCCTCTACCCGTTTCTCGTGCTCGCCTTGTTCGCAGCAATTGGATATGCGGTGGCGCGGTGGACGGCGCAATGGCTGGGCGCTGTGAGCTGGCTCGTCGGTCTGGCGGTTTTTTCCGCAGCACTCGCCGTTCTGGGCAAGCGATGGTCAACCAACCATCTGATGGATCTGTGGTCGTTTTCGCTCAATTTCATTCGGGGAAGACGGCAGGACGCCGATGCCCTGATGCAGCGCTTTGCATCCGGTATCGTCGAACGCATCAGCGCGAAACATTATGACGAGGTCATTCTGATCGGCCATAGCACCGGCGGCATGCTGATGCTGGACGTTGCAGCGCGCTGCCTTGCCATCGATCCGGCATTCAGCAGCCGCGCATCGAAAGTGACGGTGCTCACCCTTGGATCGACCGCGCTCAAGGCAGGCTATCACCCCGCTGGCAAGCATTTTCGCGAAGGCGTGCAACGGCTGGTGGACGACGGCAAAATCGACTGGGTGGAAATCCAGTGCCTGACCGATGCCATCAATTTCTACAAGACCGACCCTGTGGCCGAAATGGGCCTGAAGCGCGAACCGCAGCGGCCCTTTCCTGTCACAAAGACTGTGCGAATAAAGGACATGCTGCAGCCGGAAATCTACAAGCGTGTAAAGCGCAATCTTTTTCGCGTGCACTATCAATATGTATTCGGAAATACGAAGCCCTATTGGTATGATTTCTTTCAGATTTGCTGTGGGCCGATTTCGCTGAGAGACCGGACAGACGACCGAATAATCGGCGCCTTGCCAACGAAGGAAACTATTGCCGAATGACACCGACACTGGCCGCAATCGTTTGGGGCATCGGGCTTGTTGCCTGGGTCGTTATCCGCATTCCGCACCAGCGGCGTGCGCGCAAGATCAAGGTTGCCAACAATGCAAAAACGCTTGCCGACAGGCTGGCGCTGGGGGCGGCGACCGTCGGCCTGTCGCTGATTCCGATCGTCTATGTCGCAACCGGCTTTCCCGCTTTTGCCGACTATGCTTTCCAGCCATGGCTGGCCTGGATTGGGCTGATTGTCGAAATCGCTTTCCTTTGGCTTTTCTATGCAAGCCATCGACAGTTGGGCAAAAACTGGTCCGTCTCGCTTGAGATCCGCCGCGAGCACAAGCTGGTAACCGACGGGCTCTACAAATATGTCCGTCATCCGATGTATGTATCGTTCTGGCTGTGGGCGATTGCGCAATTCTGCCTGCTGCCGAACTGGTTTGCCGGTCTTGCCGGACTTGTCGGCGTTGGCATCCTTTATTTCTATCGGGTCGAGCACGAGGAGGCGATGATGCGCGCAGCATTCGGCGCATCTTATGACGAATATGCCAGCCGGACCGGGCGTATCATTCCAAAAATCAAACTCTAGTGATTTGGTTGAAACAATCCGACACTCTAGATATCTGTCTTGATGTGTCGCGTTCTAAAGCCGTTTCATAGTTTTCGAACGCGCTCCAACAGGTAATCGAAGATGATTTCAAAGCCGAATAGTTTGCGTTCGAAATCCCTGACCCGTCGCAGCCTGCTGTTTGCCGGGGCTGCACTTGCACTCTATGGCAGCGCGGCACAGGCAGCACCCAAAACGCCTTCCGGAAACTCGCCAAAGGCCGATGTCTATCTTCTGCGCGGTTTCGGGGATGTCTTCTCCACAGGCATCGACGAGATTGGCAAGCAATTGCAGGCCAACGGAGTGGATGCGCATGTCGAGGGGCATCAGGCCTGGCGTTTCGTGCTGAACAAGATACTCGCCGACCAGAGGAAAAATCCGCGCGCACCCGTCATTCTGATCGGCCATTCGCTCGGCGCCAATGCCATCATCGATATTGCAGCAGCCCTTGAGCAGAAAGGCATCCAGGTCGCCTATATGGCCACTTTTGCAGCAACCGCGCCGGCCCCTCTGCCCGGCAATATCAGGCGTGTCGTGAACTTCTATTTCAAGCAGCATGGCTGGGGCCTGCCGCTGACCGCCGGCCCGCGCTTCCGGGGAAGTCTCGACAATCGCGATTTCTCTGACATGAAGGATATCGGCCATTTCAATATCGAGAAGCAGCGCCCGCTTCAAAGTGAAGTGGTTCGCAATGTGCTCGGCATCGTACGCTCGAGATAAGCTGGAAAAGCCGATTGGCGGAAGAGAATGGGAGTCGAACCCACCAAAGACCGTCTATCGGCCCCTCCCGGATTTGAAGTCCGGACATGCCACCGGGCATGCATCCCTTCCATCTAATTGATATTATTGCCTAATTTCTAATTCGGTAGCAATGTTGAATGGCGATTTGCTACCCATTTGCTACCTTTTTATTTTCCCTTCTTTCCTACAGCACGAGTAATCATCGCGTCAATCTGGGCTGCGGCATTAGCCTGCATGCCCGGCATGACATGCGAATACAGATCGAGCGTGATGCCGATAGTCGAGTGGCCGAGGCGTTCACTGGCAATCTTCGGATGAACGCCAGCGGCAAGCAACTGCGTGGCGTGGGTGTGCCGTAGATCGTGAAACCTGATGCGGGGCAGTTCCGCATTGCCTTTGATCAAATCTTGCCAAGCGTCGGTCAGTGATCTTGGCTGAAGCGGTTTCCCTTCATGGTCCGCAACGATAAAGTTGTCATCGTTCAGCCGTATTCCGAGCAGCAAAAGATTTTCCGCCTGTTTGGCCCGATGCGTCTGTAAAGCCTTGGTCACAGATGCCGGGAGATCGACAACGCGCCCCTTCCCGGATTTTGGCTCCTTGTAACGGGTTTCTTTGTTCGTCTGTTCGGCGCTCTCGATCACGAATATCCGCGATCCTTCGAAATCGACATGCTTCCAGCGCAGTGCCGCAATTTCACCACGCCTCATTCCGCACATTACCGCAAGAAGCACCGGGATATGCAGACGCTTGCCTTCGACGGCCTGCAACAACATTGCTGTCTGGTTGGCGTCAAAAGCCTTCATTGGCTTTTTTACCTGCTTCGGAGCCTTGGATGTCGTGGCCGGGTTCCTCGGCAGCAATTCCCATGTCACAGCCTGACCAAGCGCCATGACAAGCACCCGGCGAATATGCCGGACAGTAGTTGGAGAAAGCCCGCCTTTGCCGTCAACGCGGCCGGAAACGAGCGCCGTTGCTAGCGCGTTGTCGATACGCTCAGTTTTGAGCTTATTCAAAATGACATCGCCAAGCAGCGGCTTGATATTCAGTTCGCAGAGTTC
This sequence comes from Brucella sp. LJL56, assembly GCF_054871705.1. Taxonomy (NCBI): domain Bacteria; kingdom Pseudomonadati; phylum Pseudomonadota; class Alphaproteobacteria; order Hyphomicrobiales; family Brucellaceae; genus Brucella; species Brucella sp. LJL56. The sequence goes on from NZ_JBTXLQ010000003.1 coordinate 303,788, forward strand.
GGTATAGCGCTCATGGGTCTTGTTCGATACGCTCGGCTTGACGTGAACAAGCCACCGTTTCAAAAATTCCGAAACCGTGGTTTTGTCAGGCTCGATGTAAACGCCGCCATTAAGCTCGGAAATCAGCCGGGCACATTCGACCTGGGCTTGTCGTTTGGTTCCATGAAAGGTGTGCCATTTGCGACGGCGATTTCCTGTTTCAGGATCAGGAACGTCAAGGACGATTGCCCACTTGCCGGGCGAGCGTTCGCGGATGTGGCCTTTCATTTGCTCTCCTTCCACTTCTCAGCAAGCGGCTTAAGAACCTCTTTGACACTCGTATAATATTTGTCGGCCACCTCATCAGCCTCTTGGATCGCCTGCGCTGTAGTCTTTGCGTCTTTGAGGGTCGCGGCCTCGCCCAAAACTCCATACAGAAGGTTGATCATTCGCTTTTGCCCTTCTGCTTGGTTCATAAAGGCAACGAGAACTTCGGTTAGCGCTTGGGTCGAATAGGCCTCATCATCAACCCCATTCACCGCGTTATCCAAGTTATCGATCATTCGCGGCATTAAAGCACGTAAGTCATTTAGGTTTTCTAAGAGCGCGTCGAAGTGCCTATCCAGCCTCAACCCAATCTGTACCAGTCGCCTTACTGCTTCAGATCGGGACGGTATACGGTTTTCGTAGCGCCAATCATCGATTGCCTCCAACTCATCCTTCGTAATCTTGATGTGAAGCCTCTCGGTTTCACTCTCGCCCAATTTTGGCCGCGCCATCATAATCTCCGCTATTAAGTGCATAAAGTGCGCACAAAATAGTTGCGGTCAAGTTAATTTTGTGTAAATTCAGTTTTGTGTGCACGATACACACGAAATGGAGAAAAATAATGACGATTGATGAAGCGCTTACGAAGCCCACAATAACCATCATCGAAGCGGGGCAGCTGTTCTTTGGGTTATCACGGGATGCTTCCTATCGAGCCGCCCGTACTGGCGATATTCCAACTATTCCAGTTGGAGGTGTGAAGAGAGTGCCGGTAATGCGTCTCGCTGAAATGCTGGGTCTTCGCGCCAACATCGGAGGTCAGGGATGACCCAGAAAGCAAAAGGCCCGGCAGAGGCGGCAACCTCAAAACCGGGCTGTGTTCACCTCGCCCCGCAAACAGGAAAGAAGAACATGCAGAGCAATACCACAGAACTGCCGGGACCGGCAACAGAGAACCCGTGGGTGAAGGCAAGGCGTCTTGCCCGCGAGCTATCCGACACCCTGGCTAGCATTGTTGATGAGGACCGCCCGGAATATGCGATGGTCTTTCCAGACACCAGCCGGGGCTACAGGTACGGGTTCGCGTCAGGCGGGCTAAGTGATCCATGCAAGCTCAAGCTGCCTGTCGATCAACTCAACGACCTTTCACAGAGCGTGGCCGACGCTTTGGACGAATGGCAGGAAGGTGAATACATGGCCGTTATTCTGCCCCGCAGCCGTAGCAATGGCTGGCCGGTCATGTTCGGCAGCATCAAATCTCAGCAGGACATGATCGCAGCAAAGGCAAAGGAAGCCTTGGAAGTGGAGGTAGAGTTATGAACAGCCTCGCCGTTAAACGCTTTCACCGGCTCATGCTGGAAAGCTGGATAGAAGACATGATCCGGCTTCTCGACCAGATGGACGGCGACCCCGATTTTGAAGACGACGATTTAGAGGACGAGAACGAGCACGGCGGCGACATTCAAGATGAGCCGCATGATCATTGCGACAGCGGCGACGATGAACTGACGCTTGGCTGGCCCGAACAGGTCACGCAGCGCGGCATAGAAATGCCGGAACCGTTCTCGGCAAATTATGACACCGACGACAGTCACGCCGATTATGGCGGGCCTCGTTACCTTGGTTTTGACGGAAGCGGCTACCGCAAAGCGAAAGATGAATTGGCGAGGCTTCAGCGCCGCCGCCCTGATATCCATCAAGCCCACGTTCGGGTTTCGCCGGGCTATGGCTACGGGAGGAGTTCGTGATGCGCTTGCTACATTCACTCCACAATCGTTTCTGGCAATGGCTTGCGCTGGTTTGCTCCAAACACGCTGACCGAGTTTACAAGCAAAGGTATGGCCGATGAGATCATTTGCATCTATTCCGCCGACAATCTGGAAAACCGATCTGAAGAAGCTTCGCGGCGATCTGGAAGCAATCGCGGTCTACTATCACCTCACGACCAGTCACCACTCAACGATGATCGGCATTTATCCGCTGAATATCGAGTATTTGGCGCTGGATATTGGCATACCCTTGGAAGGCGCTTCGAAGGGGCTTCAAAGGGTCATTGATGCCGGAATAGCCTCTTATGACAGTGAGGCAGAACTGGTCTGGGTACACGATATGATCCGTTCTCAGGTGGCCCCACGCCTCACCCCCAAGGATAACAAGGTTGCCGGGGTTGCGAAGCAGATCGCCTTACTCCCTATCTGCCCGATTTCATTGGACTTTTACCGTCTCTATCGCACGGAATTTCACCTTTCTGGACGCCCAGAATGCGAGGAATACGAAAGGGCCTTGCAAGGGGCTTCCGAGGGGCTTCGAAGCAAGGAGAAGGATAAGGAGCAGGAAAAGGGCGAGGACCTAGATAAAGAAACAGGAGAAATCCGCTCCGAGGTTTCAAGTTTAGCGTCTACGCGTGAAGACGAAATGGAACTTCCTTTCGATGCTCCAGCCAACATTTCAGATGGGCAAGACTTCCTCAAGAGGATCGGCTGTCCGTCAGCATACTTTGAAACGGCTCTTCATCGGCTGATGAAGGAATGCCTGTTTCCCTGTGACATCGAAGAGTGGAAACGCGAAGCGAGGGCAGCATGAGCCAGCTTGATCTTTTCGCATGGGCAGAAGCCAAGCCGTCAAACGTGATCGATGCAATGCCGTACCTGATCCGTAAGGCGGCACTGGAAGTCATCTACAACATCCCAAATCGTAAAGGTGACGGAAACGTTGCCAACTTCCAAGAAAGGAAGACAGCATGAGCACCGAACCACTCGCAACATACACCGAAGTATTGGCTCTCATCATTAGCTATCTCGATAGCGCTTCCGAGTGTCTTGAACGTGAGAACAACTGGCTGGGGCGCTATGTCGATATTGAGAAAGAAAGCATTCAAGACACACTGACACTCATGGAACTTCGAAATGCATGTGACGAGGAGAAGGAAGCTGAAGCAGAGTTCTACACTCTGACATTACGCGCAGATCAGGTTGAAAAGCACATGAAAAACCTTGCGCAGGTCGCAGAATTTGCCAAGTGGGCGTCTGGCCATTTGCAATCATTCAAGGTTCAGGAGGAACCGGTATGACCGAGCAAATCAATCCCCGCGTTGTCGAAGCTGCTCAATGGCTGGCGACCACGCCGACGGACCAGAAGCCGCACCCGATTATCCCGGCGCTTCGTCGGCGGTTTGGCTTGACCGTGCTTGAGGCCACCCTTGCCGCAGCGGAGAGCGTTCTTATCCACGCGAGGGCGAATTGACCAGGAGAACCAGCAGTGAACGCCCCAGGACGGCAGCAGAGCGTCAGCGTGATTGTCGCGCCCGTCAACGCCGTGGTGATGTGATATTCCCTCTCGCGCTTCCGGGTGAAGCCGTCAGAGATTTCCTCATCGAAACCGGCCATCTGAAGGAATGGGACGATGATGATCCGGAGCTTGTCAAGGAGGCTCTTGAAGTCGCATTCCGGGATTATGTCACGCGTGACGGGGCGTGACGATGCGGGGTGATAGATTTGTCAGCAATGGCAAACAAGGCACCCAACATGACCCGGAACAGCAAAGACCAGAAGGGCGCGGAATACTTCACCCGCGCTCTTCGCCTTCCAGAGAAGCCCCGCCAGCTTGTTGAAGCGGGACAGGCCTATGAAGCAACTCGGAACGCCAGAGCGCTAGCATCGCGTGAGCTTTCCGATATGCGGTTAAGCCGCAGCAATGCCGAGGCCGGTGTTACGGTTCGGTCAATTCCCAGCCAGTTACAGATCGATGGTGCAGCCGACAATCTGGCCGAACTCGTCAATCAGGATACCGAGACGAGCGGCACCTTCCAGAGCCTCCATCGCGAATACGTCCAGACGGCCAATCAGCAACTCCAGCCGGTTTATGCGGCCTATGCCGCCGCCGTGCTCGACGCTGTGGAGACGTTGGATACCCTTCTGAAAGCCGGCGAAGATTTTCACCGTGAAGCTCTGCGCGCCGGTCTCTCGCCGGATCACCCAGCAATCAACGGCAGCAAGGCCACACGCGGCCTTATCGACAACTCCCTGAAACTTGCCCGGAGTTGGTGCCGATGATCATCAGCATGTTCTCAGATGATGGCATCAGCCTGGAACCGACCGAGGCCGTGAAGCAGCGCAATCTCAAGCTTTCCGAGCGTTACCGCACCAAGGGCAACCACGTCCGTCATATCCAGATCGACATCAAGGGATCGATTGACGAACAGATGTTCTGCGACACGGTTGAGAAGCTTGCATCTGCCCCGGCTGCGCATTCCATCGACCTTATTATCGACTGCCCCGGTGGCGAGTGCTTTCCAGCGATGTTGCTACACAAGCAGCTTCGCGACCATCCCGCCGAACGCAAGACGGCCCATATCGTCGGTAGCTGCGAAAGCGGCGGCCTGTTGATCGCACTGGCAGCAGATCGGCGCATCGCCAGCCGGAAGGCATCATTCCTCATCCATCAGACGCGATGTGGGGAATACTCGGTCACATCGTGGACGGCCGCTGATTTCCAGCGTCAGGCGGATCAATTCCGGGCGATTGACACGGATATGTTCGCCCTAATCGCGCAGCGCACCGGCATAGACGTTTCCACGATCCAAAACATCGCATCGGACGAAAGCCCGTCTTCTATCGATTGGTGCCTTGAAAACGGGATCATTCACGAAATTGCGGAGGATCGGCAATGAGCCTGCGAGACTTAATCAAGAACGCCCCACCGGAGCTTTTGAAATCATCCGTCCAAACTGGCGTCTTCTATGAAGCTCTAGCCGAAGTCATGGACGCATTTGATGCGATGAAGAAGCGACTGGATGCCCTGGAAGAAGGCGGCATCAAATACCGAGGCGCTTACCAGCGAGCACAGGACTATTCCAAGGGCGACGTAGTGACGTTCAACGGTTCCGCATGGGTAGCCGTAAAGGCGCTCAAGGAAACGGAAGCGCCCGCTTCATGTGATGGCTGGATGCTGATGGTGAAGAAAGGACGGGACGCGTGATGACCAATGACGAGTGGGAAAAGCGCGGTGAGCGCATGGCCGAGGCCGTTCTCAAGACTATCGAGAGAAAGATAGGCGAACGCTTGGGCGGAGCGATGTCATCCCAGCAAGCGTTCGATGAAGCCTTCGATGCTGTGAAGGGCTACATCGACCGATCCTTTGACGCCTTTGGAGAGAAGCTCTCCGATGTTGAGAAACGCCTCAGTGCCGTTGAGGCCAAGGCCAATCGGGAGGAAGCTCGATGAGCAAGATCACCAGCGACCAGAAGCTTTGCGCCGATCTTGAAAAGCATCTCAACCAGAAGATGGCGAAGTACCTCGCAGAAATCTGCGATGAGGTGATGATAGAGCATCCCCGCGCCGATCCCGTTTCCGTCGCCCGCACCCTCGCAGTGGCGTTGTCATCGGTCGATGTGATCGCCCTCACCAAAACCATCACAAGCAAATCTGTAATGACCGAAAGGGCATCAGCATGACCACGAACGCACAAGAATTCGTTACGGCCATCATGGCCCAGATCAAGCCTGTTCTCGATGAGAGCTTGGCCGTAATAGGCGAGAAGATCACGGCTCTCGAAAAGGCCGTGTCTCGACATGAGGCTGCGGCGAAACAGCAGGCCCACGCCAACGACAAGCCAGATGCGTTCACCACGCCGATTGTTGAGCTGTTCGGTGACGATGCTGTGAATACGCTCCAGCGAGTTCAGGATGAGTTCGGCACCCGCGCCCGATACGAGACCGAGCTATTCCTGCGATGCTACGCACACGCCACTGAGATTTTCGGACGCGTACCTACCAAGGAAGAGCAGCGGACAATCTTCAAGATCATCAAGCACAATACTGAAGGGATGACCTTCTGATGGCCAGACCTAAGCTCAAGATGATGAAGCCTCTAGTCTCGACCATGAAGCCCCGCCTTGGTCCTACACCTGGTAGCCAGAAGAGCCGAGACGCGCACCGTGTGAAGGTAGAGCCTTGGCGTCGGTGGTATCGCATTGCCCGGTGGCAGAAGCTTCGCATGAAGATATTCACTCGCGATCTCTTCACCTGTCAGATGTGCGGACTTCTGGAAAGCGACACATCCAAGCTCGTTTGCGATCACCGCGAACCACATGGCGGCAGTGAGACCAAGTTCTGGGATGAGACCAACCTGCAATGTCTCTGCAAGACTTGCCATGACGGCGAAAAGCAGCGCCTCGACCATCAGATGAGGGCCTATCGATGACCGGGGGGGCCGTTTTGATCCGAAATCGGGCTTTGAGCGCGTACCCACGCCCTCCACATTCGCATAATTTTTTCCCCCAGATCGAATTGTTAAGCGAAACGGAAAAATGACCGAAAAACCCTCCGCCCGCTTGATCCTGAAAATCCGGGCTTCTGACCGCGCCACGATGGCGGCGGCACCCCATTTTTATTCGGAGAGTTAACATGAGCATCGAAACAGCCAAGGCGTTAACTGTTAACGCAAATATCAACGGCAATCAGGCCAATATCGGTATCAAGCACCACGCATTGCCATATTTCGAGTACGACCATGGATCAGCAATTTCCATGCTCAAACGCCTGATGGGCAATTCGTGGACGGCGGATGATGTCACGAACGTTCTCGAATTTGCACTTGGGCCACAGCCAGCAGAAGGCACCGACCTCATGCAGTGGAGGCTTCTCAAGCCAATCGCTAGGGTCAACGGGGTTCTCACTACCCGAAAATCATGTGAAGGCATCATTCAGCTTAAGGAAGCTATTCGGGCCAAGGGCGTCGGCACATATGCGCCACTCGCCGCCATGGTTCTCCTTGCCGCACTGTACGGCGTTGATGAGGCGGATGCTTCCTTCTCCGATGAAGAAGAGAACGCCGATGGCTAAGGGCTGGTATCTAAGCGGTGAATTTAAGCGGCGTATGCTTCGGTTGCCTGAAAAGGTCCGCAAGGAGACCAATCGGGCCATAGAGCAGAACGCCGACGAATGGGTGCGTGTGTCGCGCAGCATGGCCCCGGTCGATCCGAAGGACGGCATCCATCTGAAACCAAGCATCCGCCATTACGAGACCGAGACAGGCGGTCAGGTTGTGCGGGCTGGCGGCGAAGCCACCACGCGACCCGTCAAGGACGGCCAGAGCGCCACATTCGATTACGCTCTGGCGCAAGAGTTCGGCACCCAGGAGATGGCAGCCAATCCGTTCTTCTGGCCCGCTTATCGCCTGTTCAAGAAGAAGTTCGCGAGCCGCCGCAGCCGTGCTCTGAGCAAATCAGTCAAGGATTTCAACAATGGCCAATGAACCCGCATTGTATGCGCGCATGGAAATGCGTGTCGCCCAGGCCGAAAAGCAGATGGCGAAGTTTGCCAAGCAGCTTGACGGCGAAATGGGGAACATGGAGCGCCGCACCAACAAGGCGGCGAAGAACATGGAAAGCTCGCTGAGCCGTGGCTTCTCCAAGATGAAAGGCATCGTGGCCGAGTTTGGCAAGGGCCTGTTTGCGGGCATCGCTGCCGGTGGCGTAGTTGGTCTCGCCGCGAGTGTACAGGCTGTCACGAAGTCATTTGCTGACCTTGGCCGCGAGGCGCAGACTGCCGGTATCAAGGTCGAGGATTTCCAGAAGTGGCGCTATGTTGCGGATCAGAACCGCATCGGCATTGACGCCATGATCGATGCTTTTAAAGAGCTCAATATTCGTGGTGATGAGTACGCAAAGACCGGCAAAGGCGGCGGCGCGGATGCCTTTGCTCAGATCGGCATGTCACCCGCTGAAGTAAAACAGCGCCTGAAAGACCCTTCAGCGCTATTGCTGGAAATCATCGACCGTACACGAAGACTGAAGGACACAGCGGCAGGCGTCAGGATATTTGACGAGTTGCTTGGAGGACAAGGGGGCGAGCAGTTCACCCGCCTCATTGAGCAAGGTCGCGAAGGCATCACTGCCACGCTCAACGAAGCCGAAAAGATGGGCGCTGTCTTCGATGCTGAATTCATCAAGAAGGCTGATGAGATCGACAAGGCTTTCAACCGTCTGGCGACCACGATGGGGACGGCTGTCAAAGGCGCTATCGTGGAAGCAGCAACCGCGCTGCAAGGTTTCCTGTCGTCGTGGCAGGGTATGGAAAACAAAACGCTGTCTGGCATCAATGCCGAATTGGACACGCTCATCAAGCGAAGAGAACAGCTTCTTGCTCAAAAAGGTGGATGGGAAGATAGCGTTCTCGGTGTCGTCGGCAAGGATGCTGCCACAGAGCTAAAAGCCGTCGACGAGCAGATGGCACGTTTGCAGGCTCGCAAGGACGAACTAACCGCGGTCAAACTCGACACCATCACAATCGAGCCACCGGTGAAGCCGTATATCCCGCCTGACACCAAGAAGAAGGGCAAGTCAGATGAGGAAAAGGCGCGTGACCGGGCAGCCAAGGCCGCTGAGCGCGAACGCAAGGCTGTCACCGACCTGATTAAAGACCTTCAATTCGAAGCCTCGCTGGTTGGCAAGACGGCACTGGAAAAGGAGAAGATGACCGCTCTCCGCCATGCAGGAGCGGCGGCGACGGCTGCGGAAAAGGCCCAGATCGAGCAGCTTGTGGAAGCAAACTACAAGGCTACCGAGGCATACGACAAGCAGCAGGCAGCTATTCAGGAAGTCAACGATGCCGGTCGCGAATTTGCCGGTACGCTGGTTTCTGGCCTTCTCAGTGGCGCAAAGGCTTCGGACGTGCTGTCCGACGCTCTGGGCCGACTGGCTGACCGCTTCCTTAACTCAGGCCTGGATGCTCTATTCGGAGGCGGTGGCAGTGGCGGGATCGGTAGCATCTTCAGCAGCATATTCGGTGGAGGCAGTTCCGACCCATGGTCCGGTTTACGACTGGCGGGCGGCGGTCACGTGCGCGGTCCCGGTTCATCGACCTCAGACAGCATCTTTGCAAAGCTCTCCAATGGCGAGTTCGTTGTGAACGCCAAGGCGACGAAACAGAACCGGGGCATTCTGGAAGCAATCAACAACGGCATGTCTTTGGACCACTTTGCGACAGGCGGATATGTGCCAGGCGGTGAAGCTGGGGCCGAATGTATTCTGGCGATAGGAGGGCAGGCATGAGCGCGTTAGCTATATCAGTTGGCACGGACGGCATTCTCGTTGCATCGGATGGGGTTTGTCACCCCTACGATACCGGCGAGATTTCGGGCTTTGTCTCCAAGGTCATCCTGCTACCGGAATATGACTGCTTCATTGGTGCGACCGGCGCAGGCGAATTCGCCGTTGGCTTGCGATGGGAAATCAATCAGCAGATTAACAGCTTTGACGATCTGGTGGACGGCATAGCGGACTTCTGTGAGACCGTTCACCGCAAGCTGTTTACCGATGTGTGGGGGCAATGGTACCGAGGTCCGATCAGCGAAGTCTCATGTGTCATCGGCGGATGGTCTGATGCACGGCAGGCATATGAGGCGTATCGCGTGGTCAGCTACGAAAAGCCAACTGTGGATTTGGGTAATGGGCGCTCCATGAAATTAGAGCCGTTCGTGCGCGCACCATTGCCTGCCGCGACATGGTGCAGTCATCTGCCAGATACGATGCATGAGTTTGACCTGATCCCGGTGCTTCCGAACGAAGATACTGCCGACATTCTGATGCGGCTGATTTGCGCATGTCGTGCCGACAGCGGACTTGTCGAGGGAGAAGAAGAAAACGAGGGCGACAATCGTTACTACATGGTTGGTGGGTTTATTCAGATGACCGCCATTCAGCAGGGACACAGCCAATCGTGGATTGCTCATAGGTGGCCCGAAGATCAGATTGGCAAACAGATCGACCCGAACGGCCCAGAACGTTATCCGGCGTGGCTGAAGGAGCGCTACGAGCAGGCCAAGGCAGTTAGCGAGGTGGCGGCATGACATCACCGTCCCTTGAGCTTCAAAAGGCCCTGTATGACCGTCTCAAATCCGATCCGGCGTTGTCGGCAGTTATCAATGGCCGGGTCTATGACACCGTGCCGGAAGGGGCCGAGTTTCCGTATGTCTCATTCGGCTCTTTCGATGAACTGAGCGATGATGCGGAGTGCATCACCGGCTTCGAGATCACCATGCAGCTAGACGTATGGTCGCGAAAACCTGGCTTCCCAGAATGTCGTCAGGTTGGTGATCTGGTCAGGCGGGCTGTCCTCAGTGCCGAAATTGAACTGTCTGACAATCGGCTGGTTTCTATATCCCACCGGCAGACCATGACAATGCGTGACCCGGATGGGCTGACCAGTCACGGCATCGTCAACTTTGTCGCGTTCGTAGAGCAAGGAGCGTGAGGACGATATGAGCGTAAGAAGTTTCACAGGTATGCTCAATGGACGCATGCTCAAGCGCATGACGGCACCGGGCTATGATGCGAATAATCTGGCTGACCCGGCCACATTTTCATCGGACAATGACTATCTGAAGCTGCACACAATCGTAGACATACCGCTGACCAAATATCAGCACGACGGTAAGCGTTACTACATCGGAGAAGCCGCTTTCCCCGATCTTGGCTACCTTCCATTGATCTTCGTGTCTATTACGCCAACCAGTCTCGGTCGTGTCTTTTTCCCAAATGACCGTGCGACCGCCACACAAGAGATGAACGATTTCTTTCAGATCGCATATTGGACTAACCACATCTGGGTATCTACCGAGAAGGGTGTAGATACCAGTTACGACTACCGGTTCCGTGCTCTTGTTTTTAAGAACCGGCTACAAGAAAATTTTTAGCCATGAACCGCGTTAACGAAATCCATATCGAAGGTGTCGGATCAGTCCGGCACCCAAAGCAACCAGCAAGCGATGTCCTCAAGCGAGAACCCTGATGCCCGTAATGTAGGGCGAGAAGCCATCTCGGTATTGCATGACACGCGAAATATTACTCTGTACGTTTTCGTTTTCCCGGTTCTTCTCAAACCATACATATACTGCATCTGTAAACGAGCGACAGAAGTTCGGTACGCTGTAAATATATGCATCGTTCATTAAACAATTAACCATCGTTGCACCGGTTCCTGCGGGCACAAAGATTACCCTCTCGACGTTATGTGCGAGATCTCCAAAGCGCCCATTGTGCACAACACCACACCGCATTGAATAAAGATCCTCAGATGTGACGAAACTGAACTTATCTCTTGGAAGATTTTCGTCACACCACTGCCGATACAATTTTCCGCTAGTTCGTCCATCAGCAGAAGATAATGAGACGCAAATATCGGGTAGTGCCACCGTCATCGTTACTGCAAGAAATGGTAGCCCTCTCTCAGCTGCGATATTGATCTCATTCAGTAGAGGATAAAGTGGTGATTGTGGTTTCATTGCTCCCCCTAGTTTTCGCAAGCTGGCAGAAGCCATTATTTGCGTCAAGGGGGGCGGTATATCGATCCTTCGCCGCTATCCACTGCGTACCCGTCAGCCCACTTCGCGCATCCATCTGCAATTGAGAAAAAGGGGGGCGGGGCATTCTCGGAATAATCGGCGTCCGTTTCCAGACCCGCCCGACAAGACGGCAATCATAAAGCGTAAGAAAAACAAAAATTGTCGAGGCTCATGAAACAGCAACCCTTTGGTTAGCTATTGAAACAGACGCTATCACTGTGTTGAACTGCCAGCGGGAGGCGTCTCATGTTTGAAAAACAGATAATCGGAGTGACTTGCCCTAAATGCGGAAGCCAGATTGAGCAGACCATCGCTTGGCTTAAATCCAACGACAAGGTCATTTGTCCTGGGTGCGGTACTGATTTCACCATCAATAGCGAAAGGCTCTCCGCCGGATTAAAAAAGGCCGAGGAAGCGTTCTCGAAACTCAGGAAATCTCGTGAACTTTGAACTATCCCGCCCCTTTTATTGAATTGCGGATACGTGTGTTGTCCTGGCACACGGGTCTCGGACACCGATCGGTGACAGTTTAGACCTACCCCCGCCTCCTATTCCGTCAGACAGCAGGCCAGCATCGCCGGATTGGTTGCTCTCTCATGCGGTGCGACAATCCTATTCATCCGCACAGCTTCAGCGTGACCATCGATGATGTGTCCCAGCCGATAGAAGCCTTTGCGCCTGTCTGGCTTGATATAGCCCTCTGAGACCAGTTCCTTGAAAGCGATATCGCTTATGTGCAGCACCCGCGCACCATCGTATCGGTTGATGAGCATGGAGCGGATAGGCTTGTTGAGCTTCGACATGTGCAATCCACAAATGTTCAATAAATTCGATCTATTATAGCGCACTGTTCACCAAATGTGATATATTCTGAACAGTCTCCAATCCAGCAAACAGGCCGTTTCACCATGACGACAGCACATGAACTTTGCGCGGAATTTGATATCGAGATTATTCCAGGCACCAGCTACCCGCTACCGGGGCAGACACGCGCCGTTGCCACGATCAACCGACTGATCGAGAAGTACGGTGAAGGCCACGCCCGTATCGTCCTGTCCACCCTGGCGGAAGCAGTGGGAAAGCAGGGACTGATCGACAAGTACAGCCTCTGGGCCGTGAGCGATCTTGTCCGTGCCTGCTCTGATTGGATCGAGACCGATTTATCAAGCTGGTATGAGGCATGGGATCAGATGCCTATGGGTTTCGCCATGTGGGAATGTAACCAGCTATCTGGCATCGTGCTTCAGCGCGCCAGTCTTGCCGGTATGCTCTACCTGATGCTTTCCATGCACAAGAGCGCAAAGCGGGCCAACAAAGCGCCTAACTACAAAGCGCTTATGAAAGCCTACGATGAGGAAAAAGCCCTTCACCGGGCAACCTCGACGGAAATAGGCGGCTTGCCTTCGCTGCCACAGCTTCCCAGCAATACAAAACGCTTTAGATGAGGGGCGGCCTGAAATCAGTAGGTTTGTCTAGAAAGAGCATGGCACAACGCGGTATGTTTTGTATGGCGTTGCCCTATCTTCCGGTACGAAATTTCCAAAACGAACTCGCCTGTGCCGATATCTATATTGGGATATCCAGGCATTCGAGAGAAATTGATCGTGAAGTGCCGCGTCACTGTTCCGGCTGGCTTTCCTCTATTTCCTTTAACAAGAAAGCGTGGTTGGTTACCCGCATAACACTTTCCGTCTATGTAGCCCCCGCTGACAAAAGCAAAGTCTGGTTGTTGAATGTTTACTTGATCAACGACGATGTTGTGCCGGGAAAAGTTAACAACGCGCAGCACGCAACGGTTGGTGTCGTCGCCTCGTTCAATAAGAAAATCGGGATCAGCTTCACCTATTGCATAGGCCATCTGTTTTCGTTGCGTCTGTGTTTGCCCATACAGAAAATAGATCGTTATTCCAGCAGCGATAGCCGCAGCCCATCCACTGAGAGCTCCAACCCATTGCCGAAAACACGCTATACCGCTCAAGTCATCCGGCGAACAAAATCCGTCGCGATAAAACATTCGGACTATTTCGGTACAGAGAATGATGGTGAAAGCGCCGACAATACCAAACAATATTGCCGCCCAATATCCCCGAATTATCTTGAACGGCTTCATAGCGCCTCTCGAAAACGCCCTTTCATGCACGGTCCCATTTACTGCCCCGTCATTATAAGATCGGCTGTGTTACCACCGCGTATGGTCACACGTTCCATCAGTGACCCGCCCTGTGATACATCCCCAGCCATCCAAGTGACAGGCGTCACAACGTAATATTCGCCGTCTGCCACATTATTGAACTCAAATCGCCCCTCGCCATTAGCGCGGGTAACTTTGGTCATCGATATGTATTGAGGATTATTGTTAACGGGCTGGACGTATCTGCCAATCTTTCCGCCGGCATAAATCAAATTCATGCGTTCATCCGCGTAAGTTGATTTCGGAATTAGCCGAACATCTGACCCTGCTGCGTAGACCACCATTCCGTCATTGCGGCGTAAAAAGGCTTGGCCCTTGATCGTTCCACTGCCTGCCTTGTTGATAAAAGCTGCCTCAGACGCATTGAACGTTGATTTGACTTCAGGAGTTGCCACGCAACCACTTGCGGCCATCAATGCAGCTAAAAATGCGAACGACTTAAGTCTCATTTAAATCCCCCTTGCCCATATCGATTTCTCGCAGAGCAATGAAAGAGGGTCAAGTCATTGGTCACTCAGATTAGACCGAAACCCTATTCCCCCTCTTGCTCAATCTTCCCCCGAGCCTTAGCGGCAGCCTCGAATATTCGTAACACGGAGTAAGTAAGCTGATCTCTTTCTTTCGCAGTTAGACCCCACATGCCAGAATAGTGAAGCGCATCGGGATAGTTGTCTGCGCATTTCTTTGCGAGGCTTCGGATAGTTCGGTGATGCTCTCTGAGGTCTTCTGTTGGAAAACTTTCAGTGGAAAGAAACAAGAGCTGCTGTACCGCAGAGTAAGCAAATTTGGCAAATTTACCTTTGCCACGCATGAGTATTTCAGCAGCATTGCGTATACGATGATATGCGCTCGGATCAGGCCAAACAGTCAATCACATCTCCCACTTTTAAGATTGGTTTATCGGATCGCGCCTCTGACCAAAGAGTAGCTTCAGATTTGACCATCTGTAGTTATCTGTAAGTTCATTGCGAACATCGTTAAGAACCACCTGTGGTGGACGCTGGAGAAAATCTCTAGCTGCTTGCACCTGACGCTCTCGGCTATCGGAGGCCAATCCAGGGAAGATAGCTTCAGCTTCTGCACGGAAGAAATGCTCAGTTTTTTCCGGGTATATCGCAGAATACCACGTCACAAAAACCCCAGCCCCATACGGGCTACGACCATTGGCAGACATATAATCAAGACAGGCGGTAAGCAGAATTGCGTCACAATCGGAATGGCTAAAATCGTCTATCGCAGCATCAGGGTCTCGATCCGCATGTTTGACAAAATTTCTTGGCGCATTAATCAAATCTCGAATAGCTCTCGGCATTATGCCTTGGCTGTTCGTTATTTCTTCTAGAATTCGTATCTTGTTCTGGCGAGCTAGTAGGGCGTCGCAGATTTCCCAGACATTTGCGGCTAGCGAATACACAGCAATGGGTTCATTCATATACCAATGGATATGTATTGCAGCCAGCAATTGCCTTCTGGCCGCGTCTAGTTTGGATATTTGTTTGCGCTCAGTCACAATCGCCCCTCCATTAGATCAAGTCTGCGCTCGCTTGCGTTCTGCTCTTGCCAATAGGCTCTCTAGAACGTTCTCGTCATTGTCAGGCAAATCGGTGAAGTAGGCGTCGAGTTTGTACCGATCCCAGACGACACGACCGTCGATCCACTTTCCCTTGGGCATGCGTCCGTCTCTTACCAATTCATCGAACTTGGTTGTGCCGACGCCGATGTACCGGGCGGCTTCCTCTCGGTTCATTCCGCGTGGTGGATAAGAATAGGGATCGCTTCTCACAGGTAGCCTCTTCCCTTGTCCTCGTAAGGAATTTCATCCGAGATGTCGTTCAGGAGTTCCTGCGGGATCAGACGGATGTAGGCGTTACCGATCTTGATTTCGGGGATGCATCCGGCCTTCTTCGCGCCTTCGCAGATCGCGGTTACCTGTCTGGCGGTGATATCGAGACGTTTGGACATTTGCTGACCTACTGGAAGTGTATTAGCGAGCTTCCCTTGATTTTGGACCGTTCAGGCGCATTCTCAAAGCTTCCTGCGCTGACACACCTGATTTCGCGGCTGCCGAGTTGATCTCAGGCGTCGGCGTCACTCTTACGCGACATCTTTCAATCATCCTTCTTATGCCGTTACGCGTCACGAAATCCTTATTTGCGATGCGGATGATTTCGAGGTTTCCCTTCGCCGCTTCTGTCCGCAAAGACGATTTCGTCAACCGCCCAGAAAAGAATATCTCAACAGCATCTGCAAGCGAGATCAGTTCGTCTTCGTCTAGATCAGTAATGCGCGGTTTGTCTGTGCTCATGGTTTTTCCCCTCCCGCTGCTACGACCGATTTTCTCTGGTCTGTCGTCTTAAGCGCAAAGTGTCTGCGAGGGCCATCCTCTCACCTGGCAGAGCAGCAGCACCTTCTTCGGATTTAACCGAGACAGCATTGCGTCGTTCGTATTCCTCGACAGCAGCGGGTGTAATGCGAAGCAATTTGCCGACGCGGAACGCTTCAAGTTGGCCGGAATTAATCATGTTCCGTATCTGGCGGGATGAGCATCCCCAGAGTTTCGCCACGTCTTCAGGACGATAAGCGTATTGGTGTGTCATTCTTTTGTACCTCCCTCGTATGGAGAGGCTGGCAGCTACGTGACAGGCGGTCAAGCCGGAAGAACAATCTGCGAACAGGCTGCTACCATTTTGCTACCCAACTCGGTAGCACGATCCAATTTAGATGCATACAGATAAGGAAAGCCTCTACCGCTATCGCCGAAAATTCGGGCTTTTCGTGGATGATTAAGCACAGCAGCAGACAGGGGCGTTAGAATTTGAAGTCCGGACATGCCACCGGGCATGCATCCCTTCCTGATATTGAATTCATTCCATAAATTCGTTTCGGGTGGCCGCAGCAACAGCCAGTTTTCTGCCTTGCTGCGGCCATTTCATTCGCTCTTCATTCCTACAGCAGGAGCAATCATAGCGTCAATCTGGGCGGCTGTATTCCAGCCGCCGATCACTGAATGATGCAGGTTCCCGGCCAGTCTCTACACGACCTGTTGGCGCAGCCGCCAATGACGGCCAGAACCAGTATCAGGCAGATGGCTGACGAAAGAGATTTCATTGCTTCCTCGTTTGCGTTGCAGCGCTCTCAATAACACATCGTTTGCACGGTTGCGCCTGGGTAGCTCTGACGAGATGTACAATAGACCGATTTCGGTTGAGATGCTGATGACGAACCGCTGCCATACGAACTGCTGACCGCATTCCCGATGGATTGTCCAAATTCAGCCGCCTCCTGCTTGTGTTTCAACTCAAATTGCATTCTACAATTTGCATATGCATCCGTGCCTGGCTGAAATCCAAAAGCCTCACATTGCTGCGCTTCACGTTTCAAGCGTGCCTCTCACATCGGCGTCGTGCATGCCGCCAACGTCATTGCGACTACAACCAAGATTATTCCCCGCATAGCCATCCCCACATTATGTGTTTGTTACTATCGCGCTCGATTATTGAATGACGAGACCGCGTCGTTGAATTCATTTAACGCCCGATTGTTATCACTTTGCGCTTCTTCAACGGCAGTTTGTGCTTCATCATTCCTACAGCTCATGTATCGTCGAACGTCGTCCTGATAGCTTTCCATCTCGCTTTTGCAGCGATCAAATTCCCACTGATCGTCAAAATCACCAAAGCTCGTTGCGCAATACGGCGCAGAAGGCTTGCTGCAATAAGCAGCCGCTGGCGTACTCGCGACTATGATGGATGATAGTGCAGTATAGAAAATAGCGCGCATATTGATCCCCGTCCCCTGCAACTTCAAAGCGTGAATCTAGTGATTTTGCAAGTGATCAAATAGGAACGGTCAAAAATCAGATAGGTAGTATGAACGTGTATATGCTGCCACGAACAACAGAAGAATTAATCGCTACCCAGACGGTATCAATATCTTTCTTCCTTCTACTACCTACGACAGTGTCTCCCCTTGTGTGAAGTCACCGAACAAGTCCAGCTTGCGGCGGTTCAGGCGGCGCATGTCTCCGCGCCTTATCGTGACGCTGTTGCGGTCGAAGAATTCCAGTATCTGGATCGCCACCTTGCGACCGCTATCCACCCGGTCGCGAAACCGCGCCGCAATGAACCAACCACTATCGAATGCCGCATCCATATCCGACAGGATTCCGATCATTTCGGCAATTGTCGCCCGCAGGAAAAAATGGTCGTGCGCCACTTCATGCACCCGGCCCATGCGCCCTGAAAGCTTGAGCAGGCGGCGAATATCTTCCTCCCGTTCATCAAGCAGACCCGCAATATCGCGCACGCGCGGCGGACGAAAACGAGCCTCACCGTCAAGCAGCGGCGCGATGCGTTGCCAGAGCGTTTCGTCGGCATCGTTCATCGTCACTTCATGATCGCGGAGGCGAAGCCAGGCACCGTCCAGCCTCAGCAGGTCGGCCTCGACCAGAGCGGCGATGGCCGCGCGAAAGGCTGGTGCTGGCAGGCGCGGCTTCAACAGCAACCTCAGCCGCTCTACACCCATGCCGATCAGGTCTGGATTTTCTTCGTGGAAAGTGCCGAGCCGCGCCAGAATATCGTCGCGCAACGCATCCCATCGCCCTGGCAGCAGCAAGAGCACCGAATTTGCTTGGCGGAGCATCGCAGCATTGAGCACTTGCGCCAGACCTTGCGGATCATCCGGCAGCGCGCGGTCGCACAAGAATGCAGTTGCATCAAGAAAACAAGGCTCGACAGACAGCAGTGCCCGTGTCGCTTCCACCGGGTCGTCAATGGAATAGGCGTCGAGCTGCGCCATGCGTTCCGGGCTGCGGCGCTTGCGTTGGGGCGGGCGCAGATCGAGAAAACGTCCACCGCCGATGGTGCGCTGCGCAGAAACATCCCGGATGACGAAACGATCTCCTGCCGCAGCCGTAACAGGACGATCCAGCACCAGTTGCACCCGGTCTTCAGTGCCCGGTCGAAGTTCTTCATCCCGCAAAAGCACGATGCGCGCACCGACCTCAGTTGCGGCATGATGCAGGCGAACCGGGAACCATTGACTGATCGGCTTTTTCTCAGATGACAGGATTTGCAACGATGCGTCGATGCGGTCCGTCGGGCGATGAAGGCCGGGTGACACCAGCATATCGCCGCGATGTACGGCCTCTTTCGATATGCCATCGCCTGCCAGATTAAGCGCGCAGCGATCACCCGCCTGCGCGGTTTCGCTTAGCCTGTTCTGCGCGTGAATGGTGCGAACACGCGCTTCCTTGCCCGACGGACTGATGACCAGATGGTCGCCAATAGCAACCTTGCCGGACAGTACCGTGCCGGTAACGACCGTGCCCGCGCCCTTGATCGTAAAGGAGCGATCCACGGCAAGACGAAAGCGACCATTTGCCCGCCGCTCACCGAAGGCATGGGCTTCGGTTTCCAGTATGGTTTTAAGATCGTTGATCCCGGCACCCGACACGGTGGAGACCGACAGCACGGGAGTTTCGGCAAGTCCGGTCGGCGCCAGTTCATTGCAGATCGCGGCTTCCACTTCGGCAAGACGATCAAGCTCGACAAGGTCGGATTTGGTGATGACAGCTATACCGCGCCGGATGCCAAGCAGGTTGACGATTGCCAGATGTTCACGCGTCTGCGGCATGATCCCGTCATCGGCAGCGACAACCAGCATCACAAAATCGATGCTCGCCGCACCGGCCAGCATCGTGTGCACGAATTTTTCGTGCCCCGGCACGTCGACAAAGCCGAGTATTTCCTTTTCGTCGCCGGACAAGGGCAGATAGGCAAAGCCGAGGTCGATGGAAATGCCCCGCGCCTTTTCCTCTTTCAGCCGGTCCGTATCGACTTGCGTGAGTGCGCGCACCAGCGAGGTCTTGCCGTGATCGATGTGCCCCGCCGTTCCGACAATCATGGCTTTTCATTCAGCGCATTGCGCGCTGCCTCGATGAAGGGGGTGGCAAGCGCACTGCCGCCCGCCTCGGCGCGCATGAGACATTCGTAAGCCGCCACCGGGTCGCGTTCCACGCCCATGCCAAGATGCAGCGCGGCACCAAGCATGGCTTCCCCATCCGCGTCGCCCGCGGCGGACGCCTTCCGCCACCAGTGTACGGCCTGAGACGGATCACGCGGCACGCCGAGAGCATTATGATAGATCATGCCAAGCCGGGTCATGGCGCTCGCAACGCCGCCTTCCGCTGCTTTCTGCGCCCACTCGCGTGCCTCGACGGGATCGGCGGAGATTGCCTCGCCTTCCATGAGCATCCAGCTCAGCATGTCCTGCGCCTGTGGATCGCCCTGTTCTGCGGCAAGCCGGTACAGCCTTGCCGCTTCCGGATAGTCGGCTTCAATGTCTTCGCCCTTGAACAGCAGTGAGGCGAGATTGCGCTGGCCGGAAGCATCGCCAGCCGCAGCAGACAAAGCCAGCCAGCGCTGCGCAAGACCGACATTTTTCTCAACGCCCATGCCGCCTGCAAAACAGGCGCCGATATTGTTCTGGGCGCGCGCATTGCCTGCACGTGCCAGCGGCTCCCATATGGAGAGTGCAGTTGCATAGTCACCCGCCTTTGCAGCGACAAGCGCCTTCTCCAGCGCTTGCGCTGTCGTATCCGGCTTCGGTTTGCGGGCGAAAAAATCAGCGAGCCGCATAGGATGACAGGTTCCGAACAAAACTATTCTCGTCATCAAGGCAGCGCATATCGAGCACGAATGCGCCCTTTTCGATCCGCCCGATGACCGGCAGGGGCAGTGCACGCAATGAACCGGCAAGTGCTGTCAGCGCGGAGCCGCTGCCGTCCTTCGGCACAATCGACAATCCAGCACTTGGAACGGTCGAGAGCGGCAATGCACCAGAGCCGATCTGGCTGGCGCAATCTGTCACCGTCACGATAAAAGTCGGGCCGAGTATTTTCTCCAGCTCCGGCTTGAGCCGTTCTGCCTGTGCGGCAATTTCAGCCTGCGGACGCGCCAGAGTGCGAATGGTCGGCAGCTTTTCGGCAAGCCGTTCTGGATTGCGATAGAGTTTCAGCGTCGCTTCAAGTGCTGCGAGCCGGATCTTGTCGACCCGCAAGGCGCGCTTCATCGGGTTCTTGTTGATGCGGGCAATCAGATCGCGCCGCCCGACGATGAATCCCGCTTGCGGCCCACCAAGAAGCTTGTCGCCGGAAAAGGTGACGATATCCGCACCTTCGGCGACCGCTTCGCGTACTGTCGGCTCGTGTGCGAGGCCGAAAGAAGTCAGATCGGCAAGCGTGCCGGAGCCAAGATCATTGACCAGCGGCACGCCCTTGGCTTGCGCGATTGTGGCCAGTTCCGGTGCCGTGACTTCCCGCGTAAAACCTTCGATCCGGTAGTTGGAGGTGTGGACCTTCAACACCAGCCCCGTATCAGGGTTGATTGCATTGTCGTAATCACGCGGATGAGTGCGGTTGGTGGTGCCCACTTCGACAAGCCGTGTCCCGGCGCGGGTCATGATGTCCGGCATACGGAACGCGCCGCCGATCTCAATCAGTTCGCCGCGCGATACAATGGCTTCCTTGCCCGAGGCAAGGCTGTTCAGTACCAGAAGCACGGCAGCGGCATTGTTGTTGACGACGGTGGCGTCTTCCGCCCCGGTCAGTTCGCAGACAAGTGCGCGCAGATGGTCATCCCGCTCGCCGCGCCCGCCCGATGACAGGTCGAATTCAAGCGAAACCGCCTGCCGCATGGCTTGCGTAGCGGCCTCGATTGCGGCTTCGGCAAGAATAGCGCGCCCCAGATTGGTGTGTAGAACGGTTCCCGTCAGATTGAACAGCGGGCGCAGGCTCGATTGCCCCGACGCTTCAAGCAAATGGAGAACCCGTTCAGCCAATTGCGTGTTGCTTGAAAGCGGGGTGCCGGATTTCACCGCCTCGCGTTCATCGTCCAGCGCCTTCCGCACGGCCTCCGTCACCGATGCGTGGCCGAAGCTCTCCAATGCCCCGGAAAGCTCCGGCATTTGCAGGATGGAATCCACGGATGGAAGGTGACGCAGCGAGGTCTTGATCTGGTCCATGCTGCCTCACAGTCCGGCAAGAAGCGGGGAGAAGCCGCCTCGCCCGTAAGGCGTCTCGCGCATCAATATATCGAGACCGAGGCTTGCAATATCGTCGGTCATCGGATCGGCATCCGCTGATAGTTGCTGATAGATGATCTTGACCCAGCGCTGGCATTCGTCGCAGGTTTCGGCCTTGATGATGCCGCCGCCTTCCTCGACTTCCTTGTAGCCGATGCCCTTTGTGGAGCCGCAGCACACGCATTTGACCCGCACATAATGCCAGAGCGTGTTGCAGACGGAACAGGAGCAGAAGCGTGCGCCATGCGCACCGTGCCAGCCTACGACCATCGAGCTTGACGGTATGCTGCCGCAAGTCGGGCAGACGCCATCGGCAACGGGCTTCAGCGACTTCGGGTCAAGCGCCGATGCGAGCCGCGTGAAATAGAGCTGCAGGCCCGCCCAGACATAGATATGTTCGGCAATCGCGTCCGGCGGCAGGACACCGGCGAAGATTGCCTCGATCATCCGGCGACGCTCACCCGCATCACTACTCGCCACACGCTCCAGCGCATCGGCTGCATCCTGCGGCTTGGCAATATTGCGAGCACGCTCAAAGAGCCGATCGAAGATGGTATCGAGCGCCTCTTCCGATATGGCATCCGCACGATCGACAGACGGCATGCCGAATTCCCGCCCCCGTTCATCGCCCTGCCGCGCGGCGACAGGACCGAGACCAGTGGCAATTTCAGACTGTGCCTCGCTCAGATCGGCGATAAATTCCAGATAGGGCTTCAGTGGACTGACCGAGCCCAGAAGGCGCAGACGCTCTGCTCTTTTGGCAAAAAGCGCGCCGGGGTCCGGCAATTGAACGAAGGGTGGGGCCGATATTTCGCCGATGACCGTCGGGTCCGGCACCAGATCTTTCTTGCCTGCCATGTCACTCCTCACGAACCCAACGGGCCACGTGGACCACTGAATACTGTCATTCTGAGGCGACCAACGGAAATTACAACCCGCCAGTGCGAAGTTCTAGAGCATTTCCTGTCTTGATTGAATCATTGGAAATGCTCTATCTTTTTGTTTTTTCGCGCATCTTGTTCCGAAAACCGTTTCACACTTTTC
Organism: Brucella sp. LJL56; assembly: GCF_054871705.1. Taxonomy (NCBI): domain Bacteria; kingdom Pseudomonadati; phylum Pseudomonadota; class Alphaproteobacteria; order Hyphomicrobiales; family Brucellaceae; genus Brucella; species Brucella sp. LJL56. The sequence goes on from NZ_JBTXLQ010000003.1 coordinate 326,693, forward strand.
GGGATGCGCTCTAGGCGGCAGGCTTGCTGCCGCCCTGTTTCACTTTCTGCTTCGATGTCAGTTCGCGCAACCATTTGCGGTGATGTCGCCATGCCCAGCCGCCAGTAACCGTGCCGCGTGTCATCGCATGGATTGTGCCCTTGACCCAGATCGCGGCATAGACATGCACGATCCAGACGCAGATCGCCGCCACCGCCGCCATGGAATGGACAAGCAGGGCCCAGCGCTGCTGGTTGATGCTGGTGAAGGAACCGAAATATTCGTTCCAGATCATCACGCCGGAAACGATCAGAATGATAATCAGCAGCGACATGGACCAGAAAACAAGCTTCTGACCTGCATTATATTTGCCGACTTCGGGCAGTTTTTCCTCATGGCCAGCGATCACGTCATTGGCCTGTGCCAGCCATTGGCTGTCTTCGCGCTTCCACAGATTGGCACTCCAGAAACGCACGAAAAGCCCAAGGAAGCTGAAGAACAACACCACGCCGATCCACGGGTGGATGGCGCGTGTCCATTGTCCGCCGCCAAACAGACCTGACAGGAAAAACAGCCAGGGGTGGAACATCGCAAGGCCCGACAAGGCCAGCAGCACGAGGCTGATGGCGGTGATCCAGTGATTGAAACGCGCGCCGCCTGAATAGCGGTGCACCCTGACCGGCTTGCCGGGTTCTATCCCGTCGCCGCGTTCAACATCGTCAAAGTCGGTCTTGCTCATGAGCTTTTCTCTCCCGTGAGCTTTTCGGCCTGTTCCTCGTCATGCTCTGTCACGACGTTCGGACCCTTGAAGACATAATGCAGCAGACCTGCTGCGGCAGCCAGCCCCATTGCGGCCATGCCCGCATATTTGGTCATGCCTTTCCACGCCTCGACAACCGGGCTGATGCGCGGATTGTTCGGCAGATTGGCGTAGATTTCGGGCTTGTCGGCATGATGCAGCACATACATGACATGCGTGCCGCTGACGCCCGGCGGGTCGTAAAGCCCCGCATTTTCAAAGCCGCGCGATTTCAAATCCTTGATGCGACCCTCGGCCCATTCCTTCATCTCGTCCTTGGTGCCGTAGACGATGGCCTGTGTCGGGCAGGCCTTGGCACAGGCCGGTCCTTGTCCAACCGCGATGCGGTCGGAACAGAGCGTGCACTTGTAGGCCTTATGAGTCACTTCCGAAACGCGCGGAATGTTGAACGGGCATCCCTTGATGCAATAGCCGCAGCCGATGCATTCATCATGGATGAAATCGACGATGCCATTGGAATATTGCACAATTGCGCCCGGCGCCGGACAGGCTTTGAGACAGCCGGGGTCTTCGCAATGCATGCAGCCATCCTTGCGGATAAGCCATTCCAGATTGCCGGTATCGGGATTATCCCACTCGGTAAAGCGCATCAGCGTGAAAGTATTCGGCGTCAGGTCATGCGGATTGTCATAGACACCCACATTGATACCAACTTCTTCATGCGTGTCGTTCCATTCGGCGCAGGCTGACTGGCAGGCCTTGCAGCCGATACATTTCGACACATCAATAAGCTTCGCCACCTCGGTCTGGCGCTCTGCAGGCGGCGTCACATTCGACGCCGACCGCCTGATCAGGTCCTTATCACCGAAACGCGGCTGTTGCGGCTGAACGCTAGGATTGGGAACGGGTGGAAACATCTCTAATCCCTCCTAAGCTACAGGCGCGCTTGAGCGCTCTATATTGACCAGAAACGCCTTGAATTCAGGCGTCTCGATATTCGCGTCGCCGACAAACGGTGTCAGCGAGTTCGGGCCGAAGCCCTTGCGGGCAGCACCCATGAAGCCCCAATGGAGAGGGATGCCGACCACATGCACCGTCTTGCCGTCGCAGATGAGCGGCTTGATGCGCTTGGTCACCACGGCCTTGGCCTTGACCGAACCGCGCTTCGACCACACCCGCACCCAGTCACCCTTGGCAATGCCCTTTTCCTTCGCCAGCTCTTCGGAGATTTCCACGAAGAACTCGGGCTGCAGAACGGCATTCACCGTGACGTGCTTCGTCCAGTAGTGGAAATGCTCGGTCAGGCGGTAGGAGGTCGCCGCATAGGGGAACTCCTCCGAGGCCGTTTCCGCAAACTGCTTGAAGTCGTCGTTGAAAACGCGCGCCACCGGATTACCCCGGATTTTCGGTGCGATCACATTGGCGAGCGGCGATTCAAACGGCTCGTAATGGGCCGGGAACGGACCATCGCGCATCATGCCGCGGCAGAACAGGCGCGAGGAGCCTTCCGCATTCATGATGAACGGACCAACCTCGTTCGGCTTGGCGGTCGGCGCAATATCCGGCACGTCATAGCCCGTCCATTTCGAACCGTCCCATTCGATGAGCTTGCGGCTCGGGTCCCACGGCTTGCCGTTGAGGTCGGCAGAGGCGCGGTTATAGAGAATGCGACGATTTGCAGGCCATGCCCACGACCAGTTGAGATAGGCGCCGCTCTCATCCGGATCGTGATTGTCGCGGCGGGCCATATTGTTGCCAGCCTCGGTGAAGCAGCCGGAATAGATCCAGCAGCCCGATGCCGTCGAACCATCGTCGCGCAGTGCCGCGAAGCCGGACAGAAGCTTGCCAGCCTCGGCAACGACCTTGGTCGGATCAGTTGGATCGGTCACCGTGCCAAGGGCACGACCGTTCAGTTCCTTGGCCAGTTCTTCCGCCGTCGGCTCGCCTTCGTCCTTATAATCCCAGACAAGATTGAGGATCGGATCGGGGAAGGCCCCGCCTTCCTTGCTATAAAGCCCCTTCAGCCGCAAATATATCTGCGCCATAATCCAGTTGTCGGTCTTCGCGTCGCCGGGCGGCGTAGCACCAGGCCAGTGCCATTGCAGCCAGCGCCCGGAATTGGTGAGCGAACCCTCATCCTCTGCGAAGCAGGTGGATGGGAGCTGGAACACTTCCGTCTGGATGGAAGCCGAATCCACGTCGTTATATTCACCGTGATTTTCCCAGAAACGCGAGGTTTCCGTTTCCAGCGGATCCATCGTCACGAGGAATTTGAGCTTCGACAAAGCGTCGGTCAGCTTCTTGCGGTTCGGCACAGCCATCAGCGGGTTGAACCCCTGACAGACATAGCCGTTGACCTTGCCCTCATACATCATGTCGAAGATGCGAAGCATGTCGTAATTCGGCACGTCGAGCTTCGGCAGCCAGTCATAGACGAAGTCGTTTTCGACGGTCGCGGCACTGCCCCACATCGCCTTCTGGAAACTGACGAAGAACTTGCGATAGTTCTGCCAATAGCTTGTCTGGTTCGGGCGCAGCGGCTTGAAGCCGCGTGTCGACATATAGATTTCGAGATCGGTTTCCTTTTCGACCGGGATATTCATATAGCCCGGCAGAAGATTGGACATCAGGCCAATATCGGTCAGTCCCTGAATGTTGGAGTGACCGCGCAGCGCATTCATGCCGCCACCACGCACGCCGATATTGCCGAGGATGAGCTGCAGCATCGCCATGCAGCGAATATTCTGCGACCCCTTGGAATGCTGCGTCCAGCCGAGCGCATACATCGACGTCATCGTCTTGGTCGGAGCCGAGCATTCGGACATCATCTCGGCCACCTTCAGGAATTTCTCCTTCGGCGTACCGCAGATGCGTTCAACCATTTCCGGCGTGAAGATCGAAACGTGCTGCTTCAAGAGATTCCAGACGCAGCGGGGGTTCTGCAACGTATCGTCGACGACCGCATAGCCGTCATCGCCGATCACATAATCCCAGCTCGAACGGTCGTAATCCCGCTTTTCCTCGTCATAGCCGGTAAACAGCCCGTCCTTGTATTCGAAGCCATCCTTGATGATGTAGCTGGCATTGGTGAAATGCTTCACATAATCCCACTGCACCTTATCATTCTGGATGCAGTAGTTGATGACGCCGAGCAGGAAGGCGATATCCGATCCCTGCCGGATAGGCGCGTAGAAATCCGCCACAGACGCCGTGCGCGTGAAACGCGGATCGACGACGATCAGCTTGGCGCCGCGATTGGCCTTGGCTTCCGTCACCCATTTGAAGCCGCACGGATGCGCTTCCGCAGCATTGCCGCCCATGACGACGACGAGATCGGTGTTCTTGATATCGGTCCAGGAGTTGGTCATTGCTCCGCGGCCAAATGTTGGGGCGAGACTCGCCACCGTCGGGCCGTGTCAGACGCGTGCCTGGTTATCGAATGCTACTATGCCTGTGCTGCGCACCACCTTGTAGGTGAGAAACGCCGTTTCGTTGGTGGTCGCCGAAGCTGCGAGGAAACCCGTCGAGGTCCAGCGGTTGACCGTCGTGCCCGCCTCGTTCTTCGCGATGAAGTTGGCATCGCGGTCGTCTTTCAGATGCCGCGCGATGCGATCGAGCGCATCTTCCCAGGAAATCTGCTTGAACTCGGACGAACCCGGCTCGCGCACCTGCGGATATTGCAGACGGGTCTTCGCCTTGACGAAATCCTTCAGTGCCGCGCCCTTCGGGCAAAGCGTGCCGCGATTGGTCGGGTGATCCGTATCGCCTTCGACATGGATCAGCTCGGCCTTCTCGTTCTTCCTGACGTCGCCCTTGGAATAAAGGATGACGCCGCAGGCGACCGAGCAGTAAGGACAGGTATTTCGGGTTTCGGTCGTGTTGGTCAGCTTGAAGGGGCGAATGGATTCGGCATAGGCGCTTTCCACCGCACCAAAACCGAAGGACCCAAGCGCCGAAGCCGCCACTACCGCCCCCGTTCCGCCCAGAAACTGGCGGCGTGAGAGCTCCACATTCATTGCGCTGCACCTCCCTGATCGTCGGAAGAAAAATGCCAAAGCATATTCTTCTTTAAATTGGACTTGCCTGACATCAGTTCACCGCAATAAAACCAAGTTGTCAACCGAACCGCAGGCTAAAAAAATTAACAATACGGTGCATTTATCAATAACATGACTTTTATAGTCATATATTAATACATGATCCTTACAACAGGAATGACTTGAAAGCGCACCGGCTGATTGACGTTCCAGTGTAAAACCGCCAGACTGACGTCGTGGCTTCTTTCGTTGCTCCCGAGTTTCGGGGCCTGAATTTTGAGTGGCTCTTGCCTCGTGTCGGCTTCCTTGACCCGATGCGATGGTGTTGTGTGGCCCTCAGCTCAGGCTTCTTTCGATCACGAAAAGCCGCATCCAGATTTCCTGCAATCGCCGCATTCCTTTCGCTGTCCGCCCTGAAAGCGGGAGAGCGATTTTTTCCGCGCAATCGCAAAACAATCATTCAAAGCAAAAAAGGGGATCGTCATGAACCGTCGGGAACTTCTTAAATCCGGTGCGGCTTGCGCCGCCTTCAGCATGCTGCCGAATTTTGCATCTGCGGCCAGCAATACATTTGCGCCACAGCCATCCGGCTGGCGCAGCTTCGAGATCACCACCAGCGTCAAGCCTGCCGCTTCGGGAGAAGTTGTCCGCGTCTGGGTTCCGATGGCCGGGTTCAATGGCGACGACTGGAACCGTCCCGAAGGCAATCGCTGGACGACAAATGCGAAGATCGCGCGGCTCGACCGCGATCCGGCCAGTGGCGCCGGGATGCTTTATCTCGAATGGGATGCAAACGAAGCAAAACCGCAAGCCGAGATCATCAGCTTCATCTCCACCCGCGACCGTGCAAGCAGCCTTGATGCTTCGGCAAAGGCCGTGCCGCTGACCCACGCGGAACGCGAACGCTATCTGGCCGGGACGCGCCTTGCGCCCGTCGAAGGCATCGTCAAACAAACCTCCGACAAGATCGTTGCGGATGCGGGCACCGATGAGGAGAAGGCACGCCTGATCTATGATTGGGTCGTCGCCAACACCTACCGGCGCGCCGCGACGCGCGGCTGTGGTGACGGCAACATCGTCGCCATGCTAGACACCGGCGATCTCGGCGGCAAATGCGCCGACATCAATCCGCTGTTCGTCGCTCTGGTCAGGGCGGCGGGAATTCCGGCCCGCGATCTTTATGGCGTGCGCGTTGCGCCTTCCGCCTTCGGCTACAAGAGCCTCGGCGCAAAGAACGAAGTCATCACCAAGGCCCAGCACTGCCGCGCCGAAATCTATCTCGACGGCATTGGCTGGGTCGCGGCCGATCCGGCGGATGTGCGCAAGGTGATGCTGGAAGAGGAAAAGGACGGGTTGACCGCCGACGATCCGCGTGTCGTGGCCGTCCGGCAAAAGCTTTTCGGCTCATGGGAGGGCAACTGGATCGCCTTCAATGATGGCAGCGATATCGCCTTGCCATCTGCGCAAGGACCGGAGCTCGGCTTCCTGATGTATCCGCAGGCCGAAGTCGCCAGCGCCCGTCTTGATTGTCTCGATGCGGATGCTTTCCGCTACGCGATGACTGCGCGCGAGATAACAATTTAGTTTGAGGAAATAGAATGGATATTGCATCGCCTATTCGTCTCAGCACCCTTGCCCATGGCGGCGGCTGCGGCTGCAAGCTTGCTCCGGCCGTTTTGCAGGACTTGCTGTCGGACCAGCCGGTCATGCAGCCTTTCAGCCAACTTCTCGTCGGAACGGAAACCGGCGATGACGCCGCCGTCTGGCAGTTGGACGACGAAAACTGCGTGATCGCCACCACGGATTTCTTCATGCCGATGGTGGACGATCCGTTCGACTTCGGACGCATCGCAGCCACCAACGCGATATCCGACGTTTATGCCATGGGTGGAACACCGATCATGGCGCTGGCGATCCTCGGCATGCCGGTGAACAAGATGCCCGCCGAAATGATCCGCGAAATCCTGAAAGGTGGTTCCAGCATCTGCGCTGAAGCTGGCATTCCAGTCGCCGGCGGGCATTCCATCGACGCGCCGGAACCGATCTACGGACTGGCGGTCATCGGCACCTGCAAGCTTTCGAGCCTGCGCAAAAACAGCGGCGCGCGCGCCGGAGACACGCTGATACTCACCAAGGCAATCGGCGTCGGCATCTATTCTGCCGCTTTCAAGAAGCAGGAACTTGACGGCACCGGCTACGATGAAATGATGGCGTCCGTCACCTTGCTGAACCGGGTTGGCGCCGAACTTGGCAAGGATGACGCCGTCCATGCCGTCACCGATGTCACCGGCTTCGGCATTCTCGGTCACGCGCTCGAAATGGCGCGCGGTTCGAATGCAGGCATCAGCCTCGACTATGCTGCGCTGCCTTTTCTCAAGCAGGCCGAGCACCTCACGCAAGGCGGCTTTGTAACAGGAGCCTCCACCCGCAACTGGGCAAGCTACGGCCATGAGGTGCGGCTTCCGGACGATTATCCGCTCTGGAAACAGCAATTGCTGACTGACCCGCAGACATCCGGCGGCCTTCTCGTATCCTGTGCGCCGGAGGAAGCCGAAAGGCTTTTGAACAGTATCTGCGCCGCCGGTTATCCATCTGCCAGCATCATCGGAACGGTGACGGATGATAAGGGCCACGTGACGGTGACAGGCTGAAAACTGTTGAGACCACTCATCAACAACTCGCTTGCCGATTGGGCTGTTCCCCTCTGGAAATCGCCGCCATGAGGCGATAAAGGCAACAGCGCGTCCCGAAAAGTGCGAAGCGGTTTTCGGAAAAGATGCGCGTTAGAAACAAACGGATAATATTTTCCAGAGGGACATCATGGGCTATTTTCCAAGTTGGCGTTTGACATCAAACGCCGTCGTGCTTCCTGACGAGCGCCTGCCAGCCGCCGCCGCCATACCAATGGGCGTGCAGCATCTTCTCGCAATGTCCGGCTCGACCATCGTGGCCCCGCTTTTGATGGGTTTCGATCCCAATGTGGCCGTCTTCTTCTCCGGTATTGGCACGCTTCTGTTCTTCGTGCTGACGGCAGGCCGTGTGCCGAGCTATCTCGGTTCGTCCTTCGCATTCATCGCGGTCGTGATTGCCGCAACCGGCTATAGCGGTTCCGGCCCCAATCCCAATATCGCCATCGCGCTCGGCGGCATCATCGCCTGCGGCGCGCTCTATGCCTTTATCGGCCTTGTGGTCATGGCCATCGGCACGGGCTGGGTCGAAAGGCTTATGCCTCCGGTCGTCACCGGCGCCATCGGCGTTTCCATCGGCCTCAACCTCGCACCGGTCGCCGTCGGCCAGTTGAAGGGAAGCGGCACGCATATAACCATCGCGCTGCTCACCGTTCTCTGCATGGGGATGATCGCCGCCTACGGACCGCGTGGGACCAAGCGCCTGTCGGTGCTTTTCGCTCTACTGTTCGGCTATCTGCTGGTGCTGATCCTCGGCAACGGCCTCGGCATCGTGCCCGGCATCGATTTCACCGCCGTCAGCAATGCAGCCTGGTTCGGCCTGCCGCATTTCACCACGCCGGAATTCAACTGGCAGGCGATCACCCTCATCGCGCCGGTCGCTGTCGTTCTGGTGGCGGAAAATCTCGGCCATATCAAAGCGCTCGGTTCGATCACCGGCCAGAACATGGATCGCTATATCGGCCGCGGCTTCCTCGGTGATGGCCTTGCGACCATGATTTCCGGTTCAGGCGGCGGCACCGGCGTCACCACCTATGCCGAAAATATCGGCGTCATGGCGATGACCAAGGTTTATTCGACGCTGATCTTCGTCATTGCGGCCGTCATGGCACTGATCCTCGGCATGTCGCCGAAATTCGGCGCGATCCTCCAGACCATCCCCGCCCCGGTTCTGGCAGGTCTTGCGGTTTCGGTGTTCGGCCTGATCGCCTCGGCAATGGCGCGCATCTGGATCGTCAACAAGGTGGACTTCGCGGATTCCCGCAACCTGTTCACCGCTGGCGTGGCGCTCATCTTCGGCGCGGGCGACTTCACTTTGACGATCGGCGATTTTTCGCTTGGCGGCATTGCGACATCGACGCTGGCGGCCCTCGTCTTCTACCAGTTGCTCGGTATCGGTCGTAGCGATAAGCCAGCGGCATAAAAACAAGAGGAGCGGGCATCGGTCCCGCTCCTTCCATGCCGAAGCAATTCTTACTTGATCGACATCAATTACTATATTTCTATATCCGTCTATGTCTGGGAATGAAGATCATCTGGATGAGACGGGTTCATGCTATCAGACCTCTTCGAACACAACCGGCAATGGGCAGCGGAAAAGCGTCAGGAAGACCCTGAATATTTCAGCCGCCTGTCATCAATGCAGCGTCCGGAATATCTCTGGATCGGATGTTCGGACAGCCGCGTTCCGGCCAATGTTGTCACCGGGTTACAACCGGGGGAAGTCTTCGTGCACCGCAACGTCGCCAACCTCGTCCATCGCGCCGATCTCAACCTGCTGTCAGTGCTTGAGTTCGCCGTCGAGGTGCTGGAGATCAAACACATCATCGTCTGCGGCCATTACGGATGCGGCGGCGTACGCGCCGCCATGGCCGGTTATGGCCACGGCATCATCGACAACTGGCTCCAGCCGGTTCGCGATATCGCACAGGCAAACGCGCAGGAGCTGGACGGCTTTATCGATCCCGAGGAACGCCTGAACAGGCTTTGCGAACTGACCGTCGCCTCGCAGGTGGAAAGCCTGTCGCGCACGCCGGTTCTGCAATCAGCCTGGAAGCAGAACAAGGATATTGTCGTGCACGGGTGGATGTACGGCCTCAAGGATGGCCTGCTGCGTGACCTTCAATGCGACTGCACGAAAAGCGTGCTGCATTTTTCCTGTCAGCCGGCGGGATAATCCGCAAGCAGCCTTTCGGCCCTGATGCGCATGTCCGGTTCAAGTTCGGTCGAACGTCGCGCAATCTTGTCGAAATAAACCGTGGTTGTCTCATTGAGCGCGCGCAACTCGCCGTCCAGTGAACCCACCATCATCTGTCGAAAGGTGATCGACGAGCGCCCGACTTTCAGCACGTGTGAGTTGATCGTCAGCAGATCCCCGGCTGGAACTTCCTGCTTGTATTCGGTTGTCGAGCGCACATCCGCCCAACCGAAGCCGTCATCGGGAATTTTCCCGGCAATGTGGCCCAAAAGGTGAAAACTCGCATCATCGAACATCCCAGCATAATGCCGGACATTCATGTGTCCCATAACATCGCACATCCACGGATGCGCGACGCCAACAAAGGTAACAAGACCGCTCATCGCGCCACCGACTGATAGCCACCCAGAAAGGCCGTGAGGTTATCGCCCAGCGCATCGCAGAGATAGCCGCCTTCCTGCACGATGACGGTTGGCAGCCGAAGCTTTGCGATTGCTTCTGCAATGCGGCCGAAACCGCCGGTGGTAACCGACAATCCGCCGAACGGATCGCCTTCAAACGGATCGAGGCCAAGTGCTACCACCAGCGCATCCGGCGTAAAGGCTTCAATGCGGCGGAAGGCTGTTTCGAGTGACGCCAGGAATTCGGCATCGCCGGATTTGCGCGGCAGCGGCAGGTTGAGATTGTAGCCAAGCCCCGCGCCCTCGCCGCGCTCATCGGCATGGCCCCAGAAAAACGGATAGAAGCGCACCGGATCGGCGTGAATCGAGACGGTCAGCACATCAGGGCGGGCATAGAATATGCCCTGCGTGCCGTTGCCGTGATGCAAATCGACGTCGAGGATCGCCACGCGCTCGGCTTTCGAACGCAGGCGCTGGGCCGCGACAGCCGAGTTATTGACGAAGCAGAAGCCGCCCGCCACATCGGCAAAGGCATGATGCCCCGGTGGACGGCAGAGCGCATAGGCCGCGACCTCGCCTGCAAGCACCGCATCGGCGGCATCGACCGCGCTCCATGCGCTCCAGCACACACTTTCCCATGTATGTTCAGCAATCGGGCAAGCCGTATCGGCCATGTGATAGCCGACCTGCCCGACTGCGGATGCGGGATAACGGCCGTCACGCGCCAGCGGATGGATGTTCGGGATTACCTCTTCCGAAGCCTCCTCAATGCGCCGCCAGCGGGCGTAGATATGCTGCAGGAATTCCAGATATTCCGGCGTATGCACGGCTGCAATCGGGCCAAGGCCATGATTTCGCGGACGGATGATCTCGCAGCCTGCGGCTTTTGCGCCGGTGAGCAGACGCTCAACACGCTCCGGCTGTTCGGGGTTCGGCTGCGGCGCACCGCTGGAAAGAAAGGCTTTCGGGTCGTGACGCTTCTGTTCGACAGCGTAAAAGGCTTTCATGACTGCTCCCTAAATTGATTGATGCGCGCCAGACGGGCGAAATCATCGCCATAGGCGCCATGATCGCGGTCGGCTTCGATCCAGCCGATACCCAGCCGCTCGTAAAATCTCTGCGCTGCGACATTGTCCCGGTCCACGGCCAGCCGCAGATAGACGCCGCCTCGCGCCATCGACCAGGAGGCGACATGGCGCAAAAGCACCTCGCCGATCCCCTTGCTACGAAAGGCCTCATCAACGTAAAGGTCCTGCACGTAGACGCCGGGTTTGCCGTACCACGTCGAGAAAATCGGGAAGAACAGAGCGAGCCCGGCAAAACCCTCGTCCACCTCAGCGATCAGGCTGGTAAAAGCCGCGTATGGACCGAAGCCGTAGCGGCGGAAATCCTCAACGGTGCTGGTGATTTTGCCCGCAGCGCCAAGTCCCGCACCCATCACGCAGATTGCTGCGTGAATCTGTTCAGCATCGGCAAGTTCCGCCAGCCGGACCACGACGCCTGTTTTGCTGTCCAACACAATCTTCGGCATCAAAACTTCACCCTGTCTCCACCTTTGAGGCCCAGATATTCACGCGCCTCGTCGGGCGTCGCAACTTCCAGCGACAGGCCGTCGAGGATGCTGCGGATGCGACGAACCTGATCGGCATTACTCTTGGCAAGCTGGCCGCGCCCGTCGTAGAGGCTGTCTTCCAGCCCGACACGCACATTGCCGCCCATCGCCGCCGCCATGGTAATCATCGGAATCTGATGCCGCCCAGCCGCCAGCACCGAGAAGGAATAGTCGTCGCCGAACAGTTTGTCGGCGATCCGCTTCATATGCATGAGATTGTCCGGGTCGGCACCGATGCCGCCCAGCACGCCGAAGACGAACTGGATGAACAGGTGGCCGGACACCAGCCCCCGGTCGCGGAAATGCGCCAGCGAATAGAGATGACCGACATCATAGCATTCAAACTCGAAGCGCGTGCCGCAGCCCTGCCCGAGGCTGGTCAGAATGCCTTCCATATCCGCAAAAGTGTTCTTGAAGATCGAATGACGGGTAGCCTCCAGCAGTTCCGGCTCCCACGCGTGTTTCCATTCACGCGGCTTGTCGAGTGCCGGGAACAGCGCGAAATTCATCGAGCCCATATTGAGCGAACACATTTCCGGTTGCGCTTTAAGTGGTGCAGCCAGCCGATCATCAAGCGTCATCAATGATGAACCGCCCGTGGAAATATTGACCACCGCCGCCGTCGATTGCTTGATGCGCGGCAGGAACTGCATGAACAGGTCCGGATTGGCGGAGGGCCTGCCGTCGCGCGGATCGCGGGCGTGAAGATGCAGGATGGATGCACCCGCTTCCGCCGCCGCGATGGCTTCGCTCGCAATCTCGTCCGGTGTCACCGGCAGATGCGGCGACATGGAGGGCGTGTGCACGGAACCTGTCACCGCGCAGGTGATGATCACCTTGCGACGCGTTCTCTTCTTGTCGGTCATGATCGGGTTTCCTTACGCATTCACGGGCAGTTTGAGCTCACGCGCCAGAACCTCCAGCGTATCGCCAAGGATGGCGGTGATCTCGCCGACCTGTTCGCGGCTCACGACCATGGGCGGACAGACGAGGAAGTGATCGCCCTCGACACCACCGCGCGTGCGGCGCGAATAGATGATGAGCCCGCGCTCATAGGCGAGATCGACCATCCGTTGATGAGCGTTCAGTTCCTTCGGCAGCGGTTTCATGGTTTCGGGATCGGACACGAATTCGGCAGCGAGCAGCAGGCCCTTACCGCGCACATCGCCGATGAAGGGAAAGCGTTTTGCAAGCCCCTCCAGCTCGCCCTTCAGAGCGTCGCCCATACGGGCAGCGTTGCCGACCAGATCAAGGCGATCAATCTCCTGCAGCACCGCCTTGCCCGCTGCGCAGGCCAGCGGATTGCCGGCATAGGTGAAGCCATGTAGGAAGCCGCCTGCATCCAGAACCGGCTGCACGATACGGGCTGGTGCCGCCATCGCGCCAAGCGGGCAATAGCCGGAGGCAAAGCCCTTGGAAAGCGCGATGAGGTCGGGCTTGCAATTCCAGTGGTCGCCGCCGAGAAACTTGCCGGTACGCCCGGCGCCGCTCATCACCTCGTCGTGGATCAGCAGGATCCCATAACGGTCGCAGATTTCGCGGATACGCGGATAATAGCTGTCGGGCGCGACCAGCGCGCCGGTGGACGCCCCGCCGATCGGCTCCATGATGAAAGCGAGCACGCTTTCGGGGCCTTCTTCCTGAATCTTCTCCTCCAGCATGTCGGCATATTTCTGGCCGCGCTGTTCCATCGTGAGATTGTCGCGGTCGAGATAGGCGGTCGGTGCCGGAACTTTCGGCATTTCGCGCATGATGGGCGCGAAGGGCTCGCTCAAAGCCGCATAGCCGGTGACAGCCAGAGCGCCAAGCGTGCCACCATGATAGGAGGGAAAACGCGAAATCACTTTCCAGCGTTTGCCCTGTCCTGTCGCAACCGCCCATTGGCGGGCGAGCTTGATGCAGGATTCGACCGCTTCCGACCCGCCGGAAACGAAGAAAATCTTGTCCAGCCCCTCCGGCATACGCTCGGCGGCCATGCGTGCCAGATCTTCCGCCGGTTCATTTTCGAAATGCAGGCGATAGGCGAAGGTCACGCGGTCCATCTGCTCTTTCATGGCATCGAGCACGTTGCGATTGCCGTGGCCGATATTGACCACCATCGCGCCGCTCGACCCGTCGATGACACGGCGTCCGTCCTGATCCCAGATGTAGATGCCCTCGGCACGATCCACCAGCGGCCTGCGCAGGCGCGACTGGTAGAAAAGATGCGATGCGGGGCGTTCGTTCAGTGCTTTTGTGTTGAGCATGGCGTTACTCTGTCAGCGCTTGAGATATTGGTTGAGAACATTGGCGGTCACACGCTCGACCATACGGTCACCGCGCTTGAGGGCCGCCACCCACTCGCAGCTTCCGGCGTGGAAAACCTCGCCCTTGCCGCGCGGGAAGTTGACGATCATGCCGCAGCCGCGCTTGATGCGTTCGACGGCTGCATCCCCATTGTCGCCGATTAGCGTATCGGCAACGAATTTGGCATCGGCATCGGAGAGGAACTGGTCGTCGGCTGGAATATCCGCACTCTCCTCCTTCAGAGACGACATGCCGAGCGCCAGAATCTGCAATCCATCGGGAGCGCCACTGCCTTCCTCCGGTTCCGGCAATCCGCCCCGGATCACATAGTCGAGCCCGTCGACTTCGTAACCGAAGGCGTGACCATCCGCGCCGAGAAGATCGCCGTAATAGATGCCGGTGCCAGCAAAGGCCCAATGCTCGGGGCGATAGACCGGGAAACCACGCACGCCCCGCGGGGCGCAGCCGCCCCAGCCCACATATAGCCCGCGCAGTGCGTTGAGCCCGAATGTCTCCGCTGCGGGCCGTCTGGTTTCGGTCGCTTCCCAGCAACCACTGGTGCGGCGCGGATCGGCGGAGCGATAGACCGGATCTTCGGCGCGGGCGCGATATTTGTAGCAGGTCTGGCGCTTGCCATTGTCCTCAAGCCGGGTCTGCCACATGAAATTGCCCGCAAAACGTGCCGCACGGCCGCCGCCATCGACATAATGATCGACAGCATCGCGCATTTCCCACGTCCAGTATTCGTCGTGACCGACAAAGGCCACGCAATCATAACCGTCGAGGATTTCCGGCGAGAAATGCAACTCGTGCTGGCTGGCGAGATCAACCGCATAGCCTTCCCGCTCGGCCCAACGGAAGAACAGGCTGTCATAGCTTGCCCAGCCGGAAGAGGTATATTTCTTGGAATAGCCATTGGCATAGGCCCATTCCATATGCGGATAGCGCGGGGGTGCGGCAGGCGGCGTCACAAATTCCAGCGGCACGCGAGGCGCGTCGGATGGCAGGACAACAAAGCCACGGCAGAACGGACGTTCGATACTCACCGTCGTCGCATATTGATCGCCATTCGGCCCGGTAATGCCCTGATAATGGTTGGAACCGCCCCAGGTATTATAGGCGGTCCATGTGCCGGTCGCGGCGACCTGCAGGATACGTCCGGGCTTGCGGCCCGCCGCCGGGCGCAGGATGAAAAGGTGATGGCAATGGATCGGCTGTCCGTCATTGCCATGCGCCTTCAGCGTGATGCGATAAGCGCCGGAAGGCCAGTTTTCATCCGTCTTGAAGGTGAATGTCGTCTCCCAGCCACAACCGACAACCGAACATTGCGCCGGTGTTTCCTGCCATTTGCAGTCAATCCCGCGTTTGGAGAAGACCGGCGTTTCCACGGCCCCGTCCCGCACGATTTCAATATCGAAACGCGAGGCGGTCGCACTCACCTGCAGATGGACAGTCGCGCCCGGCAGATAGGAATAGGCGTCGGTGTAGCACCAGATTTCGCCGCGCGGCCCGTCCATGCCGGGATATTCGTAATAGTGGCCAAGGACTGCTTCGCGCCGTTGTGCCGGGGTCAGCCCGAAATCGGGAAAATCGTTAACGTTTCTCTCGCTCATGCCGAGACCTCACGCAGCCAGATATTTCTTGAGGAAGGAGCGGGTACGCTCCTGCACCGGATTGCTCAGAATCTGATCCGGCGGTCCCTCTTCCACCACCACGCCACCATCCATGAACAGGATGCGGTCGGCGACCTCGCCTGCAAAACGCATTTCGTGCGTGACGATCAGCATCGTCATATGTTCGGCGGCAAGCTGCTTCATGACGGCATTGACTTCGTCCACCAGCTCGGGATCGAGCGCCGAAGTAGCCTCGTCGAACAGCATCACCTTGGGCTGCATGGCGAGTGCACGCGCAATGGCCACGCGCTGCTTCTGACCGCCCGACAGCCGCGAAGGATAGACGTCGATCTTGTCGGCAAGCCCCACCTTCGACAGAAGCTCCAGCGCCAGCGTGCGGGCCGCGTCCTTGCCCATGCCTTTCAGCTTGATCGGGCCGAGCGTGATGTTTTCCAGCACCGTCAGATGCGGGAACAGATTGAAGTGCTGGAACACCATGCCCATCTGCTGGCGCACCGCATTGATATGCTTCTCAAACGCCTGCCCTGTCAGCGGCTGGTTGACCTGCACGCCATCGAGCCAGACTTCGCCGCCATTCAGCGTTTCCAGATGATTGATCGAACGCAACAATGTGCTCTTGCCGGAACCACTCGGACCGATGATCGCAACGATCTGGCCGCGCGCCACCGAAAGGTCGATGCCTTTCAGTACTTCCAGCTCACCATAGGCTTTGCGGGCGCCCTTCACTTCGACCATCGGTTTTGCGGCTTTGGGGCTGCTCATCGCGTAACCTCCACTTTTCTTTCAATGCGTCGCAAACCGGCCTCAAGGACGAGATTGACCACGTAATAGATGGCCGCGACGGTGATATAGAATTCGAATGGGCTGAAGGTTTCGCTGATGGCAAGCTGGGCGCTATGCACCAACTCGGCAATGCCGATGATCGAAACCAGCGACGTATCCTTCAGAAGAACGATCATGTTGTTGCCGATGGGCGGGATCGTGTTGCGGATCGCCTGCGGGATGACGATGTAGCGCAAAGCCTGACCGTGGCTGAAACCGATGGAACGGGCGCCTTCCATCTGACCCGGATCGACCGCCACGATACCTGCCCGGATGATATCGGCATTATAGACGGCAAAGTGCAGGCTAAGGCCGATAATGCCAGCACCAAGAGCGGGAATATTGATGCCGATCTGCACCAGCCCGAAATAGATCAGGAACAGTTGCAGCAGAAGCGGCGTTCCCATGAACAGCCACATGAAAAACCGTACCGGCCAGGCGAGTATGGCAGGCGCATAAAGCACCACCAGCGCAAATGCGATGCCGAATACGAAGCTTAAGAACGCCGATGCAACGGTCAGAACAAGCGTCCACCACAGTCCGGTCAAAAGCAGATCCGTATAGGGAGTGACGATGCTGAAATCGAGAGCCTGCATCCAGTCCCCCCTCACTGCGCCGCGAAGCGTTTGTCGAGAAAATCGACCCCGCGCGCCATGACATAGATGATGATCATGTAGAGAACGGCGGCGACGCCGAATATCTCGAACGGCTTGTAGGTCGAACCGATGAAACGCTGTGCCGTATAGGTCAGTTCAACCACCGAAATGGTGGAGACCAGCGCCGAGCCTTTCAAAAGGGCAATAGCGTTGACACCGAGCGGACGGATCATCAGGCGAGCCGCCTGCGGCAGTACGACGAGCCGCATGGTCTGGCCGCGCCCGAAGCCGATGGAACGAGCCGCCTCCGTCTGGCCGCGGTCCACGCTCTGGATCGCGCCGCGGATCGATTCCGACATATAGGCGCCGATATTCAACCCAAGCCCGATGACGCCAGCGGCAAACGGTTCCAGATTGATGCCGATCTGCGGACCACCGAAATAGAGAATGAAGAGCTGGACAAGGCAGGGTGTACCGCGAAAGACGCTGACATAGGCGATCGCAAATCCCCGCCAAATGGGGGAGCGGGACAGGCGCGCCGCCACAAGTGTTGCAGCCACCGCAAGGCCCAGGATGAGGGCCAGCGCAGAAATTTGCACAGTTACCCATGCCGCCTCCAGAAAAAACGGGAGGACGCGCTGCATCAACGCAAAATCCATCGGAAAACTCCGGTCAATCGGTTCTCAACCGGCCCGGACATATGCCGGGCCGGGATGACGTATCAGCGAATGTCGCTGCCGACCCATTGCATCGAGATCTTCTCGTAGGTGCCGTCGGCCATGATCTCATCGAGAGCTTTCTGCATGGCAGCCTTCAGCTCCGGATTGTTCTTGCGGATGGCGATGCCGATGGCGACGCTGCCGCCTTCAATGTCCGGCGTATCGAGCTTGCGGACCTTCTGGCCGGTTTCCTTGATTGCCACCATGACCGGAATGTTGTCGACAACGATGGCGTCAACACGACCCGAATTCAGTTCGAGCATAAGTTCCGGCAAGCCCTTATAGGTGCGAATGGTCCAGCCGCCCTGCTCGCGCGCCCACTTCTCATGGGTTTCACCAAGCGTCACGCCCAAGGTCTTGTCCTTGAGGTCATCCAGCTTCTGAACGGGCGAATCCTCTTTCACGAAAACCGCGCGGCCCGCATGATAATACGGCCCCACGAAGTCCACGGCCTTCTCGCGTTCCGGCGTGATCGTCATGGAACCGACGACCGTATCGAACTTGCCCGCCCGAAGACCGGCAACGATGCCATCCCAGGCCGTGGTGATGAGCTGCGGCTTCAACTGCATACGCTCGGCAATCGCCGAACCGATGGAAGCGTCGAAGCCCACGACTTC
Organism: Brucella sp. LJL56; assembly: GCF_054871705.1. Taxonomy (NCBI): domain Bacteria; kingdom Pseudomonadati; phylum Pseudomonadota; class Alphaproteobacteria; order Hyphomicrobiales; family Brucellaceae; genus Brucella; species Brucella sp. LJL56. Next base: position 345,040 of record NZ_JBTXLQ010000003.1, read on the forward strand.
GTTCTTCTCGTTGACGAAATTGAACGGCGGGTACTGGCCGCTCATGGCGATCTTCAGTTCGCCCGATGCCTTGATCTTTTCAAGATCATCCGCCTGTGCGGGCGCAATCGCAAAAACTGCTGTGGCGGCAATTGCCGCAGCGGCAATGAAACCCGTGAATTTGTTAAACATGCTGTTCCCGACTTCCTCTTGATTGTTTTTCTTGAGGCCTTTTTTATGGCCCTCAATTTTCATGATTGCTTTTATGGATGCATTTCGCAAATAGATAATGGGAATAGATTGCATAGATTTTATGAATGGATAAAGCCATGTCGCTGCACCGCCCCGAGCGTCTTGTCTGGGATCTGGACTGGAATCTTCTGCGTAGTTTCGTGGTGATCGCCGAAGTGAAAAGCATCACCCGCGCCGCCGAGCGCCTCAACCTCAAACAGCCAAGTGTGAGCAATGCGCTGCGGCGGCTGGAAGATCGCATCGGCCAGCGACTGGTGGAGCGTGACGCCACGCATTTTGAGCTCACCGAAGTTGGCAAACTGCTCTATGAACAGAGCATCGAAGTCTTCGGCGCCATTTCGCAATTGCCGCAATTGGTGCGCGGCGTCGGTGACGATGTGACTGGCCATGTCACCATTTCAGTCGCCAGCCACATTGTTTCGCCCGTTTTCGATCAGGCGCTTGCGCTTTTTCACGAACAGCATCCCCGCGCAACACTGACGATCAACGTATCCGCCAGCACCGAAGTCGCCCGGCTGGTGCGGGAAAAGCGCACCTCGTTCGGGCTTGGTCTGGTGAGCAATCGCGACCCGGCGCTGGACTACACCATGGTCTACCGGGAGTTCTTCGGCTTTTTCTGCGGACCCCGCCACCGCATGTTCGGCCAGTCGGGGCTGACGCTTGCCGATCTGAAGGGAGAACCATCGGTATCGTTCCAGACCGATCATATTGCCGACGCGCTGCGCCCTGTGGCCCTGCTGCGCAGCGAGGCGCGGCTTTCGCCGGATGTCGTCGGCACCTCGTCGAGCCTTGAAGAAGTGCGCCGGATGATCATCACCGGGCTTGGTATCGGCCCGCTTCCGCTGCATGTCGCGCGGCGCGAGATCGATGACGGTGTTCTCTGGCGCCTGCCGCCCTACGATAACCCGCCGGCTATCGATGTTTTCCTGATCCATAATCCGGAAACCAATCTCAACAAGGCCGAAAAGGCCATGCTGGCCGGACTGAAGGCGTTGATTGCCTCCACCCCGCTGGAAGACCGTATCTACGGAGATTGAAGAGCGGGCAAAGCCCGCTCGCCCCACAATCATTCCGCCGCTTCTACAGCGCATAGCGCATTGCATTCGACGGCGTCCCGCGCACCGGACAGGCTCGCCTGACCAAGCGCGACAACTACTGCGGCGCTGAGGCTGGCCACGACCGAAACCCAGAAGCCGTTTGCGGCACCAAAATTGTCGACCACCCAGCCAGCAACGAACGCGCCAAACGCCATTCCGATGCCGATGCCTGTCATGACCCAGGTAATACCTTCGGTCAGCATCGTCTCGGGGACGCGGCGTTCGATCAGGCCGAAGGCCGTGATGAATGTCGGCGAAATCGCAACACCGCTGACGAACACCGCCGTTGCAAGAAGCATGGTCGACGTACCGGCAAAAGGTAGCGGCAAGGCAGTCAGTGCCAGCACGCTGACGGCAATCATCAACTGGCGCTGCAGAGGCATCCGAAGCGCCAGTGCTCCAAGCGTTATCCCGACAAGGAACGAACCGATCGCGTAGACGCCGATCACAAGGCTGGCGGCGCCGGGCTGACCAAGCTCGCTTGTGATCGCCACGGCACTGACTTCGGCTGTCGCAAAAGTGGAGCCGACGAAGATAAGTGCCAGCGTGATGATCTGAACGGGACGCGACCAGATTGCGGAGCGTTGCGGGCCATTCTGATCGAGCACACGAACCGGCGGTTCACTGGAACGCTGCAAAAGGAAGGCGGTCGTGCCCACCGCCAGGAAAGCCGTGCTGATAAGCATCCCCGCTTCGGGAAACAACGAAACCGCCAAAGCCACGGAAAGGGAAGCACCTGAAATATAGACGAGTTCGTCTGCAGCCGACTCGAACGCGAAAGCGGTATTCAGTTCGGGACGGTTGCGGAAAATTTCCGTCCATCGTGCCCGCACCATTGCCGGGATGCTGGGCATGACACCAGCAAAGAATGCCGAGACGAACAATGTCCAGTTCGCCCAGCCCTGATTTGTTGCCGCAATCAGAAGGGCGAACGCTATCACCGAAACGATTGTGGCAGGCATGACGATGCGGCTTTGCCCGTAACGATCGACCAGCCGCGATATTTGCGGCGATATGAATGCATTCGTCAGTGCGAAAGTGGCCGAAACCGCTCCCGCAAGCCAATATTGACCATGAGTCTGCGCAAGCATGGCCACGATGCCGACCGGCGCCATCGCAAAGGGTAGACGGGCGAAGAACGCAGCCGCCGAAAAGCCGATAGCGCCTGGGGCGCTGAAAATTTCTCTATATGGATTGGACATCGGAGTGGGTCCTTGAAAGGGAGAATTACATCACTTGCATACGGTCCGTATGTTAATTAAATAATTGATACGCGGCGTATGTCAACTAATATACGAAGCGTATGCAAATAAAAGGAACCATGATGCGTAAGCCGCGAAGCGAAATGATTGCCGAAACAAGGACGAAGCTGATGGCTGCGGGCCGCAAGGCTTTCGGGACTGTTGGTTATGCCGAGGCTTCGATGGATGATTTTACCGCCTCCGCCGGGCTGACACGCGGCGCGCTCTATCACCATTTCGGTGACAAGAAGGGACTTCTACAGGCCGTGATCAACGAGATCGATTGCGAAATGGCCGCGAGACTATGCACGATTTCTGCGAGGGCACCCGACCGCTGGCAGGGTTTTGTCGACGAGAATGCGGCCTATATCGAGATGGCGCTTGAACCGGAAATCCAGCGGATCATGTTTCGCGACGGGCCGGCAGTGTTCGGCGATCCTTCGAGCTGGCCAAGCGCCAATGGCTGTATCCGCACGATAGCCACAAGCCTCGATGCCTTGCGTGAAGAAGGTATCATCGTCGATATCGACTCGGAAGCCGCCGCGCGACTGATCAATGCAGCGAGCAGCAGCGCCGCGCAATGGATTGCCAATTCGGACGATCCCGAAGCCACGTCAAAGCGAGCCGTCAAGGCGTTCAGGACGTTTCTGGAAGGCCTGTTGAAGCGGAAAAATTGAGCTATTTTTGTATTAACGCACATCTTATCCGAAAACCGTTTCACACTTTTCGGGATGCGCTCTAGCCCGACACGATCGACGTGAAATCAGCCGTGCCTGCAAAACGCGCGGCTCTTACCTTGCCGTATTTGCTCTTGTCGATGACGAGATGTTTCTCGACGGCGCGCTGCATTGCCATCTGCTTGATCGGCACTTCATGGAAGTGCGAGCAGGTGACCCCGTGCTGCTCATCGATGCCGCCAGCCGACAGAAAAGCCTTGTTGATGTTGACGCGCTTCAGGACGTCAATCCCCTCGTCCCCAGAAAACGATGCCGCTTCCGGGTGATAGAGCCCACCCAGAACGATGAGGCGGACATCGCTGCGCTGCGACAGGATTTCTGCAATGTTGAGAGCGTAGCAGACAACCGTAATGTGCTGGTTCTGCGGGATGCGATGAGCAAGGTGCGGCATCGTCGTGCCGCAATCGATGAAAACCGTATCATAGGGTTCGATCAGCGCTGCGGCTGCGGCACAGGCCTGCGCCTTGGCATTGGCATGACTGTCTTTTTCAAAATCAAAGACATAATCGCCATTCACACCGTCTTGCGTGGGGATAATGTAACCACCCAAACAATTCAGCATCCCGCCATCGCTGCCGATATCGCGGCGGATCGTCATTTCAGAAACGCCAAGACGCGCTGCCGCATCGCGCAGGCGAAGCACGCCGACTTCATCGACCAGCGCCGCCAGTTCGGCTATCCGCTCTTCCTTCCGGCTGATTCTGCTCACGCTGTCCCCATTCCTTGCGGTCCGCTCACCCCGTTTATACGTCCGTCACATTTCACGCAATGCGATCATCCGATCTTGACAGGCTGAACATAAATGTGAAACGATCCAAACATAATGATCGGATTGTAACATTATAATTCGCATTGTTGGGAGGATATGACAACAGGGTTTTGCGCGCCTCGAACAGAATTCCATTCTTCGAGGACGTCAGACAGGCGGGAAAACAGATCGAATTTTCGCCCGGCCGGGAAGCCGGGCATGGAGGAGAACGCCGACGCACTCACCGTTCCTGAGATGCGTCGGCGTAGCAACAATTGTGTTTGTCCGAGCCATCAAGGGCAGAGGGCCAAAGAATTCCCAGGGAGGAAATACCGGTGAAAAAATTTCTAGCATCCGTGGCGATTGCCATGTCCGTTGCCGTTCCGCACGCTTTCGCGGAAGGCGTCGTTGATACGTCGAAGATCAACAAGGAACTGATTACCACTGCCAATGACAAGAAATACACCATCGCAACCGTTGTGAAGGTGGACGGCATTGCCTGGTTCGACCGTATGCGTGATGGCGTCGACCAATTCAAGGCCGACACCGGCAATGACGTCTGGATGGTTGGTCCGAGTCAGGCGGATGCCGCGGCACAGGTGCAGATCGTTGAAAACCTGATTGCGCAGGGTGTTGACGCTATTGCTATCGTGCCGTTCTCGGTTGAAGCGGTGGAACCGGTTCTGAAGAAGGCGCGTGAACGCGGCATCGTCGTCATCAGCCACGAAGCATCCAACATTCAGAACGTCGATTTTGATATCGAAGCCTTCGACAACAAGGCCTACGGCGCGAACCTCATGAAGGAACTCGGCAAGTCGATGGGTGGCAAAGGCAAATATGTCACGACCGTCGGCAGCCTGACTTCCAAGTCGCAGATGGAATGGATCGACGGTGCCGTCGAATACCAGAAGGCCAACTTCCCGGAAATGTCGGAAGCAACCGGTCGTCTCGAAACCTATGACGATGCCAACACCGACTATAACAAGCTCAAGGAAGCGATGACCGCCTATCCGGACATCAAGGGCATTCTCGGCGCGCCGATGCCGACCTCTGCCGGTGCCGGACGCCTGATCGCCGAAGGCGGCCTGAAGGGCAAGGTCTTCTTCGCTGGCACGGGCCTCGTCTCGGTCGCTGGCGAATATCTGAAGAACGACGACATTCAGTACATCCAGTTCTGGGACCCTGCCGTTGCAGGCTACGCCATGAACATGCTGGCCGTCGCCGCACTTGAAAAGAAGAACGACCAGATCAAGGCCGGTCTCAATCTGGGCCTGCCTGGCTATGAAAGCCTGCTGGCACCGGACGCTGCCAAACCGAACCTGCTCTATGGTGCCGGTTGGGTCGGCGTGACCAAGGAAAACATGGATAAGTACGACTTCTAATATCCATGGATGTTCGATGGGAGGAGCTTCATGCTCCTCCCATCCGGCAAATTGCATTCCAGCCTTGCACGAGGCCTTCCCATGAGTGAAAACCTGATCGAACTGCGCCATATCGGAAAACGCTTCGGCGGTGTCAGGGCGCTGGACGATGTTTCCTTCGCCATCAAGCCCGGTGAAATCCACTGTCTCGCGGGCGAAAACGGCTCCGGCAAATCCACCATCATCAAGGTCATGTCGGGCGTCTACACGCCGGAAGACGGCGAGATACTGATCGACGGCAAATCCGTCGGCAAGCTCAACCCCGTCAAATCGGTTCATCACGGCATTCAGGTGATCTATCAGGACTTCTCTTTGTTCGGGAACCTGACCGTTGCCGAAAATCTGGCAATCAATACTTTCCTCATTGAAGGCCGCAAAAGCGTCGACTGGAAGCGCGTGCGCGAATTGGCGCAAAAGGCGCTGGACCGACTTGGCGTCAGCATGGACCTCGATGCGGATGTGGACAGCCTGCCGACATCGGGCAAGCAGATCGTGGCGATTGCGCGCGCCGTCATGGCTGACGCCCGCCTCATCATCATGGACGAACCAACCACCGCACTGACGCGGCATGAGGTCGATGCGCTGTTCAAGATCGTGCGCGATATTCAGGCACAGGGCATTGCGGTGCTCTTCGTCAGCCACAAGATGCGCGAAATGCTGGAAATCAGCGAAAGACTGACCGTCTTCCGCAATGGCAAAAAGGTTGCTGAAGGCCCGATTTCCGATTTCGACGAACCGTCAATCACTCGCGCCATGACCGGTCAGGAACTCACGTCGGACCATTATCACTGGACCCCGCGTGAAGGCGCTTCAACCAATCCGACCCTCGAAATCACAAACCTTTCTGTTCCGGGTTCGGTGGAAAATGCCAGCCTCACTCTCAACGCGGGCGAGATCGTCGGCATATCCGGGCTGATCGGCTCAGGCCGCACGGAACTGGCGCTGGCACTCTTCGGCATGAAGCCGCAATTCACCGGCACTGTTCGTATCGATGGCAGGCAAGTTCATCCGAAAACAGTTCAGGAGGGGATCGCCTGCGGCGTCGCCTATGTGCCGGAAGACCGCCTGACGGAAGGTCTGTTCCTCACGCAATCAATCGAGCGCAACATCATCGTCACATCGATCGAGAAATTCGTGCGTGGTCTTTTCATCGACCGCAGACAAGCCGATGCCACCACCCGCGACATGTTCTCGGCACTGCACATCGTCGCCCCCGGCCCGCATACGCCGGTCAATCACCTGTCGGGCGGCAACGCGCAGCGTGTGGTGCTGGCACGCTGGCTTTTGACAGGCGCGAAAGTGCTGATCCTCAACGGGCCGACTGTCGGTGTCGATGTCGGCTCCAAGGCGCAGATCCACAATATCATCCGCAAGCTCGCCCGCGATGAAGGGCTCGCTGTTCTGATGATCTCCGACGATGTGCCCGAGCTGGTGCAGAACTGCAATCGTGTGCTGGTGATGCATCGCGGACGTTTCGTCGACGAACTTTCCGGTGAAGCCATGACCGAAGATGCCGTCAATGACCGGCTCAAGACGCTGAATTGAGGAACCGGCCCATGAAGTTTTTCCGCAGTACCGAATTCATCATTGCCTGTGTGCTGTTCGCGGCGATGGTTATTATCGGCCTCATCAATCCGGCGTTCTGGTCGCTGGACAATATCTTCGGCCTTCTTCGCTCCAATGTCGTGATCGGCATCATGGCGCTTGGTGTCCTGCTGGTGATGATTTCCGGCGGCATCGACGTCTCTTTCACCGCCTTTGCCATCGCAGCCATGTATCTGACCGTCCGCGCCATGGTCTATCTCGGCTATGACGGCGTGCTCATTCCGTTTGTGGCGGCAACGCTGATCGGCCTGCTGCTTGGCGCTTTCAACGGTTTCATCATCCATCGCTTCAAGATGATCCCGCTGATCGTGACGCTCGGCACAGGCTCCATCGTGCGCGGGCTCGTGCTGGGCCTTGTCGGCACCAGCACCGTCAACATCAACAAGATGCCGAAGGAACTGATCGAATTCGGCAAGACGGATGTGATCTCGCTGACATCGGCCTCCGGCACGGCGTTCGGGCTGACCGCAATGTTCCTGGTCTATCTGGCGCTGGCGCTGCTGATCCACCTGACCCTCAACTATACGATGATCGGACGCAGCGTTTATGCCTATGGCGGCTCGCCGGAAGCGGCAAAGCGCGTCGGCTTCAACACCCGCCGCACGATCTTCTTCGTCTATTGCGTGGCAGGGGCGCTCGCAGGCTTCGCGGGCCTTCTGCATTCCTCGATGATCTGGCTTGCCAATCCGCGCGATTTCGTCGGGCTGGAGCTGGACGTGATCGCAGCCGTGGTTCTGGGCGGCGCGTCGATCTTTGGCGGACGCGGCACCGTTCTCGGCACGTTGATGGGTGTCTTCATGCTCGTCATGGTCAAGAACTCGCTCATCATCATGAAGGTGGACACCACATGGCAGCGCGTCGTGGTGGGTCTCATCATCATCGTCGCCACAGCCATCACCGCATGGCGCGACCGCAAAAGCATCGCCTGAAGGGAAAACGCGACATGAAACAGTCTTTCGACATGCGCCGCATCCTTGGCGGAGACAACAACATCATCCAGCTCATCGTCATCACTGTGCTGGTCTTTGCGCTGATGACCTGGATGAACCCGGACAAGTTCCTGCGCTATTACAACTTCGAATCCATCAGCTACATCATGCCGGAGCTGGGCATCCTCTCCGTCGCCATGATGATTGCCATGCTAACGGGCGGCATCGACCTTTCGGTGGTCGGCATCGCCAATCTGGCAGGCATCGTCGCCGGGGTTTATTTCCACTCCTCCATGGTGCAGGCAGCACAGGCTTCCGGCTCGGGAATGCTGTTCTATACCATCATTGGCATATTGCTCGCCTTGCTGATCGGACTGGTAGCGGGGCTGGTCAACGGCCTGCTGATCGCCAAGCTGCGCATCACGCCGATCCTCGCCACACTCGGCACCGGACAAGTCTTGATGGGGCTGGCCCTTGTTCTGACCGGTGGACCGGCCATCGTCGGTTTTCCCGACGCGTGGAACTGGGTCGGCAACGGCAAGATGTTCGGCATCGCCACACCCTTTCTGCTGTTCATCGCAGTTTGTATCGTCGTGGCAATTCTCCTGACACGCACGACGCTCGGCATCAATCTCATGCTGATCGGCACCAATCCGCGTGCAGCCGTCTTTGCCGGTATCCGCAAGGATCGCATGATCCTCTATTCCTACATGCTCACCGGCGTGCTTGCTTCCATAGCCGGGATCATCCTGTCTGGACGCACCAACGCAGCCAAGTCGGACTACGGCGCATCCTATCTGCTGCAAGCCGTGCTGATCGCCGTTCTCGGCGGCACCAATCCGGCAGGCGGAAAGGGACGTGTGCTGGGCATCGCAATCGCGCTGATCGCTCTGATGCTGCTTTCGTCCGGCTTCCAGATGATGCGGTTCTCCAACCACCTCATCGATTTCATCTGGGGTGCTTTCCTCATTCTCGTCATCGCGATCAACGCATCGCGCAATCAGGGCAGGTGACCTCTTATGCAGGACATCGAATTTCATCTTCGCCGTCAGGATTTTGTCCAACAGCCGCATGTGGTCGCCAATACTTATGGTCTCAGCGTCACGGCCTTTCGCTATCCAAGCGGTATCGAGGCTCTGCTGGTCGAGAACGAACGCGGCAACATCATCGTACTGCCATTCATGGGGCAGATGATCTGGGGCGCGGAGTTCGACGGCGTCGACCTGACCATGGGCAACAGCTTCTCCATGCCGCGCCCGGCAACCACCATCGTCGAGACCTATGGCTGCTTTGCTTTCCACAGCGGCATCCTGCGCAATGGCTGTCCTTCGCCTCAGGACAATCATCTTCTGCATGGAGAAATGGCCTGTGCGAAGATGGACAAGGCCGGGCTTCTGTTCGGCCATGACGAGCGCGGCGCCTTCGTGGAAATCACCGGTGAATATGAATATGTGATGGGCTTCGGCGCGCATTATCTGGCACGACCGAATGTGCGGCTCCACGCCGATGAAACATTGTTCGATATCACCATGGACGTCGAGAACCTTTCATCCGCTCCGATGGAGCTGATGTATATGTGCCACGTCAATTTCGCCTATGCGGAAGGTGCGCAGATCGTACAGCCGGTGCCCTACACACCGGATCATGTGCAGGTGCGCACTGCCGTTCCCGGTCACGTTACGCCCAATGATGATTACCTGTCGCTGATCGACGAACTGGCCTCCGATCCAGCCGCGATGGAAGTGCTGGACGAACCGAAGCGTTACGACCCCGAACAGGTCTTCTATATTCGCGGACTGCCGAAAGACACGGGCGGCAACACGCATCTGATGATGCAGCTTCCCGAAGGCGACGGGTTTGGCATTTCCTATTCGACTGACATTTTCCCCAAGACCGTGCGCTGGATTCTCGTGAACGGGGACGCTCAGGTTGCAGCCTTTGCCCTGCCCTCGACCTGCGAGCCGGAAGGCTATCTGGCGGAAAAGGCCAAGAACAATGTGCAGGTGCTGGCATCGGGTGAACGCGCCGTTTTCCCCGTGCGCGTCGGTTATCTCGATACCGCAGCCGCCGAAGAATTTGCAGCCTCGATCAAGGCACTCTGAAATTTCAAAGGAACATCTCATGACCAGAAAGATCGGAGTGGTCGGCTCCAACATGGTGGACCTCATCACCTATGTGAACCGTATGCCCGGCCCCGGTGAAACGCTGGAAGCGCCGACATTTGAAATCGGCTGCGGCGGCAAGGGTGCCAATCAGGCCGTGGCTGCCGCGCGCCTTGGCGCAGATGTGATGATGGTCACGCGGGTGGGTGACGATATTTTCGCGGACAATACCATCCGCAACCTGAATGAGTTCGGCGTCGATACGCGCCATGTGCGCCAGGTTCCCGGCAAATCGAGCGGCGTTGCGCCAATCTTTGTCGAACCATCGGGTGAAAACTCGATCCTGATCGTCAAGGGCGCCAATGCCGATCTTCTGCCTGCCGAAGTCGATAAGGCTGCCGACGATCTGAAAGCTTGCGGCCTTATCCTGATGCAGATGGAGGTTCCGGTTGAGACCGTCTATCACACCATCGCATTTGCGGCTGAAAACGGCATCGAAACCATTTTGAACCCTGCGCCTGCCGCCGCTGATCTTGATCCCGAATTGATCCGGCAGGTGACCTTTCTCGTGCCCAACGAAAGCGAGCTGGCGATCCTCTCCGGTCTGCCAACCGGCACGGACGATGAAATCGTCACCGCGGCGCGTTCGCTCATCGCGCGCGGCATCCGCACCGTCATCGTCACGCTCGGCGGACGCGGCGCGCGCATGATTACGGCAAACGAAATTGTCAATATCCCGCCGGTCAAGGTCACGCCAAAAGACACAACCGGCGCAGGCGATGCCTTTATCGGTTCGTTCGCCCGCTTTTACGCAGAAACCGGCAATGTGGAGGCCTCGCTTCGCAAAGCTGCACTTTATGCGGCCCATTCCATCACCCGGCCCGGCACGCAGAAAGCCTATGCCAGTTGGGAAGAATTCGAAACGTTCTGCCGCGATCACGCTCCCACGATCGAATGCGCCTGAACGCATCTGAACTTATGAACGGACAATGAAATGACCGAAGCCCTCCCCCGCAATAACGGGACACCGCTCAAGCCGGAATGGTTTGAGGACGTGTCCGTCAATCGCAGCGCTTCCGAGCGCCGCTCCGCCACAATCAGCGCCCGCCGTTCGGTGAAAAAGGAATATCAGGCTGCGTGGCTCATCCGTGCCATCCAGTGCATCGACCTGACGACGCTCGCAGGCGACGACACGGCGGGGCGCGTCCGCAGGCTCTGCGCCAAGGCACGTCGTCCGGTGCGCGAGGATATTCTGGAAGCGCTGGGCCTTGCAGATGCGGGCATTACCACCGGCGCTGTCTGCGTTTATCCCACCATGGTGCCGCATGCCGTGAAGGCGCTCGAGGGCTCCGGCATTCCGGTCGCCTCTGTTGCGACGGGCTTTCCCGCCGGACTGACGCCGCTGCCACTTCGCCTTGCAGAAATCACCTATGCCGTCGAACAGGGTGCGCATGAAATCGACATTGTGATTACCCGCGAGCATGTGCTGACGCAGAACTGGTCGGCCCTCTACGACGAGATTGCCGCCATGCGTGAAGCGTGCGGTGAAGCGCATATGAAGGCGATCCTCGCCACTGGCGACCTCAACACGCTGACCAATGTTTATCGCGCCTCGATGGTGGCGATGCAGGCAGGCGCCGATTTCATCAAGACCTCGACGGGCAAGGAAGACGTCAACGCCACTTTGCCGGTGAGCCTGACCATGGTGCGAGCACTGCGCGATTATGGCGAGCTGTCCGGTCAAAGTGTCGGCTTCAAACCTGCGGGCGGCCTCAAGACGGCCAAGGATGCGCTCACCTGGCTCAGCCTCATGAAAGAAGAGCTCGGTAATCGCTGGCTGGAGCCCGATCTTTTCCGCATCGGCGCAAGCTCGCTTCTCGGCGATGTCGAACGGCAATTGGAGCACTTCGTGACCGGACGCTACTCCGCCGCCAACCGTCACGCCGCTGCTTAAACTTGGAATTTCGCATTCTCCTACGCAAAACCGCTTCGCACTTTTGCTGGAAATGCTCGTAAGGAATACAAATATGCGACCCATCAAGGACATCCTGAAGACCATGGAATATGGACCTTCCCCCGAAGCAAACGGCGATGTGAACCTGTGGCTGGAACAGCATGGCCGCTCTTTCGGCCACTATATCAACGGCATTTTTGTCAAACCGGAAGGCCGCAAGACGATTGCGGTTGCCAATCCGGCCAATAATGACAAGCTCGCTGAAATCATCTGCGGCAATGCGGAAGATGTCGATCAGGCGGTGAAAGCCGCCCGCGCTGCCTTCGGCAAATGGTCCAAACTGTCTGGCTATGAGCGCGCCAAATATCTCTATGCCATCGCGCGCCACATTCAGAAGCGCGAGCGCTTTCTGGCCGTGCTGGAAACCATGGACAATGGTAAATCGATCCGCGAAACCCGCGATATCGACATTCCGCTCGCCACCCGTCACTTCTATCACCACGCAGGCTGGGCCGAGATGGTGGAAGATGAATTCAAGAGCTTTTCGCCGGTTGGCGTCTGCGGTCAGGTCATTCCGTGGAATTTCCCGCTTCTCATGCTTGCCTGGAAAATCGCGCCTGCTTTGGCTGCCGGCAACACAGTCGTTTTGAAGCCTGCCGATCTGACACCGCTTTCAGCCATTGCCTTTGCTGAAATCTGTCATGAGGTCGGCCTGCCCGCCGGTGTCGTCAACATCGTGCAGGGCGATGGCACCACGGGTGCGGAAATCTGCGGTCACGACGGCGTGGACAAGGTCGCCTTCACCGGCTCCACGCAGGTTGGTCGTATTATCCGCGAGCAGATTGCCGGATCGGGCAAAAAGCTGTCGCTGGAACTGGGTGGCAAGTCGCCCTTCATCGTCTTCGAAGATGCCGATCTCGATGCCGCCGTCGAAGGCGTGGTCGATGCCATCTGGTTCAATCAGGGCGAAGTCTGTTGCGCAGGCTCGCGCCTGCTCGTGCAGGAAGGCATTGCCGACCGCTTCTATGCCAAGCTCAGAAAGCGTCTCGAAAGCTTGCGTGTTGGCGATCCGCTCGACAAATCCACCGATGTCGGCGCCATTGTTTCACCCGGTCAGGTGAAGCGCATTTCCGATCTGATCCAGAAGGGCATTGAGGAAGGCGGCGAGCTCTGGCAGACGCCGAACCCGCTACCCGCAAAGGGCAATTACATCGCGCCCGGCTTCTTCACCGAAGTGGATCAGGCATCAACCGTCTGTCAGGTGGAAATCTTCGGACCGATTGCGGCGGCGACAACCTTCCGCACACCGGACGAAGCCGTCACGCTCGCCAACAACACACGTTACGGATTGGCCGCTTCGATCTGGTCCGAAAACATCAATGTCGCACTCGATCTTGCTGCGCGGGTGAAGGCCGGCGTCGTCTGGATCAACTGCACAAACATGCTGGATGCAGGCGCAGGCTTCGGTGGCTACCGCGAGAGCGGTTTCGGTCGCGAGGGTGCACGCGAAGGCATGTACGAATATCTCGTTTCCGATTGGGAAAAAGCGCTTTCCTCGGCCAAGATTGCGGAAGCTTTCGTGCCGTCGGCCTCACCTTCCGGGAATGACACAATCACCATCGACGGTATCGACCGGACGATGAAGAACTATATCGGCGGCAAGCAGGCCCGTCCCGATGGTGGCTACAGCTATTCGGTCATCGGCAAGAGCGGTGCGGTCATCGGCCAGGCGGGTATCGGCAGCCGCAAGGACATTCGCAACGCGGTGGAAGCAGCGAGCAAAGCTGGAAGCTGGGGTGCCGCGACGGCGCATAACCGGGCGCAAGTGCTCTATTATCTCGGCGAAAACCTCGATGCGCGCCGTGCGGATTTCGTCGCGCGACTGATCGAAAGTACCAGTATCAGCGAGAAAAAGGCCGCAGAAGAATTCGAAGCTGCATTGCGCTGCATTTTCTATTACGCCGCGCAGGCCGACAAGTTCGATGGAGCAGTTCATTCCACCAAGTCGCGCCATGTGACACTGGCGATGAACGAACCATGGGGCGTCATGGGCATCGTCTGCCCTGACGAAGCGCCGCTTCTCTCACTCGTCTCTCTGGTTTTGCCTGCCATTGCGATGGGTAACCGGACCGTGGTTGTGCCTTCGAGCCGTCATCCGCTGATCGCAGGCGATTTCTATCAGGTGCTCGACACCTCCGATGTGCCGGGCGGCGTGATCAATATCGTCACCGGCGAGCGCGACCTTCTGACGAAGACACTTGCCGAGCACGATGATGTTGCCGCACTCTGGTATTTCGGTTCGCGCGACGGCAGCGCCATGGTGGAGAAAGCGTCGGCTGGCAATCTCAAAGCAACCTGGGTCAATAATGGCCGTCTGCCAAACTGGCTCAACAAGACCGAAGGGCAAGGCCGCGACTATCTGCGCCGTGCCATTCAGGTGAAGAATATCTGGGTGCCTTACGGGGCATAGATCAGAACCGAAAGGCCCGCTCCGGCGGGCCTTTCGCTGCGGGGTCTTCGCGCTTATTGCGGCACCCATAAAATAGTGTCGGGATTGATCCCCAGCAGCAACGCCTGCGCGACCGCACGTGCCTTTAGTTCCTCGCCCGCGTCAGGCTCGCGCGAAAGCACCCAGAAATAGCTTCGCGTCGAACCGACGATGATAGACCACTGATAGCCCTCTTCATCGATATCAATGATATTATAGCCACCGTAGAAGGGACCGAAGAAGGATACTTTCAACGCGCCTTCATCGGCAGATCGCACAAAGCGGGCGGTTCCTGTAGCTTGCGTCCAGCGTCCCTTCCAGGGATCGAAGCCGCGATTGACCACTTTGACGGTTTGATCGGGGTCCAATGAATATTCCGCCGTCGTTCGGGTCAGGCCGCGCTCGAAACGATTTTCAAGGCGCCCGACCTCGTACCAACGGCCCAGATAGCGCGTGAGATCGAAGGGTTTTACCGGCACGATACCCTGTGGAATCTGCGGCGAGCTTGCCCGCGTCAGCGCATATCCCACCGCCAGCCCTGTCAGACCAAGAGCAAGCTTTCCAAATCTCATCGTCTTCCCTTCCTTTGTTGCATGAAGAGACAAACCGATGTGATGGCGATTGGTTCAGAACCGCAAACAACGCAGGCTTCCGCAGCGTCATCCCACTGTCATGCAATCGGAATAGAAGCTCCCAATCGATTTGGATTGTGGGAAAATGTTGCATTCCTCGAATATTAAAGCGGATATCGCCGTTCAGGCCGAGGGGCTGAATCTGGCCTATGGTCCGGCCACCATATTGAAGAATATCGATCTTTCACTGCCGAAGGGACAGACGCTCGCCCTGCTCGGACCATCCGGTTGCGGCAAGACAACGCTGCTCCGTCTCGTGGCTGGTCTTCTCGCCCCAACGAAGGGCTCGATCACGATCAACGGCGTCACCGTCGCAGATGCCTCGACCAGAACCTTCATTCCGCCTGAGAAGCGCCATCTCGGCATGGTGTTTCAGGATTATGCGCTCTGGCCGCATATGACTGTTTTCGGCAATGTATCATTCCCACTTGAGATGCGCGGGCTCGGTCGCGCTGAGCGCGAGAAGCGGGTTGCCTCCGCACTCGATCGTGTCGGCCTGACCGGCTTCGGTGATCGCGCCATCAGCGATATGTCGGGTGGCCAGCAGCAGCGCGTCGCCATTGCCCGCGCTATAGTCGCCGAACCGGGACTGGTATTGTTCGATGAACCGCTTTCCAATCTCGATCGCGAGCTGCGCGAAAACATGGTCACAGAGATCGGGCAGCTTGTCGCCAATCTGGGACTGACTGCAATCTATGTCACGCACGACCAGAGCGAAGCGTTCTCGCTTGCCGATCAGGTAGCCGTCATGCGTGCCGGTGTGATCGAACAGCTCGCCGCACCCGAAGCGCTTGTCGCAGAACCGACGACACCGGAGGTCGCCGATTTTCTACGGCTTGGCTGCGTGGTGCCTGTAGAACACCTCGACAATGCCTACCGGATTGCGCGCACCGAAATCCACATCGCCCATGGCTCCATCGCGGGACATGCAACGCATGTGTTGTTGCCGTCACGCTCGGTTCGTAGCGTTCCCGTCCATGAAGCTTCAATTCCGGCGACAGTCCTGCGCTCGCAATTTCGCGGTGATGGTCATTTGACCACGGTGCGCATCGGCTCACAGCAGGACGGTCACGAACTGACCTATCTCGACAGCATCCGCCTTTCACCCGGCGTTCCGGTCGGTATTTCGGTCGATGCCAGCCAGCTTCGCTGGTTCTCAAAATAAGACCATCACATCAGGTAACATCTCAGGAGGCACAGATGAAGAAATCCATTCTCGGCGCGGGGCTTGCGCTTGTTACTGCTTTGCTCACCAGCACGGCTGCCTATGCGGACATCACGGTTTATTCGGCAGGCCCCGGCAGCCTGATTGAAAAGCTGGCAGCGGGCTTCACCACCAAGACCGGCACAAAGGTCAATGTCTTTCAGGCAACCACCGGCAAGGTCATGGCCCGCATCGAAGCGGAAGCTGCCAATCCGGTCGTCGACGTTCTGATTTCCGCATCGTGGGATACGGCAACCGATTTCGCCAAGCGCGACTGGCTAGTCGCCTATACCAGCCCGAACGCCGAGAAAGTGCCGGATTTTCTCAAGAATGAAACGGCGGTTGCGCAGGGCGTCTCTGCCCTCGGTATCGCTTGGAACCCTGCCAGCAAGACGCCGAAGCCCGCCGAATGGGCGGATCTCGCCAAGCCTGAATACAAGGATCTGGTCAACCTGCCGGACCCGGCACAGTCGGGCGCGACCTTCGAGCTCGTCGCTGCCCTTCAGGCACAGCAGGGCTGGGACCTGTTCAAGAACCTGCATGAAAACGGCGCCGCTGTCGCCGGTGCCAATGCAGAAGCTTTGAACCCTGTCCTCCAGGGTGCGAAGGCAGCAGTGTTCGGCGCAGTCGATTACATCTCGCTTGCCGGCAAGGCCAAGGGTGAATCCATCGACGTCATTTTCCCGGCATCCGGTACCGTGATCGCACCACGCCCGGCCATGATCCTCAAATGGTCGAAGAACCAGGACGAGGCCAAGCAGTTCGTCGATTACATGCTGTCCGATGAAGGCCAGAAAATGGTTGCCGACACCTATCTGATGCCGTCGCGCACGGATATTTCGGCCAATCGTCCACTGATCGGCGATCTCAAAATCCTGCCGGTCGACGCCAAGGAAGTCTATGGCAAGCGCAACGAAACGCTGAAGGAGTTCGGCGCCGCATTCGCCGTTAGCAACTGATTTTTGAAGGACAGGCAGACATGAAGTCAAGCAGTGCGGCGGCTGGCAATCCGCTCGGATTCGTTGCGGTTGCAGGGCTCGCATTCATCGTCGCGGTGCCGTTTGTCTTCATTGTCCTTCAGGCAATCTTTCCGCAGTTGGGGAGAGGCTCGCTGGCCGAGCCTTTCCTGCATCTCTCAGCCCTGTTCGAAGAACCGAAACTTTTGCGCATGAGCGGCAATACCGTGCTGCTCGGGCTTTCGGTGGTGGCACTTTCCGCCCTCATCGCCGTTCCGCTTGCGGTTTTCAGAGCGCTCTACAAGGTTCCTTTCGCCGTATTGTGGGACGTGCTGATGCTCGTTCCCTTCATGATCCCGCCCTATATCGCCACACTTGGCTGGATCATGACCCTGCAACCGCGCGGCTATCTTGAACAGCTCGCCGGTTTCAATCTGGCTCCCTTCCTGTTCTCGGTCGCGGGCATGAGCTTCGTCATGGCGCTGAATACGTTTCCGCTCGTCTATTTTGCGGTGTCGCGCACGATTGAAGCGGTCGGCGCGCGCTATTCCGACGTCGGACGCGTGTTCGGAGCTTCGCCGTGGCGCTCCTTTATCCGCATTACCCTGCCGCTTGCGACGCCGGGTCTCGCGGCAAGCCTCCTTCTGGTTTTCGCGGCCGCTATTGAGGAATACGGCACGCCCGCAGCCCTTGGACGCCGTTCAGGTTTCGACGTACTGGTGACGGAAATCGACCTGCGAATTTCCGACTGGCCCATCGACCTTGCCGGAGCCGCCGTCTTTTCACTGACGCTTGTCTGCCTGTCGCTGGCCGCTTTTCTGGTCCAGCGCTGGATACTGACACGCCGCTCCTATGTGACGACTGGCGGCAAGCCACAGGCAAAGGACAAACGTTCGCTCGGAGCGCTCACCATTCCCGTGGTTGCTCTCTTCGCCATCGTCGCCTTTGCCGCAACCGGTATTCCTTCGCTGGCCATTCTGGCGAGCGCCCTTTCCAAAACCGTTTCCGGCGGGCTGATCCTGTCGAATCTCGGCTTTGACAATTTCGCCGCCATTGCCGACAACAGCGCAGGGGGCATACGTGCACTGCTCAACAGCTTGTCGCTCGGCATTGCAAGCGCCCTGCTGACAGGACTCCTCGGCGCGGTTGCCGCCTATGCCGTAGTGAAGATGCGCTTTCGCGGGCGCTTCTGGCTCGACGTGCTGACCGTTCTGCCGAATGCCCTGCCCGGCGTCGTTGTGGCAGTCGGTCTCATTCTGGCATGGAACCAGCCCGTGCTACCCGTCTCGCCATACAACACACCGCTGATCCTGTTGCTTGCCTATTGCTGCATTCTTCTACCGCAGCCGATCCGCTATGCATCGGCTGCCTTTCACCAGATCGGTGACAATCTGGAAGCTGCGGCACGGGTCTGCGGTGCAAACAGTTTCACTGCTTTCCGCCGCATTATGCTGCCGCTGATCGCGCCGAGCCTCATAACCGCCATGCTGCTCGTCTTCGCCGTCGCGACCCGTGAGCTGGTCGCGTCGATCCTGGTCGCTCCGGTTGGAATGCAGACCATCTCGATCTTCATCTGGCGCCAGTTCGAACAGGGGTCGGTCGGCCTCGGCATGGCCATGGCATTCATAGCCATTCTCATCACCACGCTTCTGCCGCTGGTCCTCATGGGGTTGTTGAAGCGCTCGGGTCTCGTTAGAATTTGACCTGCCCTCCTGATCGGGGCCCTCCTGATCGGGCAATGCGCGCAAACAACGAGATAGAGCGGCTCCAATGATCCCGTACTGACTGGGAGTGCTCCGGGAGAACGGTTTTGACGAAACAACCCGTCGTCTTGAAAAGAGAAGAATGGGCGAGGCGCGAAGATGCCTGGTCCGGCCGTGTCGAAGGCAAGAGATTTGGCACCGACGCGTCAATCATATTCTTTTCAACCGATGTTGTCGGACACGGACCCAAACTGCACCGGCACCCCTATGACGAAATTTTCATTGTCCGCCAGGGGAAAGCTTTGTTCATTGTCGGCGATGAACAGATCGAGGCGACGGAAGGACAGGTCGTCTTCGGCCCCGCAAACATACCGCACAAATTCATCAATCTGGGACCCGGACGTCTGGAAACAACCGACATTCACGTCAGCCAGCATTTCGAGCAGGAAGATCTTGAGTGAACACGGGCGGTCGGGATCGCGCGTTTCCCCTCCCTCATTATTGGCAGAATTATCTTGCGTCAGCCCTATAAGATGATATTTTTAGTCATATTAATATGATGCATCCTGGCGCATTTCCGGCGAACAGTCCGGGGCCTCATCGGAACGCTGTTTAAATACGGATCGGAACAGTTTGGGCTTTTGGCATTCTATGATCTGGCAAGCCGAAGGTATCCGGGTGGTTGCGCCGGTCCAATGGCGTGTACTGGACGGGCTGGTCAGCGTCTTTTGGGAGGCCGAAAGCCAGACGGGAGCCAACGGCTATTTCCTGTCGCATGATCCCCGCATCATGATCTTTTTCCAGGATGTCTCATCCAACATTCGCATATCGAACGACAATGGTGTCTTTGGCCAGCGCCACCGCCCGATGACACGTGCGATCTATATACCGGCCGGCGTCCCTATGTGGACGAACACGGTTTCGCTCCACCGTTTTTCGCACCTCAACCTGCATTTCCATAAAGACCGGCTACTCAGATATCTCAGCCCTGCGCTCGGTGCGTCTATGGCCATGGCCGCCATGCGCAGCCCGGTCGAGATTCAGGATCTTGGTGCGATAGAGACACTTGCTCGCCTGCTGGTCGACGAAACGGCCAATCCGTCGAAACATGGGCTTTTCGCAGAAAACCTGATCGGCAGTATTCTGACCGGCCTGCTCGATATACCGGGCGAAGAGAACAAACAGGGCTATGGCCGCCTCACCATGGCGCAGATGAACAAGCTGAACGCACGGTTCGATAGCTGCAGCGATCGCCGGTTAAGCGTCGCCGAAATGGCAGCTTCCGTTGGTCTGTCGGAAAGCTGGTTCGCCAATGTCTTCAAACAGACAACCGGCAAAACCCCGCTGCAATGGCAGATGGCAAAACGCATCGATCTGGCGCAACAGTTGCTGGCGGAAAGCGAGATGACTGTTGCCGGCATCGCTGCCCAGCTCGGATTTACCGATCAGGCCCATCTGACCAAAGCCTTCCGCCAGGTGGTGGGTGAAACACCGGCCGCCTGGCGACGCTTCCAGTCGAACCGCTAATCCTACCAGGTGCGGCGAAGCGTTGCGGTAATCTCGCGGCCAGGATTATAGAAATCCGCGCCGAAGCCGCCATAGGCAACATATTTCTTGTCAAACAGATTGCTGACATTGACCTGCAGCGCCGAGTTATCGAGAAACTCATAGGTGAATGCAGCATCGAATACGACATTGCCGCTTGTGCCGGATGTATTGGCTGGCGTGAAGTAATAGGCGCCGATATAGCGACCACCGATACCGAATGTCATGTCGCCGCGACGCCCGCTGCCCTCAAGTTTGTAGTTTGCCCACAGCGAGGCAAGGTGCTTTGAAACGAACTGCGGGCGGTTGCCTTCATTGCCGCTCGTGCCGTTCTCCACGATCTCCGGGTCCATATAGGAATAGGCTGCGATCAGATTGATATTGCTGGTCAACTCCGCCTTGGCTTCCAGATCGATGCCGCGAACGCGAACCTCGCCGATCGTGGATGGCTGAAGCGTGATGGGATCGGTAACCGAGATATTGTTCTTGGTCAGGTCATAAACCGACGCTGTGAACAAGGCCGGAAACGCTGACGGCTGGTATTTTACGCCGACTTCGATCTGTTCGCCGCGCTCGGGATCAATGCCGATGGCGGGAGGGGCGATCGATTCCGCATAGCTCGTATAGACCGCCCATTCATCGGTCACCCGATAGGTCAGACCGAACCGGCTCGTGAACTCGCTAAGGTCCCCGTCCGCAGTCGTGTTCTTGAGATTGTTCGTCTGCGACAGATCAAGCCAGTCATTGCGCAGGCCAACGCTGGCGATCAGCTTTTCTGCGAATGTCAGATCCTGCTGGAAATAGATCGCCTTGGTTTTCTGCTTGGTCGACGTGCTGCCGATAAGAGGCAGATTGACCGGAGCGCCTGTAAAGACCGGGTTGGTCCAGTCGATGCCCGGAGCCGGCCCCCAGAGCGTCCTGTTGGTGGCCGAATAATTATTGTACTCGATGCCCGCCATCGTCCGGCTTTCGAACCGATCGAAGTTCGTCTCATATTTCAGGTTCGCGTCACCGACAAAATTCTCGGCTGAAGCTTCGTTCCCGAAGAAATCGCGTTTGGCGATTGTGGAACCATCGGTTGGCGTAGCCGAAATGTAGGCATAGCCGAAATCGGTGTCCTGGTTGCTGTAACGCCCGTTCGCGCTCAGGCTCAGGCCATTGCCGAAATCATGGTCGAACATGGCACTGACGGTATTTCTGTCGGTGCCGCGATAGTTGAAATCAGGCTCGCCGAAAAAGCGGCTTCTGTTGAAATCGGTGCCGACCGGATGACCACCGCTTCCAGGCACGCCATTGCGGTAAAGGTGATCGAAGATCACCGTCAGATTGGTTGCATCGCTCGGACGCCATGTCAGCCCGCCCATGATGAACTTTTCATCGTCGCGCGAATAATCATATTCGGCGTCAGAATCCTTGAACTTACCGGTGAGGCGGTAGGACAGCGTGTCATCGCCGGTCAGGTTATCGCCGAAATCGAAGCCAACTTCCTTGTGATTGAAGGAGCCGCCGGTGACATAGGCTTCGCCAAAGCGCTCGCGCTTCGGGCGCTTGGTCACATAATTGACCAGACCACCGGGATCGGAAACACCGAAAGCCGTGGAACTGGCGCCTTTCAGAACTTCGATCCTTTCAAATGCATAGGGTTCTTCCCGTATGCCGCCAAAGGGACGGCCAAGGGACAGCCCGTCGCGATAGGTATTGGCGTCGAAGCCGCGGATCTGGAAAAAATCGAACCGGTCGTCTGACCCGTAGAAATTGGTGGAAACACCAGCCGTATATTGCAACACCTGCTCGACGGTCTGCGCGTTGCGCTCCTGCATTTCCTTGGCAGTGATCACCGATACGGAGGCTGCCGTATCCATAATGTCCGTCGCCATCTTGCCGCCACCGGTGGTTCTTGTTGCGACAATCGACTTTGAATCGTCGTCGCTTCCGCCGGAACCATCGACCGTGATGGTCTTGAGCACTGTGGGCGCTTCCGTCGTCGCTGCCTGCTGCGCAGAAGCCAGACCCGGCATCGATACAAAAAGCGCCGTGCATCCCAGAAGAATTGCTCTGCGATAGCGGACCCGGTTGGTTTTCTTCGTCTCGGCGGTCTTTGAAATAGTCATGGTCAGGTCCGATATGCGGTTTGCGGCGGTCGTTTTTTGCCGACGACGTTTCAAATCGTGGAGACATCGACCAGCGCTTCGACCAACGGCCAGATAAGCCCGGCAATCGATAGGATGAAGAAACTGAAACTGTCCCCGTACCGCCACTAACTTGAGAATCTTTGTCCAGTATTGTAGAAAACTGCTTTTTTGTAGGAAATCACGGTTAATTCGCATCAGCTTTATCAAGGTACGTGCTTCGGCCTTGACGCAATGGGTTTAACTTGAGAGTGAAAGGCCACTTTACATATAAGGAGAATGCGCCGGATGACGTGGTCCATTCGCTCTCTATTTTTCGTGGCTCTGTCCTGCATTGCAATCATCATGCCGCACGCTGCGCAGGCTGGTGAAAAAACTGCCTATCCGATTGTCATCAAACATGCTTTTGGAACAACAACGATAGAGAAGAAACCTGAGCGGATCGTCACTGTTGCCTGGGCGAACCATGAAGTTCCCCTTGCGCTCGGCGTGCTACCGGTCGGCTTTGCGAGAGCCAATTTCGGCGATGACGACAATGATGGTCTTTTGCCATGGGTAGCCGCAAGGTTGAAGGAACTCGGTGCCGATGCGCCTGTGCTCTTCGATGAAGGCGACGGAATCGATTTCGAGGCAGTTGCCGAAACACGACCCGATGTCATACTTGCATCCTATTCCGGCCTGAGCCAATCCGACTACCAGACACTCAGCCAGATCGCCCCTGTGGTCGCCTATCCTGAAGCAGCTTGGTCTACCGACTGGCGCGATATGATCCGCCTCAACAGCGCAGGCATGGGGATGGCGGAAGAAGGCGAAGCACTGATCGCAAAGATCGAAGGCGAGATTTCCGAGACGGTCAGCCAGTATCCGCACCTGAAGGGCAAGTCGGCCATGTTCGTCACGCATCTCGACACGACGGACCTGAGTACGATCAATTTCTACACCACCAATGACACGCGAGTGAAGTTCTTCAAGGATCTTGGCCTGGACTCGCCCAAGAGCGTTGTCGATGCCTCCAAACCGGGCCAGTTCTCCGGTTCCATCAGCGCCGAACGCGTCGACGTGTTCGATGATGTCGACATCGTCGTGACCTATGGCAGTCAGGAATTGCTGGATGCCATGAGGCGCAATCCGCTTCTCGCCAGAATGCCGGTCGTCGAAAACAATGCGGCGGTCATGCTGGGCAGAAATCCGCTTGGAACAGCGGCCAATCCGACGCCGCTTTCGATTTCCTGGGTGCTGAAGGACTATGTAGCCCTTCTTGCCGGTGCGGCCGATAAAACGAAATGACCTTCGCCTACCACACCCGGCATTCGAGCCAGCCGATCAGCACATATCGGTCCAGCAGAACCAAAACAGGCTGGCTTGGCACGGTTGTTTTTCTTCTCCTGGTCCTCTGCGTTCTGTCCGTGTCGCTCGGCACACGCGAAGTTCCCTGGTCGGATATTGTTGCAGCGCTGCGCGGCCATCTGGACACGGTCGGGCAAGCTGCGGTCGCCATGCGCATTCCGCGCACGCTGCTGGCTCTTCTCGCCGGAGCGGCACTCGGGCTGGCAGGCGCGATCATGCAAGGCATCACCCGTAATCCGTTGGCGGACCCCGGCATTCTTGGCGTCAATATGGGTGCCTCGCTCGCTGTCGTCATCGCGGTCGCCTGGTTCGGCATCGTCTCCGCACCTGCCTATATCTGGACAGCCATATTCGGCTCCGGTGGAGCCGCCATCTTCGTCTATACGGTCGGATCGCTTGGTCGCGGCGGCGCGACGCCGCTCAAGCTTGCCCTTGCAGGTGCGGCCACATCCGTCGCATTTTCCTCGCTGGTTATTGCCGTCGTTCTGCCGCGCAACGACATTGCCGGTGGCATCCGCGCCTGGCAGATCGGCGGTGTCGGCGGTGCGACCTTCGACCGGCTCAACTATGTGCTGCCGTTTCTTGCTGTCGGCTTCGTCATCAGTCTTTTGTCAGCCCGCAAACTGAACTCACTCGCACTCGGCGATGAACTTGCCGCCGGATTGGGAGAAAAAGTCGCCGTCGCACGCGCCGTCGCGGCGCTCGGCGCAATCCTGTTGTGCGGCGCAACGACCGCTATCTGCGGCCCCATCGGATTTGTCGGACTGGTCGTACCACATCTCTGTCGCCTGCTGGTCGGGGTTGACCACCGCTGGCTGTTACCGTTCTCGGCGCTCAGCGGAGCTTGTCTCCTGCTTGCCGCCGATATTGTCGGGCGGCTCATTGCCCGCCCTGCCGAACTGGATGTCGGGATCGTCACCGCCCTGATCGGTGCGCCATTCTTCATCTGGATCGTCAGGCGCCAACGGGTTCGCGAGTTATGACAATACTGCTTCCCACCGCCGATCTGATCGCCCGAAACCGCCGCAGCCGCGCCCGCAAGCGCAATCTTGTCATCGGTCTTCTTCTGGCCATTCTCGTCACCTTCTTCCTCATCACCTTGATGATGGGACAATCATTCACCCCGCCAAAAGATGTCGTCCGGGTGCTTCTGGGCGAAGACGTTCAGGGAGCAAGCTTCACGGTCGGCAGGCTGCGCCTGCCGCGCGCCATTCTGTCGGTGCTGGCCGGGCTGAGCTTTGGCCTCGGCGGTGTCGCATTCCAGCTCATGCTCCGCAATTCGCTGGCAAGCCCTGATATTATCGGCATCAGTTCAGGCGCAAGCGCTGCCGCCGTTTTTGCAATCGTCGTGCTCTCGATGAGCGGGCCCATTGTCTCCGTTTTCGCCGTTGTCGCCGGGCTTGCCGTAGCGCTGGCCGTCTATGGCCTTTCCTTCAGGAACGGGATTGCCGGAACCCGGCTTATCCTGGTTGGCATCGGTGTTTCGGCGATGCTCGAAAGCTTCATCGCCTATATTCTTTCAACGGCTCCCGCCTGGAGCCTGCAGGAAGCCATGCGCTGGCTGACCGGCAGCGTCAATGGCGCAAGGCTGGATCAGATGTTTCCGCTTCTGGTCGCTCTGATCGTCTTCGGCGGGCTGCTTTTGAGCCGGTCGCGCGATCTCGAAGCGTTGCGGCTTGGCGACGACAGTGCGGCAGCACTGGGAACCCATGTCGGGCGGACCCGGATCGTCATCATCATCGCCGCCGTGGGCATGATAGCCTTTGCCACGGCGGTCGCCGGACCCATTGCATTCGTCGCCTTTCTGTCGGGCCCGATTGCAGCGCGCATCATCGGCAATAACGGTTCCCTGCTCATCCCATCTGCTCTCGTCGGAGCCATACTTGTTCTCGCTGGCGATTATTGCGGACAATTCCTGCTGCCGGGCCGTTATCCGGTCGGCGTTGTCACAGGGGCTCTGGGCGCTCCCTATTTCATCTATCTCATCATACGCGCCAACCGCAGCGGGGCATCCCTATGACCAATCACACTCTCAGCGTGTGTCAATTGACCACCGGCTATGGCGACAGGCTTGTGCTGAACGGTCTCGATCTTGAGATACCGTCTGGCAAGGTGACCGCAATTGTCGGGGCGAATGCCTGCGGAAAGTCTACACTTCTGCGAACGATGTCGCGGCTTCTGACGCCGCGCCACGGGCAGGTTCTGCTGGACAGCAAATCGATCCACACGCTTCCATCCCGGCAACTGGCACAGAAGCTCGGCCTGCTGCCGCAATCGCCAATAGCACCAGAAGGCATATTGGTCGCCGATCTCGTCAGCCGGGGACGAAACCCCTATCACGGCGTTTTCTCGCAATGGACGCGGGCAGACGACGAAGCAATCGCGGCGGCACTCGAAGCAACCAAGACAACCGAACTGGCCGACAGACCGGTCGATGAGCTTTCAGGCGGCCAGCGTCAGCGTGTGTGGATCGCCATGGCGCTGGCGCAGCAGACCGATATTCTCCTGCTGGACGAACCCACGACTTTTCTGGATATCAGCCATCAGGTCGAAGTGCTGGATTTGCTCACCGATCTTAATCGGGAGCGGGGAACCACAATCGTCATGGTCTTGCATGATCTCAATCTTGCCGCCCGCTATGCCGATTTTCTGGTCGCAATGGCCGACGGACGGCTGCATATAACCGGGACACCCGACGCGGTGCTGACAGAACAGAACGTCCGTGATGTCTTTCATCTGGAAAGTCGCATCATGACCGACCCGACCTCCGGCCGCCCCATCATGCTGCCATTGGGAAGGCATCGCCTCCGGCAAGATCATCTTGAGGTCCGGTTCGAAACTTCAGATGGGTAATCGCCTGCGCTGCAACAACCCTTTTGCAGACTTCTCCAACTCGCCGATTTTATAGCGCCACGATCCGATGATCGTGGCATTTTCGTTCTGGCACCGTCACACCACAGCACCTTGTTCGGTGCATCCATAATTATCTATAATAATTTAGCTTGAGTCGGCCATATCCATGCGGATAATCTATATTTCATAGATTCTTTCTATTTTTATAGATAAAATGGAGAAAGCATGCTGAATACGGTGAAACTGACCACTGAAAGCGCTAAAAAAACGGCGTCCAAACCGGATGACGGTGCATGGACGCTCGCAAGCGCCCGCCTGCTTTACGATCTACCGTTCAATGATCTTCTTTTCGAAGCACAGAGCATGCACCGCGCCAACTTCGACCCGAACCGCGTACAGCTCAGCAAGCTGCTCAACATCAAGACGGGCGGCTGCCCCGAAGATTGCGGCTATTGCAGTCAGTCGGCACATCATGCCTCGGGCCTGAAAGCCTCAAAACTGATGAGTCTTGATACGGTTCTTGAAGAAGCGCAGAAGGCAAAGGATAGCGGCGCAACCCGTTATTGCATGGGTGCAGCCTGGCGCAGCCCGAAGCCACGCGACGAACCGGCCATTGTGGAAATGGTCAAACAGGTGAAGGCGCTCGGTCTGGAAACCTGCATGACGCTCGGCATGCTGAACCCGGATCAGGCGCAGACCTTTGCGGAAGCGGGCCTCGATTATTACAACCACAATATCGATACGTCGGAGCGGTTTTACCCGCAGGTCATCACAACACGCAGTTTCGATGACCGGCTGGAAACGCTTGCCCATGTCCGGGATGCCGGAATCAAGGTTTGCAGCGGCGGTATTCTCGGCCTTGGAGAAACCGAGGACGATCGCATCGATATGCTGGTGACGCTGGCTAATCTGCCGACGCCTCCGGAAAGCGTGCCGATCAATATGCTAATCCCCATGCCCGGATCCCGCCTAGAAAAAGCCTCCCCCGTGGATCCCATCGCCTTCATTCGGATCATCGCGCTTGCCCGCCTGATGATGCCGCAATCGCATGTGCGCCTGACAGCCGGACGCAATTCGATGAGTGATGAAATGCAGGCTCTCTGCTTCTTCGCAGGCGCAAACTCGATCTTTATCGGCGACACGCTGCTCACCGCCGCCAATCCGGGCGAAGATCGCGACACAAGCCTCATGCGGCGGCTCGGTCTGACTGCGTATGCACTGGACACCCATGCATGAACACTGCCCCATTGGCCCGTTACGCCGCGAAGTTGAAGAACTTGCAGCGACGCGGACATCTGCGCACGCTTTCCGATAACAGAGGCGCGGATTTCAGTTCGAACGACTATCTGGGCCTTGCCGCCTCGCCGTCGATCCGCAGGGCATTGATTGACGCGCTGGAATACGGCCTTGCCAGCGGAGCTGGCGGTTCAAGGCTGTTACGCGGCAATCACCCCGAACACGCGCTTCTGGAAGCCGAGGCCGCCGCCTGTTTTCGTGCGCCATCAATGCTTTATTTCAGCACTGGTTATGCTGCAAATCTTGCGGTTCTCTCAACCTTGCCGCAACGCGGCGACCTGATCGCATATGACGGGCTGATCCACGCCAGCGCACATGAGGGGATGCGGGCCGGAAAAGCCGAAACTGTGTCCATCCCGCATAACGATGCGGATGCATTCGACAGAACCATCAGCACATGGCGCGAAAAGGGAGGAAGCGGCACCCCATGGATTGTGGTGGAAAGCCTCTATTCGATGGATGGCGACTGCGCACCCCTATCCGACCTCATTGAAATCGCTGACCGGCATGATGCCTTTCTCTTCATCGATGAAGCCCACGCGACCGGCGTACATGGACCGGATGGGCGCGGCTTCACTGCAGGGCTGAAAGACCGGCAGAATGTGATTATGCTTCACACCTGCGGCAAGGCCATGGGCAGTGCGGGTGGACTGGTTGGAGCCGATCCGGTCCTGCGCGATTTTCTCGTCAACCGCGCGAGGCCCTTCATCTATTCGACCGCGCCCTCACCCTTGCAGGTATCCGCAACACGGCTGGCGCTGCGAACCATGGCGACAGAAGACCATCGGCGGCACGAATTGCACCGACTTATCGCATTCGCCAATGCGTGCTTCGCCGAGCGCTTCGGCAGACCCGGCAGCGGTACGCAGATATTGCCGCTCATCATCGGCGATGCCGACCGCACCTTGCGTATCGCACGTCGCATGCAGGCCGATGGCTTCGACATACGCGCGATCCGCCCGCCCACAGTGCCTACCGGTACGGCGCGCCTGCGCATCACCATCACGGTTAACGTCGATGAACCCACGATAGCGCGCATGTTCGAACATCTTGCGCTCGTCATGGCCGAGGAAATGATATGAACCGCACTTTCGTCGTTACCGGCACCGATACGGGTATCGGCAAGACCGTCTTTTCCGCAGCCCTCGCGGATGCGCTCGATGCCTGTTACTGGAAGCCGATCCAGTCAGGACTGGACGAGGCGACCGACAGCGAAACCGTGGCCGGACTCGCCGGGCTTTCGCAGCAAAGGATTGTCCCCGAAGCCTGGCGCCTAAAAACACCGGCTTCGCCGCATCTTGCGGCACAGATCGATGGGGTCGAGATCGATCCGGATGCGCTGGAAGTGCCGTCGGTCGATGTTCCTCTGGTGATCGAAGGCGCCGGCGGATTGCATGTACCGCTAACGCGCCGCACGACATTTATCGATGTTTTTGCGCGCTGGCATCAGCCGGTCATCCTCTGCGCAAGAACCGGCCTCGGAACCATCAACCATACATTGCTTTCGCTCGAGGCATTGCACCGGCGCAATATTCCCGTACTCGGCATCGCCTTCATCGGTGAGCCGCAACCCGACACCGAAGAGATCATCCCGGAGCTCGGCGGCGTGCGCAGGCTGGGCCGGTTGCCGCACCTTGCGAAACTTGATCAGAACACGCTTCGCCACGCCTTTCACGAACATTTCGACCTGAATGTCTTCAATGAGGCTTCCAAATGACCGGCCATCCGTCACCTGTCTGGCATCCCTTCACCCAGCACGCCACCGAACCGGCTTTCCGCAGGATCGTCAAAACGGATGGCGCCTACCTGCAGGATGAATCCGGTCGGTCGGTGCTGGACGCCATATCGTCATGGTGGGTGATTACCCATGGGCACCGTCACCCGAAGATCATGACGGCGATCCGCGATGCGCTGGAACGCTTCGACCAGATTATTTTTGCCGAGTTCACCCACGAACCGGCGGAAAGGCTGGCGCATGATCTGGTCAGGCTTGCCCCGCAAGGCCTTGCTCACGTCTTCTATTCCGACAGCGGTTCCACCGCAGTCGAGGTCGCGATCAAGATGGCGCTCGGCTTTCATCACAACAGAAACGAACCGCGCTCGCGCATTGTGGTGATGGAGCATAGTTATCACGGCGATACGATTGGTACCATGTCCACTGGTGCGCGCGGCGTGTTCAATGCAGCTTATGAACCTCTGCTGTTTCACGTCGACACCATCCCGTTTCCATCTGCGGGACAGGAGCAGCAAACCCTCGACGCGCTGGAGCGGTTCTGCCGCAGCGGTACGGTTGCCGCCCTGTTGATTGAGCCGCTGGTGCTGGGGGCGGGCGGAATGAAAATCTATTCTGCGCATCTGTTGGCAGAGTTCCAGCGGATTACCCAGCGTTACGGGACGCTTCTGATCGCCGACGAAGTGATGACGGGATGGGGACGCACCGGCACCCTGTTCGCCTGCGAGCAGGCATCCATCAAACCGGACATTCTATGCCTTTCCAAAGGCATTACAGGCGGCGCTCTTCCTCTGGCTGCAACCCTCAGTACTGCAGAAATCTTCGAGGCACATTTCTCGAAGGATCGCAGTCGCACATTCTTTCATTCCAGCTCCTATACGGCCAATCCGATAGCTTGCGCGGCGGCATGCGCCAATATTGAAATCTGGCAAACGGAACCGGTCGAGAACCGTATCGAGACACTGGCGCGATGGCATTCGGAAAGGCTTGCACGCTTTCAGGGCGACCCTCGTTTCACCAATCTGCGCCAGCAGGGCACGATTGCCGCCCTCGACCTCGCCGTCGAGCAGACCGGATATCTTTCTAATGCGGGACCGAAAATGAAAGCCTTCTTCCGTGAACGGGGTGTGCTTCTGCGTCCGCTCGGCAATGTGATCTATCTGATGCCGCCCTATTGCGTGACGCCTGCCGATCTGGACCTTGCCTATGACGCAATCGATGCGGTAGCCGACATGATCGGGACGGCGGCACGATGAACATTGGAAGCCGAATGGCGGGTTTCGGTCACTATGCGCCGGAACGCCGGGTTGAAAATGCCGAACTGGAACAGCGGCTCGGACTGGAAGCCGGCTGGATCGAAAAGCGCACCGGCATCCGGGAACGACGCTGGGCGGCACCAGATGAAACGCTGACCGATATGGCAATGAAGGCCGGAACAATGGCGCTCGACGATTCCGGCCTGCCGCCCAACTCCGTGGCGCTCGTCATTCTTGCCACATCGACACCCGATCATCTTCTGCCGCCGTCCGCTCCGCTGCTTGCTCATAAGATTGGCCTGGAAAACTGTGGCGGCATCGATCTGGCAGGCGCGTGTTCGGGATTCCTCTATGCGCTTGTGCTGGCCGACGGCTTTGTCAAAAACTTCCGAAAACCGGTTCTGGTCGTAGCAGCCAATATACTGAGCCGTCGTATCAATATGGCGGAACGCAACACGGCAATTCTCTTTGCCGATGCCGCCGGGGCTGTTCTGCTGGCGCCGTCAGACAACCCGCATGAAGGGCTTGTTGGATCAGCACTTATATCCGATGGCGGAAGTTATGGCCTGATATCCATTCCGGACGGTGACACGCGAATGACCATGCCGGACGGAAAAGCGGTCTTCGCACAAGCCGTTCGCATGATGACGAACTGTGCAACAAATGCACTTGAACAAGCAAAGCTCACCGCCGCCGATGTGGATCGGTTCTTTCCCCATCAGGCAAATGCGCGGATAATCGACACAGTTTGCGACCGGCTGCATCTGCCTGCGTCCATAGCAGCCAGAACGATTGAAACCTTCGGTAATTCGTCGGCAGCCACGATTCCGCTGTCGCTGTCTCTGGCATCGCGATCGCGCCCTTTCCAGCCCGGCGAACCACTGCTTTTAACGGCAGCGGGTGCCGGAATGCTTGCAGGAGCTGCAGTCTGGAGAATTGGCGACGGTTGAAACTCGATCACGCCTCGTGCTGGTTACGATATAGCTCGTAGGCAAATCGTGCGCGAACGCCGACATCGAGAAACGGCCTTGGCGGAACAGCCGACGGCGTTCCGAGGCTCAGCATGTCGGATATCAGTCCGTTATCCTCCCCCAGCGCCATTTCGGCAGCAAGCCTTCCGCTGATCGTGCCCTTGGCGACGCCAACCGCATTCTGGCAAACGGCACTCCAGACATTCGCTCCAACCTTCCCGAAACCCGGTGCGCCATTGCGAGATAGACAGATATAGCCGGTCCATGTGTGTTCGACATTGACGCCGTGGAGCATCGGGAACCGCTCGTCGAAAAGGCGCTGATGATCCTGACGGATCGAAGCGCGACGCATATCCGACTGGCGCATACCAGGACAGAAATGGATATTCTGCCGGATGAGAATGCGACGATCATTGGTATAACGCATCGTGATGCCTGCAAAGGCGTTGGCAGGTGTGGATCCCCATGATCCTATATTGCCGAGAACAGCTTGTTCCTTTTCAGTCAGGGGTCTGGTGAAACTGGCATGAGCCGCAAAGTTCAAAAGACGGCCCTTCCAAAAGCCAAAGCGCATCGCGAAGCCATTCACTGCTACAATCGCCTTCGGGGCGGTGACAGTTCCGTCAGCGGTTCGCAGAACGATCTTTGCACCGAAATCGGCCTCCAGCACCGGTGACAATTCATAGAGCGTCACATTTTCCGGCAAGGTGTCACCCAATCCGCGATTAAGCGCAGCCGGATTAATCAGAACCGTGCCTGGTGTATAGATCGAGGCGGCGAAATGCGGTGTACCGAGACGCTTGGTCGTTTCCTTGCCGTCCAGCCATTCATAAGGCTCCTTCAGCGTCTTCAGCATTTCCAGCGTCGGCTGTAAAATCTCTTCCGCGCCGCGCTCCGAGGAAGCTGTGTGATATTTGCCGTCTTCACTCCAGTCGCACTCAATACCATGCGTCTTAACGCTATATACCATGCGTCTTAACGCTATCGCGCAAGGAACCGATACCTGCGCGGGCTAACCTCAGATAAGCATGGCTTTTTGCAAGCTCTTCCAGAGACGACCCCACATTGTGCGGAAGATCGATGGCAAAGCCGGAATTTCGCCCTGACGATCCTTCACCAAGCTGTTGCCCATCCAGCACGACGATCTTCGCATCCGGCCGCAGCTCTGCAAGACGACGGGCAGCACCAAGCCCGGCAAACCCGGCGCCGATAACAGCGAAATCCGCGATGACATCGCCACGCAAGGACGGCTTTGGTGCGCGTGCCGGCAGAAGCGCGCTCCAGCCATTTGTCTTGTCATCCTGCGGCAGTAATCCGATCTTCTTCATGGTCTGCTTTCAAGCTGCTGCGCCCAATTGGACGGGTAAAGGCTGTAAAACACCAGCGCGTTTTCGGCGAAATAGGTAAGCTTTGTCCCGGAAGGCAGCCAGATCGTATCGAAACGGACCGCTTGCAGTGTCTCCCGCGCAGTTTCAATCGAGAGCTTTCCTTCAAGCACAAGGATGAGCTCGTCATACTGTACCTGCCAGGGAATACGCGCATTGTTGAAACGAGCAAAGCCGCCCGCAAGTTTGCTCCTATCCTCGACGCCAGCCACTTCAACGACATTCGCCATTTCAGGAAAGGCAAAGCGAGGCTGAAACTCCAAGGATGAAAACTGCATCACCCGGGGTGCTGTTTTAAAATCTTCCGCCAATGTTTTCTCACCCGCCAAGCCAGTAATTTTGCCTGAAACACGTACTGTAAAGTACATAAGTGTCCACAATATGCAATCATTTATGATCGCGGACGCAGATTCTTGCTTCTCGGTCTGCAGAAGAAGAAGCGCTTCGTCTTTCAGGTATGAAAAAAATAATTTATTATCAAATACTTATGAAAATTAACCGCCCTCTCCATTGCAAACCGCATCGGCGAAAAGACAATCATCCCTGTCTATAATTGGGGCATCAAGATATAATATCGCAATGATCTTCCTGACGACGCGCCGCCGCTTTTTCAAGGGCAGCCATGTCTTCTGGAGTCGGCTCTATCCCGGAAAAGGTTATGAGATAGTCCCTTACCCGATCCATTCGCATGGGAAGCGTCTCCTTCATCTGCAGCGTAAAGTGACCGATCTGCGTGAAGTAAAGCACTCTGGCACGCGTGCTCGCCTCATTTTCCAGATAGCCGAAGCGCGTAAACATGCGCGTGAGCGCCTCCATACGCTGGCGATCAGACTCATCCACAACCGAACGAATACGTGGCTCGTGACGCCCCCAGAAACGCACCGCAACATCGAGGTCAGGCTCGAAGAGATTGTCATCAATCCAGCATTCGAAAACATTGCAGACCGCCTTGTTAATCGTAGGCGCAGGCCGCATGGCGCGCTCGATAATTGGCCCGGTATTCTTGCTCAACCAGTGATCCAACAACTGATCCTGCAAGTCCTGAATGCTTTCGAAAAACCAGTAGAAGCTTGAGCGCGAAACACGAAGCTTCTTCGCCATCACCTGGATCTTGACCTGATCAATGCCTTCGCCGATCAAGGTCTCCTTGGCAAGATTAAGCCAATCTTCCTTGGTGGAGCGACCACCGCCAGCCTCTTCCTGCAATTCGACCTGCTTCATCGTTTTAATTCCCCGCCCAACGGTCGCGAGCCCCGAAATGAATTGGCAAGAACTCCAGACCCACAATGCATTCGATTTAACTCTATCAAAAGTGACGCCGTAAAATCATCATAGCGTATCAGACTTAATTCAGACCTAGCGTGAAAATAGACTTTCAGCCCAGGCCCGATTGCGTGACCAGAGTCAAATTCGCGCTGCTGTTTCGTTTATCGTACCCCGGATAATCCGTCCATACATAAATGTATGCACATTGATCACTTACAAGGTCGAGGATATATCGCCACACAACGTGAAGAAGCCTCGCTTTCGTTCTGCTAATTTATTGATATAATTGTATATACTCTTAATTCTATGATTATAGGAGCAATATTAGAAGACACCAAATTTAAAACAATAAAAGCAGATCACGACTTTTCACGAGTTTTGTACTGGACATAAGTGAACATGTATGTTTAGGTCTATCAACACCTATCAAGAAAATGGGAACGGCAGTCCCGCCAAAAGTCGAGCTCTCCAAAACCTGGCTTCGCATTTTCGCGCGGGCCTCGATGCGTGAGCTAGTGATCTGGTTTATTGCACGGGGGAGAGGGCAATGGGCAACAATTCTAATGATCATTCGCTGCTATCGAGCGGCTTTAGTCGGCGCAATTTTCTGAAAGCCTCAGTAACGACGGGCATCGGACTGACGTTCGGACAATGGCAAACCGGAGCAGCCTTGGCGGACGAAGCGCCCAAGCGAGGCGGGCATCTCAAGCTTGGACTAAGCGGCGGAGCGTCAACAGACTCTCTTGATTCTGCCACCTACATCAGTTCGTTTGCGCTTTGCCTTTCACGAAGCTGGGGGGACACGCTCGTCGAGACAGATCCGAAGACTGGCGGCGCCCTGCCCGGCCTTGCCGAAAGCTGGTCATCTTCGCCGGACTTCAAAATCTGGACGTTCAAAATCCGCAAGAACGTAAAGTTCCACGACGGCTCAACTTTGACAGCCGACGATGCCGCGCAGACCCTTCGTCGACATAGCGATGCAAAATCGCGCTCTGGCGCGCTGGGTTACCTCTCGGCATTGAGCAGTATCAGCGTCAAGAACGGCGACCTTATCCTCGAATTGAACGAACCGAATATCGACCTGCCGCTGATCCTCAACGCCTATCATCTCGTAGTCCAGCCCGGCGGCGGCATTGAAAACCCGGCGGCGGGCATCGGCACCGGTCCCTACAGGATCGCGAGCTTCCAGCCGGGCGTTCGCGTTCTTCTGGAGCGCAACAAGGACGACTGGCGTGATGATCGCGGTTTTGCCGACAGCGTCGAGCTACTGGTCATCAACGACGTAACTGCGCGGACAGCCGCCCTGACCTCGGGGCGTGTACATCTTATCAATCAATTGAGCCCGAAGACTGTCCCCCTGTTACAGCGCGTCCCGACCGTCGAAATTGTCCATGTGCCGGGGCGCGGTCATGTCACTTTTCCAATGCGCTGCGACACCGGGCCGTTTACCAATCCCGATCTGCGCCTTGCGATGAAATATGCCATTGACCGCGAGCAGATGCTGCGCACAGCGCTGGGTGGCTTCGGCACAATCGGCAATGATTTCCCGATCAACAATACCTATCCGAATTTCCCGTCCGACATCGAGCAGCGCGCCTACGACCCGGACAAGGCGGCTTTCCATTTCAAGAAAGCCAATTATGACGGCCCGATTGTGCTGCAGGCTTCAGACGCAGTTTTCGCCGGAGCCGTTGACGCAGCGCTTCTGCTACAGGCAAGCGCCAAAGCTGCTGGCATTCAGGTCGATGTCAAACGGGAACCTGAAGACGGCTACTGGACGAATATATGGCGCGTTGCTCCATTCTGCATGTCATACTATGGCAGCCGTCTCACGCAGGATCTGATGTATTCGACAGAAAACCTCTCGGATGCAGCAACGAATGAGACCTATTTCAAAAGCGCTCAACTTGACGGGATTCTGAAAAGCGCCCGCGCCGAAAAAGACGAAGGCAAGCGTAAGACGCTTTATCATGATGCTGCTGTGATCGTCCGCGACCAGGGTGGCTCGCTGATCCCTATCTTCAACAACTATATCAGCGCGAAGCTCAAGACCGTGAAGGGATATGTCGAAGATGTCGGCAATGACCTTTCAAACGGCTACGTCACCTCGCGGGTCTGGCTAGATTCCTGATCGCAATTGGAGCGGACGCAGCCATGGGCGTGTTGGCAGACAGGACAAATATCATAGGAAGATGGCTTGGCGGCAACTCGATCGGAACACTGATCGCGCGCCGTCTTGGCCTGAGCGTCGTGCTTCTATTCTGCACGACGCTGCTGATCTTCGCAGGCGTCGAGGCCTTGCCCGGCGATTTTGCCTCCACCTATCTGGGGCAGTCTGCGACACCGCAGGCCGTCGCCAATATCCGCCACGATCTCGGCCTCGACCGTTCGGCTGGCGAGCGTTATATCGGCTGGCTCTCGGGCATTGCGCATGGCGATCTTGGCACGTCATGGGCAAACCGCAATTCGGTGGCCGAACAACTGGGTCAGCGCCTGGCGAACTCCTTGTTTCTTGCCGGAATTGCCGGGGCCATCGCTATACCGCTTGCCATCTTGCTCGGCATGATCTGCGTCCTTCATCGTAACCGCCTGACAGACCGGCTCATCGGCGTCGGAGCACTCGCAGCGATCTCATTGCCGGAATTCTTCGTCGGCTATCTGATGATCCAGTATTTCGCCGTCCAACTCGGTTGGGCCGCCTTCCCGGCCACAGTCTATGACGGCATGCCGTTTCTGGAGCGCCTATCGGTCGTGGCCCTTCCGGTTGCAACATTGGTGATCGTCGTCCTCGCCCATATGATGCGCATGACCCGTTCGGCAATTCTCAACGTGATGTCCGCACCCTATATCGAAACGGCTGAACTGAAAGGGCTTTCGGCGTTACGGGTCATCGCATCGCATGCCGCCCCCAATGCCGTCGCGCCGATCGTGACAGTGGTTGCACTCAATCTGGCAGCACTGATTGTCGGGGTTGTCGTGGTGGAAGTCGTCTTCGTCTATCCCGGTATCGGGCAATATATGGTCGATGCCGTTACGGTGCGTGACATGCCGGTCGTTCAAGCCTGCGGCCTCGTCTTTGCGGCAATCTATATCGTTCTCAATACGATTGCCGATATTGTTTCTCTGCTGGCCAATCCCCGCCTGAGGCATCCACGATGAGTTTTCGATCCACCCCACTCAGCGCATGGATCGGCCTTACCGGCCTTGTCGCCATATTGCTATGTGCTCTCCTTGCGCCCTGGATTGCGCCTTATGACGGCAATGCAATCGTCGGCGAGGTCTGGGCGCCTTCTGGACCTGAATTTCTGATCGGCACCGACAATCTTGGGCGCGATCTCCTGTCACGCCTGCTTTTCGGCGCGCGAGCAACCGTGTTTGTTGCACTTGCGGCAAGCATTATTGCCTTTTCGCTTGGCATCATGCTCAGCTTCATTGCCGTCACCATCGGCGGCAAGACAGACCAGCTCATGTCGCGGATCAACGATCTCTTCATGTCGATCCCCGCACTCATTCTGGCATTGATCGTTCTTGCCGCTCTGCCATCCGGCACCTGGACGTTGATTGCCGTCATGGGATTGATCGAAGCGACCCGTGTCTATCGCGTCGGACGTTCCGTAGCCCTCGATATCAGTGTCATGGATTATATCGAGGGCGCCCGTCTGCGCGGCGAAGGCACGCTCTGGATTATCGTCCGCGAAATTCTCCCGAATGTGGCAGCCCCCTTGCTGGGCGAATTCGGATTGCGGTTTGCCTTTTCCGTTCTTTATCTCTCGACGCTCTCTTTCCTCGGTCTGGGGATCCAGCCGCCAGTTGCCGATTGGGGCGGCATGGTGAAGGACAACAAGGACGGTATCGTCTTCGGCATCTCGGCAGCGCTTGTTCCCGGTGCTGCAATTGCCCTTCTCGCGATCTGCGTCAACCTTGTGGTCGACTGGCTCATCAACAAGAGCGCTTCGATGCGGAGGAGCCGATAATGACTGACGGCCAGCGCAATACGCTTCGTATTCACAACCTGCGTATAGAAGTTCCGGCAGCATCACCGACGGTGCTGGTCAACGACATATCATTTGATGTCGCCAG
This sequence comes from Brucella sp. LJL56, assembly GCF_054871705.1. Lineage (NCBI taxonomy): Bacteria > Pseudomonadati > Pseudomonadota > Alphaproteobacteria > Hyphomicrobiales > Brucellaceae > Brucella > Brucella sp. LJL56. Next base: position 383,948 of record NZ_JBTXLQ010000003.1, read on the forward strand.
CGGGCAGGTACTCGGCTTGATCGGTGAATCCGGGGCTGGAAAGTCCACCATCGGCCTATCCGCCCTCGCCCATACGCGCGGCGAAGCCCGGATTACCGGCGGTGAAATCTGGCTCAACAACCGGAATATTCTGCAACTTCCCGGCAAGGCCGTACGTGGCATCCGCGGTACGGAAGTATGCTATGTCGCGCAGTCCGCCGCGAGCGCCTTCAATCCGGCTAAACAGCTTGGTGATCAAGTCATAGAGGCGTCAGTTCACCACGGCGTTCTGACCCGGCAGAATGCACAAAAGCGCGCCGTCGAGCTTTTTCGCATTCTCGGTTTGCCGGAACCGGAACAGTTTGGAAAACGCTATCCGCATCAGGTATCGGGTGGCCAGCTTCAACGCGCGATGACGGCCATGGCGCTTTGTCCCAGCCCGAGCCTCGTCGTCTTCGACGAACCAACGACGGCGCTCGATGTGACAACCCAGATCGGGGTTCTTGCCGCCATCAAGGACGCCATAAAACAAACCGCAACGGCTGCTCTCTATATCAGCCATGATCTTGCAGTGGTGGCGCAGATTGCCGATGACATCATGGTACTGCGTCACGGTTCGATGGTCGAACACGGAACAGCACGCCAGATCATCGAGAAGCCGGTTGAACCGTACACCAAAGCTCTGGTGAGCGCCAAGAATCCGGTATCGAAGAACACGCCCCTCGACGGCCTGCCGCTCCTTGCAGTCGACAAGGTCAACGCCGGCTATGGCGCTGCGTCCAACATATTGCAGGACATCAGTTTTAAACTGCGGCGCGGAACCACGCTTGCAGTCGTCGGTGAATCCGGCTCGGGCAAGTCGACGCTTGGGCGCGTGATCACAGGACTGCTTGCGCCGTCTGCCGGAACGATCCATTTCGATGGAACAACACTCCCAGCCTCCTTCAACAAGAGACCGCGCGAATTGTTACGCCGTATTCAATTGATCCACCAGATGGCGGATACGGCACTCAATCCGAGACACAGTGTCAGAGAGCTGATCGGCAGACCACTATCGCTCTATTTCGGCATAAAAAAAGCCGACCGGGAGCAGCGCGTACTCGAACTGCTGGACCAGATTGAACTCGGACCGCAATATCTGGATCGTCTGCCATCGGAACTTTCCGGCGGGCAAAAGCAGCGCGTTGCAATTGCCCGCGCACTGGCCGCTAAACCGGAGCTTATCGTCTGCGATGAGCCGACATCGGCACTCGACCCGCTTGTTGCCGAAGGTATTCTCGAATTGTTGTGCCGCCTTCAGGCCGAAACAGCGATCAGCTATCTGTTCATTACCCACGACATCGAGATCGTGCGGGCTATCGCCGATAGCGTTGCGGTCATGCATCACGGCCGCATCGTGCGCTACGGCGACAAGGACTCCGTCCTGTCGCCACCCTTCGATGACTACACGAAATTGCTTCTGAACAGCGTTCCCAAGCTCGAAATCGGCTGGCTGGACCGTCTGCAGGAAGAACGCCGGAACACAGATACCGACGGTTATCGGCAACCGGCATCAAACAAAACATTCAGGCAGGAGAAAGCAACATGAGCTGGCGTGAATACATCGATCGGGAACAAGAGCGCTTTGTCGCGGACCTTCTGGACTTCATTCGCATCCCTTCGGTTTCGGCCGTGCCTGAACATGCTCCCGACGTAAAGCGCGCCGCTCAATGGATTGCCGACCGCCTCACCAGATCCGGCCTAGAAAATGTTGTCGTGCTGCCGACCGCAGGCCATCCTTGTGTTTACGCCGATTGGCTTCGTGCCGGGCCGGATAAACCGACCGTGCTTATTTACGGTCACTTCGATGTACAGCCAGCCGAGCCCTTCGACCTGTGGACGTCACCACCGTTCGAACCCGAAATCCGCGACGAACGTGTCTACGGTCGAGGGGCATCAGATGACAAGGGCAGCCTGCTAACCTCGGTTTTTGGCGTAGAAGCACTTTTGGCCACCGAAAAAGCCTTGCCGGTCAATGTGAAGTTTCTTTTCGAGGGACAGGAAGAGATAGGCTCGCCTGATCTTCCGCCTTTTGTTGAAGAACATCGCGAGCGGCTTGCGGCAGACATGATTTTCTCGGCCGATGGATTGCAATGGAGTGCAGATACACCGCAGCTTGTCATGGGGCTGAAAGGTCTTGTCGGGCTGGATATCGTTGTCACCGGGCCGCACTCCGATCAGCATTCGGGCTTGCATGGCGGCGGCATAGCGAACCCGGCGCTCGCACTTGGCCAGATCCTGGCCTCCTTGAAATCAGCCGACGGTCGCATCACTGTCGATAATTTCTATGACGATGTACTGCCCCTGACCGATGATGACCGAGCTGCGATGGCGCGTATTCCCTATGATGAAGCTGAGTATCTGGCCCAGTCCGGCGCGCCGGCGACAGCCGGTGAACCAGGCTATACAACCTATGAACGCCTGTGGGCACGCCCGACCCTGGATGTGAACGGCATATTCAGTGGCTGGCAGGGAGCAGGCACAAAAACCGTACTGCCGGCACAGGCAACCGCCAAAATCACCTGTCGCCTCGTTGCCGGTCAATCACCCCGGCGCGTGGTGGAGCTTATCAGCAAGCATGTAAAACGGCATCTTCCATCGGGTGTCACAGCCGAAGTGATTCACCTGCCCGGCGACGCCGACCCGTTCATCGTTCCCTATGGGCATAATTCCAGCCAGATCGCGGCAAACGTTCTTGAGGAAGTCTATAACCGCAAGCCTTATATTGCCCGGCTCGGCGGTTCGATACCTGTCATGCAGACTTTGCTTGATGTCCTCGGCGTTCACGCCACGATGTTCGGCTTCTCGCATGGCGATGAAAATCTGCATGCGCCTGACGAATTTTTCCGCCTTCCGGTCTTCCGTCAGGGGCAGATAGCCTATGCCCGTCTCTTGCTGGAGTTGGGGCGCACGAACGGTTGAAACTGCGGTGAAACGCATGGCATGAAAGCTTTCACCGTGTGTTTTGGGACGTTTCAGAACCCCATTTCTGAAACGTCCCAAAACACCAAAACAGGCAATACAACCCGGCAAGTTCCAGTCGTTCAGATCTCAGAGACGGATTAGTTTCAAATGTCGACAGCTTCTCTGGCATTAGACATGATTGCAGAGCTGCAATTTCGGGAGAACCATATGAATGCATCTGGCTTTTCTCGAAAGAATCCCCTTTTATACAGTACAGACAACGAAAACTGGCGCGGTAAAGTCATGCCTTCCATGGAAGGCGTCGTATCATCGCCGGGCGTCAAGAGCCAACCCGCGCCGATTGTCCAATGTTGCCGAGTGGATGCGATCACGATTGCCAAGGCAGAACTTGACGGGCAAAGCCTTCATCTCGCACTCTCGCACCGCTCAGTGGAGTTTCAAGACCAATATATTATTCAGGCAGTCGTTGCAGGCGGCAGCCTCACGTTCCAACGCAACGGCTCCGATGTTTTCGCCGGATCAGGCGACGTAATTGTTATCGATACGTCGAAACCCATAATGGTGAAGAGTACTATTGGCACACATGTAGTGGCGATCTTACCACGCGATCTTTTTGAACGGTTGCTTTCAACTTCAGATCCGCATGGCATGGTTTTCAGTCGAGCTAAACCGACCACACGTCTTTTGACGGAATTTTTAGGCAGTCTTGTTCAAAATTCCAGCAGCCTCAACAGTCGCGAGGCCATGGCGGCACAGGATGCGTTGATATCGCTCCTGGTTGCCTGCATAAACAGTGCAACAGAATGTACTGAAGAGGCTACCGCGATCAATCTTTCCCTGCGTCACCGGGTCCTGATCTACATCGACGCGAATCTTCTGAACCCTACGCTTAGCCCCGATATAGTGTGTCAGAAACTCAATATATCGCGTTCGCATCTTTATCGGTGTTTCGAAAAGGACGGGGGCGTAATGACGCTGATCCGGAACAAAAGGCTCGCATTCGCATATCGATTGATCGTCACAAACCACGGCAAACGATTGACGTCGAAAGAACTCGCTTACATGTCCGGTTTCAATGATGGAAACCAATTCACCAAAGCATTCAAGAGCTTCTTCAATATACATCCGAAAGACGTTATTGTACCGGCGGACTGAGCTGCATGCCGCTAATCTTGCCCTCGCGGTTAAAAGCAAACATGCAGGCGCCGGAACCCAACTCGAAAATCCCTGTCCTGTGGGCGAACTCCTTCTAGTGGTCTCTTTGATTTACAAGGTCCATCATTTCGAAGAGCCAATCATTCTCAATGTGTGCGTTGGCGAGGGGCTTACAATCCGAGCCTGTGCAACCTGAAGGAAATGATGGTCGAGCATCGCACTACAATCATGCAATGCGATGCAGACCCAAAGACGGCTCTTAGACCTTTGCCTACCACTTCACCTTGAAGCCGATATTGCCCTTAATGGCATAGCTGTCAGCGAAGTGATTGAGCGAGGTGTTCAGCGAGCCTTCGCCGTAGAACACATACTTGTCATCGGCCCAGGCGTAGGTGCCACCAGCACCTATGCCACCCCAGGTGCTGTCATTATCGGTGTTCATCCGCGTTCCGGAATAATCGACCACCGTTCCGCCGAGAAACTCCTGATAAAGATTGGCGATGCCATAGACACTGGTATTAACCATCTTGCCATTTTCGCCTTTCCAGTTGCTGGCATAGCTCGCTGCCAGTCCGAGGCGCCCGGTGAGGCTGTTGCTGTCATGATCGGAGATGCGCGCGCCATAATTGTCGGTAAAAGTGTCAAAACCGACCGACGAGAACATCAACTGCGCCTGCGGGGTCAAAGACCAGTGTTCGTCCATGGCGAAGCGCTTGCCGGTTTCCACACCCAGCGCATAGCCGAAGCCCTTGTTGCTGTCTGTGAGCCCCTTATTGGCACTGTCGGAATAAAGATCGCTGTCATACCAGTTGAGCTGCGCCTGACCATCGACATAGAAGCCGTTATTGCCATACCAGGTGGCGTTTGCTCCCAATCCCCAGCCTTGGGTGTTGATGGTGCCATCCCCATAATAGCTGGAGACGCTGGAATGGCTATTGCCATACTGGCCGGTAATACCGCCAATTAACCGACCGCTGTCATCTTCGTAGAACTGGCCATCGACGCCGGCCTGCATGATGAACGTATCGACATCCTGGTGCGTACGGTCCGTGGTCGTACCGGGTTCAAGGCGATTATGCGCGCCTTCTATACGGCCCCAGATCGCCTTGTTGTCGGTCTCGCCGACATCGCCGGACGGGGTACCACGCAAGGCGGTCGTATCGTTGAAATAGCGGTCACCGATACGCTGCTGCAGGGTTGGCAGTTTGTTGAGCGCCTGCAGAGTCGAGGCATAGGCCTCATAGACAGGCGCTGCTGCGCTGTAGCGTGGGCCGGGCTTGGGCGGTGGTGGACAGTTGTTGGTTTCCTCACAGTTTGGCGGTGTCGGGTTGCTGTTGGTATTCTGGCTGACCAGATACCAGTTGCCGTCGTTCGGACCGGTCGCGCTGTTCTTCTGAAGGGTATAGGCATAGGCCGATGGCGTCATGATCGCCTGCTGGCCGTCTTTGGTGACATAATCGCCCTGAAGGGCAAAGTTACCGTCCGACGAACCGCCCACATCAATAAGCTTGATGCCGTTGACAGTCTGCGCGCCAAGACCACCGCGATTGGTGACGTTGATGACAGTGCTGCCCGATGTGTTGCCGCCGACTTTCAGCATGTCGGTCTGGGAATCGTCACCGGCCAGAACCGTGCTCATGCCAAGTGTGCCGCCATTGCCGTTGTAATCCCCCGCGACATTCAGAACCGTGCCACCGGTACCGCCGAAGGAGACCGTGCCTGCATTATTGAGCGAGGCCATGCCGGTGGAGAAGCCGCCAAGGTCAAGCGCACCGCCGCTGCCGACCGCATAGCCGGAGGCGGAACTGAAGGCCCCTTGTGCACCCTGGACCAGTTCGCCGCCATTGACCGTTGTCGTACCCGAATAGTTGTTCTGACCGGTCAGCGTCAGCGATGCGGTACTGCTGTCGCTCATGATCAGGCCGCCCGCACCCGAGATCTGGCCGGAGAAATCACCGTGCAGCGTCTGGTTCAGCGTCAGCGTGCCGGAGCCAAGTGTGATATTGCCATCACCGACAGCACCCGTCTTGTCGAAGGCAGACAGGTTGCCGACGGTTTCATTGAAATTGTTGAGATCAAGCGTCGCGCCAGTCTTGACAGAAACGGTGCCGGTGCCGAACGCAATATTGGCAATGCCCGCCTGTGCCGCGCCACCCGCAACCGTCAGGCCGCCACTGAAACTGTTGTTTCCGGTAAAGACCGTCGTGCCGCTGCCGTCTTTCGTAACCGTACCGATGCCATTGATGGTGTTGCCAAGAGTAAACTGTCCGCTCTTGTTGATCAGCAGATCGCCATGATCATAGGCTGTACCAGCCAGGGCGATATCGGAACTATTGTCGATGCTGCCGCCATCGCCAAGTGCAAGCGTACCTTCATTGACCGTTGTGGTGCCCGAATAGCTGTTGGCCGCGGTCAGGATCAGCGTGCCGTAGCCGGATTTGGTAAAGCCGTTCTGGCCCTGAAGTTCCGATGCGATTGTGGCTGTAACATTGGCGCTGCTGATATTGCCGTCGCCGACAAGGACCCGGTTTTCGGCGCTGCCAAGCTGAACCGGACCACCCGTCAACGTGTAGCCGGTCGTCAGGAACTGCATACCGTTGACGCTGGGGACAAAACCATTCTGTACCGTTACCGTACCGGCGGCGCCTTGGAAGACAGCGAAAGTATCGTTTTGCCAGTCAATATTGCCGTTGCCGTCGATGCCGGTCCAGTTTGTATTCGCTGCATTCCAGGTACCGTTGCCACCATGGACGGTACCGTCGCCGATCATGGTTGTGCCATCCCAATACTGAAAGTTCCGTCCGCCCGTATTGACCAGATTGACCTGCCCCTGTGTGGCGAGCATCTGTAACTGATAATTTGGGTCACTTGCCGAAGCGAGAGCCATCCCGTTATCGGTAATAGGTGATGTGGAATCGAAGATGCGATAAACGCCGATACCGAAAGTGCTGTTCGGGTTAACGGTCAGCGTTCCAGCGGTCGTGAGACCATTGTCAACGTGAAAGAGACCTGTGTCAGATGGTCCGCCAGAGATGGTCACATCGGTACTGCTGCCCGCGTCCAACGTCAGTCCGTTCTGGAAGTTCAGCACCTGACCACTGCGGCCGAACAAGGTGCCGCCGCTCTTCACATCGGCGGCACCGCCGACCGTACCTTGCCCGCCGAAGGATGCTCCGCTGGCAACAGTGACATTGCCGCCAAGCGAACCATCATCCAGTCGAAGCGCGCCGCCATTGACCGATGTACCACCCGTATAGGCGCTGCTATCGCCGGTGAGCGCCAATGTACCGGCCCCCGACTTGGCCAGTGCACCGGTGCCGGTGAAGACATTGGAAGGGGTGAATGTATTGTCGGCATCATCAATATCGAAGCCGCCGCCATTGGTGCCCCAGGTGATCGCGCGATTTGCATCGAAACCTGTGAAGTCGGTGCCGGTTACTTCCAGAACACCACCGTCAAAGTTTAGTAACCCCGCAGCGCCGAGATTCTCATCCTGGCTCACCACAATGGTGCCGGCATTGAGATTGGTGTTGCCGGTATAGCTATTGTCGCCCGAAAGCGTCAGCGTGCTGCTCCCGTTCTGGGTCAGCGAGCCCGTCCCGCTGATGGTGCCAGCAAGAGTGCTTGCGCCCAGATTGGCAACAACGAGGCTCGCATTGTTGATGATGTCGCCGCTGATCGCACCGTCATTGGCCTGATTGGCACCGTCGCCCAACTGCAGGACACCGGCCGAAATCGTCGTATCGCCGGCGTAAGTGTTCTTGGCTATCATGATCAGCTTGCCGTCGCCGGATTTGGTCAGTTGGCCCTGACCGGTCAGCAGTTGTGAAACAGTAAAACTGTTGTTCTGATTGGCAATATCAAATCCGCCGCCGTTCGCCCCCCAGTTGATAGTGCGACCAGTGCCTTGATAAGTCGTCCCGGTAACCTGTAACGTACCACCGTTGAAAGACAGTATGCCTGAGGCGGCTCCAAGCACATCATCGGACGATACAGAGAGTGTGCCACCATTTATCTGGGTGCCCCCAGTATAACTATTATTCCAATTGGTCAGGACGAGTGTACCTGCCCCGGCCTGCCGCACGCCGCCTGTACCCGTCACCAGATTGCCAAAAGTCGTCGTTGTTCCAGCGGATTGGTTATAGGCCAGAAATCCGCTGTCGGTACCGCTGCCTGTATCGATGGTGGCGCTGTCTCCAATCACACCGCTGTCACCGACCTGCAATGTACCGCCGCGTATCTGCCAGTTATTGGTGTAAGTACTTGCAAGCGTCCATGTACTCGTTCCGGTTTTCTGATACGTCTGAAAACCCTGGTAGTCTGAACTGCTGTCGAGCGTTGATGATAATGTCCCGGAGAAAGTAGCGTCTTCGTCTCCCCCGAGAATGAAAGTATTTTTCGTTCCGGCAGCGCGTGCGGTGCCCTGAATATTCGATCCGTTTCGAATTTCCAGCGTATTGCCATTCGCCGAAGTAAGGAGATTCACCGCAACACCATCGACGCCTGCGATACCACTACCAGCCGCGCCGCCCGTTCCTGCCGTGATTGTGCCGCTGTTTATCAGAAACAGGCCCGCACCGCGAACACCGTCCCCGCCATTGCCGCCATTGCCGTTGCTCGCATTGTGAACGGCTGCATAGTCGATTGCACCCGCACCGCCATTGCCGCCCGAAACCGTTCCACTATTGGTAATGGTCGTGTTGGTGGCAGAAATGCCGGTGCCGCCAGCCCCGCCATTGCTTGATATTATTGTGTAGCCCGTCAAATATGTCAGGTACATTGTGGTATTAGCTACGCCACCTGCGCCACCGTTGCCACCAGATACCGTGCCGGAATTGATGACAGTTCCTGCACTATTGATAATTCCATTACCACCGTCGCCCCCGATATTCTGTTGAGTAATCTTATTATACGGAGCAACTGTACCCGCCGCATTTCCCTGCCCCGCATCACCGCCAGCGCCCCCAGCAATGGCGCCCAAATTACGTACGGAACTGACACTATCAACACCCGCGCCACCACTCCCGCCGAACCCGGCATCAACATTAGGCCCTGGTATGAGACCAGGGTCGTCGCCGCCTTTGCCCCCCGCACCACCTATTATGTTGGCACCAGAACTGTTTGTCAGTGCGCTGCCTGTCTGTTGTTTGGCATAGACACCAGCACCTCCTGCGCCACCACGGCCCCCTCCCCCACTTGAATCGAAACCAGCGTTGATGCCATAACTTAAACCGCCTTGCCCACCCACGCCTCCTGTGATCGTGCCCGCGTTTTCCAAGCTGGCGTCGCCAGTGTTCATCCATACACCGAGGCCACCCCCGCCGCCATTGCCGCCATCGGCTGTCCCGTTTGAATCACCATTAACGCCACCAACATTTCCGCCATTGCCGCCACCGCCGCCAGAGATCGTAGCTGAGTTACTGAAGCTGGAACCTCCATTGATCACCAGACCGTAGCCACCTGCTCCACCACCACCGCCGCCGCCATCAAAATTATTTCTTGCACCAGTTGCTTTGCTACCGTCTGTACCGTCGGTGCCAGCACCCGCCGACAAGGCCGTCGTGTTGTTCAGGCTATCGCTGACAACCAGACCGTGTGCGCCCCCATTTCCGCCATTACCCCCTTGTCCACCGTTGCCAACGACTTGCGGTGCGCTCCCTGCGCCACCTGCCTGACCGCCTGCACCGCCACCACCACCGCCTGGGCCTCCACATTGAACACCGGTATTTCCAATGACCGTTCCTGCCCCGCCCGACGCACCGGGGGCACCTCCGGCACCTGATGCGCCACAACTGTCGGTCAAACTAAGCCCTCCGTCGCCTCCAACAGTCTGGCCATGCGCTACAACCGGGCAAATAAACCCAATGATACCGAACTGAAATATATAAAAGGCACTCCTTAATAAGAAAGATCGATAATTCTTCATAAAACGGCCAGCTTTTATATGTTTCATTATATATATCCCTACTATCAAAATATAAATTTGATTCTATATCACGATACATTACGCAATCAATAGTCAGCAATTGCAAAAATGATTTAATATTGACTTAATATTATATATACTACTATTAATATGACTAAAATATAATGTTGGATAACTTAAACTTAAGCTTAAAGGTATCGATATCTAGGACGCTGATATTATGCGGTTTTCAGGAACATAATATCGCGCCACATATTGTCGACGGCTCGACCCGACATACGATGATCAGCAAAAAAGAACTGACTACGGAAAACATGGAGGAGGCTCCGGAGCGTCTTGCGAATAGAAGCGACGCGGTGCAGATGGCCTCGATACATGGATGAGCGACGAAGACGCCATCTCTTTACCGTTTTGTCATCCGGATGCCAGTTGAGCTGTATTAGAACGCATTTCGATCTGATTGAAACAGATCGATGATCTCATTGCCTGGCTTATAGCGATGGCACTTATGAATGTACGCCAACGCATAATCATTCTGGAGATTCACCTTAATGAACTATAGTGGTTATCGCCCCGAACGGCCATTCCCAGTCCGTAAGTGACATGCAATCCATTGAACCGGGATCGCCATATTGCAGACATTGCGAACACTGGTAACTGGCCAGGCAAAAAGCCCGGCCACGCGCAGCGCAGCCGGGTGAGACCCTAATGGATCGTTGAAAGACCGTGACCGGCCCCAAAATCGAAGCGAGAACTTTCGACGACCTGAAAGCTGACGCGAAGATCGGCGCTCCCGTTCTCAACCGAATGGTTGGGCTTGGCCGCCCGGAGTTCCGTCGCATTAGCCAAAACAGGCCGTGAGCAATATTTGCTCGCACAAATCTGATTTACGCAACAAACCACTACAGATACAATCACGCTCGGATTGAGTGCTAGTGCATTTCCGGCAAAAGTGCGAAGCGGTTTTGCGTCGTATACTGCATGAAAACAAAGAGATAAGCGGTTCCGACGATTCCATTCAAACCGGAACCGCTCTATTGCACCAGAAAAGCACGCTTCATCCTAAAGATGCTGTGTCAAGCTGGACATCTCGAAGAACCATGGACCATGTGGTCATATTATTATCCACGCTATACCAGCTATAGTCAGACTCCAAGGTTCCTGGCCGTCCACCTGCCGGATAGCCGTACCCATCAAGCTGGTCTTGTGGAACGATTATCGACAGCGGTTGACCAGACCCCTCATCATTCGCGCCAATAGTCGCATTATAAAGCACAGTCGCCCATTTCGGCTGGGTTGTATTTCCGGCATATCCATTAAGGTAGACCGCTCCGCTGATAGTATCTCCCGTTTTCCAGGTCGCATATGGAATATAGATGACCAACCCACCAGAAATCGCCGTTCCATTCACGATGGTTGAATTGTCGCCGAGATAAGGAGCCAACAAAGTCCGATCCTGAATTGTCGGATCCGGCCCCGGTCTCTGCTGATTACCTGTAACGGTCATGTCGATGACATCTGATTGATAAAGATCAGACAATCCTGACTCAACCCAGTAGGCCATACGTGTATTCGGACCTGGCTGAAGCTCGCTATAAGGAATTAAAGCACCGGCAGGTGAACTAACAGTGCCATAATCTGAATAAAGAATAGACTCCTGTCCTCCCGACTGAATGTAAATGACGACGGTGCTTCCGGCCTGTATCTGTCCAGGCGGAACCGCCGGGGCAAGAAACTGGAAGGTGGCCTGACCTGGAGATGATTGTGGGATAACAAGCGGATCCGGTTGAGTTCGAGGCGCTCTATACATATTATTCGATAGCATGACAGTTGCTATGGTGAAATGAACGCTGAGAGCCACGCTGCCTGGCGGGACGGCATACATATAACCTGTAAAGGGGTGCGGGCTAGCAAGCTTGAGAATACATTCACCGTTTTCATTCGTCTGTAGCTGTATTCTCTGATATTTATCGGGCTCTATCTGCACTCCGTCTTCGTTCATGTAGTACAAGTATGTCGTATTTGAAGAGCAGTACCATTCTATTTTTTCATTTGGTACTGGTAACCCATTTTCTACATATCTGCATGTAAATGTGATAATTTGATCGTCACCGGCTGGTTGAGTTCCGGTGTAATTGTGGGCATAAGTCTTATCGCCAACCATAGCGCTTTTTATGTTAGACTGGTTCACAAAATTATATGCCGCCGACCCATTCGCCTTTGCATCACCGGCCGCAACGGTCAGTGACGCGGGCCAGTTACCATTGTTTGAGTTCGGCACCATCATTTTGACGGAAGATAAGCCGTTGGAGTTGGTCGTGGATGTGGAACTATCGAATATTATACCATCACCGCTGTTCCAGACGAGATTGTAGTTCGCCAGATTGTGAGCAAATACGTTCTGGAGCTGCGCCGTGACATCAATCCATTGACCGGACGGGAGTTCGGCACCCGAAATCGGCGACAAGACAACCAGACTATTGCTATCGGCAGATAGATCGAAGGTCAAAGGCTGCGTGGTCGATGCTTTGGGGGCCGACGAACTGACAGTGATATTCTGTATGATCGGAGCCGCTGGATAGCCAGAGAGAGATTCTACTCGAAGCATATTCTGCGCTATGCCCGATCCATTCGTATCAGACTCTGCTTGCTTGAAATCACCACCAGCCCACTTGAGGGTGGTATATCGCACCGGCCCATAACTCTCATCCAGAAACTGCGCTGTCACCGGAACCCATGTATCCAACTGGAGAGTATCGCTCGTTTTCGGTGAAAGGATCGTCAGATGATTTTGGCCAAAAGTGAATGGAGCCGTTGTTGGTAGCTCGCATCCGTTTCCCGATTTGCAAGTCAGTGCAATTGTAATGTCTGTTTCTGCATAGATGGCAGTGCGTGCATAGCCGTCGTTATCAGTTCTTGATTTCTTGTAGACAAGATTGATCGTGTCATCCCCAGGGGCAGGGGTTGCGCTCCAATAAACGTATTCGTCGGCAATCGGCTGATTTTCATAGGTCGTATAGCGCGCCGAGAAGTCGATTGGATAGTGTATCGGAGAGACGGTTCCTGCGGCTGGAGTAGCAAATATCAGTTTGTTGGCGCCAAACCGATAGGTCGTTTGGGTTGCTGTCCGATCCGTGGCGACTCTGACAGGGACTGATATAATCCCACCTTGGGGAACATTGCACGTATTCAGGACATTCGATGACTTTCCCTCGGCGTCTGTATAGGTGAAAGGGACGTTGAAGGAGCTATGCTTTTCGTCAGCGTACCAGAATATTTCCGCACCTTCGATCGGCTGTCCCAGTCCGTCAGTATAGACGACCGCAAACGATTGCGCAGTGTTGGCTTCGTACACCGGCTCGGGATCGGTAGTCAGGAGAATGCTGTCCGCACGGAAATTATAAGTGGCATCTACGTATGTTGATCCATCGACGGTACCCGTGCGAATCGTAACAGAATTCGTACCGCCATTTGATGGCATGGCACCAATAATTGTGCCCTCCGCCATGCCAAACTCATTCGTCCGGGTCTCCGGAGTAACGGTTGCCGAACCGTTTAGGACCTCAAACTTTGTCGGTAGATTGGAGCGGGGATTCAATCCACTGAATGGTATGCTGAAGAAAGCTCTGACAGGATACTCTTTTCCGGACAAAAGGGTCGTACCGTCACGCGGAAACAGCATGTCATAAACACCAGACGCCCAGTTGTTTCCTTCACAATAGAAATTGGAGTGGGTAAGCAAGGGGTCTTGCCCGTTGGAGTACACTCTTTGCGTTGTAACATTGATTGTTTTATTCTTGATTTCGGAACTTCTGAATCCTGAAGCGACTCTCGTATAGGGCGCCCGAGTATTTGGATGTTGCGTGGTGGTTGGCGCCATACCGCTGGTAATGGTGGTTTGGGTTTCCTGCCCCACTATAGATTCACCATCAGCAGTTGTGTAACCGATGAAAGCGGCATACTCGCCTTCGCTACCCGTAGTCGTGGCGGCCAGTCCATCACGAGGATTGACAACGGAAAGCCTGTTTCCATCTTCGTCTGTCGCGTCGGCCAAACCACTTGGCAGGCCGAACTCAAGCGCAACTTCGAGAACGGCTTCGGGCTCGGACCATGGCCAGACAGTAATCTGGATTGTGGTGCTTTCCGTCGGATCGGCCATGGGAACCATCACATGATTAACGGTTCTACCGCGACCGTTAGTCAAAGTATACCATCGCCGCAGCATACCGCCGCCGGCTATGCGCCACTCAAGGCGCTGTTGATCCAATCCGCTATGGTGTTTATTCTCATAGGAAATTGTGAAAGGAATAGAATGATTGGCCGGATAAACAACGCTTCTGGCCATTTTGTAAGGATTAAGAAGTCGAATAATATTTCTTTGTCTTGTAACAAGAATATTTGTCATAATCTTCACCACGAGCACAATGATATTACCTTGCAGATCCAAGGTAATATCGATCATTATGATAAATTTTCTATGGATTAACTTCGCTTACCCAGCAGTATCAATATAACCACTCAGCCAGGATTCAGGCTCCCTTCTGTCATTCTCTTTGCCAATAACAGCATAATCGATGTAAATAGAACCAGGTTTTCCGCTATTTACATCTCCGCCATAGCCGACAAGCTGCGCCTGAGGGATCATGGCCGAGATCCTTTTTTCGGAAATCTCCGCATTACTCACGTTTATTACTGGCAGGTCGAATTTATTCGACTTCGGAACACTTGTTCCTGGTTTGAAAGCATTAATGTAGATAGTAAATACAATATTATCTCCAGCTAAGATACCATCAACCGGCTCAATATCTATACTGACCGGCACGTCCCCGCGGAGAACGTCGTTGTTATTAATGATACTTGAGTGATTCGCCAGGTAAGGCTGCTCATCAATTGAACGATACTCTGGATCAGCTTTCGGCTTATTTTCGTATGAACCAATTGCGATGAATTCAATTATCGAAGAAGTGTAAGTTTTCCCAACCGAGCTTTGAGAAAAATAAAATATTACGTTCGTATTGCCTGGTAATGTATTCAGATAACTATACGAAACGGTAAACCCAATTTCTGCGGCAGTTTCATATTGCAGCGTCAGAAAATGTATTTCTCCTATATTGAGAACACAAAGACTTGATGCCAGACTGGAAGACGGCGGAACGCGCACAATGAAACTATCCTCAGTGGGGTCCAGCGTCAGCACATCATCATCCAAGCCTTGGACTATGGGAGCACCAAGATCAAGACTTGCATCAAGTTTAGAATCAAAAGTAACACCCACACTTGTGGATGTAGAATCTGGCGCGGTAAAGGTCGTGCTCGCATATAGTACTTGATCGGACAGGATTTTCAGCGTAATTTTTCCGGCACTGTCCGTATTGATCTCGTAATGTCCGTCTTGAATGTCTGGTATTAGATCAAGCTCAACGTCATTATGGTAATAAATCAGGCCGCTAACAGCCGGGTCTGGGCGTATAATAACGCTCACTGACGGGGCCGGAACAGCCGTATCATACGACGTTACCAATATAGTAACTGTAGCAGTCGTATCTGCGTTATCCGGGTCTAAATTCCCTATAGTTACCGAGAAAAGGCTGTTGTCTGGTACGGCGCTAATATTGTATAATTGCCCAGAGGAATTTTCTGTTGTATGTGCAATCTGGTTATTAGATTCAATGGATTTCTCTTTCATTTCAAACTCTTTATATTTGTTATTAATACAAAGAGTTTTATGCGAGAATACTCATTTTCGTAACTGGCAAAACTACTGATACCCCTCCAGAATCGTGCCTGAAGGGTCCTGCCGCCAGGATCAGAATTTGGGTGATTTAGTGCCTGCGGTCGGTTTTCGGCATTTGCTCGATGCCTACATCCGCGGGGTGTAAATGTCGAAATCGGACCACTGGTGTGGCTCAATCATTGCCAGTTCTTAGAGTTTGCGCGCGGGTATCATCTCGAGCCGCGCGCAGCCATTGTTTGTACGACAGATGACATCTCCATTCCTCCCAAGTTCATAAACCAACTTCGGGAGGCAAGGTTTTAGCATCCAGTTGTCTTTGCATAGTGCATCGGTCGTTTCCCGCAGCAAGCCAGTAGCAGGCCGACAATCCCTCCTAGCGCCATCGCTGATGAAACCAGCGCCTGCCCGCCCTTGAATGGCAGGGTACAAACCGCTCTCAGCAGCTTCCACAAGCGGCTGAGAACCTTGTAAGGAACCTGTTTGCACGCCTGCTGTGGGTTTTCTTGGTATCGAAGCGCGAATTCCGTCGCATTATGATCCCGGTTCCGACGAAAATGGTAGGAGAGGCTTATTCTGCAGCAAGGGACGGTTTCATAGACAATCGCTTCGGGTGCCCAGCCTGTCGCAGCACCGAGTGCTTTTGCCTGGCGCCAGAGATGCCAATCTTCACCGCCCGTCAATCCCAACCGGGTATCGAACCGCAAACCTGTTTTTCGAAAAAAATCGAGCCTCCCCATCCAGCTTCCGGTAGCTATCTTGATGCTTTGGGCACGATTTTCCTGCCAGCATTTTCGTGCTCTTTGCTCAGCCCTGACGCTATTGCGCTCGACACCAGACCAGATAAATCTCTGCCAGAGGTTCAGCTTCTTCAATGGCTGTGGCCGCACCGGAGAACCGACCATATCGAGATTCATTCTTTGCTGTTCGGCCAGCAATTGTTTCAACCAATCCGACCGAACGAGTTCGTCATCGTCAACAAAAACCAGGAAGTCGGCGCCAGACTGCTCCGCATGATCCAGTGCACGATTGCGCGCGCACGAAATTCCGATGCTGGTTTCCAATAGATAGTGAACCTTTGCAAAGCGTATTTTCGAAGTAATGACGGCAAACCAGCTATCAGATGTGCTGGTTTGGTTATTTTCCACCACGAGAAACCCGACGTCGACCAATGGGGGGATTTCCAATGTGGAGATTGATCGATACAAGTTTTCGAGCATTTTGGGGCGGTTGCGCGTAACAGTCGCAATAACAATTTTTTGCTTGTACATTTATTAAATCCTAATAAAATAAAATATGAACTATATATGGAACTATCTACGATACGAACCGCAATTTCTTGTTAATATTTTAACGTAAAAAATGGAAACTTATTGTACTATAATTTATACATTAAAATTCGAAAATAAAGTCAAATTTTGCAAATCATGAGACATCACTTGCTCGCCCAACCTTCTGGAACATTATCAGTAGGACTTTGGAGCATGGACTCCAGTTTAAAAGCATCATCCGAGCGAAGTGAAACAAGGAGCGACACTATTGTATTTTGTAGAAAATTTTAATTTGCCGACAAGATACAATGAGATGGAAATTCGCTTTAAGGAATGAAGTATCTCCATTCAAAACAATGATCACATGAAAATAAACAATCGTAACCTGCACCCTCCAACGATCATTGACACTGTCGTTCTTACCAACCGGATTTCCGGCATGCAGCCGACAGAACAGCGAGGCACCTCATCGTAACGGACGCGGGCACCGACGCTGGAGAAACCTTTCGTCTAATCATCACAGCCAGACGGAAACACTCATCCTTGCGCGACGTCACGTATCGAACATCGCCAGTGTTCGTAACAAGTTTGAGAAAGTGGCCGAACGGTTTGCATCAGGCTGACTGCCGCCAATGCCATCATTTCGCGAGATCGATTTGCGAACATTGCTTGGGCTGTAGCCGAAATATTGTGTGAAGGCCCGTGTGAAATTGGCTGCCGTCTCGAAGCCTAGCAACTGGGCAATATCGGACACTCTGCGATTGTCGGACACATCGGCAAGCATTTCGTGCGCCGCAAACAACCGCTTCTGGCGGATATAATTCAGCACGCCCCCGGAGCCTTCGAACAGTTGATAGAGATGCGTGCGGGAAATCGCGAGCTCCTTGCTCAGGGCATCCGGCGTGAGATCACGGGACATGAGGTTTTTCTGGATGAAACGTCTAGCCTTGGTCATCAGTCCCAGAGAAGCATTCTGCTCGTTCGCGTCGCTTTCCTTCACCAGGGGGGTGATCGTGTCGAACACGAGCTGCCGCAAGGCATCGCGCAACTCCGGCAGGTCTTCGCTTGCTATATGATCCAGACCTGCTTGGATCGTCGATACAAAATCGATCAACAACTTGGCGCGGTAGCCTCCAAGCGTTGCGTTGTTGCAGGCTTCCGGCATCCCGCCCAGACCGGAAAAGTGGTCGAAAGGAATGATCAGCAGCACTGCTTCCGTTGCCAGCGCCCGACCGCGAAACGGATAGCCGAACGAACGGATGTTGATCATGCCCGGTTGATTTTCCGCAACACAGCCATCCACCGCCGTCCATGTATGGCCGCTGCGCAGAAAACTGAGCTGCCAATGATCTATCGGACTGAAACGAACCTTCTCGGCGGTCCGTTCATAACTGAATGGAGGGGCGGTCTGCTCTATGAGAAGCATACCGTGCAGATCCCAGACTTTCTGGATCACAACGAAGCCATCCTGTGCGCTGCCGCCGTCTGGCATGCGCACATCATAAAGCGGAGCCATATGCTGTTGCCATGCAGAAAACTGCGCGCAAGGTTCGAGCGTTTCTGTCGTAAAGATCAGCGGAGCCAGAATATTAGCGCTTCGAGCATCTTCCCCGAGCAGCGCAAGCGGTACACGCGCAGATTGGCGGCGCTCCACAAACTCGGGCTTCAGATTGTGCGTGGCCTTGTCGCTCGGGGATGTCACGGCAACTCCCTAAACCAACTCGCAGGCTTAAGGCGCGGAGACCGCAACCCAAGTCCCTTCGATAATATTAGCATTTGCGGGAATAAAATCCAAATGGGCTGGAACTCTATCGGCCATGTAACCGTTCAGACCGGTAGCCGATATTTCCTCTTGCGTGTTGAAACCGCGGATTCCTGGCTCAGCGCCAGATTTGGCCGGATGTATCGAAGCCTTCAAAACAGATCAGATGAAGCGACTTGAATACATCCCATTTGATGAAAATTTTTATGAAAATCCGGCCAGAATATTAAACCGCGTCCGATAGAAAGCGCAGTAATAACCACCGGAGGCAATCGCATGAACACTATATTTGCATATACTGTGCGCCGTGAAAGCTTGAAATGGGTTGCCGCTGTTGTCGTTGGACTGTCAGTGTCATTGTGCCTGACGGTCGGCGCCGAAGCCAAGGACACCCGCAAGCAGAACAACGCCACGGTTTCCATTTACCTCGCCAAGTACAAAGCGAATAGTGAAGCTCGCTTCAACAAGCCTGCATCGGCCAGGGTCATCAAGGTATCTGCCTCGCAATATGCGACCGGTACGTCCTATGTGTGCACGCCAAGCGGCTTCGGGCAGAAATCCCGCTGCTTCATTCGCGACTAGAGCATGATCCGACCGGCGTGAAACGGCTTTCGGGAGACGCTCCAAGGCATACCGGCTCGCCAGAACTCGATACTGATCAGCGAGCCGGCATGCTTGCCCGGCGATCATCTCGCCTTGGCTTTCATGATTGCCAGTCCCTTGCTGATACGGTCACCGCGCAGGAGCTTGACTGCCTCATCGGTCGGGCGTGACGGATTGTGGCGAAAGACATACCAACTGCCGCCCAGCGAGCGCTTCTGATAGATGACGCCGTCTTGCTCGCGGTGGAGGAAGCAGGTCGTATCGCTGCTGCCCCCCATCTTGCTGACCCAATAGGCCTGAAGACAGAGCTTGCCGCTGTCGGTTGCATACCAGCGCCCCTGTGCGTACGACCAGGCCCTGCCCTTCTGTGACCAGGCGATGAAACGATGTCTGTCGGCGGAGAAATAGCCGCCGCCATCCTTCCATTTCCATGTTCTACCGGAATAAAGCGCCTCAAGGGCTTCGGCTGATAGTGGCGGCGCTGCAGCAGCTTTGATTGCGGTTGCGTCCTCGGTTTTCTGCTTCGGCGCCGCATCGGCTGCTCCGGCCAGAAGAAGCACAGACAGCGCTGCGCTTATGGTTCTCAAACTGATCGAAAACATTGTCGTGTTCCTGTTCAGACGTTAGAGCATGATCCGACCGGGCTGAGATGAATGCCGGCCGGGCTATGCTTCCAATAAAATCCCGGAGCGCCGATCTGATCGAGACGCAATCGAGCTTTCGGATCAATCAAGCGGATGGTTCGCAACCCTCCAGTCAGGCCGTCCGACACCGCGCGGCCACGGATAGACTTCCCGGTCGTTGAAGTAGACTGTCGCAGTCAGAGCCGGAAATTCGGGCTGCGGCTTGTTGGTCTCCTGTGCCCAGGCGCGGACATAGGTATCGCTTCCCTCATAGCCGAGCTCGGCGATGACAATCGGCTTCTTGAAGCCCACCACCCGGTCGTATCCCGGCTTTGCCCGTTCAACGAAGGTGGATGCGCGTCCGAGTTCCAGCATATCGTAGGTTTCATAGCCGAACACCGACAGGCCGATCACATCGACATAGCCATCGCCCGGATAATAGGCCTCAAGCCCGGCATCTCCCTTCGGCGACCACATATATTTGGCGTTCGGCAGGGACTTCCGGCAAACATTGACGACATGCTGATAGGCGCGGATATAGCTCTGCGCCGACCAATAGGACCAGGTGAACTGGCCCGTCTTGTCGTCCATTTCCTGCGCCCAGCGAATGGTAACAGGACTTTTCAGCTTCGAAGCAGCCGAGCAGACAGCAGCCATGTTCGTATCATAGTGACCACGCACGATGCCGTTCAGGAGATCGTCCGGCGCAACGCGCCAGTCGCGGGCCCATGACCATGGTTCCACTGTGATCAGCAGTTCGCGGCCTCGTTCCTGCGCATAGGTATCCGCTGTCGAAAGGCTCGTCAAATCCACATCTTCCCAGGGAAGGAACAGATGCTCGATGCGGGAATTGGGATCGTTGGTGAAATCCCCGTGCGGATCGTAGGCTCCGAATTTTATGGATTGCGGGGTTATGACCGGGCGTTTGTCGTGGAACATGTTTCGGGTATCGACATTGGCACCCGAAACGCCGCTCGCCGCATAAACAGCGGTTGAAAGCAGTGCGCTGCAGAGAATAGCTGTAGCGATCTTGTATGAGTTTTTCATCGCCGCCTCCTTTATTGTGTAGGCGATTGGGAAACGGGCAACGCCAGATTCAGCGCTCCCGTTTTCGGCGTTAAGGCTTCGATGGATACGAGCTTGCGCGCCTCGTCATTTTTGTTTCCGCCAGCATGGCGGAAGACATACCAGACACCGTCAGGTTCTCGTTTCTGGTAGATCGTCCCATCGGCGACACGGTGGGAGAAACAGGTCTTGTTCGGGAAGACGCCCTGATCCAGATGCCATTTCGCATCGAAGCACATCTGGCCCGCCCAGGTAATCCTCCAGCGGCCTTCAGCCCAGGCCTTGCCCTTTTCGCCCTCGACGCGGGCTGTGAAACGGCGGTTCAAACTTTCCATCCGCCCAGCACCGTCGGCCCACAGCCAGTTCTTGTCGCGATAGAGCAGGTAAAGCTCAGCGGGCGTCATCACGCGAGCGCCGTCAGGCAAGCCGTCCTTGCTGACCGATGCTGCAGTGGCCGGAGCACTCAGCCCGGCAAGCACGACAAAGAACGTCAGAAGGCGTTTGCCCCGATCTGGCCGGGACTGTTGGCCATCACATATCAAATGTTTCATTTGAACCTCCCACGACCTTCAGGTTGCGCGCACCCGCCAAGGGTTCTTGCGATTGACGGGTGCGCGCGTGCGGCAGAACATTTGTTGGTCTTATTTCCTGCCGCTGTTGAACGGGACGGCCGATTGTCGAAATCCGGAAACCCAATTTCTCTGCAATCAGCGGTGAAAAGACATTGCGCAGGTCGATGAGTACCGCTTGCCGCATGGCCTGCTTCACACGGACAAGGTCGAGTTTGCGAATGCTGTCCCATTCGGTCACGACCACGGCTGCATCAGCATTGCCAAGGCAGTCATAGGGATCGTCATGGAACTCAACGTCGCTGAGAAGGCGGCGCGCATTGTCCATCCCGGCGGGATCGTAGGCGTGAATGCTGGCGCCGAAGCGCTGCAAGGTTTCGATGAGCGGAATGGATGGCGCGTCGCGCATATCGTCCGTGTCGGGCTTGAAGGCAAGGCCGAGAACGGCAATCGTCCGTCCCTCGACGCTACCGCCCAGTGCATCCAGCACCTTTAATGCCATACGACGCTTGCGCGCTTCATTGACGGTGACCGTTTCCTCGACAATCCGCAGGGCAATCCCGTGGTCCTGAGCGGTGCGCAGCAGCGCAATCGTATCCTTCGGGAAGCAGGAGCCGCCATAACCCGGCCCTGCATTGAGGAAACTGGTGCCTATGCGCTGATCCAGCCCCATCCCGAGCGCGAGCTCCGTGACATCGCTGCCGACTTCCTCACACAGGTCTGCCAGTTCGTTGATGAAGGTGATCTTGGTGGCAAGAAAGGCATTGGCCGCATATTTGATCAGTTCCGACGTGCGGCGCTGCGTGATGACGATTGGCGTTTTCCGGGCTTCAAGCGGCGGAGTATAAAGCGCAACCAGCGCTGAACGCGCACGTTCATCCTCTACGCCGATGATGACGCGATCAGGCTCGAGGAAATCGCGAATAGCAACACCCTCGCGCAGAAATTCCGGATTGGATGCGACGGAGAAGGTGCCAGGCCTGCGAACAGAGCCGATAATCTTCTGCACGACATCACCTGTGCCGACGGGAACTGTGGACTTGACCACGACAACCGTATTGTCGTCGATCAGCGGCGCAAGTTCGCGAGCGGCCATATAGACAAAGGAAAGATCGGCATCGCCATGGCTGGCGCGCGCCGGTGTGCCAACGGCGATGAAGACAAGCTCCGCGCCCTTGACCGCTTCCGTCAGATTGGTCGTGAAGCTGAGCCGGCCAAAGGCGAAATTGCGTTCAACCAGTTCGTCCAGCCCCGGCTCGTAGATCGGCACGATGCCGCGCTCCAGCCGGACAATCTTCTGGGCATCCTTGTCGACGCAGACCACCTCGTGTCCCCATGCAGCAAAACACGTGCCACTGACCAACCCGACATATCCCGTACCGATGACAGCGATCTTCATAATCGTCGCGCCTTTCCCGCTAGTTCGTTCCGCTAGTCGCATCCGTGCGCCAGCGTGGATTGAAAATTGTCCGGTGGAGATCGCGTCCGCCCACACCGGCACCGGCAACCGAGAAGCGATCGTCAAATATCGTGAAGCTTTTCGTGCCCCAGCTCAGTGCTTCGATGCCGTCGCGTCCGCGTTCGACGGTGGTAACGCCAGTCAGTGCCACCAGCGCGGTAAAGCTGCATGCCAACACTGGTCGATAGAGGCGGCTTGTCATCCGCACATGATTTTCGCGTGTGTGCTGGATCACGATCATCGCCATCAGGAACAGGTAGGAACACGCATTGACGATGGCGAAAATGAAGAAGCCCCGCGTTTCATGGGCATCCCTGACGAAGAGTACCGGCAGGATGGAGAGACCGGAGATCAGCGCATAGGGAGCGATCACCCGCAACGGCACCGGATCGACCTCGGATGAGCCCTTCGGCGTCACACGAAAATCGACAAAGGAACCGGTCAGCCAGTCGCGGAAGGCTGCGAAGGTGCCAGCCAGAGCCCAGGGCCACCGTGCCAGCAGGAACAGCATCGCTTCCCAACTGAAAATCCTGCCGTCGACCGGACGGAATGTCTTGCTCGACCGCCACCAGAATGCCAGCGCCAGGGTCACGAGCGATAGTGGCAAGAAGTGCACCAGGAAGGCGGGATAGGTAACGCTGACGAAATTGTCGCCATAAGCCAGGATCGCTATCGGCAGAATGAATGCCAGCGCCAGAAAGAATGCGTAGAGTGGATACCAGAGCTGCGAGAACAGAAACTGGAACTTCAGGCGCAGCGGCAACCGGCCGATCAGCTTCGGCGTATATTGCAGCAGGATCATCACAAGACTGCGCGACCACTGGAATTCCTGCGTCACGAGATCGGCAAAAGTGCGCGGGCCGTCGCCATGGGCGATGGCGTCCAGCGCATGAACACCGCGCCAGCCATGCGCATTCATGAACAGGGTCGTGGAATGATCCTCGGCCAGTTCCGGCCCAAGGCCGCCGATTTCTTTCAACGCCGCCGTCCGCACGGCATAGTGCGAACCGATGCAGAGCGGGGCAAAGCCACCATTGTAACCGGCCTGCAGCGAGCCATGCATGCTGGCTTCCACATAGAGACGTCCGCGCGCTGACCAGCTTTCATGCGCGTTGCGATCACAAATGCTCGGTGCGGAAACATAACCGATAGCCGGATCGGCGAAAGGCCGCAGGATGTTAAAGAGATAACCCGGTTCAGGCACATGATCGGCATCGAGCTGCGAGACGAAATCATAACGCTCATAGCCATAGTGATCGTAGAAGAAAGCGAGATTGCCTTCCTTGCACCGGGTACGGCGTGGCCAGCTTTGCCGATGATAGTCGGCGCGGCCCTTGCGCGTGGAAACGAACACGCCATGCTCGCGGCACCAGGCGAGCGTCGAGGGCGACGGGTCTTCGTCGGCGAGCCAGGTATCATGCGGTACATCCTGCGCCAACATGGCGCGCAATGTTTCAGCCACTACTTCGAAGGGTTCTGACGGAGCCTTCGTAACGACCATGGCGACGCGGCTTCCCGCAGGAATGCGAAGCGGACCCGTCGGGCGTGCCGCATGGAAGAAGACGGTGATGAAATAAAGCGGCAGGATCGTGATCCAGGCCAGCAGTCCCGTCACCAGAATGAAGCCGAGCAGATGATTGAGCTTGGCGCTGATGAACCACCATTGCCAGAAATAGGCGATGGCGAGGGCCCACAGGACGATGCCCACCACATATTCCACCCGCTTGCGGCCGGTGAAGATGGGCGCCAGCAATGGTTCCATTTCGCCTGTATCGCCATCAATGGCTGGATGAAGCTCGCGCCGTGTCATGTCCGCATCTCCAGACCAAAGAAGGGGGCCGCTGTGCGGATAATCGTGTCGAGATCGGAATGGAGCGTGCGAAAGCCAAGCTTTGCAGCCGCTTCAGCCGGATCGGCATAAAGCACCGGCGGATCGCCTGCCCGGCGCGCACGCATTTCAACAGGCACCTTTCGTCCGGTCAGCCGGTCTATCGCATCCACGATTTGCCTGATGGATGTTCCGCGCCCGGTCCCCAGATTAAGGATGAGATTGTCGCCGCCATCAAGAAGGTGCTCGACTGCAAGCACATGCGCCCGCGCCAGATCGGCCACGTGAATATAATCGCGGATGCAGGTGCCATCCGGCGTATCATAATCGTCGCCGAACACTTCGAGACAGTCCGTCCTCCCTGCCGCAGCCAGCATGGCACGCGGTATCAGATGGGTTTCCGGATCATGTTCTTCGCCCAGTTCGCCATCCAGATCGGCACCGCAGGCATTGAAGTAGCGCAACGCCGCATAGGACATGCCATAGGCTGACGAATAGTCGGCCAGCATATGTTCCGCGATCAGCTTTGTGCGGCCATATGGATTGATCGGTTTCTGCGTTTCGCCTTCGCGGATCGGCAGTACATCAGGAATACCGTAAGTAGCGCAGCTCGATGAGAAGATGACCGGGCGACCGCCTGTCAGGCGGCTGGCCTCCAGAACGGACTGGATGCCGCCGACATTGTTGCGATAATATTTTGCGGGGTCCGTGACAGATTCACCCACATAGGCCGATGCCGCAAAATGGATAATGGCTGCCGGATCAAAGGTCCTGATTGCAGCAATGAGCTGTTCTTGCGAAAGCGTGTCGCCTTCGACAAAATCACCCCAGCGCACGGAAGACCTGTGACCGGTCGACAGGTTGTCATAGACGACCGGCGAAAATCCGCTCTTATGCAAAAGCTTGGCCGTATGGCTGCCAATGAAGCCCGCGCCACCGGTAACGAGTATGTTCCGCCGAGTCATCTCGCCACCTCGAAAAGCTCACCCGAGGGTCTGGCCAACTGGCGTTCGAAATAGGCGATCGTCTGCTTCAGCCCTTCGACAAGTGCTATCTGTGGTTCCCAGCCAAGCTCGCGCTTTGCCAGCATGATGTCGGGACGCCGCTGACGTGGATCGTCGGTGGGCAGCGGACGATAGACAATGCGCGACGCCGAACCGGTCAGCGCAATGATCTGCTCGGCCAGCTCGCGGACAGTGAATTCTCCCGGATTGCCGAGATTTACGGGCTTCTGAATCTGGCTGTTCATCAACCGGCTGAAACCTTCGATAAGATCATCGACATAGCAGAAGGAACGGGTTTGCGAGCCGTCGCCATAGATGGTGATTTCTTCGCCCTTGAGGGCCTGTACGATGAAGTTCGACACGACACGACCATCGTCGGGCCGCATGCGCGGGCCATAGGTATTGAAGATGCGCACGATACGGATATCGACGCCATACTGCTTGTGAAAATCGTAAAACAGCGTTTCGGCTGAGCGCTTGCCTTCGTCATAGCACGACCGGGGACCGAAGGAGTTTACATTGCCCCAATAGGCTTCCGGTTGCGGATGCGTTTGCGGATCGCCATACACTTCCGACGTCGAAGCCTGAAAAATCCGGGCCTGATAATGCGCTGCCAGCTCAAGCAAATTGAGCGAGCCCATGACGCTCGTCTTCATCGTGTGAACCGGATCGGCCTGATAGTGCGGCGGCGATGCTGGGCAGGCCAGATTGTAGATCTCGTCTACAGGCAGATCGATCGGATGGACAATATCGTGGCGCACAAAGCTGAACGTGTCATAACGCAGCAGATTGCGGATGTTCTCGAGCCGTCCCGTCGAAAAATTATCGACACAAATGACGAAGTTTCCTTCATTCAGAAGACGCTCGCAAAGATGAGAACCGAGAAATCCTGCGCCGCCTGCTACGAGAATACGCCGTGTTGCCATGCGATCCGCAGATATACCCAATGATCTAAAGTTTATACTCACGAGATCCTCCAACGCTAATACTTCACTTGCGCTATCTGGTAAAATTCAAAGCAATTCCGTCCGCGCGTTCGAATTGAAGCGCACTGGTCAATGTTTCTTTGCTTGCTTTACTAGATGATTGAAGATAGCGGCGCCGGAGACATGAGTCGTTAGCGTAGAATCCGGAATCTTATCCTTGCGTCCATTTTTGACGCCATGCAGTACCAGTCGCTGACGAAGCTATTCACAAGGTTTGATATGAATTGGCTTTTCCGCGGCCTTGCCCAGCTCGATACATTGTTGCCCTGAGCAGAACGTCCAGCCCCCGCCTGTCTTGCCGGAGGCGGCGAGGACGATTTCCCGACGTGGAGGAATGGCTGGGTGATAGACATACCAGCCATTCTTGAGAACAGCATCTGCAGGCGGGTCCATGCCGGCGCCGGAACCTTTGATGCGCGCCTCGGACAAGACCAGTCCCTGCGGCGTAACATTCCAGGACTCCTGCCACGGCACTTTCTCAACGCTGTGCGTCCATGAGAGAAGAAAGCTTGTGGCGGCGATTTTGAGCGCGCCGCCAGCCGTTGCAATGCAGACTGCCATCAACCTGATGACGCGACGACGGAAGGTCGCGATCTCCAGAAATGCCACACCAGAAAGGCCGCACAGGCCGCAAAGCCGAGCTCATCGCTAAAGGGATAGGTGGCGAGCATCAGGGCAATGGCAATGAAAGCCCACATTCGTTCCCACATGTTCAGCGGTGTTCGAAGATGGCCGATGGCGGCCGCCCCCCAAAGCAGAATGCTGAGCAGCGCCTTGATGAACATATAGACGAAGGCTGGCCAGAAACCGAATTTTTCGGAAAGAGGCCCGCCCTCCTGAAGCATGATAACCGGCTCGTACACTGCCATGAAGGGCACTGCAAAACCCGCAACCGCGATCCGGATCGCCTGCATGCCGATCTTCATACCGGACTCTCGCGCAATCGGCGCCGCAGCAAAAGCTGCGAGCGCGACAGGCGGAGTGAGGTCGGCCATGATGCCAAAATAAAAGACGAACATATGCGACACCAGCAGCGGCACTTCGAGGTGAAGGAGCGCCGGTCCAGCTATCGAGGATGTGATGATGTAATTTGGAATGGTCGGAATGCCCATGCCGAGCACGAGACAGGCCAGCATGGTCAATACCAGCGAGAAGAAGAGCGAGTTTTCTCCAACACTGACGATCACGCGTGCGAAAGTTGATCCGGCACCAGTCAGCGCCAGAATGCCGATGATGACGCCAACCAGCGCACAGGCGATGCCCACGGGCAGCGCATTCTTGGCGCCTTCCGCGAGGCTTTCGAGGCAAAGATTCAGCGTTTCGCGTCCGCCGCGCACCAGAAAATTTATCGCGACCAACAGCGCAACGAGGCAGATGATCAGTGTGATGCCGCGCAGGACATAGCCGAATATATTGAAGGTGGTGCCGAAAGCCGCAGCCGACATGACGCCGAGTGCGACCCAGAACAGCACGCGCAGCGGCATCGACATGGAGCCGGAAACCGGCACACCGAGGATGATGAGCGCGGTCAGGCTGAGGCCAACCGTGCCTGCAAAAAGTGGCGTATAGCCCGAGAAAAGCAGCCATACCAATGCGACCAGCGGCAGAACCAGAAACCAGCGTTTTCGGATTGCTTCAAGCGCACTTGGCATTTCGCTTTTATTGAGGCCCTTCATCTTGAGACGACGCGCTTCAAGATCCACCATCACGAAGACAGTTATGAAGTAGAGAATTGCGGGAACGATTGCCGCCTTGACGATCTCGACATAGGGCAGGCCGAGCGTTTCAGCCATGATAAAGGCAACCGCGCCCATGACCGGGGGCATGATCTGGCCGCCCATCGAGGCCACCGCTTCGACACCACCGGCAAAGGCCGGGCGAAAGCCGGAACGCTTCATGAGCGGAATGGTGAACGCGCCTGTCGTTACGACATTGGCGACACCGGAACCGTTGATCGTCCCCATGAGTGCGGACGAGATTACCGAAACTTTTGCTGGCCCGCCCCGCGATGCGCCGACCGTTCCCATGGCAATGTCGTTGAAGAGCTGGATCATGCCAGCGCGTTCGAGAAATGCCCCGAACAGGATGAAAAGGAAAATATAACTCGACGAGACATAGATCGGCGTGCCGTAAATTCCCTCTGTTCCCAGAAAGAGAACCTCGATCACCTGCTCGAAATCATATCCGCGATGATTGAATGGATGCGGCAGATATTGCCCGAACAGACCGTAAGCCAAAAAGATCGCGCAGATGAGCGGCAAGGTCCAGCCCATCATCTTTTTGCCCGCCCAGAAGACGAGACCGACCACGAGAATGCCGATCACAATATCGAGCGTATTGGGTTCGCCAGCCCGGATCACCAGATCTTCGTAGAAAATCCAGTGGTAAAGACTGAGCGCGAAAGCGACAATGGCGGCCAGCCAGAAAGCCGCTCGTTTGGCAGCGACCGTACTCGCATTGGCATAAAGGCCGAAGAGCAGCAGAAGCAGAAATCCGACATGGATGGAGCGGACCACCTGGCTTGGCAATGGTGAATAGGCAGAAGTCCAAAGCTGGAAAACCGAAAAAGCCACGGCGATGGCAAACAGGATTTTTGCGCCTGCGCCGGCACCCCAGGCGGGAATATGCTCAGCCGATTCAACGGCGCTGTTCTCGCTCTGCGTCATGAACGAACCTTCATCAGATTATGCAAGTTGAAATGAACAGTTACGGGAGCGATCCGATTGGCAGGGATCGAGCGCCGTCGGCCGGGAAAGGACGATACCCGTGAAATGTCACTCGGATATCGTCCGCCGGGCAGGATTGCTGCCAGCCTATTCGATGCCTTTTTCCTTATAGTAACGCAGCGCGCCGGGATGAACCGGGACAGGTGACACTATGGTGCTTTTGTCGAGCTTGATTGCCTTCGCCGATGAATGGGCGGCAGTCAACTGGTCGAGATTCTCGAATAGCCCCTTGGTCATCTGGTAGACCAGTTCCTCATCCATATCGGGACGAACGATCAGATAGTTGATCACGGAAGCCGTTACGACATCCTTATCCTGCCCGCTATAGGTATCCGCCGGGATCGTGTTGACCTGATAGGGCGCGCCGATCTTCTCGATAACGTCTGCCGGAACCTCAACAACGTTGATGTCCACCGAATTGGCAAGATCACGCAGCGAGGCAACGCCGAGCCCGGAGGATTGCAAGGTTGCATCCAGTTGGCGGTTTTTCATGAGTTCGACAGATTCTGCAAAGGGCAGATACTCGATCTTGCCCAGGTCGTCATAGGAAAGCCCGGCGGCCTCCAGAATGGTTCGCGCATTCAGTTCGGTCCCGGATTTCGGTGCGCCGACGGAAAGCCGCTTTCCCTTGAGATCGGCCAATGTCTTGATGCCGGATTCCTTGGAGGCGACGATCTGAACATAATTCGGATAGATCGCTGCAAGGGTGCTCAGATTGGTGAGCTTCTTTTTAAAACCGGCTGCTTCATTTCCTTCATAGGCATCGCGCAGGGAGTCGCCCAGCGTGAACGCTACCTCGCCACGGCCGCTGTTGATGAGGTTGATATTCTCAATGGAAGCTTTTGTCGCCTGCACAGAAGGGCGCACGTCGGGAATGCCCGAATAGATTTTTTCCATCGCAACGCCCAGCGGATAGTAGACGCCGCTGGTACCGCCGGTCAGAATATTTACAAATTCCTCAGCTTTCGCTTGTGCCGCACCCCAAACCAGCCCAAGCGCAGTCGCCAGAGAAACAGTTGTTTTCCGATTAAAGATCTGCATATTTCCTCCTCACTCCAATAGATTTTGCCGTAGCGCAAGCACCACAGCTAAGCGGGGAGCGTTTGCAAATCACTTCCCTCACCCACATTCCGGAATGTCCTCCCACGGAACTGCGGAAACGCTATCGCATTCTGGAAAAAATCCCAAATGTTTTTGGTCGCTAAAACATCCTCTGTATAATTCTTCAATTTCTGTTGCGCATTCATTGAGGATGACAAGTCTTTTCGACCATTTTGCATACAAGCAACAAATGAAATCAGGTGAATGGCACAATAGCATCGCAACGCGTATGGCGTTGCTTTCAAAAGTCGAGCCGCTCTGATTTGATCAGATCGAAACGCGCTCTAGAACATTTCCTGTTTTGATTGAATCATTGAAAATGCTCTATCTGTTTGTTTTTAGGTATGTCTTTATCTCGAAGCCGGTTCCCGCTTTCGGGAGACATGCTCTAGCGCAGAATATCCGACAGACGCTTCTGCTCTTTATCGACACGCTCAAGGTTGAGGCCCGCCAGCAGATCGAGAATATGGGTCTTCATCAAGACCGCAGCCTCGTCGCTCTTGTGCTTTTCAATCGCATCGACCAGCGCGTGATGCGCGTCGCACTGGCAGGTTGTCTCGCGTCGTTCCCAATAGAGCGAGATGATGAGCGAGGAACGCGGCAGCAGGTCGCCAACAAAACCCGCCAGAATCGAATGCCCTGAAATCTCGGCCAGATGGGTATGAAAAAGCGCCGACAGCATGATAGCCTCGCTGTCGCGCCCGGCATGGAGCGCCTCGTGCTCATCATGGAGATGTTGGCGCAACTGCCTGACCTGCTTGGGCTTGATGACCTTCGCCGCAAGGGAAGCCACCTCCGGCTCGATCAGCAACCGCGCCTCAAACACTTCGCGCGCTTCTTCGCGTGACGGCTCGGCAACGAAGGCACCCCGATTGGGTTCCAGACGCACAAGCCTGTCATGGGCCAGCGCCTGCAGGGCCGAGCGCACGAAAGCACGGCTGACGGAATAGATCGTCGCCAGCTCGTCCTCCGGGAGCTTGGTGCCCGGAAGCAGACGATGGCTGACAACCGCATCGCGCAAACCGTTATAGACCGGAAGCCAGCGGAGATTCCCGCCGCCGTTTTGGTCTGTGATGTTCGTCTCAGCCAGGGTCATTGTCATCCAGTAGAAGCTATACAAATGGCCGATGCGATCAGGCGACACAGCATCCGCACATCCAAGTTTTTGCTCGCTTACATATCGAACACAGGTCCCACGAGTGTCAACAATTTCGCCAGCTTTGATGCACAAACTTCATTGAAATCATTCGATGACGTGCACTTTCAGATCAATTCCAACACCATTCGTCAGCTTCGCGGCGAAAAAGATTCAAAAATACCTTGAAAGCCCTTCATTCGCGGCAACTGATAGCCTCCGAGTTTCGATGTTTTCAAGCCAAGTCCCACGAGGCTTTCGCACAATTTCACCGCACAGGTCACGCCGTCGATAACCGGCAGGCCGTGCTCTCTCGAAAGGGAAGCGGCAAGGTCGGCCATGCCTGCGCAACCAAGCACAATCGCTTCGGCATGGTCTTCCCGGATCGCCTTCGCGATCTCGTTCGAGACCTTGTTGCGGGCGTCAGATCCCGGAATTTCGAGGTCGAGCACTGCCACATCGCTGGCCCGAACACGGGCGCAGCGTGATATGAGCCCATAGCGGGAGAGGTTATGCTCGATGGCCGGCACCGAACGCGACAATGTGGTGACGACGCTGAACTTTCCGGCAATCAGGCTTGCCAGGTGAAAGGCCGCCTCGCCGATACCGATCACCGGCATGGTTCCGGCACAGCGTGCAGCATCAAGGCCAGTATCGTCGAAACAGGCAATGACGCAGGCATCGGCGGTCGGGCGCTTCTGCATTTCCCCGATCATGCCGGGAATGGCAAAAACCTCGTCGAAATATCCTTCGATGCTCGGCGGACCATCAAGCGGATTGGTCGCGATGATTGTCGTACCGGCACCAGCCACGCTGCGCGCAGCCTCACCGATCTTGTGCGTCATCGATGCAGTCGTATTGGGGTTGATGACAAGTATTTCCATTTTTCCTCGAACCATCGAAATGTTTGTTTTCGTTCTGGATGGTCCAGAGCGTCCTTTGGGGGACGCCCTGCCTAGTCGCAGCTCAGGCGGTCAGATCTCCCCGCCCAGATAGAGTTTCTTGACCCGGTCGTCCGTCGCCAGTTCTTGAGAATTGCCGGACAGGACAATCTTTCCGGTCGTCAGGGCATAAGCGCGCTGCGAGATGCGGAGCGCCATACGCGAATTTTGCTCGACCAGAAGAACGCTCACCTTTTCGTCGCGATTGATGGCAACGATTGAACGGGCGATGTCCTGCACCAGCTTGGGCGCGACCCCGAGAGACGGCTCGTCCAGCAGCAGGAGCTTCGGCTTGGCCATGAGCGCACGCCCGATGACCAGCATCTGCTGCTCCCCGCCGCTCATCGTGCCTGCGGCCTGCGAATAGCGCTCTTTCAGGCGTGGGAATCGTCCCAGAACCATCTCCAGCGTGTTGGCGATATCCGCCTTGCTGGAACGGGTAAACGCTCCCATCATCAGATTGTCGCGCACACTCATATAGGGAAAGACGCGACGGCCTTCCGGCACCATGGCAATCCCCATCCTGACGATCTCGTCCGACCGGGTGCCGTCGATCCGGCGGCCCTCGTAATGGATTTCGCCCTTGCGGATTTTTTTCAGTCCCGTGATCGCCCGCAGGATCGAAGATTTTCCTGCACCATTGGCACCGATCAGCGCAACCGTCTCCCCTTCCTGAACGCTCAGGGAAACACCTTTCAGCGCATAGACGTGATCGTAATAGAGTTCGGCATCGGAAACTTTGAGAAGCTCTGCCATGGTCAGTATCCAATCGTTTCGTCTTCTGCGCCGAGATAGGCTTCGATCACCTTCTCGTTCTCCTGGATTTGCTTCGGCGTTCCTTCCGCGATCTTCTGCCCGAAATTGATGACGACGATCCTGTCGGAAATATTCATCACCGCCGGCATGTCGTGCTCCACCAACAGCACCGTGACACCCCGGTCACGGACCGCCCGCACCATTTCCACCGCCTTGACGGTTTCGTCGTGGTTCATTCCGGCAAAAGGTTCATCCAGAAGCAGGATCTTCGGTTCCGTGGCGAGACCGATGGCAATGCCGAGCGCACGCAGATGGCCATGCGGCAGGTTCTGTGCAACTTCGTCCCGCTGCTTCCACAGGCCCAGAAACTGCAGGATTTCATCGGCGGAACGCCCGAATTCTTCCTGATCCCGACGGGCAAGGTTTGAACCCACATAACAACCGAGGAAACTCGCCTTGGCACGCAGATGGTGACCGACAATCACATTGTCGCGCACCGTCATGCCCTTGAAGATCGTCGTTTCCTGGAAAGTGCGCACCACGCCCTTTCGTGCCACGATATGCGGTGCCAGACCCGAAATGCGCTCACCCTTGAAGCGGACCTCGCCGGTCGTGGGATTGAGGAACGAGGCGATCAGCTTGAACAGCGTGGACTTGCCCGCGCCGTTCGGCCCGATGACCGACAGGATTTCCTTTTCACGCACCGAAAAGGAGACATCGTTGACCGCCACCAGTCCGCCGAAACGTTTGGTCAGGTTTTTGACTTCCAGAAGCTCGCTCATGATCCTGCTCCCTTCTTTCCGGTCAGTCTGAGGCTGAGAAGCCCGTTCGGCAGGAACAGCATCAGGATGATGAGGACGCTGGAGAATATGAGAAGCTGGAACTTGCCGGTCTGGAACAGGAAGTCCCAGCCGAAATAGAGGACGAAGGTTCCGACGATCGGGCCAAACACATAACCAAGCCCGCCAAGGAAGCAGTTGAGCATGAAATTGACCGAGTCAGTGACTGTGAAGCTCGACGGGTAGATCGACTGCGAGATCGCAACGAACATCGCGCCGCCAAGTCCGCCGAGGAAGGACGAGATCGCATAGGCCAGCACACGCAGATTGGTGATGTTGACGCCAATAGACGAGGCAAGTTCCTCATTTTGCTGCAGCGACTGGCAAAGGCCGCCGATACGCGAATGGATGAGACGGTAAAGCCCCGCAAAGCAAAGCACCATCAGTACTATGGACACAAAATAGAAGGCCGCGCGCGGGTTCTGCAATGTTGCGAAATCCGGCAGGATAGTCAGGCCGAACAGCGATATACCGCCCGGCATCGGAATGCTGACCATGCCCTTGGCGCCGTTGGTGATGGGCAGCGCCATGGCCAGAAGACGGACAACTTCAGTCAGAACCAGTGTGACCATGGCGAAATAAACGCCGCGAAGCCGCAGGATCGGCAAGCCGATCAGGATGCTGGCGAAAGCGCAAAACAGCCCGGCAATGGGCAGCGTCAGCCAGAAGGAAACGCCATATTTCACCATCAGGATCGCCGAGACATAGCCACCCATGAGAGCATAGGCACCCTGGCCGATATTGATACGACCGATATAGAAGGTGAGCCACACACCGCTGCTGGCGATGGAGAGAAGCGCCACCGAAGTGAGCGTATAGTAAAGGTCGTGCCGTCCGGTCGTCTCGATCAAGACCGGAATACCGATGAAGATCAGGGCCAGAAAGGCAGCAACGCCGATAAGCTTTGTTGTGTTTGTCATGATTGCCCCCTCAACCCCACGGCTTGCCCATCAGCCCATTCGGACGGATGCTCAGGAACACCATCAATGCGGCGAAGATGACGAGATAGGTGATGTCGCCATAGGAGCGCAGCACCGTCAGGCCGACGGATTCCATCATGCCGAGGATGAAGCCACCGGCAATCGCGCCGCTGACGACGCCGGCGCCGCCGATCATCACCATCATGAAGGCTTTGATGGAAATGGCGCCGCCAATGCCGGAATTGACACCGGTAATAGCGACCAGCAATCCACCGACCAGCCCCGCAAGCATTGCCCCCAGCGCGAAGCCTATCATGGAATAACGGTCGACATTCACGCCCATCAACTGCGCGGCCACGCGGTCTTGGGCAAGCGCGCGCATCGCGCGACCGGGTTTTGTGTACTGCATAAAGAGAACGAAGGCTGCGATGAACACCACCGCAAGCACACCGATCAGGATGCGGTCATAAGGCATGATCAGCCAGTCGGACACGAAGACGCCATTGACGATCTTCGGCACGCCGCGCTGTTTTTCGCCGAACAGAAGCAGGATGACGGCATCAAGGAAAAAGGCGATAGCGGCTGCGAGCAACATCGTGCTTTCATCGCGCAGACTTCGCTTGATGACCGGTCTGAAGAGAAACTTTTCAATCAGCGCACCGACGATCATCAATGTGACGGCGGAGGCCAGAAGAGCGACAACAAACGGCAGGCCGAGCTGCCCGTAAACCGTATAGGTGACGAAGCCGCCCAGCACATACATCTGGCCGTGCGCAAAATTGAGGACGTTCATGAGCGCGAAGATCAGCGTCAGTCCCAACGCGATCAATGCATATTGCGCACCCAGATATAGCCCATTGGCTATCACTTGTTCCATGAAGGCAAACTCCCTCGTGCGAAGTGTCAGGCAAGCTCAAAGGCAAGCCCGAAACTCCGTAACAGTTCCTGACGATTGGGAGGCTCGAAGCGGAAATATTCCTGCTCCGCTTCGGGCTGTTCAGGCCTGCTGGCTAATCGACCTGGCCGACGAAAAGCGTTTCGAACTTGCCGTCCTTGTATTCTGTCACAACCATCGGAATGCCGATCTGGCGCTTCTGCGTGAAAGAAGAGGTGCCGACATAGGTCAGCTTGGAACCGTCGCCATCACCCTTGACGAAAGGATTGGGTGCAGAGAATGCGTCCATCGTCTTCTTGAATTCCTCGACATTGTCGATAGCCGCCGGATTGGCCTTGATTGTTTCGACGATATATTCGAGTGCATAGACCTTGGTGTTGGACTCGTCGTTATATTCTCCATAGGCCTTGGTATAACGGTCGACAAATTCCTTCATGGTGTCAGATGCGATTTCCGGCGTGGAAGCGCCGCCGACCGAGATGAAACCATTGGCGAGTTCGCCTGCGCCTTCTTCCAGAACCTTGGCATCCTGTGCAGTTTCGGTGGAAATGAAGCCCTGATAGCCAAGCTCGCGCGCAGCGCGGATGAGCAGCGGCGCATTGCCCGGCGCAACGCCCGACAGCACCAGCAGGTCCGGCTTCTGCATGACGATCGGCGTCAGAACAGGTGTGAAGTCGCGCGTGTCATTCTGATAGGCATCGTTGGTCGAAACCACTTCGAGACCAAGCGCCTTGGCCGCCTCGATGCCGCTGTCGCGCTGGCTGAGCGGATCGGATTCATTGGCCGCCACGAAGGCCACCGTCTTGATGCCTTTGTTTTCCTTGAGATATTTATAGATCGCCGGTCCTGACTGGTAGTTGGCGATCATGCCGAGAACAGCATTGGATGCCGGCGGCGTATAGAGTTCCTTCGGGAAGGAATAAGGGAAATAGATGATGCCCTTGGCTTCCGCGACCGGACGGACGGCAGCAGCGCCGTCATCGACATTCGGACCAACCACGTAATGGACGCCTTCCTGAGCCATCTTTTCCATACCGGCGATGGCGCGCTTCGGGTCCTTCTGGTCGTCGAAGGTAACCACCTTGATCTTGTAGGTGTCATCGCCGATCTTTACGCCGCCCTGCTCGTTGAGCCAGTCGGCGCGAACCTGCATCGAACGGACATTGGATGTGCCCCAGGCCGCCGCAGGGCCGCTGGTGACACCGACGAAACCGATCTTCAACTCCTTGTCCGCAGCCTGGGAGGCCGATGCGGACATGAGCGCAAATATAGAAACGGCGCCTAGCGCCGCAGTCTTAACAACTGCGCGTCTATTGATCATTTTAGTTCCCCTTAATTAGCTTCACCTTTCCCTCATTTGGCGGAGAAAGGATGTATTAAGCTAAACACGCACTCGAAATATTGTCAACAATCTGCTTATTCTTAATGAACGATTTCACGATGACGCGTCGTCGATTCTGAAACTCTCTGAATAGAAAAAGGTGCGCCGGAGACCGAGGCACCTTTCGAAATGACAGGCTGGAAACGGGTTTAAGCCCTTGCCTGCAACTGCGCAAAATGGGCAAGCATCCGGTCCGGATCGGCCTTGATGCCGCTGAAGAGCTCGAAAGCACCGACCGCCTGAAACACGGCCATCCCGCCCCCATCGAGCACCCGACACCCCTGCTCTTTGGCAAGCAGAACCAGCGCCGTCTGCAAAGGAAAATAGACAATATCCGAAACCCAGAGATGCGGCTGCACCAATGCTGGCGCAAGCGGCAGACCCGGATGCGCGTCCATACCCGTCGGCGTTGCGTGGACCAGTCCGGACGCGCCTGCCAGTGCTTCTTCCAGATCAGCCCCGGCAATGAAACTGCATTGCGGCTGCACGGAAACAAGCTTGCCGATTACCGCGTCAACCTTCGCGGCGTCGAGGTCGAAGATATGGACCTCCCTCGCGCCCATTTCCGCCAGCGCATAGGCAACCGCAACACCTGCCCCGCCTGCCCCGAGCAGCACGACACGTTCTAATGACACTCCCGGCAGGCCGCGGCGAAATCCTTCCGCATA
Organism: Brucella sp. LJL56; assembly: GCF_054871705.1. Taxonomy (NCBI): domain Bacteria; kingdom Pseudomonadati; phylum Pseudomonadota; class Alphaproteobacteria; order Hyphomicrobiales; family Brucellaceae; genus Brucella; species Brucella sp. LJL56. Next base: position 422,235 of record NZ_JBTXLQ010000003.1, read on the forward strand.
GCCCCACCAGTCGGTGTTGTGGCCAATGCGCCTGCCATCGGAGAACACCACCGTATTGATCGATTGCAGGGCCAAAGCATGAGGTGAGAGTTCATCGACCAGCGCCACCGCAGCCTGCTTGCAGGGATGCGTGATATTGAGCCCGGCAAATCCCGCAGCCTCGGCTTCCGCGACGAGGGCTGGCAGGTCGGTTGCCGAACGCCCGTTCTCGGCAATGTCGATAATGTCGTAGCGATAGGCCAGCCCTGCGGCCTCACCTTCCTGCATATGCATTGCCGGCGAAAGCGAGCGCTGAATATTTGCGCCGATCAATCCGACATGCACACGACGCTTGGTCACTTCACTTATCAATTCTTATTCTCCGCAGGATCGGACGACACGCCGGTCCTCGTTATTCCGGGCTTTTCAAAAGGGCTATGATCGTGTCGCTGATCAGGCGGCGATGCCGCGCCTTCACGTCGGACGCCATCAGGTCGGTGCCGAAGATCGCGCCGAACGTATGCCTGTTGGACACACGGAAAAAGCATTGCGCGCTGATCAGCATATGAAGGTCGAGCGCGGAAATGCGCCTTTGAAAAACGCCCTGCTCCCGCCCGCGCTCAAGGATTTTCTCGATCGTTTCCAGAATGGTTACATTCTGGCGCGACAGAACATCGGAGCGCTCCATATGTTCGGCACGGTGAATATTTTCCACCGCGACGAGCCGCACGAAATCCGGATTGGCATCGTCATGGTCGAAAGTGCTTTCCACCAGACTGCGCATGGCGGATTCCGGGTCCTGATCGTCAAGAGACAGCGAGCTTTCAAGCGTGCGTATCTTGCCATAGGCCCGTTCCAGCACGGCGAGATAAAGCCCCTCCTTGCTGCCGAAATAATAATAGATCATGCGCTTGGACGTGCGGGTCTGCGCCGCGATTTCATCCACGCGCGCGCCGGAAAACCCCGATGCCACGAACTCCCGCGCCGCAATGTCGAGAATGTTCTCGCGCGTTGCGTCGGGATCGTTCTTGCGCGGCTGCGCCTTGGCGAGTGCCTTTGCCATAGTCCTCCCCTTCAGCGTTCAGAGTGCAGCAGCACTTTTCGGCATGCCCGCCGGGCGCATGTAACGCCGCAACGCGGCAATGCGGAAGATCGCATTGGCTGCGCCATACCCCTTGTAGCCTCGCCTCTGCACGACTTCGAAAAAGAAGCCCTGATCGTCGGTCGGGCTATAAAGCTGGAAATATTCCCCGCTCTCGTCGCGATCATAAAGGACGTTTGCGGCCTTGAGCCGGTCGGTGAATTCGGGATCGAGACCGAGACGCGCTTCCAGATCGTCATAATAATTCGGCGAGATTTCCAGCGTGTGGAACCCGTTGTCGCGCAAGGCCGCAGCCGTCGCAAAGATATCGTCCGTCGCAAAAGCCAGATGCTGGATGCCCGAACCAAAGGTTTCGGCAATGAAGCGACCAGCCAGCGTGCGGCGGTTTTCCGCGCCGTTAAGCGTGATACGCAGCGTTCCCTCGTCGTTTTCCACTACCTGACTGCGCACGACACCGCCCGGATCGACGATATCCACCATGGGTGATTTCCGCGATTCCGTGAGCGAGGTATAAAAGAGCAGCCAGGTCAGAAGTTCATCGAACTTCATCGTCTGGGCAACATGATCAATATGGGTGAGGCCGACACTGGCACCGGTTTCATTACCTGCAACCGGTTCGAACTCGATATCAAAGATACGGCCGAGATCGGTCTTCTCATCGAGGAAATAGACCAGCCCGCCGCCAACGCCACGAATGGCAGGCATACCGATTTCACCCGGATCGAGCGGTTGCTCAAAACTTTCCGCGCCCATGGCAAGCGCGCGGGCATGGGCTTCAGCCGCATCGTCCACGACAAGCCCCATGGCATAGGCAGCAGTGCCATGAACGGCATAGGCCGAGCTTGCGAAACCGCGCGTATCCGTATTGATGACGAGGTTGATGTCGCCCTGCCGGTAGAGTGCCACGTCTTTCGTGCGATGCCTGCCAGCGAGTTTGAAGCCCAGCGCGCCGACAGCGGAAACCAGCCTTTCGGCATCATCGGCATGGGTGGCGAACTCGACAAAGCCGACGCGGTGCACCTTTGCGCGGGGCGGCATGGCCGCAACCGTCAGCTTGTTGTCCGGCTCGACCCGGCGAACCTGATCACCGAGATAGACCAGCGAACGGCGTCCGTCGGCTGCGATGGTGGCCGGCGATCCGCCACGGAACTGGTCGTTGAAGATTTCAAGCGAGAAATAGCCGTCATAGCCGGTCGCAGCCACCGCACGCATGAAATCCAGCACCGGCAGGTCACCCTCGCCCGGCATGTTGCGATAATGGCGGCTCCAGTAAAGCAGATCCATATCGATCAGTGGCGCGTCGGCCATCTGGATGATGAAAAGCTTGTCTTTCGGAATGGAGCGGATCGAGTTCACGTCGATCTTGCGCGCCAGAGTATGAAAACTGTCGAGGATAAGGCCGACATTAGGGTGATCGGCGCGGCGCACGATCTCCCATGCATCGCGGTGGTCGCTGATATGGCGTCCCCAGGCGAGCGCCTCATAACCGACGCGCAGACTACGCCGCGCCGCCCTTTCGCCAAGCTCGCGAAAATCATCCGCTGCGCGGTCGATGCCGCCAATGGCGGCTGGCGACACATTGGAGCAGACCAGAACGAGATCAGTACCCAGCTCCTGCATCAGGTCGAACTTGCGTTCCGCCCGGTCGAAAGTGCGGCTGCGCAACGGTTCCGGCATGCCTTCAAAGTCACGGAATGGCTGGAAAAGCGTGATCTCAAGACCAAGGTCGCGCGCCATCTGGCCCACCTGACGCGGGCTTTCGTCAAAGGTGAGAAAATCGTTCTCGAAAATCTCCACCCCGTCGAAACCGGCTTTGGCGATGGCTCCCAGTTTCTGCTGGAGATCGCCGCTGATGGAGACGGTTGCTATCGAAGTCTTCATGTCACGCTCCTGTCTCCGGCCAGACCGGAGTTTTCCGCTCAGAACCGGGCAGACCTGCCCGGAACCATCGTGTTTCGTATCGGCCCGGATATAGAGCCATACCGGCTTAATTCCCGCCGCGCACCTTCTTCAATTCGGCAAAGAGTTCATCGACCGTTTCCGCACCGATTTCGGCAGTAAACTTTTCGATGATCGGCTTTACCGCATCGCGCAGGCGCGCGGTTTCTTCCGGCGTCAGTTCAGTAACCTGCATTCCGGTCTTCTTGATCTCATCGAGCGCCGTCGCGTCCTGCTCGCGCGAAACCTTGCGCTGATAGTCCCGCGCTTCGACAGCAGCCTGTTCGATCACCGCTTTTTCCTCATCGTTGAGGCGATCCCAGAACTTCTTGCTGATCATGACGATCTGCGGATTATACTGGTGGCGGGTCAGCGTCAGATATTTCTGCACTTCATAAAATTTGGCATTGATAATGTTGGCGTTGGGATTTTCCTGCCCGTCGACCGTACCGGTTTCAAGCGCCGTATAAAGTTCGGTATAGGGCAGCGGCACCGCATTGGCACCGAGCGCATTGAACAGGGCAACGGGAACCGGCGATTGCAGGGTGCGGATCTTCAGCCCGGCAATATCCTCCAGTTTCGCAACCGGATGGCGATTATTGGTCAGATTGCGGAAGCCGAGCTCCCAATAGGCAAGCCCCACCAGCCCCGTATCGGGCAGACGCTTCATCAGATTGGTGCCGAAAGGCCCATCCATGACCTTGTCGGCTTCCTCGCCGCTATTGAACAGGAACGGCAGATCGACCGCTTCGAATGCCTTGACGGTGCTGGACAGGATGCCAGCATTCATCACCGTCATTTCCACGACACCGCCCTGCAAGCCGGAAAGCGTCTGCGGGTCGCTGCCCAGAACACCGCCGGGGAACAGTTTCACATTGATCTGCCCGCCGCTCTTTTCCTTCACCAGCTCGGCAAATTTCTCCATGCCCGTGACCTGCGGGTGGCCCTTGCTATTGGCGGCAGCAAACTTGATCGTCTGCGAACGGATTTCAGCCATGGCCGTGGTGGTCATCAGGGCCAGGGGCAGCACCATTCCCAGTGCCATCGTCTTCAATAGTTTCTTCATGTCTTCCTCCCACTCAAAAATTCTGTCTTTGTCTTTACGCATGTCTTTATCCCGAATCCGGTTTCCACTTTCGGGAGACATGCTCCAATTTAACGGAACCAGCCCATTGGCACCGTCACCAGTTGCGGGAACAGCACCATCAGGAAAAGCACCACCAGCTGCGCGATCAGGAACGGCAGCACGCCTGTCATCACCTTTTCGAACGGCAGGCGCGCGACGCCGCACACCACATTCAGCACCGTGCCGACGGGCGGGGTGATGAGGCCGATGGAATTGTTGATGATGAACAGCACGCCGAAATAGACCGGATCGATTCCCGCCTCCTTGATGATCGGCATCAGCACTGGCGTCAGGATCAGGATTGTCGGGGTCATGTCCATGGCCATGCCGACGAGAACAACCATGAGCATGATGGCAAGCAGCAGAAGCGTCTGGTTATCCATCAAAGGACGCACCAGTTCGGCCAGTTCACCCGGCACATCGGCAACCGTAATCATCCAGGCCGAAACGCTGGCGCTGGCAACGAGGAACATCACCACAGCCGTTGTCTTCGCCGCGTCCACCATGGCCGGATAGAGCCGTGAAAGCGGCAATTCCCGATAGATCACGGTTGCGACGAACAGCGAATAGACAGCGGCAACCACGCCCGCTTCCGTCGGCGTGAACACACCGAAGCGAAGGCCGACAATGATAATGACCGGCAGCATCAAGGCCCAGATACTGTCGAGGAAAGCCCGCATCCGTGCACCGGGTTCGGCCTTCTTCGGCAGTTCAAACTGTTCGCGACGCGCGAGGATGAACCAGGTCACGCACAGCGCGACGGCAATCATCAGGCCGGGGAAAATACCTGCCAGAAACAGCTTGGTGATCGAAACGCCGCCGACCACGCCAAACAGGATGAAACCGATGGATGGCGGGATGATCGGGGCGATGATCGATGCGGAGGCGATCAGCCCGGCAGCACGGCCCGGCTCGTGTCCGGCATTGCGCATCATCGGAAACAGCAATGCGCCGAGCGCCGCCGTATCGGCGACCGCCGAACCCGAAAGGCTTGCAATCACACAGGCCGCAAAGATCGCGACGAAACCGAGACCGCCGCGCACATGCCCCACCATGACCAGCGCCAGATTGACGATGCGACGCGACAGGCCGCCCGCATTCATGATCTCCCCGGCAAGCAGGAAAAAGGGAACGGCCATCAGCGGAAAACTGTCGGCGCCGTTCAGCACGTTCTGCGCCACGATCTGGGCGTCGAACAAATCCATATACATCATCAGCGCCGTACCGCTGATGATGAGCGCAAAGGCAACCGGAACGCCGAGAGCCATCGGAACCAGAAGAGCGGCAAGAAAGATGAGCAAGGTCATGGTCGGCGCGCCCTATTTGCGATTTTCATCGGTCGAGACGGGCGTGACATGCTCCTCGCTATCCGTCACGAAATGCGTTTTGGCGACATCGATCCGCCCGGTTGCAATGCCGAAACCGTTCCACGCGATGATCAGGAGTGCGGGGACTGCAAAGGCCAGTCCTGCGCCGTAAAACCAGCCCATCGACATACCCGTCGCCGGGGCCAGCGTCGGAATATTGATAAGCGTCTGCGTCCAGCTTCCCGAAAGAACGAGCCATGTTGCACCGAACATCATGATATGGCCGGCGACCAGCGCAATGCGCGCGCCCGCAGGTGACAGACGGCGCACCAGCGAATCCACGCCCAGATGCGCATGGTCGCGCATGGCGACCACCGCGCCAAGAAAGGTGAGCCAGATAAAGAAGATGCGCGACAGTTCTTCTGAAACCGTTATGCCCTGATTGAAGGCGTAGCGCAGCACCACATTGCCAAACACAAGCACGACCATGCAGCCAAGAAGGCAGGCAATGGCGAACCGTGCCGCCGTAAAATAAAAATCGACTAAAGCTTTCACGTTCCTCCTCCCGGCCTCCTCCAGACGCATCGCTTGCAGACTGCTGCCCCTTTTCGGGTTTCGGGTGAAAGCGACGCGGCATCACCGGCAGGATGCGCCGTGCATCCGAGGTGAAACTTCGCTTTCCTCACAGTCCTTGACCGATTCCGGGCCGACCATCGCAATGAAAGGCGCGTCAGAAAACCATTCCGGCTCCCCGCAGTGCCTCATCGCGAGCTGCAATCCATTCCTCCTCAGTCCATCCCACTCCAGAATTGAATCGCATCGGTCGGCTGCGCCATTCCCCTAAAATGTACTAACTGGTTAGGAAGTCAATCACTTCTGTTCAAACAGGCGCATGAAAGGCTTTCAGTCCATCAATATCAGGAATGTTCCACCTGGTTCAAAGCAGCAGATTTCTGTGCGGAGCGCAGGCTATTGAAGAAAAATCAGCCGCCGTTCACCAACGCCAGAATGAGCTGGTGGACATTGCCGCCATTGCCCATCTCTATCCTGTCGAAGGCACGGCCCTGAGCACGCTGGACGTCCACCATATCGGTGATTTCCTTGATGAGCACCTTGCGGATTTTCTGGCATTTCGGGTCGTTTGGAACCGACAGGCCAACGGTCCGGCGCACGATCTCGCGTGTCATGTCCTTGGCATGGTCGCCATGCACAAGTTCGTGCTTGCGGATACCTTCGAAGAAAGTCTCCCAATGCTCTTTCACGGGCGAGGCAAGTTTCTGCGAGGGCTTCGGCAGCGTATAGGTGATCTTCAGCTTCGGCGTGGCCGACAGGATCGTGCAGTCATTGTTGGAACGGTCGAACTGCCGGTCCCAGGTTAAAACATAGCTGGTATGGGCGATGACGCGGGTTTTGCCGCCGCCGATCTTCGGGCCACGCTCACCGATGGATTCATAAAGTTCGGGACCGGTTTTCCCGGCAATTGCGTAGGTCTTGATTTGCTCGACGGCTTTCCAGTTGTCTTCTGCAAGTGCAGGTGCCCCCACCAGAATTCCAAGGAATGCGAATGCTGCCGCTTTTTTCACGCTTGCCCCGATCCATCGATTTGCCCGGATGATTTGCGGGCAAGCTACAATATCAGCAGACGATACGTAAGCGGCTTTCCGGCAAAAAGCCCGCCCCGGTTTCCCAAGGCGGGCTTTTTCAGAACGGTCGCCAATCTTACTTTTCGATGGTGCGGTTCCAGCGGCTGTTGAGCTGCTGGCGGCCTTCATTGACTGCATCCCAATCGAGCGTGTTGGCGGTCTTCATGTAACCGTTGAAAGCGTCGAGCTTGGCCTGTGCTTCCGATGTACCGGCTTTTGCCTTCTGGTTCGACGGGATGACGTTGCCATGGTCGAGCGCCTTGCTCTGCGCATCGGCGGAAAGCAGGTAATGTGCGAGCTTCTGGCTCAGTTCAGGCTCGCTGTTACCTGCGAGCACGCATTCGGTCACGGCGAGGATGACGGAACCTTCCTTCGGCTGTGCATATTCAACCGGAATGCCCTTGTCCTTGAGGTTGTTCACGCCGGTTGGCGTCAGCGGGAAGATCGCAGCTTCGCCGGTCTGGACCATTTCCGAAATCTTGGCCGAAGACGGGATGAATTCCAGAACGTTCTTGCCGATAGTATCCGGGAACTTTTCGAAACCTGGTTCGAGGTTCTTGTCGTCACCACCCTGAATGCGGTTGAACATCAGGAAGGCATGGAGACCGAAAGTCGAGGCGGAGGCCGACTGGAACACAACGGCGTTCGCATATTTTTCGTCGGCAAAGTCCATCCACGAGGTCGGAGCTGCCCAGCCCTTTTCGTCGAAAAGCTTCTTGTTATAGGCAATGCCGGTCATGCCCATATCGACACCGATGGCCATGTCGTCCTTGAGACGCGCGGCCGGCTGAATGTCGGCCAGAACCGGATCGTCAGAGATTTTCTGGCAAAGGCCACCATTGATCGCGCGCACCATTACGCCGTCGTCAAGCAGCATGACATGCATCTGCGGCTTGTCTTTCTGCGCGGTTGCCTTGGCCAGAATATCAGCCGAAGTGCCCGGCACGACAACAACCTTGACGTCGTTGGCCTTTTCGAATTCCGGCAGGACGTGCTCGGTGTAAGCGCGCTCCATGTTGCCACCATTCATGCCGATATAGAGCGTCTTGGTTTCAGCCGATGCGCCCGATACAAAAGCGACGGACAGGCCGAGCGCCATTGTCGCCATTGCGGTAATACGTTGATTTTTCATGCTTGGTTCCCTTCGTGGTTGAGTTTTGGATTGAAGCGGTCGATCGAAAACGCATCGATCGGAGTTTCTGTCTCGCCGTTCAGTGCAAGGTCTGAGAGCACAGCGCCGACAGCCGGGCCAGTCTGGAAACCGGCACCATTAAAACCAAAGGCGTGATAAAGATTTCTGACACGGCTGCTTGGCCCGATTACCGGATTATCATCCGGCATTTCAGCCTCGGTTCCGGACCAGAAGCGGATCACCTGCGCATGTTCGAGATGCGGAAACAGTTCGATTGCGCGCAGCATCACCGAGGAAGCCGCATCGACCGAAGGCCGCGAAAAATCCGGGTTTTCCAGCGGCGTACCGCGCCCGCCACCCATGACATAATTGCCGCGTGTGACCTGACGGCCGTAGAAACCGCCGCCTTCTTCGCCGAGGCTCATCGGCAGGCGGAACGGCATCGGCTCGGTGACCACCATCGACGGATAGATGCGCTGGAGCGGCACCGGCTCGCCGAACGAGGCTGCAAACCGGTCCGACCAGGCACCGGCGCAATTGAACAGAAGGCGCGAGCGGATTTCGATGCCATCACCCGCCAGAATGGCAAAGCCGTCGCCGGTTTCACGCGCTTCGATGACTGGCGTGTTTTCCAGTACGGTGGCACCCGCAGCCAGTGCGGCGCGGGCAAAAGCAGGCGAAACCAGACGCGGATTGGCATTGCCATCTTCCGCACAAAGCGATGCACCCGCGACATCGCCCGGAAGCCATGGGAAACGTTCCCGCACCGCGTTGCCGCCGATCAGCTCGACATCGAGCCCGAGCGGTTGCACCAGGGCAGCATAGGCTTCAAGCTTGGCGAAATGCGCTTCCGTGCGGGCAAGTTTCAAATGGCCGCTGCGGATATATTCGCCATCGATGCCGATGAGTTCCGGCAAACGCGCCCACAATTGATGCGAACGCTGCGCAAGTGGAAGCTGTTCCGGTGCGCGACCCTGCCTGCGAACGCCGCCATAATTGACGCCGCTTGCCTGCGCACCGCAAAAGCCCTTGTCGAGCAGGATGACCGACAATCCGGCCTGACGCATGAAAAGCGCAGCCGATCCACCAACAATCCCGCCGCCAATAATCACCGCATCCGCCTGAAGATGTCTTGTCATGACGAAGCGCCTTCCTTGGACGGAGCGCCAAAGCCGAGCGGGATCGGCTTGACCGGTGCCTGAGCACGGATGCGCCCTGCTTCGGCGGGCGTCTTGTCCTGCATCGACGCTAGTAGTTCTGCGGCGGCAGCGGTACACATGCGCCCCTGACAACGGCCCATGCCTACACGGGTCAGCGCCTTGAGCCGGTTGATCTCCCGCGTATCACCTTGGCTTATAACTGCCTTGGCATCACGCACCGCGATTTCTTCGCAACGGCAAAGCGTGACATCGCCAGCAATCGTGTCGAACCAGTCGCGCGGGAACGGGAAAGCTTTTTCGACGATCAGGCGCTCGCGATAAATATGATCGAGCTTCGACAGAAGGCTGCGTTCCGTGCCTTCGTCAAATGGCAGGCCCCTATCGCGCAGCAAGGCAATCGCGGCCAATGACCCTCGAATTTCCGCAGCATCCGCACCGGCAATGCCTGCACCGTCACCCGCTACATAGACACCGATACGGCTCGTGCGGCCAAGCCTGTCTGCCGCAGGAAGCCATGCGCGGTCACGTTCTTCAAAGCGGAAATCGCAACCGGCGAGATCGGCAAGCTGGGTTTCAGGACGCAGCGCAAAACCATAGGCCAGCGCATCGCACTCAGCCTCGCGCACACGCTTGGCCGAGCGATAGCGAATGCCTTCGACACGGCCTTCGCCTAAAACCTCATCCGGACGCACATTATAATGGATCGGCACGCCACCAAGTTTGAGACGCAGACCATAATAAGCGCCGAGCGCCACAATGCGCGGCGCATAAAGTGCGAGATGCGCCAGATGGAATTTTGAAGCGAAAGGCGCCGTATCCAGCACCGCCGCAACCTTGGCACCTGCATGATGATACTGCCAGGCCACCAGATAAAGCAGCGGCCCCGACCCCATGAACACCACGCGTTCGCCAACCGTGCAGCCTTGCGCCTTGAGTGCGGTCTGCGACGCGCCGAGCGTATAGACGCCGGGCTTGGTCCAGCCCTTGAACGGCAAAACCCGGTCGGTAGCGCCGGTCGCCAGAATGAGATGGCTATAGGCCAACTGGCTATGCGAGCCGTTGGTCAGGAGATCGAGACGATCACCATCACTCCGCGTAATATTCCAGACGAGCGTTTCCGGGCGATAATCAATTGCGCCGCGCAACGCGTCAAAAGTCTTGTGCAGCGCTTCGGCCTTGTGCGCTTCGGAGCCATAACGGCTGCGATAGCTGCGTCCGTCATCAAGCGGCGGGCGGCGATAAATCTGGCCGCCGGAACGAAAGCCTTCATCAAGCACGATGGGCTTAAGACCCGCCTTGACCAGCGTTTCAGCGGCACGAATGCCCGCAGGACCGGCACCGACAATAACCGGATTGAGCGCGGCATTCATATTGCAGGCTCCGTCACAAAGGCCATGCCGTCTTCCAGAAGCGTGGTGCAGGCACGAAGCTTGTAGCCCTGAGCCGTCATGACATGACAATCCTGACACGCGCCGATCAGGCAGAAGCCCGCACGCGGTTCCCCGGTAAATTCGGTATGACGCAGCTTTCCCTGCACGGAGAGAATGGCGGTCAGCACGGTGTCGCCACGGCGTCCCTCAAAAGAAACGCCGTCAAGCGAGAAACTAATAGGCTGTTCGGTCAGCCGATACCGTCTGCGGAACTGCGCCGCCGAAGGAAAAATCGGAATCGTCATGGTCTGCCTGCTCAGCCCTTGCCCACCAGCAGCCGGTCGAGGCCGAACATGCGATCAATAATAATCATGGTCACGGTGGCGACGAGGATCATCAGGGCCGAAACCGCCGCCATCATTGGGTCAATAGATTCGCTGGCATACATATACATGCGGACCGGAAGCGTGACCGTGGACGGCGAAGTGACGAAGATCGACATGGTGAGTTCGTCGAACGAATTGATGAAGGCAAGCAGCCAGCCACCCGACAGACCCGGCAGCAGCAGTGGCAAGGTGATGCGACGGAACACTGTCCATTCGCCTGCACCAAGCGTGCGTGCCGCGTTTTCCGCGTTGCGATCCATGCTGCCAAGCGAAGCCAGGATCAGGCGCAGCGCATAGGGCGTGACGACAATCGTATGTGCCGCGACCAGCCAGCCAAATGTGCCGGTGAAACCCATCAGCGTGAAAAGACGCAGGAACGCGACGCCCAGAACCAGATGCGGGATGATCAGCGGCGACAGAAACAGCGCGTTGAGTGCATCGCGGCCACGGAATGCATAGTGTGCGATTGCCAGCCCCGATGGCACGGCCAGTGCCGTCGAAATGGTTGCCGAGAACAGAGCAAGCTTCAGACTGTTGCCAAAGGCGGTCATGAAGTCGTTATGCGCGAAAACTGCCTCGAACCAGCGCAGCGACAGACCCGCATTTGGGCCGCTCCACGGCATGGTCAAGGTGTTTTCCGGCGTGAAAGCCACCAGACACACCACAACCATCGGCGCCAGCATGAAGATGACGATCAGCGTGTGGAAGAAAAGGGCAAAAGGACCGTTCTTGACCATGGCTCTATCCCAGCTTCTTCTTGGCCTGCCCTTCGAGCAGACGATTATAGGCAATCATGATGACGAGATTGGCGACCAGAACGATGATGGCGATGGCAGCACCCAGCGGCCAGTTCAGCTCGATCAGGAACTCGTCATAGACGACGGTTGCCGCCATCTTGAGACGACGCCCGCCAAGCAGACCCGGAATGGCAAAGGAGCTGGCCGAAAGCGCAAACACGATGAGGCTGCCCGACAGGATGCCAAGAACTGCCTGCGGAAATACCACGCGGCGCAGCGCTGTCAGGCGCGAAGCGCCCAGCGTCAGCGCTGCGGCTTCGACCGACGGATCGAGTTTCTGCAGCACAGTCCAGACCGGGATCACCATGAATGGCAGCATGATATGCACCAGACCGATGACGATGGCTGTTTCGCTGTAAAGGATCTGCGTGGTCGGCAGACCGACCATGTCGAGCACGCTGTTCACAAGGCCATTGCGACCCAGCAACATGCTCCAGCCGAATGTGCGGACCACAACCGAAACCAGAAGTGGGCCAATGATGACCAGCAGGAAGATCGAGCGCCATGGCTTGCGCATATTGGACAGAATATAGGCTTCCGGTACACCGACCAGCACCGTGATGACGGTTGTGATCAGTGCCAGCTTCAGCGTGCGCCAAAAGATCGAAAGATAATAAGGATCTTTGAGAACCTGTACATAATTGGCAAGCGAATAGACGTTCTCGATGCCCTTGTCATAGCTGTAGCTGTTGAAGGAAAGCAGCACGGTGAGGCCGAGCGGCAGCAGCACCAGCGCAAAGAACAAAAGCGTCGACGGTCCAACCAAAAAAAGCGGGGTCAGATCGCGCTGCCCCTTGGGCGCGGCGGAGGTATCCTGTGAGGTGACAGCCGACATGCTCAGTTCACCCCTGCGGTGAGGATGCGGCAATCTTCATGATTCCAGCTAAGACCAACAGAAGTGCCTTCCGATGGCGGCGGGTTGCCAAGATTGGGGAGCGCCACCGAAAGCTGGCCAGCAGGCGTCGTCACGCCGAGCAACCACTGCGCGCCCATGAAGTAGCGGGTCGTCACTTCACCAGCGATATGCCCCTCGCTCGCTGTAACGAGCTGTACCTTTTCAGGACGGATGAAGACGGACAGCTCGCCGGAAACCTTTTTGCCATTTGCGGGGAAGCGGATCGCGGTTTCGGTCAGCGTGATCATATCGCCTTCGGCGCGTGCCTTCAGGAAATTCGACTTGCCGACGAAGTTGGAAATGAAGTGGTTATGCGGATGCTCATAAAGCTTGTAGGGCGCATCGACCTGCGTGATGACACCCTTTTCCATGACCACGATGCGGTCGCTGATCGAAAGCGCTTCAGCCTGGTCATGCGTCACCATGATGGTGGTGATACCGACAGTGCGCTGGATGCGGCGCAGCTCGAACTGCATTTCTTCACGCAGCTGCGCATCGAGATTGGAGAGCGGCTCATCGAGCAGCAGAACCGGCGGATTGATAACCAGCGCACGGGCAATCGCCACGCGCTGGCGCTGACCGCCCGACATCTCGCGCGGATAACGATCGGCAAGGGCGCTCAGATGCACCAGTTCCAGCACGTCGCGCACACGCTTCTCGCGCTCTGCCTTGGGAACATTGCGCATTTCAAGGCCGAAGCTCACATTCTGCGCAACCGTCATATGCGGGAACAGCGCATAGCTCTGGAAAACAACGCCCAATTCGCGCTTGGCCGGCGCAAGGCGTGTAATGTCGCGCCCATCGAGCGTGATGGTGCCTGCCGTTGGCGGCACCAGCCCGGCGATCATCTGCAAGGTTGTGGTCTTGCCGCAGCCGGAAGGACCGAGAAGCGAAATGAACTCGCCCTTTTCAATCGTCAGATTGAAATTGTCGACAGCCGCGAACTTGCCGTAGTGGCGGGAAATTCCGGAAAGGGTCAAAAAGCTCATTGCATCTCCCTCTCGGCATGACTTCCGCAGAACTGTGCGGGGGAGCGGAAGCGCCGTGATGTTGTCTCGCGTCGCCTCTTCGATAGGGCTGGCTGGCGGGAGCGGCTTGACCGCGCCTTGAAGCGCCGATCCGACTTGTCCGTTTGAACGCATGACTGTCCAGCCGCTTACGCAGCCGCAGCGTTCCCCTTGATTACAAGCAAAACCGCCGATCCGCGTGCGGGCACTTTTCCAGTGCCTTGCCGGACCTTCCCATTGGCGACGGTTTTAGATGGCGGAAAAATCCGTATGAATGCAAATTATAATTTTCAAATCCGGAAGAAATTATATATTTCTTTCATAATGCAGAATTTGGAAGCAATTTTATGGATGATATATCTGAGAATCCGAAATCCGGCGCCGCGCTTAACTCAAGTCTGGTGAAGGCCATCCATATTTTGAAGGGTCTGGCCGCCAGCACGGATGACGGTGTGCGGCTCATCGATCTGGCGCGGGACCTCGACCTCAGCCAGCCGTCGGCGCATCGCCTGCTGAAGACGCTGATTGCGGAAAACCTCGTTGAGCAGCTTCCCGACAAGAAAGCCTATCGTCTGTCGCTGGAGTTTTTTGCAATGGCGGCACAGGCGCGCCAGCGCGACGGCATATTGAGCATTGCCCGCCCGTCACTGCTGCGGCTTTCGACCACGTTCAACGATACGGTTTTCCTGCTGGTGCGCAGCAATTTCGATGCGGTCTGTCTCGACCGGGTGGAAGGGCCGTTTCCGATCCGCTCTTATACCGGCGATATCGGCGGCAAGGTCCCACTTGGCATTGGTCAGGGCAGCCTCGCAATCCTTTCATTCCTGCCGGAAGAGGAGCGCGAGGCAATCATCCGCTTCAACATGCCCCGCATTCTGGACAAGGCCACCATCGATGAGGTCGATCTGCGTATCATGATCGAGGAAGTGCGAAACACAGGTGCCGCGACCTTCAACTTCAACATGATCGATGGCATGGCGGGTCTTGGCGTGCCTGTCCTCAACCGCGACGGTGAAGCTGTGGCAGCACTCAGCATCGGCACGCTTGCCTCGCGCCTCACCGAAAAGCGTCAGGAGACGGTGACAGAACTTCTGCGCAAGGAAGCGGCGATCATCTCGCAAAAGCTCAATCCGTTCGACCCGACGCTACGGCACCCCAATCAGGCTTTGTTGAAATAAACGAAAGCTTTAGCTCCATTCGGCGCAACAGACTTGCTTTGTCCACAGCGGGTAAAAAGTTTGACGATTGACTCACACACGCCGTCAGCGTTTGATCGCTCCCCAGGTGTGGGGGTTCTGTGGGCGGAGGCAAATTATCCAAAGCAGAAAATCCATCTCTATAACGCTACAGTATTGGAGTTCTGTTGTGATCAAATCCACCAGACGGGGAATAATCCACCTTGCCTTTGCCCTTGCCGCCACTACGGCAATGGGCACGCTCGCCACCACGGCCGCACAGGCTCAGGACAAGATTCTGCTCATCATCAATGGTGCGCTCGGCGACAAGTCGTTCTTCGACAGCGCCGCCAAGGGCATGAAGATGATCAAGGACAAGTATGGCGACGACGTCGAGACCAAGATTCTTGAAATCGGCGATGATCCGACCAAATGGGAACCAGTGTTCCTTGATGCGTCCGAGCAGGACTGGGACCTGATCATCGGCGGCACCTACCAGATGTCGGAAACCGTCGGTTCGGTTGCCCAGCAATATCCCGACAAGAAATACGTCCTCTACGATGCAAGCGTGCCTTATGAAGAAGGCGGCTACGACAATGTCTATTCCATCCAGTACAAGCAGAACGAGGGTTCCTATCTCGGCGGCATGCTGGCGGCTTCGCTCCTGAAGGAAGGCAAGCTCGGCGATACCGGCAAGAATCTCGGCTTCCTCGGCGGCATGGACATTCCGGTCATCAACGACTTCCTCGTCGGCTATATCGCCGGTGCGCAGTCCGTAATGCCTGATACCAAGATCGCCATTTCCTATGCCGGTTCCTTCATGGATGCCGCGAAGGGCAAGGAACTCGGTCTCGCGCAGTATCGTTCCGACGTGTCGCTCGGCTTCGTCGTCGCTTCGCAGACGGGCCTCGGTCAGCTTTCGGCTGCCAAGGAAACCGGCAAATATGTGCTCGGCGTCGATTCCGATCAGGAAGCGATCTTCAAGGACAGCGATCCGGCGATTGCCAAGCAGGTCGTCAGCTCCGTTCTGAAGAATGTCGATGTCAGCCTTCTGCAAGCCTATGAACGCTTCAAGGCAGGCGACCTGCCGTTCGGCAAGGCGGAAGCACTCGGCCTTAAGGAAGGCGCTGTCGGCATCGTGCAGGACGGCAACATGGCTTCCATGGCCACCCAGGAAATGAAGGACGCCATCAAGAAGGCTTCCGACGAGATTTCCGAAGGCAAGATCACGGTTCCGACCGCATTCGGCATGAGCACCGAGGATCTCAATGCGATCCGCAATAAGGTTCGTCCCTGATCGTGGAAAAACAAGCTGAAAATATCGAAGGCGGCGATGCTATCGTCGCCTTTCGCCCAATCGTCGCCTTCCGCGATGTGAGCAAGGTCTATCCGAACGGCACGCAGGCGCTTCGCGACGTGTCGTTCTCGATCCGCGCAGGCTCAATCCACGCCATTTGCGGCGAGAACGGTGCGGGCAAATCCACGCTCATGAAAATCCTGTTCGGTATCGAAAATGCCACGGCAGGCGAAATCATCGTCGATGGACAGCATATTGCGTCCTGGTCGCCGGAAGATGCTGCAGCACAAGGCATCGGCATGGTACACCAGCATTTCTCACTCGTGCCGACGCTGACGGTCACCGAAAATATCATTCTCGGTCATGAGCCGGTGAAGGCCGGGCTGATCGACCGCGCGGGCGCGCGCAAAATGGTCGAAGCGCTGATGCAGCAATATGACCTGCACGCCGACCCGGATGCGATCACGGGCGCGCTTTCCGTCGCCGCCCAGCAGAAGGTCGAAATTCTGAAGGCGCTGGCGCGCCGCACGCGGCTTCTGATCCTCGACGAGCCGACCGCCGTTCTCTCTCCGCCAGAGATCGAGGAACTGATGCGCAAGCTGAAGTCGCTGCGCGATGAAGGCATTACCATCCTCTTCATTTCCCACAAGCTGAACGAAGTGCGTGAACTGGCCGAAAGCGTGACCGTATTGCGCGCCGGTGCTGTTGCAGGCACGGAAAAGCTTGCCGACGTGCCGGATGACGCCATCATGCAGATGGTCATGGGCCATGCGGTCGACATTCCGCAACGCGCCCACAAGCATGGCGCGATGAAAACCGTTCTCGACATGAAGGGTGTCACGACGAAAGCAGCCGATCCGGCAGACCGCATCAAGGATGTGAACCTGACCGTCGGCGCAGGCGAAATCGTCGGTGTCGCCGGTGTCGATGGCAGCGGCCAGCGCGGCCTCGTATCGGTGCTTTCCGGCCTTGCCGATGCGGCCAGCGGCACAATCAGCCTCAACGGTGAGGATATGCTGCGCGCCGACACGGCAAGCTGGCGCAGACAAGGTCTCGCTCATCTGCCAGCCGACCGCTTTTCGCAAGGCGGCGCACCCGGCCTGTCTCTCGCCGAAAACGCGATAGCCGGAACGGGATCGATTACCGCCGACAAGCAGATTTTCTGGGGACCATTCCTGCGCTGGAATGCGATCAAGACCCGTGTCAGCGGGATGATCAAGCAATATTCGGTGCGCGCAGGCGCAATCACCGAACGGCTCGATTCCCTTTCCGGCGGCAACGCGCAAAAGCTCATCGCCGCGCGCGAACTTGCCACCAATCCGAAATTCCTGATCGCCGATCAGCCGACACGCGGCATCGACGTTTCGGCGGCAGCCTTCCTGCACCGCCGCATCGATGAAGTGGCGCAGGGCGGCTGCGCCGTATTGCTTGTCAGCGCAGATCTCGATGAATTGCTGCGCCTGAGCGACCGCATCGTCGTTCTCTTCAACGGACGCATCGTCGCCGTTCTGAAAAACAGTCCCGACATCACGCCTGCTGTCCTTGGACCTTACATGCTCGGCACGAGGGATGCAGCGTAATGCGCAGATTTATCTCCTACCTCATACCTTTTTTCCTGACCGTGCTTGTCATCGCCGTCATCATGGCTGTGCTGCTGGTGCCACTGGCGCTGATGCAGGACAACCCGGCTGCGGTCCTGAAAACCTTCTTCCTCGGCCCGTTCGGCAGCATTCGCCATATGGGCAATGTGGTGGAAGCGGCAACGCCCATCATGCTGACCGGCCTTGCGATCACTATTCTTTTCCGCTCCGGCCTGTTCAATCTGGGTGCGGAAAGCGGCTTCTTCCTCGGCGCGCTCGGCGCGGTGGCGGGTGCCGTTTTGCTCCCTTCGCTCGGCTGGTTCTCACTGCCGGTCGCCATCCTGTGCGGCGCGGTTGCGGGCAGTTTCGCCTGCACCATTCCGGCAGCGTTGCGGCTTCGTTTCGGCGCATCGGAAATGGTGACCTCGCTCGTCCTGAACTATGCCTTCCTGTTTCTCGGCCTGTTCGTCCTCAACTATGTCATCCGCGACCCGGCTGCGGGCGGGATGATGTCGCTCAGGATTCCGCCAGACGCCAAGCTTGACCGGCTGTTGGCCGGTACGCGTCTCAACAGCGGTTCGATCATCGCCATTCTGGCCTGCATCGCTGGCGGCATTTGGCTTTACTGGACGCGCTCGGGCCTCAATATCCGTATCGCAGGCTCCAGTCCGGGCTTTGCCAATCATCTTGGCCTGCCGCTCAAGGGCATCATCATGCGTGCCCAGATTGTCGGCGGACTGGTGGCGGGCATGGCCGGTGCGCTGGAAGTGCTCGGCCTTCATGCCCGCTTTGCCTGGCTCGATCTGCCCGGCTATGGCTGGACCGGCCTCGTCGTCGCCATCCTGGCGCGCGAAAATCCGTTCCTGCTTATTCCGTCCGCGCTTTTCCTCGGTTTCGTGCAGATCGGCGGCGATCTACTGGCGCGCAACATGAACATCCCAACCGAAGTGGTGGGGCTTGTGACCGCCGCCATCATGGTAGGCGCGACGGCAAGCGTCATTCACAATCATCCGACCGTATTGCGGCTGATCCGCAACCTTCGCAATCGCGAAGGAGAACAAGCGGTAGTGCAGGCCGGAGTACAACCATGAGCATGGTTCTCGCACAAATTCTCGATCCATCCTTCATCGGCACCATCCTGCGCGTGGCAACACCTTTGCTGCTGGCAGCACTCGGCGTGATGATTTCCGACCGCGCAGGCGTCCTCAATATCGGCATGGAAGGCATGATGCTGTCGGCAGCACTCATTGCCGTTCTGGCCAGTGCGGCCACCGGCAGCCCGGCTGTCGGCCTGCTGGCCGCGCTCATCACGGGTGCGGCTCTCGGCTGGCTGATGTCGCTTTCGGTCAACCGGCTTGGCACCGATCTCATCATGACGGGCATCGCGCTCAACATCGCCGCAGCGGCGGCAACGACGCTCGGGCTATTCCTTGCCACCGGCGACAAGGGCATGTCAGGCGCGTTGAAAAGTGGCGCGCTGCCAAGCCTTGCCGTGCCTTTCATCGGCAATATCCATGTGCTGACTTTCGCCGCCCTCCTCGCCGTTCCGGCTGTCAGCCTTCTCATGATGCGCACGCGCTTCGGCCTGCATCTGCGCGCCACTGGCGTCGATCCGAAATCGGCGCGCGCTGCCGGTATCCATACGGGCCGGGTGCAGATGATGGCGCTTGTCCTGTCCGGTCTCTTCGGTGGTGCAGCCGGTGCCTATCTGTCGCTCGGCTATGTCACATGGTTCGCCCAGAACATGACCGCAGGTCGCGGTTTCATCGCCATTGCGGCGGAAGTCATGGGACAGGGAACCGCGTGGGGAACGCTCGTGGCGAGCCTGGTTCTGGCAGCGGCGGAATCTTTCGCCATCACACTTCAAAGCCTCGGACTGCCGTTCGAACTGATGCAGATGATCCCTTATCTCGTCCCGGTCGTCGTGCTGACGATCCATGCGGCGCGCCGTCAGCGGCGCGCAAAGCAACTGAAAAACTCCTGAAATGCATGATCAGAATACTGAAATGAGAGTGAAATGAAGGCTTGGGAACTGACCCGTGATCTGCTGCGCGATACGAAACCGGTGGTGCGCACGGCAGAAGAACAGACTTGGGATGCAAGTGCCGTTATGAAGGCGCAGGACGACCTCATGGCGATGTTCTGGAAAAGCAATGTGCCGGGATCGGCAGCGCCTGAATGCCTGATGGCCGGTGCGCTGCAATCGCTGGAAAACAAGGGCTTTGTTCTTGCCCCTTATGAAGAACTTCTTCGGGATGGGCTGACGGCACTCGAACGCAGTGACTTTGAGACGCTCTATCGTATCGACATGCGCCTGCGTGTCCTGATGCGCGCAGCACGGCCCGATCCGGATCATCCGTCGCAAAAGACGGTGCGCTATGGATCGTGGGACGAATTCGATGCCGCCGTTCAATGGCCCGACGATGTGCTCTATGCCGTCCAGTCCGATGATTTCCGCGACCGCACCGCAGCCGCCTGGATGGCGCAGCTTGTCGGAGCTGCGGCTGGCACGGCGCTCGAAGGCTATACGGCGGAAAACATCGCCGAAGCCTTCGGCCCGATCCGCGATTATGTGCGCGAGCCCAACACCTATAATGACGACATCACCTTCGAGATCGCCTTTCTGGAGGCCTTCGGCGACAAGGGTTCTGCTGTAACCAGCGCCGACATTGCCGAGCGCTGGACCTCGCTGATCCCGCTTGGCTGGTCGGCAGAGGCAATCGCACTTTCCAACATGCGGCGCGGCCTCACCGCGCCTGAAACCGGCACTTGCGACAATCCGTTCGATGAATGGATCGGTGCACAGATGCGCGGCGTCATCTGCGGCATGGTCGTGCCAGGCCACGCCCGCGAAGCCGCCCGCCTCGCCTATATGGACGCGGAAATCTCCCATGCCGGAAACGGTATTTTGGGCGAAGTTTTCAACGCCGTCATGGCGGCGCGCGCCTTTGCAGTCAGCGACACACGCGAACTGCTCGTTTCGACGGCAGCGCTTTTCTCGACCGAAACCGAATATGGTGCGGTTCTGGCTTTCGCACTCGACGCCTGCCGTTCTGCCGGCAACTGGCAGGACGCATGGGCGAAATGCGACGTGGAATATGCCGAATATAACTGGATTCACGTCTATCCGAATGCAGCCGCACAGGTGATTGCGCTCTGGTTCGGCGAAGGCGATTTCGACCGCACGCTCGAAATCGTCTGCGGTATCGGCCATGACGTGGACTGCAATGCCGCGCAGATCCTCTGCGTCATCGCCATCCAGCATGGCTCCGGCATCATCGCCGAACGGTGGTCGAAGCCGCTTCTGGCCGACGACATCGTCACCTATATGCGCCGCCCGGCGAAAATCTCCTTCGACGCGCTTGTCGACCAGACGGTCAGTGCAGCGCGCAACGCTCTCTAGAATATCTCATCAGGAACCTATCATGGCCCGTAAAATCATTATCGATACCGATCCCGGTCAGGACGATGCCGTCGCCATTCTTCTGGCGCTCGCAAGCCCGGAACTCGACATTCTCGGCATCACCGCCGTTGCAGGCAACGGCCCGCTGGCACGCACGGAAATCAATGCCCGCACCATCTGCGAAGTAGCGAAGAAGCCCGAAACCAAGGTTTTTGCAGGCTCCATCCGCCCTCTGGTGCGCCCGCTCGTGACGGCTGAAAACGTCCATGGCAAGACCGGCCTCGACGGCTACGACTTGCCTGCCCCTACCATGCCGCTTCAGGTCCAACATGGCGTTGATTTCATTATCGAAACGCTGATGACGGAAGAACCGGGCACCGTCACGCTCTGCCCGCTCGGACCGCTCACCAATATCGCATCTGCCCTGATCCGCGAACCGAAGATTGCTGAGCGCGTCAAGGAAATCGTGCTGATGGGTGGCGGCTATTTCGAGGGCGGCAACATCACGCCATCGGCGGAATTCAACATCTATGTCGATCCGCACGCCGCTGCCGTCGTCTTCAAATCCGGCATCAAGATCACCATGATGCCGCTCGATGTCACGCACAAGGTCCTGACCACCGAGAAGCGCATCGCTGCCATTCGCGGCATCGGCACCCATGTCGGCGAAGTAGTCGCCGCATGGCTCGAATTCTTCGAGCGCTATGACGAAGCCAAGTACGGCACCGATGGCGGCCCGCTGCATGACCCGAATGTCATCGCCTATCTCATCAAGCCGGAACTCTATTCCGGGCGCGAATGCAATGTGGAAATCGAGATCAATTCGGAACTGACTATTGGCGAAACAGTCGTCGACTGGTGGGAAGTAACCGACCGTCCGAAGAACGCGCTCTTCATCAAGGATGTGGATGCAGACGGTTTCTTCAGCCTGCTGACCGAACGTCTGGCCACGCTCTAAATCACAATTAAGCCGCAAAAAAGCCGCGAGCGCCTTATTCTCGCGGCTTCTTCGCCATGTTTGGCAAAAGGTTTTTGCGCAGGTTTCTGCTCAAATTGAGCGAAACTGGCGCAAAATGCCCCGGATTTTCATTCTGCCTTATTTTGCAGAAGCGCTGCCACTTCAGCCGCAGTCGGTGCAGCCGCGCCAGCACCCGGTCTCGTGACCGCAATTGCACCCGCTGCCGAACCATACCGTACGCAATCATGCAAGGACTGGCCCTGCGAGAAGGCGACCGCGAAACCACCGTTGAAACTGTCACCGGCAGCAACCGTATCCACCACCTTGACCTTGAACGGCGCGAAGTGTTTCACCTCGTCTGCCGTCACCAGCAGCGCGCCCCGGCTTCCAAGCTTGACGATGACGATCTTCGGCCCACGCTCAAGAAGATTGCGCGCGGCAGCTTCCGCCGAAGCAAGATCGGTCGGTTCGATACCGGTAATTTCAGCAGCCTCAGTCTCGTTGGGAGAGATGATGTCGCTGAGCGCAATCAGGTCCGCCATGCGGCTTGCGTCGCCGACGGGCGCCGGATCAAGCAAAACACTGCCGCCTGCCGCACGCGCCGCCTTTGCCACGGCCAGATTGGCTTCATGGGGAACTTCCCGCTGCAACAGCGTAATCTTCGCTTTGGCAATGTCGGCGGCATAGGCATCAATGTCGGCAGCCGACCAGCGCGCATTGGCACCAGCGCAAACAGCAATCGTGTTCTGTCCGGCTTCCTCAACCTGAATGATCGCGATGCCCGTATCGACGCCGTCAATCACGCGCACGCTTCCGGTGTTGAGGCCAAATTCCTGCATCTGCTTCAAGGCCAGTTCGCCGAAAGCATCGTTGCCGACAGCGCCGACGAAGCGAATGTCGCCGCCAAGCTTGGCAACCGCAACCGCCTGATTGGCACCCTTGCCACCGAGGCCAATACCATAGCCCGATGCATTTACGGTCTGCCCCGGACGCGGCAGCGCGGCCATCCGGGCGCTGACATCCACATTCACACTGCCGAAAATAAAAATCTTCAACGGTTTTCTCCATCGTTTTGTCGCCGCACAATAACCGCGCCGAAACAAAACTTCCACGCCGGGCTTGTCGCCATGCACAGAGAGAAAAAAGCCGCGGATTTCTCCGCGGCTTCATCATAGGACCCATTCAGAAGGATCATTCAGCCTTCAGGAACTCACCCACTTCCAGCAGGACGAATTCATTGTCATCGACCTTGTCGAGGAAACGGCCAGCCGAGAACGGAAGATTGTTGTCGTTGCCGACCACGATATGCGTGTCGTCCACACGATCCACATTCTCGATGGTCAGGAACGGCATGTCGTAAATGCCTTCTCTTCCGCCCTGGCGGCGCTTGTTTTCCGGGTCGGCAATGGCGAGCAGATCGATATAGCCGATCTTGCGCACTTCCTTGCCGACATTGCTGTCATCGAAAGCGATCTTGTAGATGCGCTTGACCTTCGACGGCACATCGAAGCAATCGGCCTGCGGCTTCTTCGGATCGGCGCAAGCCTTGTCCGCCGTGCCGACGCCATTGTCGCGCTCGATGACCAGCGCCGTGGTTTCATCCAGCATGTTGAAATCGCCGATGGCTTCACCACCTTCCGCTAGCGGATAGAGCCAGGAACGGCCCGTCCACTTCTTGTCCGCGACATTGAACTCGATGACGCGCAAGCCGGTCTTGCCACTTTCGGTCTTTTCCGGCGCACCATCGACGAAGAGCGGACCCTCCAGCAGACCATAGAGCTTCGAGCCATCCTTCGACATGGCAAGCCCCTCGAAGCCGCCGGAACGCTTCAGATTATAAGACGGCAGTTTGAGGCTCGGATTGGCAGGCAAAGCGAGTTTCGGATTATCCGGTGACACCACTTCCGTCTCGCCAACGAAAGTCGGGAACACATCGGTCAGCTTGCCATCTGTGTCGAATTTCAGCAGGAACGGCCCGAATTCCTCGCCGACCCAGAAACCGTCCGCCACCGGCTGGATGGATTCCACGTCGAAGTCGGCGCCGGTCAGATAGCGCTTTTCAGCGCCTTCCATGACGATGGGAAACGGAGCCTTCCTGTCCGGATCGCTGAGGAAGACGGTTTTTGCGTGCTCGACCGTTCCCTTGTCCCAGTCGAACTTGACATTGTGCAACATCAGCATAGCATCAGGAGAATTGAGCTTTGAGCCGAAACCATTGTCGGACAGCGACCAGAAGCTGCCGTCTTCCATGGTCTTGATGCCCGAAAAGCCCTGTACCGGCTGGCCGTCGAACGGCACTGAAAGGCCGGTCTTGCGCACGCCGTCCTTGCCTTCAACCGTGCCGATGCCCTCAGCGCGCTTGCGGTCGGCGGTGGTGAACTTGCCCGACGTCTTCAGATGTTCAGCCGCATCATCCGGAGCAGCGATGATCGTGTTGCCAGGCAGGATGGCATGAACCTTCAGCGTGGCCGGAAAAGCCTTTTCTTCAGCGGAGGCTGGAAACGCCAATGCGACGGCACCGGCAAGCATGGTCGAGGCGACGAGACGCGATATCATGATAAGTCCCCGTTGGAATTCAAATACAGGAACGGAATTAGGCTGGCTTTGTATCGCTGGCTTGACGCTTCCATGAAGCTTTGACGAAGGCCCCCAGCTTTCACCGGGGGCCGCACGCAATTTATTTGTCTTACGCATGTCTTTACCGAAACCGGTTTCCACTTTCGGGAGACATGCTGTGTCAGACAGCGATCTTGCCGCCGCCCTGTTTCGTGATTGCCACCACGGCAGGCCGCACCGGCATATCGTCCTTGAAGTCCGGCCAGCGGGTGGACAGGTCCTCGTAATAGGACGGACGGCCATGACCGTCCCAATCCTCGCCGCCGTCGCCCGGATGCTGTACGGCAACAAAAGCCGTCTCGTCATCGGGTGCAAACAGCGGACCGCACATTTCCGCACCCACTGGCACGCGGTAGAACAGTTTCGAGGTCGCGCGCGCATCGCCTTCCGTATCAACGGCCCAAAGCCCGTCGGTGCGGCCGGTATCCTTGTTGCTGTTGCCATCGGTTGAGACCCACAACCGCCCAGCGCTATCGACAGCGGCATTGTCCGGCATGCCGAACCAGCCATTGCGCGTCGTATCGGTGGAGAAGCTGGCACCAACTTCGGCCACGCTTGGATCGCCGCATTTCAGCAGCACTTCCCACTTGCCCGTCGTGGCGGCAAAATCCTGCCCGTCTTCCTCGATCTCGATGATATGGCCGAAGGCGTTCTTGGCGCGCGGATTGGCGGCATCCACCTGATCGTCCTTGCGCTTGGTATTGTTGGTGAGCATGACATAAACGCGGCCATTGACCGGGTTCGGCTGCACGTCTTCCGGGCGGTCCATCTTGGTCGCGCCGAGAAGATCGCCCGCGCGGCGGGTTTCGATCAGCACATCGGCCTGACTTTTGAAGCCGTTCTGCTCGGTCAGTGGCCCTTGGCCAAACACCAGCGGCATCCACTCCACCTTGCCATCCTCATGGAATTTGGCCACGTGAAGCGTGCCTGCATCCAGCAGGTCCATATTGGCAGCGCGATCATCCGGGTTGAACTTGCCCGCCGTCACGAACTTGTAGACATAATCGAAGCGTTCGTCGTCACCCAGATAGAAGACCACACGCCCATCCTTGTTGACGATGGATTCCGCCCCTTCATGCTTGAAACGGCCAAGCGCGGTTCGCTTCTTCGGCACGGAGTTCGGATCGGACACATCGACCTCGACAATCCAGCCGAAACGGTTCGGCTCGTTCGGCTCCTTGGAAACATCGAAACGGTCGTAGAAACGTCCCCAGTCATAGGAACCTTCTGGAATGCCCATGCGCTTGTAATTGGCCGTTTCCGCGTGACCTTCCGGCAATTCGCCGATGAAATAGCCGTGGATGTTTTCCTCGGCCATGATGTAGGTGCCCCAGGGCGTGACGCCGCCTGCGCAATTGTTGACAGTGCCGAATACCTTGGTGCCGGAAGGATCGGCATTGGTCTTGACGCGATCATGACCGGCGGCGGGACCGCTCAGCGCCATCTCGGTATTGGAGGTGATGCGGCGATTATTTGCGCCGTCGAGCACCGGCTGCCATTTGCCGTCCCGCTTGCGGATTTCGACAATCGTGCCGCCATGGGCGGCCATTTCGATATCCACCTGTTCCCTGGAGAGCGGAGCCTGCTCCACCTTGCCGTCAACGATCTTGACAAGGCCAGGGAACATCAGGTGCGGATTGGTATATTCGTGATTGACCACGAGGAAGCCATGTTCCGGCGATCCCTCGATGGCGATATAGCCGACATAATCATTGTTGTAGCCGAACTGGCGCGCCTGCGCCTCGGCTGACTGTTTGGTTGGATCGAATTCCGGCGCATCGGCGAAAAGTCTGTCGCCCCAGCGCAAAAGCACATCAGCATCATAGCCTTCCGCGACGTGATGATGGGCATCCACACCGGCCTCGACCTCCTTGAAGGAAAAGGCCGAGCCGGATTCGGCGCGCGCATCGCCAGCGCTCATCAGCGCGAGCGGGCTGACGGTTGCCGCAATGGCCGAGACAGCGAGCGATCCACGCAGAAAGCCACGGCGGGAAAAGCGGCGGCTGATGATTTCGCCCATGGTGGGGTTGTCGGACGGATTGCGCGGGTCGGCATCTGCTTCTTCCAACTGGCTGGTCTTGAACAGACTTTGCTGGGAAAGATTCTCTGACATTGCTGGCTCCCTATCGAACAGTGGAGTTGCAAATTAGAAGTACTCCATGACAGCCGGACGACATTGGGCCAGCCGCTGCGAAACCTGCCGGGAAAATTTCCGCCTAATGATAGAATAATTTTGCTGGCAAATGCGGTTTCCGATAGAACCGTCCCGATTTTATGAATTGAGGGGTTGGTGATGACCGACATGGCAACCGCGCGGCGCAATATTGTTGTCCTGACGATGGCACAGGCACTTGGTGCTTCCAGCCCGCCTATTGTGATTTCGCTTGGCGGTCTGGTGGGCCAGAAATTGTCTTCCGATCCGGCGCTTGTCACGCTTCCCGTCAGCCTTTTCAATCTCGGGCTCGCGCTTGGCACGCTTCCTGCTGCCTTCTTCATGCGCCAGTTTGGACGCCGCAATGCCTATATGCTGGGCGCACTTGTCGGCGCTTCGGCGGGCGTGATCGCAGCCGCAGGTATTTTTGCCGCCTCCTTCCTCATCTTCTGCCTTGGAACGCTGACCGCCGGCTTTTACGCCGCCTATGTTCAGAGCTATCGCTTTGCCGCCACCGATGCGGCAACCGGCGACATGAAGGCGCGCGCCATATCATGGGTCATGGTGGGTGGGCTCGTTGCGGCAATCGTCGGGCCACAGCTCGTCATCTGGACGCGCGATAGCATTCCGGATGCGATGTTTGCAGGCAGTTTTCTCAGCCAGGCGGTCCTGGGTCTTCTTGCCCTCCCCGTCCTTTTCATGCTGCGCGCACCGAAGATTCGCAAAGACCCCGGCACTGTCCATGATACAGGCCGTCCTCTCGGTGAAATTCTCCGTTCGCCGCGCTTCATCCTTTCAGTGGCTGCGGGTGTCTGTTCCTATGCGCTGATGACATTCGTGATGACGGCAGCGCCTATCGCCATGGTCGGCCACGGCCATTCCGTCGATCATGCAGCACTTGGCATCCAATGGCATGTGCTGGCCATGTTCGCGCCGAGCTTCTTCACCGGGAAGCTCATCACCCGTTTCGGCAAGGAAAAGATCACCGCGCTCGGATTGGTTTTGATTGCCTTCTCCGCCATTATTGCTCTGGGCGGCTTTGATGTCGGCCATTTCTGGGGTGCGCTGATCTTCCTCGGTATCGGCTGGAATTTCGGCTTTATCGGCGCGACCGCCATGATAACGGATTGCCACACGCCAGCAGAACGCGGCAAGGCACAAGGTGCCAATGATTTCATCATGTTCGGCACCGTGGCCTGCGCTTCGTTCTTTGCAGGTTCGCTGCTGCATTCTTCAGGCTGGGAAACCATCAACTGGCTCGTCTTCCCGATAGTCGCCCTCGTTCTGGTGCCGCTTATTCTGCGTCTGAAGCCGAAAGGGGCTACAGCCGAAGCCTGATCGATCAGAAACCCTGTTCCTTCATCCAGAGCCTGCCGCCTTCGGACACCGCGTCATAAACCGCGCCACCGAGGGCGGCCCCGATGTCCGTATGCAAGCCGGCATACGACGCCGCCTCTCCAGTCTGCCCATGTGGAGCTGAAACGGCGATGCAATCCGTTCCAGTGCCCGTTGCGGCTCTGCCGCCGACAGTGAGGCCAAGTTCGATAATGGCAGCGGTGCGGGCTTCGGCTGCTATCGACATTGCCTCTATATGGGCTGCTATCGACAAGGGCCTGTTGATGTGGACCAGAAGATTGATGGTTCCGGCTGGCATCTTCAACTGCGAGAGTTCACCAACCCTCCCCGCATTCGACAGGCCGACAGTGGCAAGACAAGCAGCATAAGTTTCGCCGGAGCGCCGCGTTGCGACATGATGCTTCTGCACGCTACGCGAGGTCATCATCTGGACCGCTTCGCCATAACCGGCTTCTGCCAGTCTTTCCTGCAGCAAAACTGCCGGATCGACATCCAGCGTCAGATCGTCATTACGCACTTCCAGCCAGGCGACGGAACGCGCCGAGACGAAACCCGGACGTGTCAGCGACCAGCTCAGAATGTTTTGCCGGTGGGAAAATTCAGCCGCAAGCACCCGGCCGGAACAATGGATCGTGAAAGGCAGCATGAACGATCTATTGCAGATCGGCGCATAAATCGCGACCAGCACCTGCCTGCCATCCACAGGACTGCCGTGTTGATGTGGTGATAAAGCACGGCTTCGTGACTTGGCCACAGTTTCACAAGAAGATATCTATCTTGGAATATTGTTTCGCGTGTCACGGGAACGGACAAGCGGTTTTGCTCTGGATTGCGTCATGATCAACGATCTCACCGATGAGATATTCTGGATATTCACCATCGGGTGCTGCATTCTTTTTATCATGCGCCTTCTTTCGCCTCCCCCGCGCCATAAGGCCGACCAGGCGCAAGACCTGAACACATTGCGCCCTCGCCGGCGCTCGCGGCGGCGTCGCTTTCAGGCACTGGACTGAGTTCGGAACGGCGCGTCTCGACTGTTTGTTTTAACGCGCATCATGTTCCGAAGACCGTTTCACACTTTTCGGGATGCGCTCTAATCTGCCGTACGGATGACCCAGAACTTTTCCAGATCAACCGGATTGTCCCATGCGGCCACGGCACCGGAGCAAACGAGGAAAATGTCCCCCGCGGCAAATGTCGCGCTTCCCTCATCGGGGTTGGAGAGCGTGACTTCGCCCTTGCGCAACATCATCAATTCCGAAAACGAATAGGTGATCGGACGGCGGGCATATGGGGTGGTTGCCCAGATGCCCCATGAGAGCAAATCCTCGTCCTGGAATTCGTGCCGGACAGTTTGCGGCGCAGGCGTGGTCAAAAGTGCCGCATTGGGTGCACCGCCGGGCGTCATCGGGTGATCAAGATCGAGTTTGGCCAGGGATAGTTGCGGATTATCCTGTTGCAAAACAAGAATGACGCAATCCGCCGATTTTGCATCCCACGAGAATATACCTGCCGGGAGGCTGGCCACTTCGCCCTTGGTCAGCGTAATCCCGGCGCCATTGCTGTCCTGGATCGTTAAAGTGCCGTCGCGCAGCATTATGATGCACGAGAAGCGGCTTTCCGCTTCTTTTCCATTCCCCGAAAGGACGGCACGACCGAAGCCGAAATATTCAGTCGCCAGTTCGTTCAGGCCGATGGTTTGAAAGGCCGTTTTCAGGTCCGAGGCGCAAGAAGGTGCGGCGCCCAGATTGATTACGTTTTTCAGCACGTTGGATTCTTTCTATATGGGGAATTATTTCGATGCGAAGCCGAGGCTGTCCTTGATCCAGTACCAGCGGATGCCGAGATCCATCACCGGCTTGCGGATGGCATGCCAGGCAAGGCGCGGAATGTTGGTGGTCGGATAAACCATGGGGCGACCTTCGGCGATGTATTCCGCGTACATCTTGCCAAAGGCAGTGGCCATAGCCACGCCCCGGCCATTATAGCCAAGCATGACGTGCAAGCCTTGGGCCGGATTGTGCAGGTGTGGCAGGCCGTCCATGGTCAGCGCCACATGGCCGGACCAGTGATAATCGATGCCGATTCCGTCCAGTTGCGGAAACAGCCTCACCATCCCGGCCTTCAATGCATCCATCAGGGCTTTCTTCTCGGTCATCCCGACGGCGCCACGCCCGCCGATGAGAAAACGCCCGTCTTGTGATTGACGCATATAAAAAGCGATCTTGCGCGTTTCTGACAGGACCACACCGCCCGGCATGACCTCGCGGCGCTGCTTTTCCGAGAGTGGAGCGGTCGCAATCAACATGCTTTGCACAGGAAGAATGCTTTGAGCGAGCCCCGGCACCAGATTGCCTGTATAGGCATTGGTCGCGACAAGCGCTTCACGCGCGCGAACTGTCCCGTTTGCGGTCTTTGCGATCCAGTCGCCGTTTTCCTGCGCCAGAGCGGTAACGGAGGAATCTTCGAAAATCTGAACACCGCGCGCCGTGGCAGCGCGTGCAAGCCCACGTGCATAGTCCAGCGGTTGCAGGGCACCGGCACGCGGATCACGCCACCCGCCGAAATAACGATCCGTGCCGGAAAGCGCAGCAACCTGCGCGCGATCCAAAATCTCGACCTCGACGCCTTGCGCCTGCCATTGCCGCGCACGCTTATGGACAGCAGCAGTCGCAAGCTGGGAATGCGCGGCCTGAATCCAGCCGGTACGAACAGGCGCGCATTGGATGTCATGTTCCCGTATAAGGTCGAAAACGAGATCGCCCACGCCGCCGACCAGATCGATCATACGCCTGCCGTGTTCTGGCCCAAAGGTCGACAGAAGGTCTTCGGGATCATGCTTCAGCCCAGGGATCACCTGTCCGCCATTGCGTCCCGATGCTCCGAAGCCGACATGGCGCGCTTCAAGGACCACCACCGTCTTGCCGCGTTCGGCAAGGAACAATGCGCTTGAAAGGCCCGTAAAACCGCCGCCGACTATCACGACATCCGCCTCATGCACGCCGCTCAATCCGGGATGGTTCGGCTTGGCCTCGCCAGCTTCGTTCCACCATAATGAGCGCGAGAAGCTCTCAGGGCTGCTTGCCATTTTCATCTCCCTCCAGCGTGTTTATCCGGCCTGCCAGGCGGTCTTACTCGGGTTTGTTCACCCAGAGCACAAAAGCTTCGGTTTCGCCGTTATTGAAGAATCGGTGGCGAGTCGTTGAAGGCAGCGCGAATCCGTCTCCTGTCGAAAGCAGGTACTGAGCATCTTCGATCTGCAGTGTGAAACTGCCCGAAATCACATAACCCAGCTCCTCGCCGGAATGCGTGTAGCATTCTTCACCGGAGCTTCCGCCGGGGATGATCCGCACCGAGAAGGACTTCATGGTCTCGATGAGTTCAGGCGAAGCGCGGTGCTTGATGATGCCACCAGCGTTCAGCACTTCCGGCTGCTCGCCCCCGCGCAGCACATAGGGATTGGCGCGGGCGGCCGCTGCAAAGCCTTGCGGGTCGATGAGCTGCGCCGGACTCATCGAGAGCACGTCCGCAATCGTATAGAGGGTGCGTACCGTCGGTGACACGAGGCCGCGCTCGATTTGCGACAGCGCTCCCGTCGACAGGCCGGACACTTCCGATAGATAACCCAGTGTGAGACCCAGCGCCTGCCGTCGCAGACGAATGCGCGCTCCAATTTCCCCCGCATCGTTGGAAGCAGGCTCGCTGACCGGGGCGGTCCGGGACATTTCTGCCTTGTTCACTTTTGGCATCCTTTGATGGCTCTCGCTACGAACAGGATTGAATCGGGGTTGATTAGTTTTCACTATTCTGCTTCATAATTGATCCACGTTCAATAAACTAAAAACAAAATCCATCCAAAACATGGAGGGGACAGATCGGACATGGCTCACAAGGACACACCTTACTGGTGGGAAGCAGCCCCGCCGCGCAGCGCCGAGAAGAGTGCGATCGAGCCGAATTGCGATGTTGCCATTGTTGGCGCGGGCTATGCGGGACTTTGTGCTGCCCTTCATCTTGCGCGAGCAGGGCGAAAGGTCCAGGTCTTCGAGCGGGAACAACTGGGCTATGGCGCCTCCAGCCGCAACGGCGGGTTTACCAGCGGCAATATTCGTCCGGACGACAAGACGCTGATCCGCAAGTTCGGCATGGAGCGCGCGATCAAGATTGCTGCCGAAGGCCATGAAGCGCGCCGCTTCATGATCGATTTTCTGGCCGAGGAAGGGATCGACGCGGATTTCCAGCTCGTGGGACGTTTCAGCGGTGCGATGACGCGCGCCGAATATGACGTCATGGCCCGAAACTCGGAAGCTATCCAGCGCGCGACCGGTATCGAATCATATGCTGTGCCCTTGAGCGAAGTGCACCAGCATATCGCGACGGACCTCTATGCGGGCGGCAGCGTGCGTATGGATATAGGCGGCCTGCATCCAGCCAAGTTCCATGCGGAGCTGGTGCGGCTTGCACGTGCCGAAGGCGTGTCGATCCACAGCGAATGCCGCGTGGAAGCTATTGATAACAAAACGGTAATTACCGAACGCGGGCGCACTCAGGCACGCGAGGTTCTTGTCTGCACGAACGGTTATACCGACCATTCTGATCGTTGGCTGCGTCAGCGTCTGGTGCCCTTGCGTTCGCGAATCATCGCAACCGAAGATCTGGGTGAGAAACGTGTGCGGGAACTGGTGCCGGGGCTGAAAATGCTCACCGACACCCGTGCGATGACTTACTATTTCCGTCCGTCGCCGGATGGACGGCGCATTTTGTTCGGTGGTCGCGACGTAACAAGCCGGGGCGATCCTGATAGCGCGACGCTCCGCAATTATACGGAAATGTGCAGGATTTTTCCTCAGCTTGAAGGCGTGGGTATCTCCCATAGCTGGTTTGGCTATGTGGCAATGAACAGGGACATGGTTCCTCGAATTTTTCAGCGCGGAGCCGTTCACTACGCAACCGGGTTCTGTGGATCGGGTGTCGTCTGGGCGCCTTGGCTCGGCCTCAAAGTTGCGCAGAAGATATTGGGTGTTCCCAATAGTGAAAGCAGCTTTGATTTCCGACCTCCACGTTTTGTCCCTACCTGGCGCGGAAAAGCCTGGTTCATGCCTCTGGTTTTTGCCGATCTCGAACGCAAGGACCGCAAGCTGGAAGCAATGGCATCACGGGAACGGGCATCGAGAAACAGTTCGGGTTCCCACGGCGGTCGCAAATGAGAAAACTCGATGTGAACACCGACTGCGACAATTTTCATTTTAACGAACACGGCTTCATAGCCAGTATGACGGACAACAAGCTTATCGCTGCATTTAGGAAGGAGAATGTCATGCGTCTCAAGAAAATTTTCGGCCTGGCGGCCATGGCGGCCATAATCGGGGGCGCGATGCCCGCTTCGGCACAGGAAGTCGTCAAGGTAGGTTCTTCGCCCACCGGTTTGCCGTTTACTTTTATGAACACGGAAACCAAGGCGATGGATGGCGTATTGATCGATGTGGTCAAGGCCATCGAACCCGATATCGGTATCAAGCCGGAATTCGAGGCAGTGCAATTTTCGGCGCTCGTGCCGTCGCTCACCTCGAACAAGATCGATATGATTGCGTCTGCTATGTTCATCACCGAGGAACGTGCAAAAGTCGTGGACTTTTCCGATCCGGTCTATGGTTATGGCGAAGGGGTCTTCGTGCCGGTTTCCGACGATACCGCTTACAAAACCTATGCCGATCTTAAAGGCAAGACTGTCGGCGTACAGGTGGGGACGACCTTTGTCGATCTTTTCAAGAAGAGCGGCCTGTTCAGCGATGTGAAGGTCTACAAGGGCATTCCCGACATCATCGCTGACGTGAATGCCGGGCGCATCGACGCCGGTTTCGCGGATGGGCCGATGGCTGCCTATTATCTCACACAGGGCCAGTTCCCGAAGGTGAAGATGGTCGAGAGCTATGAAGCTTCGGCTGGCGGCGAGTTCGGCATTGCCCTGCGCAAAGGCGATGAACGCATGCCCAAGATCAATGCGGCTATCGCCCGCATCAAGTCGGACGGCACGCTCCAGAAAATTCTCGCAAAATATGGACTGAAATAATTCCGATGCGAGCGCGAGGATTGCTCCTCATGCTCGAGATTTCTGGTGTGCTCCACGCGCGCATCCATGCAGAAGCTTTTCATGCTTTACGGGTGCGCGCGCAACGGGGCCAGCCGGCCGCAGGGCCTACTTCCCCGTTTGATCGCCGCCAAAAAAACAGAGTTAAAACCAATGCAAAATTTTCTCACGGACATTAGCGAGTTCTTCCCGATCTTGCTGGAAGGCGTGAAATACACGCTTCTCGTGACCCTGGGTTCCCTTGTCCTGTCGACCCTTCTGGGGCTTGTCTGGGCGCTGATGCGGGTGTCTGGAATTCGCTGGCTCTCGGCCATCGCCTCAACTGTCGTCAATGTGATCCGCGGCATCCCTATTCTGGTGCAGCTATTCTATATCTATTTCGTTCTACCGGAATTCGGCATTTCACTTTCCGCCCTTCAGGCCGGCATCATCGGCCTCGGCATCGCCTACTCGGCTTATCAGGCGGAAAATTTCCGCGCCGGTATCGAAGCCATCGATCATGGACAGACGGAAGCCGCGCAATCCATCGGCATGGGCTGGTTCATGACAATGCGTCGCGTGATCCTGCCGCAGGCCGTTCGTGTGATCCTGCCTCCCTACGGCAACATCATGGTCATGCTTTTAAAGGACAGCTCGCAGGCGTCGGCCATCACCGTCGCTGAACTGACCCTGCAAGGCCAGCTTCTCGCTTCCTCGACCTTCAAGAACATGAGCGTCTATACGCTGGTTGCGATGTTCTATCTCTGCCTGAGCCTTCCGCTGATGATGGCTGTCGGGCGTCTCGAAAAGCACTTTGGTAAAAGAAACGGACACTAGCCATGGCGATGATTGAATTACAAAACGTCACCAAATCCTATGGTCCGCTTCAAGTACTCAAGGGCATCAGTGCCGAAGTGCAGAAGGGCGAAGTCGTCTGCCTGATCGGGCCTTCGGGTTCGGGAAAGTCCACGATGCTGCGCTGCCTGAACGGGCTGGAAACTTATCAGGGCGGCGACATTCTGATCGATGGCCAGCGGGTCAGCGCGCAGGACCGCTCGATCCGCGACATCCGCACGCGGATGGCGATGGTTTTCCAGCGGTTCAACCTGTTTCCACATCGAACCGCGCTCGAGAATGTCATCGAAGGTCCGGTGTATGTCAAAGGCGAAAAGCCTGCCGAAGCGCGCAAATATGGCGAGCATCTGCTTCAGCGCGTCGGGTTGGGCGATCGGGCCAACCATTATCCAGGCCAGCTTTCCGGCGGCCAGATGCAACGCGTTGCGATTGCCCGCGCCCTGGCGATGCGACCGCAGGCGATCCTGTTCGATGAGCCGACGTCCGCGCTCGATCCCGAACTGGTGGGCGATGTGCTTGATGTCATGCGCAGCCTCGCCGACGAGGGCCTCACCATGCTGGTCGTGACGCACGAAATGGGCTTTGCCCGTGACGTAGCAGACCGCGTGCTTTTCCTTGATGGCGGCGTGATCGTTGAACAGGGCAAGGCAAAGGAAGTGCTCGGTTCGCCGCAACATCCGCGTACTCAGGACTTCCTGCGCCGCGTTCTCAATCATTGATCCATATTTTCGCAAGACACGCACGGCGTGTCTTGCCGGGGGGAGCTCATGGCTTTCTATTGTTATCTGGACGCCGCGCGCACCGGGCAGATCCGCGACGTGTTTGCACATGAATTGCCGGAACTGGAATTTCTCTCCGGTGATCTGGACGAAGCTGCTGCTGCAAGGGTTCGCTATCTTCTTTGCTGGCAAACACCGGCACGGCTGGCGGAGCGTTTTCCCGCGCTTGAGATCATCTTCTCGAGTGGGGCGGGTGTAGAGCAATTTTTTGAAGCAGATATCCCCTCAAACGTCCGCATTGTCCGCATGACCGAGCCGGGTCTTGCACGAATGATGCAGGAATATGTTACGCTTGCCGTCCTGTCGCTTTTCCGCCAATTGCCCGCCTATCTGGAGCAGAACCGCAATGAAATCTGGCAGGCCTTGCCTCAGCCAGATGCGCCGCGCCGCCGGGTCGGCGTGATGGGGCTCGGCTATCTTGGACAAGCCGCCTTGACGGCGCTCAAGCCATTCGGGTTTCCACTTTCCGGCTGGAGCCGAAGCGAAAAGAGCATCGCGGACGTGCATTGCTTTTCCGGCGAAGACGGTCTTCACGCATTTGTCTCACAAACAGATATTCTGGTCTGCCTTCTGCCGCTAACTGCAGAAACGGAAGGCATGATCGATGCCGCGTTTATTGCGCGTCTGCCGGTGGGCGCGAGTGTTGTTCTGGTCGGTCGCGGGGCACATACGGACTACGATGCTCTTCTGGCGGCTCTCGATAACGGACAGTTGTCCTCGGCCTTCATCGACGTAACGGCACCCGAGCCGCTTCCATCGGAACACCCCCTCTGGTCGCATCCAAAGGTAATCCTTACCCCACACATTGCTTGCGTGACCGACAGCCATGGTGCTGCCGGTGTACTCGTCGACAATCTGCGGCGACTGTCTGGAGGCAAGGCGCTTATAGGCGAGATCGACCGCAAACGAGGTTATTGAAACAACGGGCGTCAGCGTGTTGAAATAATCCTGACCCGGCGGTTTTCCGGCAAGCGAAAGCCGTTATGGCGGCGCTTGCCGGATAGCAAAGTCAGGATATACGCGCGGGCAGTCTCGAAAAGCCGCTTGCCGGATAGACCGCGAGCACTGGCGCCAAGCCGGGAACAAGGTCGAGTTTGCGGGTCCCTCCCAGCAATTCCTCCATCAGAACACGCAGTTCCATCCGTGAGAGTTCCGCCCCCGGACAGACATGAATGCCACGCCCGTAGAGAAGATTGAGCGTATGATCGCGATTGAGGCGCAATTCATCTGGCTTATCGAACACGGCTTCATCGCGGTTTGCTGAAGCCCACATCAGCGTGATTTTTTCTCCGGCGGGAATTTCCCTTCCGCCAATCGTGACCGAGCGGGTCGTGACACGGCGGTTCGAGATCAGCGGCGCGTGTAACCGCAATATTTCGTCGATAGCTGCCGGCATAAGGTCCGGGCCGCCCCGCATCAAGGCTTGCGTCTGCCGGTTTTTGGCCAGGTGATGACACAGGATACCGACACAGGCAGTGATGGTCCCAAGCTCACCCACCGTCCAGTTGCGCAGGATACTCACGATTTCCTCGTGCGAGAGCTCGCGTCCATCGATCCTGTCCCGCAGAAGGCTTGTCGTCACGTCGTCCGGTGCATCCACGCCAAGCTTGCGTCGTTCGTCCAGAAGCTCCCGAATATATTCATCAAATTCAAGCGCGATCACCGCCATCGCTTTGGTGTCGCGGGCAAGTGTTGCCTTGTGGTTCTTGCGAACCCAGTCAAGTAAGGGTACCTGCAGACTGTCCGGCCAGCCCAAAAATGCGCACTGGATGCGCACGGCGTAAGGCTGTGCGAATTGCGCCACCAGATCAATTTCAGCATCGCGGGGCAATTCGGAAACTAGCTTCTTCGAGATCTCCCGACAGACCGGCTCGAAAGCTTTGACCCGCTCCGGCTCGAAATAACGTTCGATCAATTGCCTGAAGGCAGTGTGCTGCGGCGGGTCCATGCCGCTTGGCACCGAGAGATGAGCTGAAACGACGCTGCTGAAACTCTCGTGATCCTCCAGAACGCGGACCACATCGTCATGCGAAAACAATGACCAGCCGAGATAATCGCTATGGGCAACCGGGCATTGATGGCGCATGCGGTCATAAGCGCCGATCTGATCGGAAAGGACGGCCTCCGACCTGGGGTCCCAATCCTGCTTTGGCCGTTCAGTCGATGAAGTCATAATCCCCCCTGCATGCAATAGAACCGGAACTTGCCGCGTTATAGGGGTTTTATCGGCTGCGGTTCTTGTGCTGGCGCAAAAAGGATCGTGAATTCGTCCTTATACCAAAAACCTATGGGTATGGCTCATGGGTTTTTGGTTAAGCCTGTGCGGCGATTGAGCATTTTCAGGGCGTGATGCGTCAGCATCTCAGCGCCTTGGTATTCGTTGAGAGAACCGATGCCGCACCCGTCATTGCTCAACGAACGCTACAACCGACGCCAGCGCGACTATCATGCCTCCCTGAACCGCCACGACTGCGTACGTTTCAACAGAAACCGTGACACTGCAAAATAGGCCAGACGGGCAATCACGTTGGTATAGAATATCATCATGCCCATCGCGGCGGCCGGAGCCACATCACCCGCATCGTCCATGTTGAGAACCGCAATCGAGGCCAGCGCGGTATGTGCGGAATAGAGAAACACAACTGCCGACACGGTGGTCATGGCATTGACGAACAGATACAGCGAGATATCGAGAATTGCGGGCAGGCAAACCGGTACCGTCACACGGGCAAACAATTTATAGAATGGCTGCTTGAGCGAAGCCGAGACGGCTTCGAATTCCGAATCCATCTGCTTCAGTGCAGTCAGGGCCGTCAGATGCGCGACACTGTAAAAATGCGTGACCGTGCAAATGACGAGTATGGCCATGGTTCCATAAATGCCATGAAGCGGATTGGCCGGATTATTGAAAAAGAAGATATAGGACAGACCCAGCACCATACCTGGAACCGCCATCGGCAGCATGGCCAGAAACTGGAACAACATCCTTCCTTTGAAAAAGCCTTCCGTCTTCTCCACGGCATATGCACCGATGAACACAATGATTGTGCCAACGATTGCTGTCAGGAAGGCAAGCTGGATCGAGTTGGCATAGGCAGCCCATCCACCGCCATCCATGCGGCTGAAGTCGAAGTTGCGCAGGCTCAACGTCATGTCGTAGGGCCAGAAATTGACGACGGCTGCCAATTGGCACACAGCCATCAAACCGACGATGAAAATGGCGATCAGGGTGCAATAGAGAAGGCTCAGATTGTCGACAACCGGCTTCTTCTTCGGCACCAGCGGTACGGCACGGGCAGACAGAAGGGCGACCTGTTTGCGCTGGATGGCACGATCGACAAAAAAGGCGACGATGGCCGGAAACAGCAACATGACCGATACCACCGCACCAATCTCGAAATTCTGCTGGCCGATGACCTGTTTGTATATGTCGACGGCCAGCACATTGAATTGCCCCCCGATGACCTTGGGCAGGCCGAGGTCGGTAATCACCAGATTGAATACAACGAAAGCAGCCGAGATCAGACCATAGCGGGCTCCCGGAACGGTTACGGTCCAGAATGTGCGCCATTTTGAAGTGCGCAGAGCTTCCGCCGCTTCATAATGGCGGGCATCAGAGACGGCAAGCGCCGTCGATATGATCATCAATGCGTGTGGAAAGGTAAAGAATACCGATCCGAGCACAATCCCCAACGGTCCATAGATGGGTACGCCAAAAAGCAATTCCCTCAATATGCCCTGATTGCCGAACAGGTAGATGAGCCCGATCCCCGGCAACAATGACGGAACAAGAATTGGCATGACCGCGATCAGCTTGAAGAACCCCTTGAACCGCATCTGCGAACGGTTGAGCGCATAGGCGAAACCGAAGGCGAGCGTCACAGTCAGGATCATGCTGGCGACCGCAATCAGAAACGAGTTCTTGATCGATAGAAACAGCGTTGGCGATGAAAAATAGGTCCGGTAGTTTTCGAGGCCTCTTATCTGCGACGGAACCAGCATGACGCGCCGGAAAGTATTGGAATCCATCTCCTGCCAGGCTTCACCTTGATGCGGCGTCGAACCGATCAGGAAGCGCGCATCCGGTGTCAGACCGCGCATCCGGTAATGTTCCGGCCCACGGAAGCTGAAGTCCGGAAACAGGTCCGTTGGCGACAGCCGACCGCTATTGGATGTAGCGAGGTCATCGGGCTTGAGGACGCCAAGCGCTTCATTCAGCGCGGAAAGCGTTTGAGGATCTTGCCAGTTTCCCTTTCCATCGCCGACCTGAACTTCAAAATTGCCGAGCTGAAACTGGTAACTGTTGAAAGACTTGGTCAGCATGACGTAAAGCGGCGCGGCCAGCGTCATGAGAAGATAGAGACCGATCACCAGCATCATGCCGCGCTTGATCCAGTCATCCGCGCTGACCTTACGGAACAGAGCTTTTCGTGAAGCCGCTGGCATGGCCAGATGATCGCTGACTGTGCTCATTTATTGCGCCCTCTTGCCAAAGACCAGCATGCGGCTCTTGGGGAGCTGAACCAGGATAGACATGCCTTCGGCAAGCCGGAGACGCCGCTCGGCATTGACGGAAAAATCTGCAATCAAAGGCTGGTTCTGAAGATCGGGACTGCGCATATGCGTGCGCCAGAACGATCCCAGGAACTCCATGGATTCGATCTGCACCTCGATCAGGTTCTCGCCATTTTCGGCAAAAGACCGATCGTCGATCAAGCGACCGTGGGGGACGATGTCGTTGGGACGAATGACTGCGACCGCTTCGGAACCGGCGGGCAGATCGTGATCATGACAATGGAGAGAAAACCGCCCTAATCCGACCGCGCCTTCATTGCCGACCACAACCGGATACTTGTTGGTTTCGCCGATGAAGTCGGCCACAAACAGCGTATTTGGCTGGCGATAAACCTCGAGTGGCGTTCCGATCTGTTCGATTGCGCCGCCGTTCATCACGACAATGCGGTCAGCGGTCGCGAGTGCTTCTTCCTGATCGTGAGTGACCATGATCGTGGTGACGCCGAGCTTGCGCTGCAACTCCTTTATTTCATGCCGCAGATGAACCCGAACCTTGGCATCGAGCGCCGAAAGCGGCTCGTCCAGCAGAAGAAGCCCCGGCGAGATTGCAATGGCGCGCGCCAGAGCGACACGCTGTTGCTGGCCGCCCGAAAGCTGTGCGGGATATTTGCGCGCCTGATCAGCCAGACCGATCAGCTCAAGCAATTCTTCAACGCGTGCCTTGATCTCGGCGCGCGGACGCTTCCAGTTTTCCAGCCCGAAGGCGATATTCTTCTCGATCGTCAGATTGGGGAACAAGGCATAGGACTGGAATACGATGCCGTAATCCCGTTGTGAGGGAGGCAGGACGGAAATATCCCGCCCCGCCTGCCGAATGCTGCCGCGCGTTTGCAGATCCAATCCGGCAATCGCCCGCAGTAGCGTGGTCTTGCCGCATCCGGAAGGGCCGAGAAAGCAGATGAACTCACCTTCGCCTATTTCAAGATTGATGTCTTTCAGAGCCTGAAAGTCCCCAAAATTTTTCCATAGGCCTTCAATCTGAAGGTAATCCTTGCGAACTGGATGTGCGGGAGCGGCTGAATATAACGTGTCGTTAAACGGCGCGGACTCCGAAGCGGTATCGTTGTTCACACTTAAATTCCTCTGGATGAGCATATGTTTCTCCCATGCGGATCTGGCAGTACATGGTTTACGCCGCGGCAAAGCATTGAGCTGGCTTCACGTATTGCGCGGCGCAAATCGACTTTCGTTTCTGCAGAAAGTGCTTCAGCCTTTGGATTCGGACTTGGAATCGTAGCGTTTCGTCCACTCATCCAGAATTGCCTTCCGATTATTGGCGGCCCATTCCAGATTGTTATCGATCATCTTGGATTTGAGATCGGACGGAATATGCTCCACCGGCTTGGCGACGCCTGGTAGGGCCACCACAGCGAAACTCTGGTTGAGAGCTTCCATCGCATTGGTGGTCAGCGTCCAGTCCATGAGAGTCTGGGCAGCTTCCAGATTGGGTGTACCTGCCATGATCGCGACCGCTTCCGACTCCCAGCCGGACCCTTCCTCGGGGAAAATGATATCGATCGGCGCGCCCGCCTTCTTGACCTGCGATGCCGGGAATTCAAACGAAATACCAATCGGTATTTCGCCGGCTCCTGCCATCTTGCAGGGCTTGGAACCGGAATGGGTATAATTGGCAATATTGGCGTGAAGGGCGTCCATGAAACTCCACCCTTTCTTCTCGCCGAACATTTGCAGCCAGGACGATACATCAAGGAAGCCGGTTCCCGATGAAGCAGGGTTCGGCATCACCACGTGCCCCTTATATTCCGGCTTGGTCAGGTCCGCCCAGCTCTTTGGCGGCTTCAGTCCGAGCTTTTCCGCTTCAACCGTATTGAAGCAAACGGCGGCAACATAGGCATCGAGCCCGATCCAGCTCGTCGGGCGATCCTTGTCCACGAAACGCGGGTCAAGCTTGTCGACCTCCTTCGGCGTATAAGGCTCCAGCATTCCTTCGCTTTTCAGAACCAGCAATGACGTGGCAGCAATCCCCCAGATGATATCGGCCTTGGGATTGTTTTTTTCCGCCAGCAACTTGGCGGTCATCACACCGGTGGAATCGCGCACCCAGTTGATCTTGATATCCGGATGGTCCTTGTTGAAAGCGTCGGCGAAACGCTGCAGATCGACAGCCTCGAACGCAGTATAGACCGTCAGTTCCGACTGTTGAGCCTGCGCGCCGTAAGGCAAGCTCAGGGCAGTCACGAGCGATAATATGAAAGCACCTTGTTTCAGCATGTGAAATTTCCCCATTTTCAGCCTTTGGCGGCTTGGTTTTATGTTCCCTGTCTGATGGATCTCAGACTTTTCCTCTTTTTGAGCAGTATAGTGTGGAGTCGGGTTGAATAAGTAAAATCTATTTATCTTATG
Source organism: Brucella sp. LJL56 (assembly GCF_054871705.1). Classification (NCBI taxonomy): domain Bacteria; kingdom Pseudomonadati; phylum Pseudomonadota; class Alphaproteobacteria; order Hyphomicrobiales; family Brucellaceae; genus Brucella; species Brucella sp. LJL56. Next base: position 465,254 of record NZ_JBTXLQ010000003.1, read on the forward strand.
AATTCCAAGGCAGAACTTATAATAGACTATCAGCGGCTACTTGCCGCGAGAATAGCTCCTTCGATGATATCCAAAGCCTGATCCAGCTCGGTTCGGGTGATGATCAACGGTGGCGAAAGCGTCAGCACATTGCCCTGGCTGATCTTGAAACTGACGCCGCCATCAAGGCAACGATAGTAAACAGCTTCCGCCATTTCATGATCGGGCATCCGTGTGTCGCGGTCTGTCACCAGCTCGACACCGAACAACAATCCCCGCCCGCGCACATCTCCGACACGATGACAACGTGCCTGAAGCGCGCGCAAACGGCCCATCGCATAGGCGCCAAGCTCTGCCGCTCGCTCCACCAGGCCCTCCTGTTCAATGATCTCAATTGTCGTGAGCGCTGCACGAGCCGTGACGGGATTTTTCTCGTGCGTATAGTGACCGATCGCAAAGTCGCCGCAAACATCGAGATCGCGACGAACAATGGTGCTGGCAATGGGAAGCAATCCTCCGCCCAGCGACTTGCCAAGAACGATCATGTCAGGTGTAACGCCGTCATGATCCGACGCAAAGAACCTGCCCGTCTTGCCCAACCCGGTCGGTATTTCGTCGAAGATCAGCAAGGTTCCGTGCCGGTCGCAAGCCTCGCGCACCTTCTTCCAGAATCCCGGTGGTGGCGGATAGGGCGTTGCACGCATGGGTTCGGCAACGACAGCCGCGATATCGCCTTCCCGCTCCAGCACAAACGACACAACATCGGCGCAGGCAATGCCGCAACTATCCGGGCTCTTGTGCTTGTAGTGACAGCGATAGCAGGCAAAAGGCGGCACATGCTCCGTTCCCGGCAGCAGCGGCCCGGCAATACCGGACCGGAATGTCGCCTCGCCGCCGACCGAGGATGCCCCAAAGCCTGCACCATGAAAGGCATCCCAGAAGGACAATGTCTTGAAACGTCCCGTGGCGGCGCGCGCGACCTTCAGGGCGACTTCAATGGCATCCGATCCTCCCGTCGTAAACAGCACCTTGTCCAGACTGCCGGGAGCAAGAGTGGCCAGTTTCTCAGCGAGCAGCACGGCAGTCTCGCAAGTGAAACGACGAGGCGCAAAGCAAAGCTCGTCCATCTGTTTCTTCACGGCTTCAATCAGACGTGGATGCGCATAGCCGATATGATGAGCGCTATTGCCATGAAAATCCATGAAACGCCGCCCATTGGCATCCTCGATCCAGATGCCTTGCGCCCTGACAATCGCCGTCAGACATGGGCTGGACAAGCTTTGATGCAGGAAAACATCAGCGTCGCGGTTCAGCAACTGCTGCATGGCTGGACTGTTTTTCTGCTCTTGCCAGCGCTGGCGGGCCTGCGAGCGATTGGATTCGCCTTCCGTATGCACCGCCAGTTTCATCAGCGTCCCCTTCCCGATGCTTCAGCCTTCGTGCTTTCTCGCCTATGCTTCCCCCCTTATGTTTCCCCCTTCTATGTTTCCCATGGCAGCGAGAACGTCTTGACGTTGGTAAAGCTCTTCATGGCTTCGATCACACCTTCCTTGTAACCGTTGCCGGAATCCTTGATGCCTCCGAACGGAGACATCTCGATCCGATATCCTGGGACTTCCCAGATATTGACGGTGCCGACTTTCAAACCCCGGATGTATTTTTGCATGCGGCGGTAATCATTGGTGCAAACGCCGGACGACAAGCCAAAGTCCGTTGAATTCGACAAAGCGATCAGGGCATCGTCATCTTCCGGTGCGCGGATGATCGGAATGACGGGGCCGAAAGTTTCCTGCATGACCAATTCCGAACCATGGGGAACTTCGTCCACAACGATCGGTGGCAGCAACGCGCCTTGTCTGCCGGGGTCGTAGAGTACCTTTGCTCCCTGTTCGGCAGCCGAATAAACAAGCTGCTCGAAACGCGCCGCGGCCTGTTCGTGAACGACTGTGCCAAGCTCCGTCTGCGGGTCCATCGGATCGCCGAAGCGGATTTTCTTCGCCCGTTCCAGAACCATCGGCACGAAACGGTCCGCAACACTGCCCTGACAGAGAATGCGTTTCACCGCCGTGCAGCGCTGGCCGGAATTCTTGGTCGCGCCAGCAACCGCCAGATCGGCGGCCTTGGCCAGATCATCGTCGCTCAGATCGTTGAGAATGATGAGAGGATCGTTGCCGCCAAGCTCCAGCACCATCCGCTTGTAGCCCCCGGTACGGGCGATCATCTTGCCCACCGGAACGCCACCGGTAAAGGTGATGAGGTCAATATCGGGGTTCGTAATCATTTCCAGCCCGATATCGTTGGGCAGGCCGGTGACGACCGACAGCATTTGCGGCGGCAAGCCGGCTTCATACATGATGTCGCACAACAGCAGAGCCGTCATCGGTGTCAGTTCGGTCGGTTTCACCACGACGCAATTGTTCGTGGCAATTGCGGGTGCAACCTTATGAGCCACCATGTTCAGCGGATGATTGAATGGTGTGATCGCGGAGATTGCCTGCAACGGTTCGCGCGTGGTGAAAATCTTGCGCGCCTTGCCGTGCGGTGTCAGATCGCAAGAGAAGATTTCACCGTCATCATGCAGGCACATCTGTCCCGAAAGGGTGAAGACATCGTAAGCGCGCCCGACTTCGTAATAGGCATCCATCTTCGAAATGCCGAGCTCTGAGGTAATCAGGCTGGCCATTTCTTCCTTGCGCTCAACCAGCAGTTCGGCAGTGCGCAACAGGATTTTCTGCCGTTCATACCGCGTGAGCTTCGATTGGTAGGACGCTGCAATCCTGAAGGCTTCGCGCGCATGCTCTGCCCGACCTGCGGGAACAGTACCGATCACCGCATTCGTATAGGGATAATGCACATCGAATGTCGTATCGGCATCAACCTTGCGGCCAGCGATGCGCATCGGCTCGTGTCGTGTCTTGATCTGTGTTTCAGGCTTGACCATGGCGTGTTCCTTCATCGGCCTTTGGAGTATCACGCGTGCGCAGCCGCAGTGACAGCGTAAAACAATGCATCGAAGTTTCGCAAAACCGGCGCATTCGGCAAGTCCGGCATCTGCCGGTTGACGATGAAAGGTACTTCCTGCTCGGTCAGCCCGCCATGCGAACGCAAAGGTTCGTTGAGCGCAGCCAGATCGTGTCGATGTTCGCTGGTGCCGATGGCCTTGTTGACGGTCGAAACCAGAACAATGTCACCAATACGGTCAGCAGGCAGTTCGAAGCGCTCGGCAGCAGCCGGATTATCCAGCACGACATCTATGCCTTCAATCCCTGCAAGGCGCTTCATGATATCGGCAGTATCCGTGCCTTCAGGCAGATAGGCGGTAGCAAAAGAACCGAGCGCACCATGGTGGACGACATAGGGATCGGTGATCGGCAGGATAACCCTGGCGGCATCCTTGCCAAGCCATTCGTCAAGAATATCTTGAACATAAACCACATCTGGCGAACCATCGGCCTTATGCTTCGGCTTCATGCCGTGATCGGCCGTCACCACGATTGCAGCGCCAAGCGCATCGAGTTCGGTCAGATATTTGTCGAACATTTCATAGAAGGCATTGGCTTGCGGAGTGCCAGGCGCATATTTGTGCTGCACATAGTCCGTTGTGGTGAGATACATCACATCCGGGCGGAATGTCTGCAGCAGCTTCACGCCAGCAGCAAAGACGAACTCCGACAATTCTGCCGAATAGACTTCCGGCACGGGCATACCCAGCCACTTCGAGGCATTGTCGATGCCATTTTCCGCCTTGGTCGTCGTATCCGAGCGTTCTGCCGAAAAGCAGACCGCGCGATCATCGTCAAACTGCAACCCCGCACCCAGAAGGGCACGCAGCTTGTCCTTCGCGGTCACGACCGCAACTTTGGCACCAGCATCGTAGAAGCCTTTGAAGATGGTCGGTGCGCGCAGGAAACGCACGTCGTTCATCATCACTTCCGTCCCGGTCTCGCGGTCATAGAGATAATTGCCGCAAATCCCGTGCACAGCCGGCGGGCGCCCGGTCGCGATGGATAGATTATTCGGGTTGGTAAAGCTTGGGATGACGCTGTGAGCGGTGCGTACAGTGCCAGTCTGCTTGATCCGCTTCAATGTCGGCATGAGCCCGGCGGCTATTGCTTCATCCAGATAGGCTGGTTCACAACCGTCGAGGCAGATGGCGATCGCCGGAGCCTTGGGCCAGCTATAGTCGCGCTCGTTCACCGTAACAGTCAGATTGGTCATCTTATTCACGTCGATATCCTTTGCGGGCCGGGTCCAAACCCGTTTGTGTTCCAAAATCTATGCGGCGAGTTTCGCTCTTTCATCGAGAGCCGCAGCCGGTGGCACAGCCGTGTCGACACCCATGGCATCAAGGGTTTCCCGTGCGGCAGCGACAACCTTGCGCATGACAGCCGCATCCATCCGGCCAATGCAGCCGATACGGAAACTTTCGACTACCGTCAGTTTTCCGGGATAGATGATGAAACCCTTGTTTTTCATCAGTTCATAGAATCTGTTGAACTCGAAATTCGGGTGGGCCGGGGTGAAGAACGTCACGATAATCGGCGACAGCCAACGGTCGCGCAGCAGGGTTTCAAAACCGAGCTCGCGCATTCCCGCGACCATGACATCGCGATTTTCGGTGTAGCGAGCAAGCCGACCCTTCGCGCCGCCTTCCACTTCATGCATACGCAACGCTTCCATGAAGGCGGCAACGACATGGGTTGGCGGTGTGTAGCGCCATTGGCCTGTCTTGTTCATCGCGATCCATTGCGCATGAATGTCCAGCGAAAGGGAGTGGCAATTGCCCTTGGAAGCCTCCAGCTCGCTCTTTCGGGCAATAACGAAACCAAAGCCCGGCACCCCTTCAATGCATTTATTGGCAGAGGAAACCATCGCCTCATAACGGATGGCGCCGACGCTGAGATCGATCGCACCGAAAGCACTCATCGAATCCACCAGCAATTTGCGACCGCGCGCATAAACCACTTCGGCAATTTCGCCGACCGGATTGAGAATGCCTGAACTGGTTTCGCAATGCACGACGATCACATGCGTGATGGCGGGATCTGCATCGAGAGCCGCTGCCACTTCATCGCCGCGCGGCGGCAGATAATCACCCTTGTCGATTACGCTGTAAGCTCGCCCCAGATATTCCAGCGTCTGCGCTATGCGCTGACCATAGGCTCCATTGATCAGAACCAGGATCTTGCCGTCGCGTGGCAGGAACGTGCCCAACATCGCTTCAACCGCGAACGAACCGCTTCCCTGGATCGGAACGCAATCGAACTCGCCCTTCCGGTCTCCGGCAATTTCCAGCAGACGCTGGCGCATTTCCGCCGTCATGCCGCGAAAATCACCGTCCCATGAGCCCCAGTCTCGCAGCATTGCCTGCTTGACTTCGGTAGCGGTCGTCAGCGGTCCCGGCGTCAGGAGATATGGCTCACCCAGAACTGGGGGATCAAATCGGGGCGCAATGACTTTGTTGTATTCCACCATTTATGTCCTCCACACAGTCTTTCGATTGAACCTGTTTCAAATGGCTGGACATAGATTGTGATTTGGTAGTCTATTTGTAAAATCGTTCTTTCAGATCATTCCATAAGTTTGACTTATGATTATGCTTCCACATGCGAAGCTCCAACCTGTTGATTTTCACTGAGAACTGACCCGGCGAGAATCAGGCTATATCCGCTCTGACGGACGACAGCATTGATGATCTGAGGCAAAATGCTGGCCGACCCTCATGGCTGCTTCATCAGGCAGATGACCAAAATGACGATGGGATTCGACGCGTTCCACTCCACCTCTGGTGCCGTCGCGGGGATCGAAGTGCCCATATGACCGCTCAGAACCGGTTCCAGAACGACAAGTGCTTATCGCCGGTATCACCCACCATCATCGGCTTCCACCCATTAAAGTGTGCCCGCCAGGCGTGACATAACTCAGCAGAAGTGAAAAATTGCGACACAGCCCTGCGAAGGTCTATGCGAACGTCAAAACATTCTCGCTTCCATGGTAGCATAGTGCAAGATGCGGACTTCATTTGTGCCGCAACAACTCCATTCCGGCCTTTCCAATCAGCTCTGACTTATGTGCCTGATCAGGAGTTGACGCAGTGTCTCACCATCACGTGCAATGATGGCATCAATCATTTGATGATGTTCCTTGGCTGATACCTCTATTCTGGCACGCGTTCTCCATTGCGAGACCGGCGCCGAAGACGTTCTTTGCCGGATCTCGTTTACAAGGGTCGTGAGTTCCTGATTTCCACCAAGGGAAATGAGGTAGTGATGAAAGGAGAGATTGACCTCATAAAGCTGCAGCATCGTGCCATTCAATACGAGTTGGTCGAATTGCTCCGCCAATGATCGCAATGTGCGAATATCGCCCTGTGTTGCATTCGTTGCAATTTTTCCGGCAATGGCCGTTTCGAGAATAATACGGATTTCTGCAACTTCGGCAGCTTGCTTCCCATCCGGCTCATAGACATGATAACCGCGATTAGGAACATGCTCCACCAGCCGCTTCTGCGCCAACCGGTCAAGCGCACGTCGAACTTGATTGCGCCCGCAATTGTAACGCCGCTCCAGATCGACCTGTTTCAACCAGCTACCGGATGCAAGAATTCCAGTCTGTATATCATGAAGGATCAGGTCGGTTACGTCTGCTTCCATGGAAACGGACACGTCGTCCCTTGCCTGTAAAGTCATGAAAACCTCCGTTCAGCATTCTCCACCCTTATGGACGAACTGCCAACCACCACGATGAATCAACGAATTACAATTTAATCAAAAATAATTCTTGCTCAAACAGAAATAGGTTCATAAATTGGTACCAATTTTGGATCACATTATAGGGCGATGATTACATGCTGAATTCCGATGCTGTCTGGCGCGTTGTCGACGAAAAGGCCGATGCATTCGCCTCGTTGAGCGACCGGGTATGGGATACGCCGGAAACCAACTACGAGGAATATCGATCCAGCGCTGAACACGCGGCTATGTTGGAGGCGGAAGGCTTCCGTGTCCGCAAAGGAGTCGCCGGATTGCCTACCGCAGTTGTCGGCGAAGCTGGCGATGGCGGGCCTGTGATTGCCATTCTGGGTGAATTCGATGCGTTGCCGGGATTGAGTCAGGAAGCCGGTCTGGCTGAGGAAAAGCCGATAGTTTCTGGAGGCAATGGTCACGGATGCGGTCATAATCTGCTCGGTGCCGGTTCCATGCTCGCCGCTGCTGCCGTCAAGGATTTTCTGGCGAGCAACGGCCTCAAGGGGCGTGTACGCTATTATGGCTGTCCGGCTGAAGAAGGCGGCTCATCCAAAGGCTTCATGGTCCGTGCCGGGGCATTCGACGACGTCGACATTGCTATTTCTTGGCATCCAGCCCCGTTCGCAGGCGTGAACAACCCGATTTCACTCGCCTGCAATGAGATCAATTTTCATTTCAAAGGCCGCGCATCACACGCCTCGGCTGCGCCACATCTGGGCCGCAGCGCACTTGATGCCGTCGAACTGATGAATGTCGGCGTCAACTACATGCGCGAGCACATGCCTTCCTCTGCGCGCATCCATTATGCTGTTACGGATACCGGCGGCCATGCACCCAATGTCGTTCAGGCACAGGCAACGGTTCGTTACCTCATCCGGGCCCGTAATCTTCCAGAATTGCTGGGACTCCTCGAACGCGTCAAAAACGTCGCACAAGGCGCGGCTTTGATGACCGGTACGTCAGTCCGAAGCGAGATCATAAGCGGTGACGCCAATCTTGTTGGGAATACACCGCTTGAACAGATCATGCATTCCGAACTCGAGCGGCTGGGACCTCCCGATTTCGATGCCGCCGACCGCGAAACGGCTGCACAGTTCCAAAACACCTTCAACAATGAGGACATCGCCTCTGCATTCCAGCGCTTCGGTCTCAAGATCCGGAAGAACGTTGCCCTATGCGACAGTATTTTCCCACCCGAGAGCGGTGACGGCACATTGGTAGGATCCACGGATGTGGGAACGGTAAGCTGGGTGGTCCCAACCGTACAAATGCGTGGCGCGACCTATGCAATCGGCACACCAGGACATTCGTGGCAACTGGTTGCGCAAGGGAAATTGCCTGCGGCGCACAAGGGAATGACCCACGCCGCGAAAGTAATGGCAGCGACTGCCCTGAGATTGATAGCTGAACCCGCTCTGATCGACGCGGCACGTGCTGACATGCGCCTGCGTCTGGACGGCACGCCTTTCGTCAATCCGATACCGGACGACGTAAACCCACCTCTGCCAGCCGCCAAACCCTGATCGTCTTCCGTGTATCCAGAACATAATTAAGGGGAACCACGCGATGCAGCATTATGATGGAACCGGAACAGACTGGTTGCACCCATGAACCAGCTTGGCTTTCTCGATATTGCCAGTTTCTCATTCGACGGCTGGGGGCCTGTCCTGCTGACCGGTACGGGCATGACATTGCTTATAGCCGTCGCAGGTTATGCGATCGGGGCGTTCATTGGGACCTTGGGCGCCTGGGCGAAAATTTCGGGCGGTTCATTTGCCCGCGCGTTCGCCGGTGCCTATACGACAGTCATACGCGGCATTCCCGATCTTCTGGTGATTTATCTTTTCTATTTCGGTGGCAGTGCTGCCATCACCGCCATCGGTAAATGGTTCGGTGCAGGAGGATTTATCGGCTTTCCGGGTTTTCTGGCCGGGGCATGCGCCATCGGTATCACGTCGGGTGCGCAGCAAACCGAAGTTTTCCGTGGTGCGTTTCGCGCCGTGAATCGTGGCGAACTTGAAGCTGCGACCGCCTGTGGCATGCCCCGCGCAACTATGTTCCGTCGCGTTGTGATGCCGCTCACCATGCGCCATGCCCTCCCCGGACTAGGCAATGTGTGGCAGGTGGCGCTGAAAGAATCTGCACTTGTTTCCGTTACCGGCGTCGTCGAACTGATGCGCCAAACACAGATTGCTGCGGGATCATCAGGTCTGCCTTTCTATTTCTACGCCATCGCTGCCGCCATCTATCTCGGCATTTCAACGATTTCGAGCACCCTATTGCAGGGTGCCGAACAACGATACTCCCGCGGCGTAAGGAGGGCATGATGGATATTGCCTTTGCTTGGGAAACCCTCATCAGCCTCCTGTCAGCGACGCCGTTGACATTACAGCTTGCTCTGACAGCGGCAGCCCTTGGTTGCATATTTGCGCTCCTTCTGGCGTTGTGTCGCGTATCGGGAGTTACAATTCTCGACTGGGCCGCACGGAGCTATATCTTCGTCTTTCGCGGCACGCCGCTACTGGTTCAGATATTTCTGATCTATTACGGCCTAGGACAGTTTCCCGAAATCCGAAAAAGCTTCCTCTGGGCTTTGCTGCGTGAGCCTTATTGGTGCGCAATTCTGGCTCTGACGCTGAACACGGCTGCTTATTCGGCGGAAATCATCCGTGGTGGTCTGTTATCGGTTCCCTTGGGGCAGGTTGAAGCCGCCAAGGCCTGCGGCATGTCACGCTTCAAGATATTTCGACGCATCGTGTTTCCACTGGCTATCCGGCAAGCACTTCCCGCTTATGGCAATGAAATCATCTCAATCGTCAAGGCGACTTCACTGACATCAATTATCACCTTGATGGAAATCACCGGCGTCGCTGCAAGAATAATTTCTGAATCCTATCGCGTCATCGAAGTATTCGTCATCGCGGGCGCGATCTATCTTGCAATCAATTTCATTCTGACCCGCCTCATCGCATTCGCGGAATACCGGTTGAGCCCGCACATACGGCAGCCGAAGGTGGCGCACTTTTCTGAAAGGCATGCGATATGAACAGTGTAAGTGCATCCGCAACGACAGCAGTGCGCATTCGGGATTTGCACAAAAGCTTTGGCGGTCTGGAAGTTCTGAAAGGCATTTCGCTGGATGCCCGCGAAGGAGAGGTCGTCTCCATCCTCGGCTCTTCGGGATCCGGCAAATCAACGATGCTCCGCTGTATCAATATGCTTGAGACGCCGGACCGCGGCGAGATAACCATCGCTGGCGAGACAGTCGCGCTTGCGAAAACACGAGACGGCAAAACGCAGCCGGCAGATCGTCGACAGGTCGAATATATACGTTCGCGTCTCGGAATGGTTTTCCAGAGCTTCAATCTATGGTCGCACAAGACCATTCTGGAGAATGTCATTGAAGCGCCTGTTCATGTTCTCAAGCGCCCCAGGGCCGAATGTATCGAAGAAGCGGAAGCGCTTCTCGCCAAAGTCGGCATTGCGGACAAACGCAATCAATACCCATCGCATCTTTCCGGCGGCCAACAGCAACGGGCAGCGATAGCTCGCGCACTGGCCATGCAACCCAAAGTCATGTTGTTCGATGAGCCAACCTCGGCGCTCGATCCAGAGTTGGTGGGAGAAGTCCTGCGCGTCATGCGCAGCCTCGCGGAAGAAGGCCGTACGATGTTGGTCGTGACCCATGAAATGGGATTTGCGCGCGATGTTTCCAGCCGCGTGATCTTTCTCCATCAAGGAGCAATCGAAGAAGAAGGCAAGCCGGCGGATGTCTTTTCCAATTCACAATCCGAACGTTTCCGTCAATTCATCAAGAACTGAGCTACAGGGGAATTTTATCATGAAATCGATCGTCTCTGCACTCGTCACGAGTGTTTCCACCATAGCTTTTCTGTTCACGGCGCCCGCGCTTGCACAGGAAAAGAAATGGGACAAGATCGTTATCGGAACTGAAGGTGGCTTTCCGCCCTATAATCTGACGCGCCCCGATGGCACGCTTGATGGCTACGATATTGAGCTCGGCAAATATCTCTGTGCCGAAATGAAGGTTGAGTGCACCTTTGTCGCGCAGTCGTTTGACGGCATCATTCCTGCACTGAATGCCGGGAAGTTCGACGCTATCATGGCTGGTTTGTCGGCAACGGAAAAACGCAAGCAAGCCATCGCATTTTCTATTTCCTATGGCAGCACCGGACAGGCTTTTGCAACAATAAAAGACAGTGGCCTCGGACAGCTTCCACTAACCGGACAACTCTTCTCGCTCGCTACCAATGAGGCGGGAGCTCAAAAAGCGCTGGATGAGATCAAGCCGCTCCTGCAGGGAAAGACCATCGGCGTCCAAACCGCATCTATGGCCGCAAGGTTCGTCGATGAGTATTTGAAAGGCGTTGTGGATATGCGCGAATACAAGACAACTGAACAGCACGATCTCGATCTGCTGGCAGGCCGCGTCGATCTGGTGATGGCATCCATGGGCTATTTCACCACAGCGATGAAAAAACCGACCAATTCAGAAATGGAAATCACGGGCCCTCGTTTTCAGGGCGGTTTTTTAGGTGCAGGCAGTTCAGTGGGCCTTCGCAAATCCGATCCGGAACTCAAGCAAATGTTCGACAAGGCAATCGAAAAGGCTAAAGCAGACGGCACCACCAAACGCTTGTCGGAGAAATGGTTCGGCTTCGACCTTACTCCGCAGTAAACTGCATCAGCGTCTCAACATTCATTAAAGCCCTCTCCGGCTCTTTGCCGAAGAGGGTGCGCCCTGGCCTCGGCGATCCATAAGGATGAGGCGTTTATCGCTGCTCGTGACAAGCTGGATTGGACCTCCCTCCCTCTTGTCTGGAGCGGGAGCATCACCAGTTCGCAGATTGTAGAACTCGAACGTGATCTCAACAGTGAGAGAAGCAAATTCGGTCGCGCCGCCGCTTTCCTTACAGTTCATGCTGATTGCCGGTCAAAATTCTATTGCCATCGAATTTCGAACTGACGATAAATCGCCATATGGGGACAAAGCTACTCGAACAGTTGACGTTTCCACCAATTGATATACCTTCTATTGTAGTGCAAGGCGCATCAATGTATTGCTATACAATTCGGTTTTGACGATGGATGTGCATCATGGATGTCTCTGCTAATGACGAGCGCAGTCGGCTGTTCGTCGGCTCGGTAGAAAAATGCTTTAAAATAATCGAAGCTTTTTCCGGTGCCCGATATTTTACCCTCGCTGAACTATGTGTGCGCTCCGGCTTTGATAAAAGTACGGTTCAGAGGATGACGCACACCCTCGCCGAGCTAGGCTATCTTGAACAATGCCCGATGACACGTCGCTTTGCGCTTTCCAACCGAACGCTTGATCTGTCCTATCATTTTCTCCGCAACCACCCTCTTATTGAACGGGCAACGCCAATGCTCATCGAGTTGCGCAGAGAATTCGATGAGCGAGTGGATTTGAGCCTTTTTGACGGCAGTAGCCTGGTTTATGCCCAACGCCTTCAAAGCCAGCGTGAACATTACTACACCACGTTGGCAGGGCGGCGCATTCCCCTTTATTGCACTGCTGGCGGTCGGGCGGTACTCTCTTGTCTTTCTGCCGACAGAGCAAAAGACATCATAACCGCGACAGAGAAACAATCCTTCACGCGTTTCACCCGCGTAAATGACGACGATATCCTTGCAGAGATTGAAGCCACACGTGAGCGCGGTTATGGCCTTGCGCGAAATGAACTTATCGAAAATGAACTTGTGATCGCGACGGCGATTACCGACGAAAACAATAATCCCATAGCTGCAGTGCACGTGGCCGCGAACTCCGCCCGCTGGACGGATCAGGAATTCGCGGACAAAGTCGTGCCGGGCATGCTCAGAGCAGTTTCATTCCTCAGATAGTGAAATCAGTGCCGGGTCGACCGGATGTTCTTTTGGGAAGCGACCAATCATCCATCCGCCATCGACGGCCAGTGTATGTCCGGTTATGTAGGCGGCTTCATCGGATGCGAGGAACCGAATTGCCCGTGCCACGTCTTCGGATTGCCCTAGTCTTCTGACAGGTGATTGATCTACCATTATCTTGGTACGCCACGGCTGTGTCTGAATACGCTCCTGAACGAGCGGCGTTTCAATCAACCCCGGCGCGACAGCATTCACACGCACTCCAGACGGACCCAGGTCGTTGGCCATCTGCCGGGTCAATCCGATCAGGGCTGCCTTCGAGGTTGAATACCCCGCACAGTTTTCAGCGCCTACAACACCAAAGACAGATGCAACGTTTACAATTGCTCCGCTCCGTCGTTGCGCAACAAAGCGCCTTGAGGCCCATCGAGACAGCCGGAACGCTGAAACAAGATTGACATCGAGATATCGGTGCATCTCCTCATCGGTGGTATCCAGAGCATGATGGCCTTTTCCAATGCCGGCGTTATTGACCAGAATATCTATATCACCCTGCAACTTCTCGAAAATATCTTCCAATTGCTCTGGCAATTCGGGATCAGACACATCTGCAATAAGAGGCCATAGATTTTCTTCGCTCTCGCAAAGGCGGTTAAGATCCTCAGCAAGCACATCGACCGCAACAACGCGGGCACCAGCATGCACCAAGGCACGACATGTTGCAGCCCCTATACCCCGTGCGCCACCGGTTACGACTGCCCATTTCCCCTGCAACGACGTATATTCGACGTTCATGTCATCCTCCTTGATCAAAATGTCGGCGCACCACCTACAGAGCGACCTCCATCCACAACGAGGACTTGCCCCGTAATAAAACTCGCGCGTTCATCCGCAAAAAAGGCTACGGCATTGGCGATGTCTTCGGGGGTCCCGACGCGTTTGATTGGTTGATCGGCAACCATGTCTTTCCACGCTTCGCCTCTTTTTAGCAGCATGTCCGTAAGGACCGCTCCAGGAGCAATAGCGTTAACGCATATTGACCGGTGAGCCAGCTCCAGAGCCAATGACTTCGTCATGCTTATGACCGCTCCCTTTGACGCGCTATAGTGAGCGGTGCCCCGACCACCGAAGGCTGCTCTCGAAGTGAGATTTATTATACGGCCGCCATCCGGCATCGAGGGCAGAACATTTTTCGTGAAGCGGAAAGTAGCCGAGACGTTGACGATGTACTGTTGATCGAAGTCGTCACCGCTGATTTCGTCGAACGGCTTCACGGAAAAGATGGCTGCATTATTGACGAGAACAACCGGGCTAGCGCTTAGCTTACACAGAAAATCCCGATGCGCGCCTTCGTCCGTCAGGTCGAATGAAGCTGCAAAGGCAGCACATCCGTCCTGCTTGACAAGCGCTACAGTTTTCTCCACCGCCTCAGAGTTGAGATCACAGCACGCGACCTGAAAACCATCTAAGGCAAGCCTTCGAGCAGTAGCGCGACCAATCCCGCCTCCAGCTCCTGTCACGATTGCGAGTGCCATCTAAGAACCCTCTTTTAACGTTGCACGACTTTTGCATTCACCGGTTATTGTCTTTTTGCCGGATCTTCCGATCAGCAGGTACGAGCTTTATCGCGGCCGTCGTGTGTGCCTCAATCTTGTCTCGGGAATAAAGGAGCGGCTTGAGTTCGCAGTCTTGCCAGCTTTTGCCAAGATCCGCGAAGTGCACAGATCCAGGCACTCCGCTTTGCCCCGGATTGTTGATAAAAAGACTGTTATCCCAACCGCCTACATCAATAACCATTCGTACCGAGGGCCCGCCTATAACGTTAAAATCGCTCAAACGATACGTTGCATAGTTGAGGGTAGAGCCGCTGCCACCAAGGGCGACCGGACCAGGCGACCAGTTATGATCGGTGAGTTTCTGAAGGGGATGGTAGAGGTGCAACTTATGCAGTTGCCCCCATGACCATTCCGATGGTTTCTGGCCCAAGAGTTGGGAACACTCAATAAACGCTGCCGCCAGGGTTTGCCTTAAGGCACCGAGTGTCTCGCCGTCGAACGTTGCATTTTCGATCCACTCCGCGACACTTGGAGGATCAAGAGGTAGAAGAAGCGGAAGCACCTTGTCATCAGCCCCTTCAAGCTTAGCAATGAACGGGCCGAGATGTTTAGTAAGCCAGACTTCGAAGAGGGCTGCTGATGATGAGCTAGCCTCAAGATCGCCATTCCACAACTCCAGCAACTGCCAGGAAGGCTCATTGCTAAGATATTCAGACACTTCTTTGAGTTTGCCCAGGATTCGAACAGCGATTGGAGAAACGGTCGAAGCTTGGAGACGAATGCTGTCTTGCAGCGTGAGTAATTGCTCTGATGCCAGCTTCTGATGCAAGGTGTCGTGACGGCTGCTATCCAACCACTCATACCCGATAGGAACATTATTCTTCGTCCATTCGTCGGGAATATTCATTGCGTTCGCCGTGGCAATAAAGCCTCGTTCCGGGTTGATTTCCGCCGGTGTTTCACTCGGCGACAAGTATCCTTCCCACTCATAGCGGCCATCTCCGGGAACAGGCATCAAGCCATCCCAGTTCTTTCTGATTGGAGCAGCTCCTGAAGGCTTCCACGCTATTGTATTGGAGGTGTCTGCATAAACATGATTAACGGACGGACAGCCCCACCCTTCCAGCGCCGCCGTATAGTCAGCATAGTTGCGCGCCCTCATCACGGCGAGGCTCGCCATATAGGGAGCCATGCCTGCATCCATCCATACCGTCCGCAGGCTGAAAGCTCTGTTGTTCGCACGGTCTTCATATATGACAGGACCATGCCTGGTGAACTTCAACTCGATCTTCTGATCGTCGTACCCCTTTACTGGAAGCCGCTCCTCAACGATCTTGAATTTCTCCCATCCTCCTTTATAGAAATAGCACGATGGGTCATCCTCAGATGTCTCGTAGAAGTATATGTCTTCCTGATCCGCGCCGAAAATTGTAAGGCCGAATGCCGCTGTTCCATTGTGCCCCATTGATATGCCAGGAACCATTGGCTCACCAGCACCAACAACATCGAACCCGGGCATTGCAAGATGCACGACATAGCGGATCGATGGCAGCACATGCGTGCGGTGTGGATCGAGAGCGAGAATTGGGCGGCCCGTAGCGGTCTTGTCTCCGGAAATGGCCCAATTGTTCGAGCCTTCTTCAAAAGAGGCTCTGGCAATTTCGCCGGTCGGTAAAACAGAAGTCCAACTTTGGGCTTCTTCAAGACTTACGGCCAGACGTTCGTTTGAAAACGTCGCCGGGCTTACAGCAAGCTGAAAATCGCGTAGAACCCGATCTGATATGATCGCCGGATCAAAGCCATCTACTGGTTCAGGGACCTTACTGTGGGAGAGCTTTTTGCGCAGTCCATCCAGCTTCGAGGCTAGTTGGCCACCAGCCAGTGCAAATATTTTTGAGCGAAGCGCCTCTGATGAGGCATTTCTCGTCAGCGAATGTGTCCTGACCCGAACAACATCTTCCGGTTTCCAGCGATCTGGCCGGTTCCCGAGAAGCTCAAACTCCGGCGGAAGACAGAAATTGCCTGCGTCACAACCATCGATATAAGCATTGATGCCATGGGTAAACGCAGTGCATATCTCTTCTGAATTCGGCCCATATGCCTTCCACTCTGCGTCCATCCCGCCGCGATAGAGAAATAATCGCGATGCCCGGTCCTGCTCAAGATATCCCGGCCCGAAATCCCGAGCGAGCAACCCCAACCCTCTCTTCCGCGCGATATCAATCTGCCACAAGCGATCCCGCGCGACATTCCATCCCTGCGCAAAAAAAAGATCGTACAGGTTGGCCGCTTCGATATGGGCAACACCCCATTGATCAACTTTAATGCTGATAGTCGAACCAATGCCCGCGATCTTGTATTCGTTGGATATATGCTGAGAGTTCATTATCGCCTACAGAATAAGTTATTCATCAGGGACGGTTGGACACGCACAACCGGGCGTGTCCAGAGGAGGCGAGGACGCTGATCGCGCCTCACCGACTTTGACCAAAGGATATACGGGTTAAATAGCCTGAGCGACGTACTCTGCTATTTGCCGATGTGTAGCGAACCACACATCGCCTTTGCTCTGGGCAGCCCGAATAAGCTCCTCAACAATCCATATGCGAGACCGATATCCGATGATGTGAGGATGCATGGTGAGCTGGAAAAGCTCGCCTTCTTCGTAGGCCTGCTCAAATTCTCTCATGAATATGGCAAGAACGTCTTCCGGTCCTATGTGCGGACGCAAAGACTCAAACCTGCTCATCATGAAGTATGGAGCGTCGTCTCTGATCCATTCTACAGGTATTTCGACAATTCCAGTTCGCTCCCCGTTTTCCATCAACTCATAGCAATTGTCGTCAGCCATCAGGGACGAGTCGTAGCGCAAACCCATTTCGCGAATGATGGAAAGTGTACTGTCGGAAAAATCCCATGATGGTGTGCGGATTCCCACAGGGCGGATACCGGTGATCTTTTCCAGCATATCCGCGCTCCGCAGCATGAGATCACGTTCATTTTCAGCGGGAAGGATGGAATTCAATTCATGAATCCAGCCATGTATCCCAATCTCATGTCCGGCGTCGACTACCGCTTTCTGCTCTTCCGGATATAGCTGAGCAACGACAGCGGGAACATAGAAACTCGCTTTGATATCGTATTTGTTCAGGAGGGAAAGGACGCGAGGCATTCCCCGACGGTTGCCATATTGTCCCCATGACAAGCGCCCGAGGGATTTACCACCATCCCTCAGCTCGTTGGTTTCATGATCGACGTCAAACGAGAGCGCGATTGCGCAACGTTTGCCATTCGGCCATGGTGGGGTCAGTGACTTTCCCGCACGAACTTTGTTGACGCGATTGCGCCAGACGTCATCAGGCCACTGCCATGGTTTCAAAGTTTCAAAATCGCTCATGAAGTTCTCCATTACCTCAGTTCTGACTTTGCCGTTTCAGGCAAGCGGGAAAGAACCAGCATCGTGATGAGTGCGGCCGGGATAAGATAAAAGTAAGTCGGTGATAGCGGCGATCCCGTTACCTTGATCAGCCACGTTGCCATGAAGGGAGCAAAACCACCGAAAATAGCGGCCGCCATCGTATATCCTATCGACATCCATGTTGACCGCATATGAGTGGGAAATATTTCTGAGATGGCGGCGGGTCCAGGCCCGGAATAAAGAGCCATCACCACTCCCAATACGATCTGGACTGCCAGTATTGTAGTAAATGACGCGCCGTCCGCGATAAGCGAGAAAAGAGGGTAGACCAACACGATCGCAGCCAGGGTGCTTCCAATCAAAAGAGGCTTGCGGCCAATCTTATCCGAAAGATGACCAAGAAGTGGCACCGCTAGAATCATGGCGATCAGTCCACCCGTATTTGCCCAAAGCGCTTGTGACGCTGAGAGACCACCATATTTCTGCGTAAACGTGGGCATGTAAGCCAGCAATGTATAATAGGCGACGGTCCAGAAGATTGTGAAGCCAAAGGCGCGCAGGCCTAAGCGTGGACCGCTGATTTCGGGCTCTGGCGCCAGATCGGCAGCCGACTGCGCTTCCTCGAATGCTGGGGTCTCATCCACGCTCCTGCGAATGAACACTCCAACCACGAGTAATGCAGCACCCAGCAAAAACGGAATTCGCCATCCCCACGACATCATATCTTCCGTAGAAATCAGAGTCGTCAGGACCGCAGCGACAGCGGAGCCAAGCAGGGTTCCCCCCGCAGTACTTACCTGCTGGAAAGAACCGAAAAAACCGCGACGATTTTTGGGAGCCCATTCAATAATAAAGGCTGTAGAAGCACCCCATTCACCGCCGCCTGCAATACCCTGTACCACTCTCAACGCGACCAGCGATGCCGGGGCCAGCAGACCAATTTGCTCATAGGATGGCAGTATACCGATCCCGATGGTACCAACTGCCATCATGATCAGGGTCAGCACCAGAGCGAACTTACGGCCTTTCGTGTCCCCGAGACGGCCAATTACCACACCGCCAAGCGGCCGCGCAAGAAAGCCAACTCCAAAGGCCGCAAAGGTTGCGAGCAACGACGCCGTCGGATCATCTGAAGGAAAGAACTTTACCGAAATCGTGGTAGCCAGAAAGGCGTAGACGCCAAAATCGTACCATTCCAGCATATTCCCTATTGAAGCAGCCCAAATGGCCTTTTTCGCGTTGCGGTCCATATTGGACCGAACGGGAATGGTATCCGTAGCGAAAGTCATGGATTGTTCCCCATTGTATCTGTATTGCATTGCAATTTTATATATTGCATTTATAATGAAGAAGGTTGTTCCTTTCGTCAACGGTAATATTTGGAAAAGCGGCGTTGGGGCTGCTGACTAGAGCATAATCCGACCGGAATGAAACGAGGATCGATAAGATTATGCTTCAAATAAAAGAGGTTAGAGCGCCGATCTGATTCAATCAGATCGAAACGCGCTCTAACAGTAAGTCAATCTGCAACGAGGAATGCCATTCAGTCTGCTTTTTGTGTGAATTTACAAAGGTTTTGAACCGTGTGGCTCATTTCGGCGGGACCGTTGGAGTATTTCCTTGCGCCCGTGGGCTTTGGCCAAGCTGCCAAAAGTCTAAAAGTTAGGCTCATCAACGAAACACGTCGCCGACGATGGTGGTCAAAGGCACCGCCATTGGAGGGAATGCGGAGAGATTTTGTTTGTTATCTTCAAATCTTTCTCACTTTCCCATGGCAGTCTATGCGCACTTCGGTATCGATTACCGCTTGAGTTATAGACGCCGCAGATACCATCACTCGTGGTCTCGCTAAGGCGGGTAGTGAATACGTGCTACACAAGCTCAAGATGCTCTCCCCCGCCTAAGGCGGAAGAGACGTAACAGCTTATAACTCTGATATAAAATGGCGTCGACACCATTGTTCTCGCAAATATCAGAAGCGACATGACCCCAGAAGATCATGTCTCCTTGTGGACTGAATTAATTCCGTATTTTGGTGTCTGATTTCGCAAAACAGCGGCAACATCAGCAAAAACCTTGTTTCTCACCTCTGCATAAGACTGCTTGGAATAATGTGCTGCATGAGGAGAAAGAAGAAGGTTTTCCACGCGCAGAAGCGGGTTGTCTGGCCTTGGCGGTTCCTGGACAAGCGTATCGATACCCGCGCCAGATAGATGTGCCGATTTCAGGGCGTTTGCTAACGCTCCTTCATCCACAAGGCCGCCGCGGGAAACATTGATCAGGATCGCACCTTTCTTCATTCGTGCGAGCACGTCTTTTGAGATGATATTCTGTGTTTCGGGCGTGGCGGGAACATGAAGCGAAACAATATCGGATTGAGTTATCACCTCTTCGAACGTGGCTGCTTCCACACCGGTCGCAGCAATGGATTCTGGAACCATATAGGGGTCGTATGCAATGACTTTATAGCCGAATGCTGCAGCCTTGCGTGCTGTCATACGGCTGATTTGACCAAAACCGATCAAGCCAAGCTTCTGATGCGAAGGTCGGATAATTCCCTCGCCTTCCACCATAGCCTGCCAGCGTCCCGCGCGCACGGCAGTGTCGTAGCGCTTCAACCGGCGAGCGAGAGCCAACATCATTGCCACAGCGTGAGTGCTAACCTCGTCTAGATTGGAGTCTGGCACATAAGTGACCTGAACCCCTGCCCGCGTACAGGCCTCGACATCAATGGAATCGAGCCCCACGCCAAAGCGACCGATGACTTTAAGTTTTGGCAGCGCCTTTACAACACGCTCAGTCACCGGTTCGCGCAAGATCATTAACGCATCCGCATCGTAGCAATGCTCAATCAGATCGTCTTCGTTAAGAAGCGTTTTTTCGATGAAGGTCGCATCGAGCCCTGCAAGATATGCATATTGTTCCGGCTCAACTGTGAGAACGCCATCACACTTGACGATCTTCATGCGGATTTCCTTTCCGTTTCAGTGATAGCTGCTCGCGCTTGCGATATGCCTCCCGCCATTGCAGCGCCGAGAAACATCGTATCGCTTGCGAGCAGATAGAACGAGATTCCTTTCCCGTACCAAACGGCGATGTCGCTTGTATCCGGGCGGAAAATGCCTACAGCTTTGTTCGCAGAAATTGCTGTTCTTGTGATCTTTTCAATCGCAGCAACAAGTTTTTCGCGACCATTCGGCCCCATCGCATCGATGGAAACGGACAGGTCTCCGGGGCCGATGAAGATCACATCGACACCATCAACTTCTGAGATCTCTTCGATATTGGCCAGACCTTCAGCCGTTTCGACCTGGATCGCCAAAGCGATGGCATCGTTTGCTGCGGTCAGATAGTCTGGAATACGATAGCCATAGGCCGCGGCGCGACCGGGCCCAACCCCTCGAGTGCCTGTCGGCGGATAGCGCGTTGCCTGAACTGCGGCCCGTGCCTGGTGAGCCGTTGATACGCGCGGCACAAGAACACCTTGCGCACCGGCATCAAGCACAGCCGCAATCGCTTCCGGAGCATGACCCGGTACCCGGACCATGGCCGGCACAGCGTGAACATCGCAAGCCCGGATCAGATCCTCAATACGCTCACGACTGATCTGCGAATGTTCCCAGTCTATGCAGACGAAATCAAGCCCGGTGGCCGCCGTCACCTCGACCGCGACAGGATGGGGGATAGCGGAAAACGTCCCCATCAGCGGTGAGCGTGCCTTGCAGCGAGCACGAAAACTTTCCATGAATCCATTCCTTTTAAAAGCGTTAGAAGAATGAAATTTCTTTCCCTTCCACGCAGCTTTAGCGGGCAGCAAAAAGTAGCGCCTCACGCCGCCGCGCCAGACGGATGTTGACGAAACTCATGAGCCCACCTGACAGTAGAAAAGCAGCAGCGACGAAAAGCGCATATTCGTAATTACCCGTCGTATCGCGAATGATTCCGAACAGGTAGGGACCGGTGAACCCGCCGAGATTGCCAAGTGAGTTCGCCAGTGCGATCGCGGCTGCCGCCGCAGCGCCTGATACTGCAGGTCGTGGCAGCGCCCAGTAGGCGCTCCCACCCGCATAGATGCCCGCCGCAACGCAACAGAATGCGAACATCGAAAGCAGCGGGTTTGTCGTCAAAGCGCCGATCACAAACCCAAATGCGCCTAGAGCACAGGGAATGAGCACATAAAACAGGCGATCATCCGTGTATTTCGTGTAACGGCTCCAGAAATAGATCGCTAGAGCGGCGGCAATATAGGGGACAGCCACCACCCAGCCCACCATCGACGTCTGGACACCCAGTTCACGAACGATTCGTGGCAGCCACATGTTGAGCGCATAGCCGGTTGTCAGGATAAGAAAATACTGGAACGCGAGCGCAAGCGTAGGCAAATCCTTTAACGCAGACAACGGCGAGGCATGTTTCGTGGCTGAATTGCCTTCCGCCTGCAACTGTGCGCGCAATACGCCTTTCTGGTCATTGTTTAGAAACTTCGCGTCTTCGATGCGATCAGGCAGTTTGAGAAAGACGATAACGCCGAGAATGATGGCAGGTATTCCCTCAATGATAAACATCCAGCGCCAGTCAAAGGCTTCGATCAACGCTGTGGAAAGCGGTGCACCGACAGCATTTGCAACAGGGCCGAAGGCGAAAAAGATTGCTGTTGCCCTGCCAATTTCGCGTTTCGTGTACCACTGGTTCATATAATAGACGACACCGGGAACAAAACCGGCTTCTGCAAGCCCGAGTAGGAAACGGATCGCATAGAAGGAATAGGGGCCTTGCACCAAAGCCATGCACATGGACAGAATGCCCCACGTGACCATGATACGCGCTATCCATCGGCGCGCGCCGACCTTCTGCAAAATCAGATTGCTCGGAATCTCGAATACGAAGTAGCCGAGAAAGAAAATACCTGCGCCAAAACCGTAGGCGGCCGCGGAAAGACCGATTTCCGCATTCATTGTTAGCGACGCGAACCCGACGTTCACGCGGTCCAGAATTGACACGAAAAAGCTGATCCCGAGCAGCGGCATTATGTTGCGAGTCACTTGTCGGGCGATGTGTTCATCCATAATTTCTCCTCCATGGGAATCGACTTTCCCAAATGTTCCCGATATAAAAGTGTCGGCACTTTTTGTTTTATTGTCGACACATACCGGAAAGATGGAGCCATGTCTAATAAATTTACGCCCTCAGACGAGCACAACGATCAGCAAGGACGTACTGGTGACATGGTGCAGATCCTGGTCGCCAGTTTGCGAGAAAAAATTCTAAGCGGGGAACTGCCAGCCGGGCAGAGGATACGCGAATCGAGCGTCGCATCAGAGCTCAGCGTCAGCCGTGCAACGCTACGCGAGGCTCTCAGACTAATCGAGAGAGGTGGATTGATCGAGAAGTCACCCAACCGTTCCTACATCGTTGTGAGCTTTAACGAACGAGATATTTTCGAACTCGCCACCTTACGTACGGCTCTTGAAGTCATGGGAGCACGACTCGCACTTCAAAGAAGTTATACATCTTCCGCTTTGGCGGCGGCCATACCTGCTATCGCATTAGCTGCAGAGAACCGCGACCTCAAGGCGCTGGCGGCGGCAGACCGTCGCTTTCATGAGGTATTGATCGAGTGCGCCGATCACAGGCGTCTTCTAGACTCGTATCATGCATTACAGGATCAGATTGAACTGGCCATGCTCAATGTCCAGAAACATGAGTTGAATATTTCGGGAATAGCAGACCGGCATGCGCGGCTCGTTGCACATGCGACGAACCCGGACAAGTTCGTTGAAGAACTCTCTCGACATATCCGTGAGGGGATGGGCGTTAGCGATATCTCGGTTTTAATTTGATTCAGACGGTATCAGCCCATATAAATCTTTGGATTGTTGAACTAATCGCCAGTCAAGATTCTTTGCGGACATTCCTCACCAACGGCGATAGGGCCCATCGCCATTCAGGCGGACCACGATCTCAAGGGGCGCGAAGCCGGTTTCCGATGCAGCCCTTGAACCGGCCTATCGTGGTTTTCGCCCTTGACCGTTTGCCATAATCAGTCATGGCTTGCCGGGCGAGCCGGTCATGCTCGAGGATCGTCTTGATGTGCCAGGCCCGCTGGCATGGGTGCCCCATGCATGTCTGCCGCGTCATCGCGCCATTTTCTGGAGATATGCAACGGACCACGGCGTCGGCTCAGGGTCATATGATCAGGCACCGGCAGATCGACGCCCATCAACGCAAACAGCGAAGCCATCAGCCCTTCGATCTGCCGTAAAGGTTGAGCGAAGACCAGACTGCACATCAGCGGCTTCAATGGCCAGGTCCGAATAAGGCGGCTGTCCACCCGGCATCCTGCGCCGATCGGCATACCATCTGGAAATGGCATCCTCGCTCAGCCAGAAGGTGATGCTGCTGCGCTGGCGCAAACCAGCCTCACAGGTCGGCCAATTCGTCACCTTGAACTGCTGTCTTGGTGTCGTGTGACGGCGGGCAGCGTTGTGCTTGGGAGGCATGATGGCTTTCCATAAAATCAAAATACCCCCGCTAACCGACCATCCTATGCATTCCGTTCTCAACAATTCAGATCCATGCACCAAAGCTGGGAATAACTCTAGGCGGCACGTCGAGGCCAATATAATCAGAAAATCATACCGCGCCTTCATGTCTCTCTCGACGGTACCCGCCATGGCTGTGCGATGAAAACCCACCTTCTGGCTACAAGAAAGGGCCTGAGATCTTCTTTGCTGCGAACGTGTATAGAAAGCTAATTTGGCTGTTTAATATAAGCATAAATCTCTAATAATGCATCGACAACTCTAGAAAAGCTTTTATATAGTCATGCCGGGTTCGGGTGGGGGATATAATGCTGCATCGGGTTTGGATCAGTTCCGTTGTTATATGCGGATTTTTGCCCGTAACCTCTTCCGCTTTTGCCGTCGTCCTGAATGATCAACTCGCCGCCGACGTCGGCGGTTATTCCAACTATTATGACCGCGATAACGTCTATTCCAATGTAGGCCTCATCAGTATGCCGGTTGACGATGGCGGGACCTGTTCGGGTACCTTGATTGCTCCACGGGTCATGTTAACCGCCGCCCATTGCATGATGGGGGATAAGGGACAACTGATTGGGTCTCCGCAAACCACGATTGAATTCTCGCCCGACGCTCTCAATCCAACCGACGGCTTCAGTTATGCGGCCGGTGTTGTCGTACATTCGGGCTTTGACTATTTTTCGCTTTCCAATGATGTGGCTCTTGTCACAATGCGTTATGGCTATTGGGGTGGGACCCCGGTTCAATTGACAGCTCCGGGCGTCGCTCTGCCCGACATCGGCACGCGGCTCAAGTTCGTCGGCTATGGCGCAACCGGCACCGGGTCCAGTCCGCCCGACAGAGAGACCGGACCCTATGATTTTAAACGCAGGGTCGGGGAAACCAATTTTTATGGATACCTGTCCGGCAGTGAATTTTGGTCAGACGACGAGCAAAAATTCCTTATCGGTATGTTTGCAAACCCTCTGACATCGGATGAGCTGGTGCCCTATCTGCAAGCGGGAACCGCCCCTACTGATAGCGGTGGCCCACTGTTCGTCGAAACAGCAAGTGGTCTCGTTCAAATTGGCATCGCTAGCTGGGTGGAGAACTATACGGGTGCCTCTCAGTTCGGCTACGGAGCCACGAATGCGTGGACCAACGTTGCCGACTACCTCGATTGGATTCATGAAAATAATCCAACCCGATATGTCGCCGCATTGCCCGGTAATTTTAACTGGAGCGATATATCCGCCTGGAAGGACCTCGAAGGTCGGGCTGTTTCTGTGCCACAGAACATTGACGGAAACTTCGAGAATTATGGCTTCGCAGGTCGTTATTACAACGTGCTTCTGGCCAGCGCCGGAACAATAACCGTGGATACCAATCCAACCCTGGATACGTTGTTTATATCGCATCCCCGAGCTACGCTCGATCTGCCTTTCGATCAGTACATGTTTGTATGGCACGACGTTGAGATCAATGCCGGCCGGCTTGTCGTGGATGGTACACTGGATACGAGCTATGTCCTGCTGAATGGTGGAGCATTGTCAGGAACTGGCGATATCTTGACCTATGACGGTGTTTATAATCTCAACGGATTAATCGCTCCGGGCGGATTGAACTCTGTTGGCACGCTCTCGATTGACGGTCAGTTCGGGCAACGGCGCGATGGAACGCTGGCGATCCGCATCGAGGGTGAGCAATCCAGTCGGCTGGCGATTTCCGGCAATGCGTTTCTCGGCGGCAGGCTGATTGTCAACGGCTCCAATCTGCGTGCGGGTGAGCGGAGACTGGTTCTGTCAGCCGGTGCTGTTTCGGGACAATTTGCTGAACTGATCGACCCCTTTGTTTTCTTCGATATTTCGGCTGAATATAGCGCAAACAGCGTCTTTATCGATATCAATCGCAATGCTCGCACTTTTGTAGATGCAGCGACGACCGCAAACGGTAAGGCAACAGCACAAGCCATTGAGTATCTGGGGCAGGACAATCCTGTTTACAACGCGGTGCTGCAACTGCAAGAGACGCAGGGCGATGCTGTCTTTCGTAGCCTCAGTGGAGATGTTTATGCATCCTCGCCAGCCATATTGATCGATACGAGTCGCTATGTGCGCGACGCGATAGGCACACGTCTGCGGCAAGCCTTTGCCGATACCGAAACGAGCGTTGGCCCACAAGCACACAAGATCGAGAATTCCGACGTCACACTTTGGGCGCAGGGTTTTGGAACTCGCGGCAACTACACGGGCCATGGGTTCGATGATCTCGACACAAGAACAAGCGGAGTGTTCTTCGGAGCTGATGCTCCAATCGGCCTGTGGCAGATCGGTATGGCTGGTGGGTATAGCCATACGACAATTGACGGTTTGACGGCATCGTCACAAGGTGAGAACTATTATGCGGCGATTTATGGTGGCACCAAAGCCGGTCCAGTACGCCTGAATCTGGGCGGTGCGATTACCTGGTATAGACAGGACGTCACCCGTAATATGAATTTCTCGGGCTTTTCAGACCATACTTACAGCGAACACACGACCAGATCGGTGCAGGGTTTTGTTGACATCGGTTATGGCCACGCCGTTGGAGCGACAATGATGGAGCCTTTTGCCAGTCTGGCATGGGTCCATCTGGGCGGATCAAATGGAACAGAGAATGGAAATGCTGCAGCATTGAGCTATCGAACAGACTCCATGAACAGCTTGATATCGACGCTTGGCCTGCGAACCGAAACGCATTTCGACTTGAACGGATCAGCGCCCCTTAACCTTTCAACGGTGCTCGGCTGGCGGCGTGCGGACGGAGATATTGCTGCCAACAGCACCATGCTTTTTGGGCAGGGTGAAGCGCCGTTCGCTGTCACGGGCCTGCCAATTTCACGGAATGCTCTGATCGCTGAAGCGCGCATCGGCATGAACATAGCCGACAATGCGCAGTTGGGCCTGACCTATTCGGGCCAGTTTTCTCAAACCTCACGCGATCAGTCGCTGAAAGCTGATCTACTCTGGAGCTTTTAAGGGCATGTCCCACAACCGATGAGCTTTGGTGTATGGATCCACGCTGCTGTGGCTATCGACGGCTCGGTCGTGATGGTCGGCGCACGGAATGTGACATTTCAGAACTCAACTCATCTGTACGTCCCTGGCGTCGATGAGACGTATCGCAAATGCGTGGCGCCTTCGGTAGCGTTTGGTAGCTTGGCACACACCCTGGTGGGAAGGTTTGAGTGTTGGCCCGCTAAGTATTTGAGGTCAAACCGGACCACCATTTTGGCTCGTGGTCCGGAAGCTTCCGGTCGCCGGCACAGCGTAGGAGATCGCCCGTGATCTCGATCCAGGTGCATGGCAGCGTCTGTCGGGATGCGCTATCCTTTATCTCTACAGTGAAGCATTGTTGTCCAATAGCCTTCTGCTTCATTTGCCATCAGCAATCGCAACATGACGGGTGCGGACGAAATCAGCAGGATAATTCGTCCTGCACGCGTAAGTCGCTGCATCGATTGCGATTTCCACTTTATGGACAGCTTTTTACGGTACCGGTGTTCCGGTCAATCAGGGCTATGCGCAGAACATGCAGGCTCTGAACCAGTTGCCGACCCTTCAGGAGCGTGTGGGTAACCGCTACTGGACGGGCGAGAATGGCGATGGCCAGACGAACGGCGCCATGACTGACGGTCGCGGTGTGTGGGCGCGCATCGAAGAAGCGCACAACCGGCTTGAGCCGCAAAGCGCCACCGGCTTGAAGCAGGACATCAATACCTTCATCATGCAGGCAGGCGTCGACGGCCAGTTCTACGAGGATGATAACGGCAAGCTGGTTGCCGGCATCACCGGGCAATATGGCACGGCGCATAGCAAATCGCGTTCGTTCTTCGGTGATGACTATACCGATACCAATGCCTGGAGCCTCGGTGCGACGGCCACCTGGTATGGCTATAACGGCTTCTATGTGGATACACAGGGCCAGCTTACCTGGTTCGACAATGACCCGTCTTCCGATGATATGAACTCGTCTCTGGCGAACGGCGCCAAGGCCTTCGGCTATGCGATGAGCGTGGAAGCTGCAGGTAAGGAACACGTTTTCTGCGGCCGGTAACAGAATTAGAGCATTCCAGCAAAAGTACGATGCATCTACGCGAGGAAATCAATTTACTGGACTGATTTCTTATTCCGCTTTGATGCGTTGGATAATGCTTGAAAACAAATAGATAGAGCGGTTTCACGACTCCGTTTTTAACTGGAACCGCTCTAGCTTTCGAACGTGATCGGATGAGAACCGCCCTGATTTACGAGCAGGCCACAGGTGGGCGTTCCCATTCAGAGTTTGCGATGCCGAGTTTGCCTATTCTCATGACATCCCGTCGGGACGAGGTGAAATTTTCCCGAAATGCGTCACGCGTGTCGCAGAGGGTTACTCTACGGCAGTCTGCTCTCATGCTCAGGAACAAATCCGGCGCAAATCGCACCCAAACCTGATACCTACAGGCCGTGGCCTCTAGCGCACCTCAAGCATCTCGCCGGTACGATGATCGATCACCACGCGCATATCGTTGTCGCAACGGTCTATTCCCCTGACGACGAATACGTTTCGACGTCGTGAAACGCTTTCAACTTCGTCCATTCCTTCGTTGCGCGCGATCCTTGCGGCCGTGCGCTCGCTGACGTCATCACGATCGTAGCGACGATCAGGATCTATCCGACGTTCTCCATCCGGGTTTACCTGAATGTCATCAGGTCCAATCTCGATGCTTTGCGCTTGGGCCGGGACGGCGGAAACAAGAGGTGTCATAATCACTGCCGCGATGGCACCGTTACCTGAACGTTGCCGTAAAAAGAATATACAGGTGGCGACAACGCCAATTAGTCACCACCTGTCCGCTTGAGCAAAAGTAATGCCTTACGGGACGCGCATCCCGAATGCTTTAGAATGAGACTTTCACACCAACTGTACCGTTTACGCCGAAACTGTCATTTGGATGCGCAAGACTGGTCTTCAACAAGCCTTCGCCGTAGAGCACATATTTACCGCCAGACCAGCTATAGGTGCCACCAAGACCGACGCCGCCCCAGAAACTGTCGTTCTCCGTGCCGAGGCTCGTCCTGGCAAGATTGACCTGGGCGCCACCCAGAAACTCGTAATAAAGGTTTGCGATGCCATATACTTTGGCGCTGGAAATTAACCCATTCGCAGCCTGCCAGCTTTCGCGATAGTCGGCAGAGAGGCCAAGGCGGCCATTGAGGCTGTCGCCATCCTTCAGCGATACACGTGCACCAAATCCATCGTTAAAGCTGTCAAAGTCAACTGACGAATAGATAAGTTGTGCCTGCGGCGTCAGTGTCCAGCGTGGCGCAACGGCAAACCGTTTTCCGGCTTCCATGCCCAGGGCATAGCCAAAGCCCTTGTTGCCATTGGTCATGCCTCTTTCTGCCGTGACAGAAGAAAGATCGCTATCAAACCAATTGGCCTGAACCTGACCGTCGACATAAATGCCATTGTCGCCATACCAGGTTAATGTGCCACCAAGCCCGTAACCATCAGTATCGATAGTACCATTGCCGAATATCGACCAAACATCTGCCGATGCCTTGCCATATTGGGCTGTCAATCCGCCGATCAGCCTGCCGCTATCGCCGTCGAAGAATTGACCATCGAGACCAGCCTGCATTTTGTAGGTATCGACATCATACGATGTCAACGTCGTCGTCGAATTTGGCACGATGCTGGTATGTGCGTCTTCAATTCGACCCCAGACTGACGATCGGGCTGTGTTGTTCGTTCTATTGTTTTCGTCCGCAGCCCAATAGCGATCACCGACACGCTGTTGCAGTGTAGACATGCCGTTCAACGCCTGAAGCACCTGCGGATAAGCTTCATAGAGCGGTGCACCCGCCTGATATAGCGGCTTTAAAGGGATTGTTGGCGTTACCGGATCGACCTCTTTGGGCTTCAACGTTGAGCGCAGGTACCAATCACCGTCGGTCGGGTCGGCTTTACCGTTTTTGTAAAGCTGATAAGCGTAAGCTCCGGCTACGACAGCTTGTTCCCCCTGGATTTCATAATCGCCTTTGAGGGCAAATTCGCCGTCGGACATTCCGCCGACTTCAATAATCTTGATGCCCTCTACGGTCGGTGCACCTTCGCCTTTGAGGTTATTAATCTGGACCGTGGAGCTGCCTGAAGTATTGCCGGCGACCGCGAGCCTGTCCGTTGCAGAGTCATCGCCGCCAAGATCGGCATTGAAGACAAGGAGACCGCCATTGCCCGCATAGTTTCCGGCAATTGTCAGTGTTGTTCCGGGCTTCGCACCAAATTTCACAATGCCTTCATTTGAAAGACCTGCAATGGTCTGATCATAGCCACCGAGATCGAGTGCGGTTGCTTTTGCCAGATCAACGACACTCGCGGCACTAAAAGTGTTTTCGCCGCCAGCGCGCAGTGTGCCAGCCAGCACATTTGTGGAGCCAGTATAGCTGTTGGTGCCAGTAACGATCAGCGTACCATTTCCTTGCTTGGCAAGGGTCCCACTACCGCTGATATTACCAGCAAGTGTTTCACTGAAAGCGTCGGTATCGATTGCAGACATGCTGCCGTTTGCAAGAAGGATATCATTGTCAAGTACCAGTCCATTGACCAGAAATCCTAGCGCAGCATCGCCTTGCATATTCACAGCACCGCTACCCAATGCCTTGGCATTCGCCACGTTCAGCCTGGCATCGTCAATATCCGTTCCGCCGCTATAAGTGCTTTCTCCAGACAGGACGGTTGTGCCTTGCTGGACGATGAGTTTTCCGCTTCCAGAAATTTGTCCGGCAAAATTGCTGCCGCCTTCGTTCAAGGTGAGATTACGTGAGCCGAGCACTATCGTGCCATTGCCAGCCAGAACCGCCACGCTGGTACCGCCAGCCTTTTCGAAGGTGTCATACTGGCCGTCCGCAGTGGCCGAAATGTCAAAAATTCCATCGACGCGAACCGCACTCGAATTTCGCAGGCTTGCAGTCCCAGTCAAAGCCAGCGTGCCCTGTTGTATCCAGGTGCTTCCGGTATATGATGCGGGCGAAGTAGGGTAGTTTTGATTATCGATATATCCATCGATTTTCAGCAGACCGGCTCCCGTTTTAACGAGGTTGCCAGAGCCGCGTATCGCATAGCTGCCGCTTACATTCATGACATTGGCTGCGTTAACGGGATCAAATGTCAATGTATAACCGTTCGTATCGAAGCCACTTCCATAGCTTGCGATGGTTCCGTTGAAATTAAATCCGCCTCCGGCTTTATTGGTTGCGCTTATGGCGATATCACCACCAAGGATTGTGCGACTGAAAAAATTAATCATCTGGGCGGAATCAGACTGTACACCCGCACCGTCGAGACCATTGATTGTAATGGGGGAAGCGCCTGCCAATTGATTGAACGATTTCAACGCGCTCGTTTCGGTTATCCAGATTGATCCGATGGTGGCAGGTCCGTTGGGAACAATTCCGGTTGCTGACCCCGATATGATTGCCCGATCTCCACCGTCAGGGGCCACCCCCTCCGCCCAAGAAGTCGGCTTACTCCAACTATCCTTAACAACGCTCGTGCCTATAAAGTGATAATCGTCGGCCTGAACTGGATCGGCAAACGTGATCGTCGCCGCTCCAGCCAAAGTAATTGCAAAGTAGGAAACGGTCGAACACAGGCGTTGCGACAGACGAGCTATCATTGCTTGCGTACATCTGTGCGCAAACTTGTTGGACGAAATCGCGTAATCTGTTTCAGTCGAATGCCTCATAATGCTCCTGCCTTCAAAAAAATATTGCAATCATTTTGGGGGCATTTATGAATTTCAACATATATATTATCAATAAGCTTGAAGTTGCATTATTGCCATCATATTACTATTATGTATTCTTAAGTTGAATTAGCATTTTCTAAATAGATAATATAAGAATGTACTAAATATTGCAGAATAGTTACTTTCAGTATGATGAAAACATCCGAGGCAACAGCAGTCAAAACAAAAAGGTATTCAGCCTTCTGAAAAGTGATCCTTCATGAAGTATGGCTTATAAGCCAATAGAGGATATAGAAATGGCAGCGAAACGACACAAAGCAGAAGCGAGCAAGCAAATGATCCAGTGAATCATTTGCCCGCTGAACGCCAAGAAAGACTTCCAAGCCCCCGCCGCTGGCGCGCTTGCGTGGATTATGTCATCGATGAACTGCAAGTGTCCGAGCATGGGGTATGCCGAGCTCTCGGCCAGCATCGTTCCACATAGCGCACCAAGCTAAATGGATCGGGTTGAGCGGATCTGGCAAAAGGAGGGGCTGAAAGTCTCGCACAATCCCCCCAAGCGCGGTGGATTCTGACTGGAAACAACTCGTGCATCCCGCTCCCTCCTGAATACCACAACCCTGTCTGGTCCTACAACCTCGTCAAGGATCGTCGCACCCACAACGTCGGGAAAATCTGCATGCTCAACGTGATCGGCGAGTTTAGCCAGGATTGCATCGCCAAGGCGTTGCGGGAAGACCACCTACATCGACGGCTATTACGAGAGCTTCAATGCGAAACTCCGCGATGAAATGCTCAACGGCGAAATTTCCTACACATTGAAGGAGGCGAAGATCATCATCGAAAACCGGAGACAACATTACAGCACTGCGGGACCTCATTCATCGCTGAGCTACAAGCCACCGGCACTTAACGCCGCTGTCCGTCCGCGCCAGAACGGACCGGCTTCAGCAACCGCAGTGACCAACAGACCAAGCATGCACCAACATTTCAAACGGAATACCCAATGGGAGGCGGGCCACCATATGCGCCGGCTCTCAGGACCTGCTCACCACTTTGCCTTGAAGCCAACGATGCCTTTGAGCGTATAGCTATCGGCGAAGTGGTTGAGCGCTGTATTGATGGAACCCTCGCCATAGACAGCATATTTATCGTCATCCCATGCATAGGTTCCACCGGCACCTATACCGGCCCAGATGCGATCATTATCCGTGTCGAAATCGACACCGGAGACGTTGACCGTCGTACCGCCGAGGAACTCCTGGTAGAGATTGGCGATGCCATACATGCTTGTATTGACCAGCAGCCCGTCATCGCCTTTCCAGCTTGTGCGATAATCTGCGGCCAGGCCCAACCGTCCGACCAGACTGTCGCCACCATGCAGGCTGACGCGGCTCCCCCATGTATCGTTGAAAGCATCGGCATCGATGCTAGACCACATCAATTGCACTTGCGGTGTCAAAGCCCAGTTACCTTGCATCCCAATACGCTGCCCCGCTTCAATGCTCAACGCATAGCCGGTTGCCTTGCGGCTATCGGCAAGGCCTGTATTTGCAGTCCAGGAATTGAGATCATTATCGAACCAGGTCACCTGACCCTGCCCATCGACATAGAAGCCGTTATTGCCATACCAGGTTGCCGTGGCCCCGAGACTCCAGGCATCCGTGCTGATATCGCCGTCGCCATGGAACGACGATACATCTCCCTTGGCATGTCCATATTGCCCGGTAATACCGGCGATTAGCTTGCCATTCTCGCCTTCATAGAACTGGCCGTCGACGCCAGCCTGCATGATGAGCGTGTTGATGTCCTGCTTCATGCGTGACGTCGAGGTATCGGGCTCGAAACGGTTGTGCGCTCCTTCGACACGTGCCCACACACCATATTCATTCACCGCCGCACCATTGTCCGCGCCATTACCATTCTTGCCGGTCCAGTAACGGGTGCCGACACGCTGCTGGAGGGTGGGCAGCATGTTGAGCGCCAGCATGTTCTGGACATAGCCCTCATAGACCGGGACGCCGGCACTATAGCGGGGCTCCGGTTCCGGGCCAGGATTGGGACCATCGACGTGGCTGACGAGATACCAGTCACCATCGGTCGGCGTGTTTGTACCGCCCTGCTGCAGCGTATAGGCATAAGCGCCACCCACAACGGCCTGCTGGCCATCCTTGGTGGTATAGCTGTTAGCCAACGAGAATGAGCCTTCCGAGGAACCCGCCACATCAATGACCTTGATGCCGTTGACGGTCTGTGCGCCGACACCACCGGCATTATTCACATAGAGTTTGGTCGACCCCGATGTATCGCCGCCGACCTTAAGCATATCGGTTTTGGAATCGTCACCGCCCAGAACCGTGTTGATAGTCATCATGCCGCCGTTGCCGACATAATTGCCGGCGACCTTAAGAGTGACACCGCCCGAACCGCCAAAGCTGACCTGTCCGTTATTGGCGAGCGCGGCAAGCGAAGTTGAGAAGCCGCCAAGATCAAGCGTGCTGTTTGCCGCGACGTCATAGCCGGATGAAGCCGTGTTGAATGCACCCGCCGCACCTTGCTTCAATGTACCACCGGAAACTATCGTCTGACCGGTATAGCTGTTGGCACCGGTCAGCGTCAGGGTGCCGGTTCCGCTTTTGGTCAAAGCACCAGAACCGTCGATCACGCCGGAGAACAACGTGTCGAACCCCTGATCAACTGTCAGATTACCACTGCCAAGCGCTACATTGCCCTCACCGGCAAGTCCGCCTATGCCGACGCTGTAATTATCGAGATCGACGCGCGCGCCTTCCTCTATCGTTAGAAGGCCGGTACCGAATATCGTGCCGTCGTTACCTGCTCGCACGATGCCTTCAGCAATGTCGAAGCCACCAGAATAGGCGCCTGTTCCTGTCAGGGTCCATGTGCTGGAACCATCCTTGCGATAGGATTGAAATCCCTGATACTGGCTGCCAATCAGCGAAACATCAAAGCTACTGTCGCCGGAACCACCAATAGCAAAAACGTTTCCTGCGGCACCATCCTTTACGACCACATTTCCAGTAATTACCGACCCGCTTGCAATCTCGAATGTGTTGTTGTTTCCAAGAATATCGACCGCGTTCGCGTCAGCGCCTCCTGCTTCAATCGTGCCGTCATTGATGACCCGGGAATCCGATCCGACGCGCAAGCCGGAGCCCGAGGTACCGGGACGCCCTTTTTGATAAGCTCCACCACCCTTACCCCCAGCGATATCTCCTTGATTGTGTAACGTGCCCTCATCGACAAAAACGCCGCTGCCACCGTCCCCTCCTCGCGCACCAGGATTATTATCACTATAGGCACTCGAGTCGGTCCCGCCATTACCCCCATTTATCGAGCCCTGATTGACGAGCGCGCCACCTTGAATGACGATACCATCTCCTCCAGCGCCACCACCGGATTTAAATGTACCGCCGCCACCGCCCGCATTTCCGCCTTTTCCTCCGACGACGGCAGCGCCGTTTGAGACGGTCAGGTTCGATTGCCGAAGCAAAATACCTGCACCACCGCCACCGCCTGCTCCATTCGCGGACTGGTAGGCGCCTACACCGCCAGCGCCGCCAATGCCGCCAGTCACAGTTGAATTCGCAGCAAGAGAAAAAGAGCTGCCGTCTGAGAGAAACAGCCCGGCTCCGCCTCCGCCACCACCCGACCCATGTTTGTTGACACCAGATTGGCCCGAACCGCCGGTAACGTGCACTACATCCGCCCCAAGTGTCGTTTGTCCAACACTGCCGCCCGCTCCGCCCGGTGTGGTCACGCCATGAATGAAAGAAAACGCTCCATCCCCGCCATTGCCGTCAATTGAAGCGCTTCCGCCCAGGGTGTTGGCGGCACCAATACCGCCACCGGCACCGCCTCCTCCATAACCATTGCCGCTTCCGCCTTGAGCTGCTGTGATGTCCGATGGATCTCCCGGATCAGTCGTCGTTCCTGTGCCACCCGAATTGCCCGGGAGGTCTTGTGCGAATGCCTCGGTTAACCAGAAAGGTTGAGTCTGGGACAATACCGCAATTAATGCCAAGCATGACGTTGAGACCCGGATGAGCCTTATTGGAATAATATTAATAAATGACGCCATCATTTATAATCCATAAATAAGCAACAAACTATATTCATAAGAATGAATTGATTTTCTTTTAGAATAAGAAGGTTTTACAAAAAAATAAACAGGAAACTCCAAACCAATGACAAATTATATTATAGTAATATAAAATATAATCATGCATCCGGAAATTATTGGACGGACAGAGTTTTAAGGTGTGCAGCCGCACCCGCCGCGCTATTCTGCGGGGAACAAAATTCATATCTTGTTAGACGGCCTCCGTGGCGACGATGGCATTACCGCAATCTGCCGCAACAAAGATGCACCTGCGCGCTATCAGAATATCAGCCCATTGTGCCTTGCCCCAAATGCGAGCTGCAGTGCGCTTGAGGCGGCAAGGCCGTCGGTCGGGCCTCCTCCTATCCGGTCGTTTGGTCTCTATGGCATTTGGAGTGACTGAAGAAACTCCCAGCGAGAGTTTGCTGGCTATAGGCCCTGACTGAACAAGCAGAATCATTTCCTCCATATTGCTTACAGAATAAATCGCCGCCATTATGATATATTATTATATCATTTAAAACTTAAATAAAGAATATCATTACAGAATTTAAGTATTACTAATACGTAATATCAATAAATCTTGAATATATTTCCGTATCATTTACATGTTGATGGAAATAATTGTGAAATTAATTCGATTCGACAACGGTGATTTTCGGCATGACAGCATTGCCTTCTTCCGGGAAACCGGCATCCATGTCTTTGCGCAACCGGAGCATCCAAGCCAGACGGAAAATTCATGGCAAGCTGGTGATATTGCTGCTCTCCACCGTTTGCATTCCTGCAACGGTATTTTGCGCACAGGCGCAAACGGTTTACACCACCACGCAATCGCAGAGTTTGCAGATCGGCGATCAGGTTGAAATCAGCGCAGACAGCGGAATAGGCATCAAAGGCAAAGCAAGCACAACGATTGAACTTCCAGGCGACAACACCATTACAATGCATGGCAGTTATTCAAATGGCATCTCGATTGATAATTCTTCTGCTGTCGTGAATGCAACCAACACGAAAATCATTCTTGAGAAGGATCATTCGATAGGAATCAGTATAGATACAAATCAACATTACCAGCAGACCGGTGGAAGTATAACTGCATATGGAGATAATTCATATGGAGTTTCTATGCAGAATAAATCAATTTCACCCGTAGATATTGAACTAAATCAAGTTGATATAAATTTAAAAGGAAATAACTCTAAAGGAATTATTACACATAACTCTTCTTATGCTACATATATCGGCGGGACAATTACGGTTGATGGCGATGATTCCTATGCAATCTACCTCCCAGGCTATGGATTGGCTACAATTTCCGACGCCACAATTACGACGAGTGGGGTGGCATCCATCGGTGTATATTCGGATGGAAGCTCGCTGGTGCAGCCAGACCCAACCTATAGATATGCTGCCAATCTGACCGATACGACCATCACGACGTCCGGCCAGGACAGTTTCGGGCTTTATGCCTTGAGCTATGGCACGATCACCCAGAATGGTGGCTCCATCACGACATCGGGCGACGGCGCGCATGGCGCAGTCGTCTACACGAATGGCTCCCCGATAGGCCCCTACGACAACAATACCACGCTCTCGCTGACAGATGTGACTATCAAGACAACGGGTGCAAATGCCGACGGCGTCCATGTCGGCGAAGGCCAGACGACGCTCGATGGCGTCAAGATCAACAGCTCCAACAACGCCGTTTACTATGATGGAAAAGACCCTAATTCATTCCTGACAATCAAGGGCGATACGATCTTGACGTCCAGCGGGGCTGACCGCGGCCTGGACATTGCAACGCTGGCAATTGTCGGCGGAACAAATGCCTCGGTCGACGACGGCGTGCAGATCATAGGAAGCGGCAGCCCTAATGGGCAAACGCATTCGATTCTGGTTGACGGCGGAAGCCTGTCGATCGGAAACGCTTCCGTGAAATTCACGTTATTGGATGGGGATATTCCGAGCGGCGCTATATTAGCTCAGAATCGCGGTACGGTCACGGCAACAGGCACGCATATATCGGAAACCGGCGATGGTGCCGCCGCCGTATGGGCGATTGGAGGCGGGCAGATTGCTCTGCAGGGCGCAATTGTCTCGGCAAGTGGCAATGGCGCTATCGGCCTTCAGACTTCAGACCCCGATTCAATTATCACGACCGACAAGGACACGACGCTTCAGGTTACAGGCGACGGTTCGCAAGGGATCGTGGCCTATATCAGCAACAACAGAACCTACCATTCGGGCGACGCAAACGATGCTCTGCCAGGTACGATAATCATCCAAGGAAAGGATGCGGCCGCTTTCTATGCTGGTGACTCCGGCAGCGTACTGACATTCGATGGCATCGATCTTGCCACATCCACGACAATCACCCTGAGCGATGATGCCTGGACCGCGCAGGCCGATAGCGGTGGCACGGTCAATTTCAGCGGCGCGACAGATTTTTCAAACACGCGTCTCTGGGCTACCGGTGGCAACCTCGTCTTTACCGGCAATTCTCGTGCCGATGACCCCCTCATCAAGATAGATTCCGGCGCGCTCGATATCAGCGGCGTGACAAGCGGCGCTGATTTCATGATCGGCACACTTGAAGGCGCTGGCGGGACCGTCAAACTTGGGGGCAACACGCTCAATATTTCAGGTTCAACAACCGCCACCTATGGCGGCGCGATCACCGGCGCGGGCGGGCTGACCATCAGCGGCAGTGGTACGACGACCCTGACCGGCACGAACAGCTATTCCGGCATGACGACAATCAGTGCCGGTACGTTGCAGATCGGCGACGGTCAGACAACAGGCACTCAGTTTTCCGGCGGCGGCAATATCGTCAACAACAGCCATCTGGTTGTCGATCTTGCCTCAGCCGATACGATGGAACTTGGGAATATCATTTCGGGCTCCGGCGATTTCGCCGTAAACAGCGGCACGCTGACACTTTCCGGCGCCAACAGCTATACTGGCGGCACAGCAGTCCGGAATGCAAGCACACTGATTGTCGGTCGCGACAACAATCTCGGCTCCGCCGCCAGCGACCTGACATTGACCGGGGCCAGTACGCTTCAGATCAACGGCAATGACAGTTTCTCCTCCACGCGGTCACTTCATCTGGAAACAGGAGAGGAAGTACTGAATGTTTCCGGAGCTGCGAGCTGGAACGGCTTAATTGACGGGCAAGGCACGCTGGTCAAGTCCGGAAACGGCAGATTGCTTCTGACAGCCGACAACACATATGCCGGAGCAACCAGAATTGCCGCAGGCACTCTCGCGCTCGGCGGCGCGGCAGGAAAGGTTTCAGGCGGAATTCAGGTCGATCAGGGAGCGATTCTGGAATTCGCCCGCACGACCACATCCAGTTTCGACAATGTGATTTCCGGCGACGGCGGCGTTCTGAAAACCGGGAGCGGCACGGTAACACTTTCCGGCAGCAACACTTATAAGGGCGATACGGAAATTGATGGCGGCATTTTGTCGATCAGCAGTGACCGTAATCTTGGTAATAATGTCGCTGGAAACGGGACTATCGGCGCATTGATTTTCGATGGTGGCGCATTACAGCTTGGCGCGAGCTTCGACAGCGCGCGACAGGTGAAACTCAAAAGTTCCGCCACAATCGATACGCACGGGTTTGACAGCACCTTCTCCGGTCTATTCAGCGGATCTGGCAAGCTGACCAAGACCGGCGCCGGCACGCTGACGCTTGCCGGTATCAACACCTATACCGGCGGCATGGAAATCACCGAAGGTGTTCTCTCGATCAGTGCCGACACCAATCTTGGAGCTACGGCGGGCGGGCTGATCTTCAATGGCGGCACGCTGCAACTAACCGATAATCTTACCTCTGCACGGGCAGTCACCCTGACATCAGATGGCGAGATCGATACGGCTCAAGGCAAGACCGGCACGTTCGGCGGCGGCATCAGTGGTGCGGGCGGATTGACAGCCAGCGGCCAGGGAACGCTGGTTCTGACCGGAGCACTTGCTTATAGCGGTGCTACCATCATCGATACAGGAAGCACCTTGCAGCTTGGCGATGGAACCAAGGATGCGACGTTGGGTCAACAACAGGCCAACATCACCAACAACGGAACGGCTGTTTTCAATAACCAGGGTTCGACGGTCGTTGATGGCGTCATCAGCGGTACCGGTTCACTCACCCAACGGGGTGCGGGCACGCTTATTCTGGCAGGACAGAACACCTATACCGGCATCACGACGATCAATACAGGAAGCACGCTGCAACTGGGCGACGGCACCAAGGATGGTGCAATTAATGGCGATCTGGCCAACAACGGAACCATCGACTTCAAGAATATCGCAGCCTACCAGTTCGAAGGCCAGATCAGCGGCACCGGCACTTTGAACCAGAATGGCAACGGAATACTGACCCTCACCGACGACAGTGGTTCGTTTGCCGGCACAACGAACGTCGTGTCCGGCACACTGGATATAGACACTGGTGCAACACTTGGTGGCATTGTCGGCGTTAAAAGCGGCGCCACCTTGCAAGGTGGCGGCAGGATTAGCGGGAACACTACCATTGAGAACGGCGGTGTACTGGCGGGGACATCGACTGCGGGTCTGATTTTCGGCGGCAATCTTACAATGCAGGCCGGCAGCGCCATCAATGTATCGTTTAATCAATCTGATGACGCGAGCAGTGTCTTTACTGTGAACGGCGACGTCGATCTCAATGCCAAGATAAATATCGATAGTTTTGGGACCGGTGGGCCAGGTGTCTACCATCTGTTTCGCTATGACGGCGCCAGCACGGGAACCCTGACGATCGGAAACGTTCCCACAGGAGATGATTCCAGTAAGGTTCACGTCCATACCCAGATCAATCACGAAATCTACATTGAGAACGAGAATGGCGCCACGCTGAGCTACTGGAATGGCAACCCCGTGAACCCGATTGGCGATGGTACCGTGCATGGCGGCGACGGAATCTGGAGCGCGGATGTCAATGCGCTCAATTGGACAGATTCTCCCAATTATGATTTCAACGGTGAGTGGAGCGCGGGCCAGATGGCTATATTCACCGGCACGGCAGGCACGGTAACGGTGGATGACACTCAGGGTGCAGTCACAGCATCTGGCCTCCAATTCATGACTGATGGTTATAGAATTCAGGGGCAAACCAACGCGACGGGCCTCACGCTTGTCGCTCCAAATGGCGGCAGTGTCCCCTCTATCAAAGTCGGTGCTGGCAACGCCAACGACAGCACTTTGACGGCGACGGTTTCGGCAATCCTCACCGGTAGCGATGGTATGCAGAAAGGGATGGGCGGAACGCTTGTTCTGACGGCCGACAACACCTATGCGGGCGGAACCTACATTGCTGGTGGGACACTTCAGCTTGGCAATGGCACAATGAATGGTTCGCTCATTGGCGATATCACCACGAATGGCAAGAATGCGCCGACAAGCAAGGGTACGCTTGCGATCAATGCAGCAGGCAATTATGCACTCTCGAACAAAGTCGACGGAGCAGGCGGTGTGTCGGTGCTGGCGGGCGACGGCAATGGCGTTGTGACGATCAGCGGGGACAACAGCTATGCAGGCGACACTGCAATCACGAGTACAACGGTTGCCGTTATGCAAAACTCCAACCTTGGTGCGAGCAGCAGCAATATTGCGATGAATAGTGCAACGCTGCGCTTTGGAGCGGACTTCAATAATGCCGGTTCTTTCGACCACGCAATAGTGCTAAGCGGCGCCAATGGCGGTACTTTCGACACGTCTGGCCATGCTATAGTCATGAGCGGAGCAATATCCGGCACTTCCGTCAACAATTATTCGCTGACGGCAACGGGCGGCGGTACCCTGACGGTAACGGCCAACAACACCTATTCAGGCGATACGAAGATCGATTCCGGCACCACGCTGCAGATCGGCAATGGTGGCACGACAGGCGATATCGGCGGCATTGTCAGCAATAATGGTGCTGGTGGCGTCACCAATGACGGCACGCTTGTCTTCAATCGCAGCAACGGCATCGTCTTCAACGGGGTGATCAGTGGCACCGGTTCTGTAACGCAAGATGGCACCGGTTCGGTGACACTGAGCAGCAACAACAGCTATTCCGGCGGCACGACGGTCGCAAATGGAACGCTGAAGATCGCAGGTGCCAACAATCTTGGTTCGGGTGTGCTAACCTTGGACAAGGAAGCTGGGGCGACCAATGCAACTTTGGTGAATACGGCCACGATTACTCTGACTAATGACGTTGCAATCGGTGCCGGTGGCGGCACGTTCCAGACAGACGAGAACCTTACGCTAAACGGCGGTTTCTCGGGTACAGGCAACTGGGAAAAAGCTGGCAGCGGCAACCTTGTCTTCGGTACTGGCAATAGCATCGACTGGACCGGAACGGGTGATATCAATCAAGGTGAGGTGATCGTCAACGGCACGCTCGGCAAAGCCGGTGCGACAACACCTGTTCAGATCAATATCAACCAGAATGCTGCCCTGTCCGGTTCAGGCACGCTCAACGGAAATGTCGGCGTGAAGGATGGCGGCTCGCTAGCTGGAAGTGACGGCCAGACGCTGACTATCAACGGCAATCTCACCTTTGCAACGAACAGTTCCATGAATGTCGTCCTCGGCACCAGCGCCGCGAGCGGCACTGCACTCTTTGACGTCAATGGTGATGTCGCTCTGGCCGGCACCTTGAACATCACACAGGATATGGGTGGATTCGGTGCAGGCATCTCCACTCTCATAGACTATACCGGGACTGCAACCGGAACCATGGCTATCGCTTCTGCCCCCGGAAACAAGGACCATATGTGGGTTCAGAACGATACCGTGGACAAGCAAGTCAACCTCGTCAATCAGGACGGGGTGGAACTGCGTTTCTGGGATGGCGACGACAGGGCAAACCACAACAACGGCACCGTCGATGGCGGTTCGGGAACCTGGAACGCCAGCAATGACAACTGGACAGAACCAAGCCAGTCAGGTCCGTCGTTCAATGGGCGCTGGGAAAACGACAACAAGGGTTATGCAGTTTTTAATGGCATCGATGCCGATCATCCCGCTACCGTCACCATAGACAATGGCGACGGCCAGGTGCGAGCAACCGGGATGCAGTTTCAAACCAGTGGCTATACCGTTACCGGCGATCCTTTAGTGCTCTACAGTCCGTCTTCCGATGCACAGCCGATTATCCGGGTCGGTGATGGGCAGGCGTCGGGGGCCAGCAAAACGGCGACGATCGATAGCGAGCTGCGAGGCACCGACGGCCTCAACAAGACTGACTACGGAACCGCAATCCTGACCGGCGATAACAGATATACCGGCGGCACGACAGTCTCGGGCGGAACACTGCAACTTGGCAATGGCGGCACGACCGGCAGCATAATCGGCGACGTTAATCTGACACAGGGAGCGGCAGCTCCAACCGGAACCCTTGCTTTCGATCATAGCCAGGGGGCCAATTCCAATTTCAGTGGCAACATCACTGGCACCGGACAGGTCGTGCAGAAGGGTAGCGATCAACTGACGCTTTCAGGCACCAACACTTTCTCCGGCGGCATGATGGTTGCAAGCGGCAGCATCCTCGCGGGCGCCGACGGCACCGTATTCGGCACCGGCGTTCTGACACTTAAGGACAGCACCGATGCCGATCTCGGTAACCACAATGTCAGTACCGGCGGCCTTGCCGGTACTGGTAGCGTCGCGCTCGGCAGCGGCACACTGACGCTTACAATGGGCAGCAATAGCAGCTTCTCCGGCATCGTCAGCGGCAGCGGTGGGCTGACCAAGACGGGCAGCGGCACGCAAACCCTTTCCGGTGTCAGCACCTATAGCGGCATCACCGAGGTCGACGGCGGTACGCTACAGCAGGGTGCGACCGGGGCCTTCAACACAGCCTCCTCAACCTATTCGGTAGCCGCAGCCGGCACGCTCGACATTAATGGCTTCGATACCACGCTGTCGGGCCTTTCCAATGCCGGTATGATCAACATGAACAATGCCAATGCCGGAACAACCCTGACGGTCGCAGGCAATTATAGCGGCAAAGGCGGTACGGTGGTTATCAATACGGTACTGGGTGACGACAGTTCCCAGACCGACAAATTCAAGATTACCGGCGATACCTCGGGTAATACGAATGTCAAGATCGTTAACCGCGGCGGCATAGGGGCACAGACCACCAATGGCATTGATGTAGTCGAGGTCGACGGTCAATCAAACGGTACGTTCTCGCTGGTCAGCGACTACACCACCAAAGACGGCAAGAAGGCCGTAGTTGCCGGAGCCTATGCCTATACACTGCAGCAAGGTGGCGCTAAAACGCCCGATGACGGCAACTGGTATCTCGCAAGCCAGTTTAACGGCAACACCGATCCGAGCGGCCCGGCTGATCCTCGGTATGGTGCCAATGTCCCGGTCTACGAGGGCTATGCCCAGACCATGCAGGCCCTGAACAAACTGCCGACCCTGCAGGAGCGCGTCGGCAACCGCTACTGGACGGGTCAGAACGGCGACGGTCGCACCAATGGCGCCATGATGAACGCGCGCGGCATATGGGGACGGGTGGAGGGAGCGCATAATCGTCTTGAATCTTCCACGCCTGCCGGTATGCGACAGGACATCAACACCTTCCAGATGCAGGCTGGCGTCGATGGCGAATTCTACGAAAGCAGCATGGGGCGTCTGATCGCCGGT
Organism: Brucella sp. LJL56; assembly: GCF_054871705.1. Classification (NCBI taxonomy): domain Bacteria; kingdom Pseudomonadati; phylum Pseudomonadota; class Alphaproteobacteria; order Hyphomicrobiales; family Brucellaceae; genus Brucella; species Brucella sp. LJL56. The sequence goes on from NZ_JBTXLQ010000003.1 coordinate 509,939, forward strand.
ATCACCGGCCAATATGGCGCGGCACGCAGCGACATGTCATCCCGCGACGGCGATGGCAACGTTTCGACACAGGCCTGGAGCCTTGGCGCAACCACTACCTGGTACGGCGACAAGGGCTTTTATGTTGACGGACAGGCGCAGCTGACCTGGTTCGACAACGATCTCGATTCCAAAACGGCCAATAGCGGTCTTGCCAGTGGCGCCAAGGCGTTCGGCTATGCGGTGAGCTTCGAAGCAGGTAAGCGCATTGTCATCGACGATCACTGGTCGCTAACCCCACAGGCTCAACTTCTATGGGCATCAATCAATGCCGATGCATTCCAGGATGTCTTTCAGGCCAATGTCAGCCTGCACGACGGGAACAACCTCACCGGACGCCTTGGGCTTGCAGTCAATTATGACAAGCGTTGGACCGGCAATGACGGACGGATGATCAATAGTCAGGTCTATGGTCTCGCCAACATTTATCAAGAGTTTCTCGGCGGCACGCAGATCATCGTCTCCGGCACCCGCTTCGACACCAACAATGACGACACATGGGCAGGTATTGGTGCTGGCGGAACCTACGCCTGGGCTGACGGCAAATATGCAGTCTTCGGCGAAGGTTCCATCAACACCTCTCTCAGTCACTTTGCCGACAGCTATACTCTAAAGGCCACCGCAGGAATAAAGGTCAATTGGTAAATAGCGAAATTCACCACAGGCAATTGATGCTGGCAGACAAACGCTATCAGCAGTGACAGCCGTGGCTACTCAAGATGCGCGCTCCGTAAATTCCTGCGGAAAGGGAATAGATATCTGACACAAATACAACACTCACCATGAGTGGTACGACCGTTGGCATCGGCGCGTCGCGCAAGGAAGGTGCCGGCAATCTGATACTTTCAGGTGCAAAGACGGTATTGCCAAGTTGTTTGTGGTTGGTTGCAAGGCGGCGCGGTCGCTGCTTCTTCAAACAGTCATTTCTGCAGTGTAGTCGGACCACCGGCAGAAGGCATCTGCCCTAGCGTGTCGCCAGGAGCGGGCTGAGAGGTTGTACCGGCGGAAACGAAAGACGGTATTTATCTGATCGTGGGCTGACAGGAAGCGCTGTGCTTGGCGGGGCGATTTGAACCGCTCCATGATCTTCTCTCGCTTCCTGGTCTGGCGGTGTGCGTTCTCAATTCTGTTATTCAGACCCTTGTGGGGCCGATGATCAGCATCCGGGGCCAGATGTTGTATCGGTTTGATGTAGCTGCGCAGCTTGTCCGTTACGACGATACGCGGTTCACCGAATTGCTTGACCAGTCTGGAGAAAAAGCGCTTGGCGGCCTTGGTGTTGCGGCGAGCTTGAACCAGAATGTCGAGTACGTCACCATCGGCGTCAATGGCCCGCCATAGCCAGAATTTCTTTCCGCTGATCGTGATGACGGCCTCATCCATATCCATTTATCGTTTGGCTTGGGCCGGTCTCTGCGAATGCAATCGGCAAAATGTCGGCCAAAGCGCTTGATCCAGAGACGAACCGATCCCCTGCTCACGATAACATCGCGTTCAGCAGGAAGGTCCTCTCCATCGGCGGTACTCAGAGCAAACCGATGATAGGCCCACACGGCTTAGGCGACAACTTCACGCGGAAAACGAAACCCCTTCAAACGAGGGAAAGTGCTCGATAAATTCATGCCGCCTCGATAAAAGAAACGCCGCAGTCAAACAACTTGGTAATACCATCTGTCCACTTCATGGGAGCAGAATCCGCATCGACGGCTATCGCCTGAATTCTTCAGAAACTGGCCTCGATCAATTCACCAGGCGGATATCTGCGATCTCTCACACAGAAGGCAAGGAGGGACCTTTTCAATCAGCCAGTTGTTGTTTTCTGGAATGAGAGCAAACGGAAATCTGGTCGCGGGATAATTATGAGTCCGGGCCAGCCAAAAAGTAATGTAGAGCGTATTAACCCGCGTCATCTTGGGTTCGGCCCTAATGAAAGCCAGGTCATCAGTGAGAGTGAGTGAATGTTGAAACGGCTGAAATCCATCCTCTTTTTGTCAGTCCTAGGCGCTCTGGTAGCTGCCCCGGTATTGGCCCAGGAGTTTCAGGAAACAATCATCTTGTCCGTTTCACCGAAAAGGGTGCGGTGGGCCGATGTTTACAAGGTTCAGCCAGAGCGCCCGGATGATCCTTATTATCATGTACGGGTCATCGAACGACAGAAAGACTGGAAAGTTTGGCAGTTCAATGAACTTGCTTCCCATATGGCTGTAACGCCGAAAGCGCTGACAGCGAGCCGTGTCAATAAAAAAGCGAGAACTTACAATTATAAAGACGTGGAGATCCGCAGCGCATATCATCGTTGGCTGAATGAGCCTGCCACACGGTCCCAGGTTCCCGTTTGCAATATAGATATTCTGAGCTGCATTAAACAGTTGCCACCTCAATAGGCAAGGATACGTTCATGCTTAAGTTAATCTCCGGTGTAGTTCCACTTGCATTGCTGTGCGGAGTAGCTGGAGCTGCCGATGCCGGTGGCATAGCCTTTGAAAACAAACTGGCTGGGTGCGTGACGGTCACAGGCGAGAAAGCGGTCGTGAAAGAGGCTGCCATCTCAGTGAAAACCCGTTTTCAATTCCATAAGCCAATCGGTGACTGTGGATGCTTTTCAGCACGGGCGGTCTATACGAGCAGCGTCGATATAGGAGGTGAGCGGGAATTGCTGCAGCAAGGCATTATTGTAAGCAACAAGAACATGACGAAAACGCTCGTCCTTGCAAGTGATGTCACTTTGGTTGGCGATCGGACGATCCATGTCCAATTGAATTGCGCAGGGCCAACATAGCCGAGTGATGAGTGAGGTCGTCGCTCAATAAATCGCCCCTCCACGCAGATTGGGAAAGAGCGCCAATGTAGGCCTTGCTTCGACTTCCCTCTGATTACCAAACGTCAACACGACGGCGATACGCACTCATTCTGTGAAAACCACCATGACGCCAGCCTTGACTATTTTCGCGAGTTCCTCGGCATCCCAGTTTGTAAGGCGCACGCAGCCATGGCTCGATGTCTTGCCAATGCGCGAAGGATCAGGTGTGCCATGAATACCGTAAGTGGGTTTGGAAAGCGCAATCCACACCGTACCCACGGGGCCGTTTGGCCCAGGCGGAATGGTCAGAACGCTATCATTGGCCCCCTGTTTGAAGTTTATTTTGGGATTGTATGTGTAATTGGGATTTATCGCTATTCGCTTGACCTGAACCGTGCCTGAAGGGGATGGAGTGTCCGAAGAGCCAATAGTGGACGGATAGGCAACCTTCAGCTTGCCATCTGCGCCATAGCCGCGAACCTGTTTGCGGGCTTTATCTGCCACGATGTGCGCTATCTGTGCACGTTTGGCTTTCCCAAGATTGGGGACTTGGATGATCGAACCGGGTTGATTGAAGTTAGCGCCGGGATTGATCTCCCTGAGAAAACTCTCATCAACTTGAAACCGCTCGCCGAGCATCTCTGTCACCGATGTATAAGCCATTGCTGGCAATTGCGCTTTCATGGCATAGTCGGTGGGGATTTCTACTACATATTGCCTGCCGACATCCTCATTGGTGATAAGGTAATCCTTGAAAGCTGCTCCGCCAGTGTTTTCGAGTTCGGCCTGTACCGCAGCCGGATCGGCTGGATTGATAAATTTGCCCGTGATCTCCCCAAAAGCTGCAGAAGCCTTGTCGACGTTACTACCGGAACGCCCGTCAATTGCGCCAGGCGATGCGCCTGCCCTGTCCAGCATGATCTGATAGGCGGCAATCTGTTCCTTGGCTCCAACGCCTCTTGGCATTTCAATAGCAGGCGCCAGGTCGTCGGCAGTTGGAACATAGGTTGATGAAATTTCCTGGTGTGTCTGTTGCGTATGATTGATGCTGCCGGTGGTCATCTGATCCACCTCGCCTTCGATGGGTGCATTTGACCCCACTGACGCTGGCGGTCGGATATCTTTTATCTGCAAAAGCAAACCATTGACCGGACTCTCAATGGCGGAAAGCGACGAGGAATAGCGTTGGCGATGTTCAGTAGATTGTCGCGCAAACTCATGTTCAGGAAAGAGCGTCGCGGCCCCACCCGAACCGCCAAGCACGACGGAAAATACAACGATACTCAATGTGAATCTGGATAAAAGAACGAAGTGCGACATGTCGTAAGCCTGATTGGACCTGCCAAGTATTCGCCAGATTATGGTTAAATATTCGTTGCAGTCGTTTCTAAGGAAAGAATTCAGGGCGAACACCAATCGGGAGTTCTGTTCGGCGTTGCTGCGATCATATTGGGATTTAGGTTCTTACCCTTCTTATTGGCATGACAGCTATGCGAATCTGGGGCTTCTGTCCGCACTTGCCTAAACCTATATGCTGTTTGCAACACAGAGAGAGTTTTTGAGGAGAGAGAAATGAACCTGATCCGCTCGTATAGCAACTGGCGCCGTTACCGCAACACCGTTAACGAACTGAGCCGCCTTAATGCACGTGAACTGAACGATCTGGGCATTATGGCTTCGGAAATTCCGTTCGTGGCTCGTCAGGCTTCAGTTCGCTAATAAATTTTGATTATCGCCGAGGCCGTTCTTCCCAATTCCCCGGCACTCAACGACCAGACGCCCTCCTCCCAGGATCTGGTCTTTTCAATAAACACCCGTCGCTCCTCCCGCGGCGGGCGTTTTATTTTTGGGAACGAAGGGCAATCCGAGGAGCTGAGCTTTCCGGCCATTTGCAGGGTAATGTCAAATCTGGGCCATCCATCGCTAGAAATTCTCATCCGTTCTGGCGTGCAGGTGAAATGAACTCGTTTAGTGGTGACTACGCTACAGGAATGCGGTCATGGTGCTTGCAAGCCATAGGCAAAAGCAAACGCGGACAGATCAGCATGCACTTCAGTTACATTCCCGCCAACTGACCGCAGTTCGATACGATCGTCTGTGTAGGTGCGAACATCAATGATCGCCTCACCGGCGGCGAAGGCGTCAAAGGAAGCAGCAATCAACTGACCTCCGCCATCATTCAGGGCGTGCATTGCCTTGTAGATCGCATGGGCCTGGGCGGGTTTCAAAATCATGATACGGCTCCACTCCTGGCCTTATTGGACAGCGTCTCGAAGGAGAGAACAATGGCTCCGGAATTTCCATTAAAGGCAAACAGGTGACTTGCGCACGGAAAGTCACCTGTTTGTTGGCAGCCTGGTTCCGTTGATACGCAGCGGTTCGTCTCAGGCCTGACCGAGACGTCTACGCAATTCTTCGTTCTCTGCACGCAGCTTTGCTGCAAGTTCCTGGCGTAGCTTGAGGTTCTCCGCTTCTAGTGCAACCAAGGTAGAAAGATCGTCGCTGGACGATCCCGCCGATGACACGGGGGTTTTCTTTGCCGCAGCGTTCTTCCAGTTATAGTAGGTCTGTTCGCTCACGTGGGCCTGCTGCAATGCCGCCTTGAGTGTGGTTTTGCCACCTTTTGTTGCTTTTTCGATAGCAGCGAGGATGGAGGCGCGCTGAGCTGGCGTGTACGTGGTGCGCTTACGCGCCACCGGCGGAGGTGCAACGGGTTCAGTTTTTGCGGCAGCTTTGGGTGTTCTGGTGGATCTGGTACCAGTTTTGGCTGCAGTTGAAGAAGAGACCGCCTCTATTTTTTTTGATTTTGGCGCCGCTTTCTTCGGCAGAGCGCGCGTCTTTGGTTTATCGCCGACAGGTTCAACTGCCTTGGTTTCTGTTACAGCCGAATTTGCTTCTGTATTTGTTTCATCAGCCATGTGGAGTTTCTCCTGGTTTGTTAGCTGGAACTGTTCGATCCTGGAATATACAGATCATTGCTTAATGTGGAAATAAGACCGGAAATTTCATAGGAGCAATATGAAAGGCTTGTTTGAGAGATTGTTGTGGTAATCAGCCGCTGTGCCGAACGTTGAAACCCTGAAGCAAAATCTATACGTAGCGGCAAAGGCTTTCTGTACGTCCTTTTGTCATATTTCCATGGGATAGCTATTCACGGATGAAGAACCCGGTCCGCAACGTCGTTGTCGAATATAAGAACAAACGTGCTCGCAAGGGGAATGTTTCCCTGTGGAGGAGCCTTGATCTGAAATCCATAGCTCGGGAAGTCGAAGCAGATGCACTGCAAGCTCCCATGCATGTTCGCGCTGAAGCTGATCTGCCTGAACCGCCTGACAATAAGTCTAAGGTCATCAACCCAAACGTTGTGCCGCAGATTGTGACAGCCGCTGAGGCGATTGAGGAAGAAGGAGGGCCTTCAGTCGTCGATGCTGTAGAGCCAGAACGCGCGATAATGGTGCCTAATCCGGTTCAAAAGCCAGAAATCATCGTCGGGCGGAAAAGTCGAACGAGTGGGCGCGGTGTAAGAACGAAAGTGTCGCAGCAAACGAGAGCGGCAACACGTCGAGTCGCAACGATAGATATCCGTGATGAATTGTCGTTCCTTGAACAAGAAAACGTTTCTCTCAAGCGCGAGCTGATTGCGAAACTGCACGCTGAGAACGAGAACCTGTACGCGATGCTCGAACGGGCGGAGCAGCGTTCTACTTTAAATAAAAGATGAATCCGCTTTAGCCAGGCCAGCATTCACCTTGAAACGGTATTGATCATGCTTGCATTGGAAATGACCGATAATAGCTTCACGTTCTGGTCATACAGGCGTGATCGGTTTATCCTCACTTACGCGATCATGTTTTTCAGAAAGAAGACAACTCAAGTCCTTTTGGGCTCGAAAAGGGGGAGGTAATCAACGGTGAAATCATGGGGTGAGCGTCTCGTCGCGAGACTGAAAAACTGGCGATCACACAAAAGCGATGCTGCGCCAGACCAAACACCAGGTGCCGGGCGCGGGGAGCCGTCTGTTGAAGAGCCAATAGAAGATTCGATCAAAGTCACGCCGATAGACTTTGATGAAAAACCCTCTCGAGCAAATCAGCAAGTCGATCCGGCAAATGCATATGCAGATGCGCAAATGACCGAAGACGGTGGCGAACCGAAAGCGCTTGAGACGGCGTCAAGTCGACTTGAAGAGGCTGGCCGGGAAGCAATCAAGCCCTCAACCTCAACATCCGGGTTCAAATCACCTCCAAAGCAACCGGGAGCGAAAACACCAGAATCTGGCGGCCAGCGGACGACAGGCAAAGACCTGACTGCCCAGGAGGGAGCCACGGCCGATGAAACTTCGGACAGGGAAGGACTCGTCAGCAGTGGTACCAACCGGCCCGATCAAGAGCTAAAGAAACAAGTTACCAGTAAAGCGCTGACGAAGAGAGCTGGTGGCAAGGCAACCGTCCGGACCGGCCCCAAAAATCCATCAGAAGAGGTGGTTACCGTCCCTGAAGCCCAGGTGTTTCAAGAGCCATCCGCTGGCCAGCTCTCGCAGGGCGAGAAATCAACCAACGAAAATGCTGCCACTCCCGTTGTTCCTGCGTCGCCGCAAAAGCGCCCCCGCTTGCGAAAGCCAGAAACTGCTGATGAACAGGTGACAGACGACGAACTCGCAGAGCTGGAAGCTGAAAATATTCGACTAAAGCTTCTTCTTCGGAAAAAGCTGAGCGCGAAACAGGATAATTCCAGGAATTGAAGTTATCGTCAGACCCAGCGTCGCCAAACTACAGGTGAATTAACAAGAACAAAGGAAGCCGTGATGGTTGAGTCTGAATGCGCTACGTTCCGTGCATGATCGTAAAGGTGATGCGGGTCAAGTTTTGATATTAACTTATCACCATACTAAGCGAGTCTTAGTATCACTTCCCGTACGAAATATGGCATATAACCAGTAGCTCCTTAGCGGGGTGATTACGCTTTCGTATTTCTGGACCGATAACCACGAGTTTGCTTCCTTCATGTCAGGTTTAGAAACATCCGAACTGCATCCGCTTCCCGCTCGAAATGCGGTAGCTTGACCTGTCCTGAGGTTCCGATCCGGCCCCACTCGCGTGTCAGACAGGGCTCTCCAAACAGCGAATAGGAGATATGCATGGCGTAGTAGCGGGCCATGTTTTTGCTCGGGTCAGTCCGTTCGACATAGATATGAAACTGCTGGGCGATCATGCCCAAAAGTTCGCCGTAATCGCCCCACCTGTCCAACGACAGTTTTGAATCAATCAGCGCGAACCGATGATTCATTTCGGTGAACCAATCTCTGTGTTCCTGGTCTGTACATCCGTCAAACGACGTAGTTATGGACGACAGTTAGAGATGACCGGATTTTGTCCTGATGGTAAAAAGAAACTGACAGAAAGAGAGGGTGAGAGCCACGGAGGGCAATCCCGATTATCACAGATCTGGTGCGTTGAAGTCGCTTCTGACCGAAGGAGAGGAAGTGATACGTTCTGTCAGCACGCCTAGTCGCCCATGCTGGCCAGACCCTACACCATCTGTCCCGTTTGTCGTGAGCGCGACGAACAGCCCACTGCTTTCGGCGTTGACGGGATCGCAATAGCACTTTCTTTCAGAACTTCTGTTTTGCCCGCTTCGGCATAAAGTAGGTTCGGATATTGACGAGTGCTTCGGCGA
>NZ_JBTXLQ010000004.1:0-330455 GCF_054871705.1 Brucella sp. LJL56
GCATCGAGACCAGCACAATCCATCTCGACACCATCCGAGACCTCAAGCAGATCAACTCGCTGCTCGCATCAATGGCCTATCCCGTCCTCGAAGAACAGGGCCTCCTCAGCGATACACGCCTCAAGACCGTCAAGCAAAACTGAAATCAGACCATGCGGCGGCGGGTACACATCCGTTGCCGCACGACGTTGAATATCAAAAGGAAATATCCGCAGCAGGGCGAACCCGCACACGGGCACTTCCAGCCTTGAAACCATTCAGCGTTTCATTGTGGTGCGCAACGATGTCCGCAAATTGCAGGCTGGCAGTGTCGCCGGTCGTATGCGCATCCCCGATCAGAGTGACGTCAAAGCCGAGCGAAACGGCGCGTCGGACGGTGGTGTCGATGCAATATTGTGTCTGGCATCCGCCGACAATGAGATGCGCGATATTCTGCTGTTGCAAAAGGGCGTGAAGAGCCGTCTCGTGGAAAGAGTCGCAACTCTGCTTTTCAACGAGAACATCTCCCGGTTTTAAAGCAAGTTCCTCGCGGATTTCCCATCCGGCTATGCCTTTTTCAAGCTCGTCGCCCGGACCGCCATCGTGCTGCACCATGATGACTGGAACGCCGGCCTGACGCGCTTTCTCCCGCAGATCACGCAGTTTGATGACAATCTCATCAAGGGCATGGTCGATAGCTGGTTGCCGCTCCGGCGTGCCCGTCCCGGCCACAATGTCGTTCTGAACGTCTATGACAAGCAAAGCTGTTTTCATCGGTTCACACCCGGTTGTTGATCGGTCTTTGCCATGCATAGCACAAGAAAAAGCCCCCGCCAGAGCGAGGGCTAGACAAAACGAAGGGCGGTTAAACCTTACGCTTTCACTGCAGAAGCGATTTCACGATAGCGCTGGCCTTGGTGAAATCCATCTTGCCTGCATAGCGTTCCTTCAGGACAGCCATGCACTTGCCCATGTCACGGAGACCCTGGGCACCGATTTCAGCGATCACATCCGCGCAGGCCTGCTTGATCTCATCTTCGGTCATCTGCTGTGGCAGAAACTCGGTAATGATCGTGATTTCCTCGCGCTCGGCTTCAGCAAGCTCAAGACGGCTGCCTTCTTCATAAATGCGAGCGGATTCTTCGCGCTGCTTGACCATCTTGCCGAGAATGCCCAGCAATTCTTCATCCCCGACCGGGTCCTTGCCAGCGGTACGGTTGGCGATATCTCGGTCCTTTACCGCAGCCAGAATAAGGCGCAGCGTCGACGTGCGACGCTTCTCCTGTGCTTTCAGCGCGGTTGTGAGGGCCTGGGAAATCTCCTGGCGAAGCATAACGTCTCTCCTGACGGTGTTTGTTCTGTGTTGTTCGTTTCATGCATCTATACAGCAAGCGCATAGAAACGCCGAGCTGTCCGAACCACCATCCCGCGAAATAATAATACGACGATTATCGTCATTATTTCAGGAAAGCATGGCTTCGGGCGATTGACCCGGCCTTCAAGTTTCTCTATTGCTCAAGGCTTAGCAGGACATCGGCACGCGCTCGCGGCGGGAGGTTTAAATCCCCGCTGCCTTTTGGCGCATATATGACCCTTGACGCTTCATCTTTCAAGCCATCCGCCCGTAGCGGCACTATGGCTGGTTGAAACACGGATGCGTGCCGCCTAAAGCATGCCGCCCAAAAGTGGGAACCGGTTTTGGGACAACGGCATGCACGAAAACAAACAATTAGGGTGTCGATTTGATTCCATCAGTTCGACGCACTAACTGGTAACGAAATAACAGCACACGCTGGCGCGCGGCTAACGAAACAGGAGTGCAGACCATGACAGAGACCACACCGAAAACAGCACCCTGGACTGTTGAAAAGCGAACCGCCGTCCTCGTGCTGTCCGATGGAACCGTGATCGAAGGCAAGGGCCTCGGCGCAATCGGTGCGATCGAAGCTGAAGTCGTTTTCAACACGGCGCTCACCGGTTACGAAGAAATCCTGACCGACCCATCCTACGCCGGCCAGATCGTAACCTTCACCTTCCCGCATATCGGCAATGTCGGCACCAATGCCGAAGACGTTGAAGACCTGACGCCCGCCAATCGCCACGGCGCTGTCGGCGCGATCTTCAAGGCCGACATCACGTCACCATCGAATTTCCGCGCAACAGAAGATCTGGATGCCTGGCTGAAGCATCGCGGCATCATCGCGCTTGCAGGTATCGATACACGTGCGCTCACCTCGCTTATCCGCGAGCGCGGCGCCCAGAACGCGGTCATCGCGCATGATCCGAGCGGCAAGTTCGATCTTGACGCCCTCAAGGCGCGCGCTGCCGCATGGGGCGGCCTGGAAAATCTCGATCTTGCCAAGGACGTCACCATCGGCCAGAGCCTCACATGGAAGGAAACGCCATGGACGCTCGCAGACGGCTATGGTGAACAGGACGCCCCGGAATATCACGTGGTGGCGCTCGACTTTGGCGTGAAGCGCAACATTCTGCGCCTGCTCACCGGCCTCGGCGCAAAGGTCACCGTGCTGCCTGCAACGGCGACGGCTGAGGACGTTCTGGCCCACAACCCGGATGGCGTTTTCCTGTCCAACGGTCCCGGCGATCCGGCGGCAACCGGTGAATATGCCGTGCCAACCATCAAGCAACTTGTCGAAACCGATCTTCCGGTCTTCGGCATCTGCCTCGGCCACCAGATGCTGGCGCTCGCGCTCGGCGGACGCACCGAGAAAATGCATCAGGGCCATCACGGCGCCAACCATCCCGTGAAGGACTACACAACCGGCAAGGTCGAGATCGTGTCGATGAACCACGGCTTTGCAGTCGATTCAGACTCTCTACCGGAAAATGTCGAGGAAACGCATGTGTCGCTCTTCGACGGCACCAATTGCGGTCTGCGCGTTGTCGGCAAGCCGGTGTTCTCCGTCCAGCACCATCCGGAAGCATCGCCCGGCCCGCAGGATTCGCACTATCTGTTCCGCCGCTTCATCAACCTGATCCGCGAAAAGAAGGGCGAAACGCCGCTTCCCGAGCGCGAACAGGCTGCATAAACCCGCCGCATGAGTTATCAAAGTAAAAGGCCGGAGTGAAAACTCCGGCCTTTTCGTTTTCCGTATCGATCAAACTTCCGACAGCTTGGCCGATGGTGTCGGGCGCACCCGCGCCACCACGATGACCAGCGCCAGAAAGACCAGCCCCGCCCCAACGGCATAGGGCATGCCCGCAAAGACGAACGGCGCATTCATGCCGGTGAACACGGCGAAAAGCTGCGTGAAGATGAGCGGGCCGATGATGGTCGTAATGCTCGACACGCTTGTCAGCGCGCCTTGCAATTCGCCTTGCGCGGATGGCGGAACCTTGCCTGCCGCGATACTGCGTAGCGGCGGATCGGCCAGACCTTCCAGCGCCGTCAGGAAGATGACGGCATAAACCATCCAGCCTTCCCATGCGATAGCATAGCCGATCATGCCCAGACAGGAGAACAGCACACCCGTAATCGCCGTGCGCCGTTCGCCGAGCACGGGCAAAACCCGAGGCAGAACCAGCGCCATCACGAATGCGGCCCCGATACCGAAGAGCCCCAGCGACAGACCGATCTGGGCTTCGCTCCAATTATAGCGATAAGCACCGACGAAGGACCAGACGGACGGATAGACGGCGTGGGCCAGCCAGAACAGGAAGAAGACCAGCACCACCCAGCCGATGCCGGGATAGTTTCGCATCTGCTTGAGCGCGCCAAGCGGATTGGCCCGGGCAATCTGGAACGTGCGTCGGTTTTCGCGCTTCAAAGTCTCCGGCAACAGGAAATAAGCCAGAATGAAGTTGATGAACGACAGGAACGCTGCTCCATAAAACGGAACACGTGGACCGAATTCACCCAGCAAACCGCCCAGAACCGGACCGAGTGCAAAACCGACACCGAAGGCGATGCCGATCAGGCCGAAATTGCGCGCACGATTGCTGTCATCGCTGACATCGGCGATATAGGCTGATGCCGTTGCAAAGCTCGCTCCGCTGATCCCTGCCAGCACACGGCCGACAAACAGCATCCAGTAGGAGACTGCGAGCGCGCAGATCAGATTGTCGAGCGCGAAGGTGAAGATCGATGCGAGCAGCACCGGGCGCCGCCCGAAACGGTCGCTCAGATTGCCGATCATCGGCGCGAACAGAAACTGCATCCCGGCATAGACCAGCAAAAGCCAGCCGCCATCGACGGCAGCGGTGCTGATATCCGCGCCGGTCAGCTCTTCGAGAAAAGTGGGCAGAACCGGCATGATGATCGCAATGCCGATAATGTCGAGAAACAGTGTCATAAAGACGAGTAACAAGCCCCGCCGTACAAACTGGGGATCATGCATGGGACACCTGAAATATGCTCCACGACAAAAAGGGTGGAACATTCATAAATTGTGTTGATTGGAGAACTCGCGCGCCATCGTCGCTCAAAACTGAGCGTCACGCTTGTAAATCGGAAAAAGGCCGCGCCGGTGCGAAAGCATTTATCTGGAAAATTATTTCACGACAAGACGAATATTACCGGGTTTGGACAAAAAGAACGGATGCTTTCCCTGCATAAAGAAAAAGGCGGTCGAAACCGCCTTTTCTAAAATGTTGCAGGCACTTTAAACATCGCCGCTGAAGGTATCGCAGGATTCCAGCTTGCCACTATCGAAGCCGCGCTGAAACCACTTGGCGCGCTGAGCAGAAGTGCCGTGGTTGAAACTCTCCGGCACGACATAGCCCTGGCTGCGCTTTTGCAACGTATCGTCACCGATCTGATGTGCTGCATTGAGCGCCTCTTCAAGGTCACCTGTCTCAAGAATACCCTTCTGCTCCGTGTAATATCCCCACACACCGGCAAAGCAATCGGCCTGGAGCTCAACGCGAACCGACATCTGGTTGGCCTGCGCTTCACTCATCTGCTGACGCATCTGGTTGAACTTGGGCAGAATGCCAAGAAGGTTCTGGACATGGTGACCGACCTCATGCGCAAGGACATAGGCCTGCGCGAAATCGCCGGACGCGCCGAAGCGGTTTGCCAGTTCCTTATAGAAGCTCAGATCGATGTAGAGCTTACGGTCGCCGGGGCAATAAAACGGACCGGACGCCGCAGAAGCAAAGCCGCAAGCCGAACGGACCTGCCCAGAGAAGAGCACCATTGTCGGCGGTGTGTAGGTCTGTCCGCGTGACTGGAAGATGCCGCTCCAGACGTCTTCCGTCTCAGCCAGCACCGTGCGGGCAAATTGCGTCGTCTCGTCATTGGCAACGGTTCTTCCGGATTGTCCGGCCTGCTGCGTCACGCTCGGCCCCATGCTGCCATCACCGAACAGGATCGGCAGCGGATCGATGCCAACCGCACGCAGCACGAAGAACATCACCACCAGGATGAGAATGCCGGAAATTCCGCCGCCACGCACGATCCTGAAGCCGGGACCGCCAAGGCCACCACCGCGACCGAAGCCGCCGCCCTGCTCTCCGCGTACATCTTCCACATTGTCGCTTTGCCTACGGCCTTGCCAGCGCATTGACCAACTCCCCTGCACCGTGCCGCTCTCAACGAAGCAGCACCAAACTATATATGCAATTGTCGCATAAAGAGTTGGCACGGCAACATAAAAAGTAAATGGCAGTGTCAATCACAAACGGAGACTCTTTCGCAATAGTTTGGGCACAAGAAAGCTCTTTCTGCTGCGATAGACAAAAACTGCCGCAACAAGCACCGGTAGAAGGCATGCCACAAGAAATGGCGACCCTAAGCCATAGGGAAAAGCGACTTCATTCATGATGCGCCCCGGCATGAACGCGAAGGCCCCCGCCCCAAGAATACCGCCGAGATAAACGCTTCTGATGATTTTACGATGAGACTCGATCTGCCCCATTCGGGCCGCAGCGACAGCGCGCCCGCAACCCAAAAGCACCAGTATCGAAAGAATATGTATCGGACTGAATCCGCCGACGAGGTTGATCTTGTGAATAAAGAAACTGGATAATGCAGTTGTAATCATCAGGACCATCCATAGTCGCCCAAGCATCTTGTGCAGCGCGGTGCCTTTGCGACGCATGAAAATGGCAAGTCCGATAACCGCAGCAGCCACGACAGTCGCAACATGAATTTGAATGGCAAGCGGTGCATGAAGAAGCGGTTCGAAGTTCATCGCAGGGTTCCTGTTGAATTTCCCATCGCTTTCAACAAGACTGCACCCGGCTCAATCGAAACGGCGTCAAATGCAGGAAAACTACGTGACCGGCGGCCTGTTGCAATTCGCGCTTCGTGAATTGTCGACCATTCTTCGTGCGCCGCGTCTGTGGGGCACCTTCATCATCGTCGTCCTGATCTTCACTATTACCGGCCCCTTCGGAACGGACCTGTCCATGCCGGTGGCGGTTCGCTTCTTTTACTGGCTCTCCGTGCAGTTTGCCGGATGGTCTACGGCAATCGTGTTTTCCATTCTGGCGGATGCCTTTCTGGAACCTGTCGCAAGACACGCCTTTGCCCGCATGATGATCGGGGCGGCCGTGGCCGCTCTGCCGATCGGGCTCTGGGTTGCGTTCATCGACTGGGGGTTCTCTGGCAGAACGCCCACAATCGCCGCCATCCTCGCCAATGCCGTTATCGCGTTGCCACTCAGTGCCCTGTTCTGCATTCTGGCTTATATGACGCTACGCCGTGATCTGGAAGCCGTACCGAGAAATGTTTCCGATACGCCACCGCCATTGTTGGCCCGACTGAAACCGGGCAATCGGGGTACGATCCTGCGTCTCTCCGCCGAGGATCACTACACGCGAGTTGTCACCAGCCGGGGGCAAGAACTCATCCTTCTTCGCTTTTCGGATGCCGTGAAAGAGGTCGGCACGACGAGCGGGCTTCAGATTCATCGTTCGCACTGGATTGCCGACCGCCATGTTGCCGAATTGCGCAAAACCAATGGCGGTTTCAGCCTGCTGACAAACGACGGTATCTTGCTGCCGATCAGCCGCGCGAGCCAGAAATCTACGCGCGAACGGTTTGGTTCGGCTATAACATCCGTCGAGAAAGTAAGAGGCAGGCAAGAATTTTCGTGAATGCCAGCACTTTCTTTGAAATAAAACGATTTGTGGGGTTCCGCTTTCGGAATCGATTGCCTATAAGGCCCGCTTAGCCCACAGAATTCATACGCTGCCAACCCGCCGGTAAACCGTGCGGGCTTTTCTGGCAGGCTAAACACAGGATGAGCCCATGCCGAAACGTACAGATATCAAATCGATCCTGATTATCGGCGCGGGCCCCATTGTCATCGGCCAGGCTTGCGAATTCGACTATTCGGGCACCCAGGCCTGCAAGGCGTTGAAAGAGGAAGGCTACCGCATCATCCTCGTCAACTCCAACCCGGCCACGATCATGACCGATCCCGATCTGGCGGACGCGACCTATATCGAACCGATCACGCCGGAAGTCGTCGCCAAGATCATCGCCAAGGAACGCCCGGACGCACTCTTGCCAACCATGGGGGGCCAGACCGCGCTGAACACCGCATTGTCGCTGCGCCGCATGGGCGTGCTGGAGCGTTACAATGTGGAGATGATCGGCGCCAATGCCGAAGCCATCGACAAGGCCGAAGATCGCGCGCTGTTCCGTGAAGCCATGGAAAAGATCGGTCTTGATACGCCGGAATCCAGGCTCGCAAACGCGACCGAAATCAAGGATGAAGACCGCAAGCGCCACGAAGCAAAGCGCACTGAGGTCAAGGCGCAGTTTTCGGGTGACGAACTGGACAAGGCTCTCGACAAGCTTGAAACCGAGTGGCAGCTCGGCGAAGTTGACCGCAAACAACGCTACATGACCCACGCGCTGGCCAAGGCTGCTCAGGCGCTCGACGTGGTCGGCCTGCCCGCGATCATTCGCCCCAGCTTCACGCTCGGCGGCACCGGCGGCGGCATCGCCTATAACCGTCAGGAATTCTTCGAAATCATCGAGCGCGGTCTGGACGCATCGCCAACGACCGAAGTTCTGATCGAAGAGTCGGTTCTGGGCTGGAAAGAATATGAAATGGAAGTCGTCCGCGACAAGGCGGACAACTGCATCATCATCTGCTCGATTGAAAACCTCGATCCGATGGGCGTGCATACGGGCGACTCGATCACCGTTGCACCGGCGCTGACGCTGACCGACAAAGAATACCAGATCATGCGTAACGCCTCGATTGCGGTACTGCGCGAGATCGGCGTCGAAACCGGCGGCTCCAACGTGCAGTTCGCGATCAACCCGGCCAATGGCCGCATGATCGTCATCGAAATGAACCCGCGCGTCTCGCGGTCTTCGGCGCTCGCTTCCAAGGCGACCGGCTTCCCGATTGCCAAGGTCGCAGCCAAGCTTGCCGTCGGCTACACGCTTGACGAACTCGACAACGACATCACCGGCGGCGCGACGCCTGCCTCGTTCGAACCGTCGATTGACTATGTCGTCACCAAGATCCCGCGCTTCGCATTCGAAAAATTCCCTGGCTCCTCGCCGATCCTGACCACCGCCATGAAGTCGGTCGGTGAAGTCATGGCCATCGGTCGTACCTTCCAGGAAAGCTTGCAGAAGGCGCTTCGCGGCCTTGAAACCGGCCTGACGGGTCTTGACGAAATCGCCATTCCGAACATCGAGGAAGGCGACGAGAAGAACGCAATCCGTGCGGCCATCGGCACGCCGACGCCGGATCGTCTACGCATGGTCGCACAGGCTATGCGTCTCGGCCTGACCACCGAGCAGGTGCATGACGCATCGAAGATCGATCCGTGGTTCCTCGAGCAGATCGAAGCCATCGTGAAGACCGAAGAGCGCGTCCGCGAGCACAGCCTGCCGCAGGATGCTGAAAACCTGCGTATGCTGAAAGCCATGGGCTTCTCCGACGCGCGCCTCGCAAGCCTCACCGGTAAGGACGCCGAAGACGTTGCAAAGCTGCGCGCCGATCTCGACGTGCATCCGGTCTATAAGCGCATCGACACCTGCGCCGCTGAATTCGCTTCGCCGACCGCCTATATGTACTCGACTTATGAAACGCCATTTGTCGGTCAGCCGCGTTCGGAAGCTGAAGTCTCAGATCGCAAGAAGGTCGTCATCCTCGGCGGCGGCCCGAACCGTATCGGTCAGGGCATCGAGTTCGATTATTGCTGCTGCCATGCGGCTTTCGCGCTCAATGATGCTGATTACGAAGCCATCATGATCAACTGCAACCCGGAAACGGTTTCAACCGACTATGATACGTCGGACCGCCTCTATTTCGAGCCGCTGACGGCGGAAGACGTGCTGGAAATCCTGCGCGTCGAAAAGGAAAAGGGCACGCTGCACGGCGTCATCGTCCAGTTCGGCGGACAGACCCCGCTCAAGCTCGCTACGGCACTGGAAAAGGCGGGCATCCCGATCCTTGGCACCTCGCCGGACGCCATCGACCTTGCGGAAGATCGCGACCGCTTCCAGAAGCTTTTGATCAAGCTCGATCTCAACCAGCCGAAGAACGGCATTGCCTATTCGGTTGAACAGGCCCGCCTCATTGCGGCTGACCTCGGTTTCCCGCTGGTTGTTCGCCCATCTTATGTTCTGGGTGGCCGCGCCATGCAGATCATCACCGACGAACGTTCCTTGCAGAACTATCTGCTCGACACCGTACCGGAGCTGGTGCCGGAAGACATCAAGGCGAAGTACCCGAACGACAAGACAGGCCAGATCAACACGCTGCTCGGCAAGAATCCGCTTCTCTTCGACACCTATCTGACGCAGGCCATCGAAGTGGACGTAGACTGCCTGTGCGACGGCAAGGACAGCTATGTTTCCGGCATCATGGAGCACATCGAAGAAGCCGGCATCCATTCGGGTGACTCGGCTTGCTCGCTGCCTGTCCACACGCTGTCGCCTGAAATCGTTGCTGAACTGGAACGCCAGACTGCGGCGCTCGCCAAAGCGCTCGATGTCGGCGGTTTGATGAACGTGCAGTTTGCCATCAAGGATGATGAAATCTTCATCCTTGAAGTCAATCCACGCGCATCGCGGACGGTTCCATTCGTCGCCAAGACCATCGGCACGCCGATTGCCAAGGTTGCAGCGCGCATCATGGCCGGTGAAAGCCTGGAAGACGCGCTCAACGCCTATGGCGGCAAGCCGAAGACGCCGTCCCGCCCGCACATTGCGGTCAAGGAAGCGGTGTTCCCGTTTGCGCGCTTCCCCGGCGTCGACACGCTGCTCGGACCGGAAATGCGGTCCACCGGCGAAGTCATGGGCCTCGACTACGACTATGCGCTGGCCTTCGCCAAGGCGCAGCTCGGTGCAGGCGTTGAACTGCCGCGTGAAGGTACTGTTTTCGTTTCGGTGCGTGACGAGGACAAGGAACGTGTGCTGGGTGCAGTCCGCAAGCTTGCAAGCATCGGCTTCAAGGTGATGGCAACCGGCGGAACACAGAAGTTCCTCGAAGCCAACGGCGTCGAATCGACCAAGATCAACAAGGTCATCGAAGGCCGTCCGCACGTGGAAGATGCGATCCGCAATCGCCAGATCCATCTTGTCTTCAATACGACCGACAGCGCCAGCGCGGTTTCCGATAGCAAGTCGATCCGCCGTGCAACGCTCATGCAAAAACTGCCTTACTACACGACCATGGCCGGAGCGGAATCTGCCGCCGAAGCCATTGCGGCACTCAAGGCAGGATCGCTGGAAGTGCGTCCGCTTCAGGATTACTTCCGCTGATCGTATAGGCATAAAAGTAAAAAGAGCCGCCGGTCACCCCGGCGGCTTTTTCTATGCCGTTTTCAGGGCTGGCAGCTCCAGAGGTTTTCCGGAAGGATCGTCTTCCAGATTGACCTGCTGCGTGAAAAGACCGTCGTGCAGATGCGGCTTGCCGAGATGAATGACGGCAGCGTCTTTCAGTTCGCTGTTCAGCATGTCGCGAATCCGGTCGTAGGCTTCGGCATCAAGGCCATCAAGCGCGCCATCGATGACGATCCACTCCGGCTTCTGCAGGATCAGACGGGCGAAGGCGATGCATTGGCGCTCATCGTCCGTCAGCACGCGATCCCAGCGCGCAACGCGGTCGAGGCTCGTGGAAAGCCGCTCGAGCCCGGCCCGTCGCAGAACATTTTCCACATCTTCTTCGGAAAACTTCTTGATATCGAGCGGATAAACGATCACGCCCTTGAGGTTGCCGGGCGGGAAATAAGGCGCGCGCGGCATGAAGGCGACACCGTCGCCGACCGGCATCCCGATCCGTCCCTCGCCCCATGGCCAAAGCCCGCCCAATGCACGGAACAACAACGTTCTTTGCGTCTCGGTTCCGCCCGTGACGAGCACCCGCTCGCCGGGTTTGACCGAAAAGGCCTTGCGGGAAAGTTTCAGGCACTGATCGGGCGCGGCGATGGAAACATCATCCAGTGTCAGCCTGTCATTATCATTCGTGGCAAGATCGATCTGCCGGTCCAGATGACCGAGCTCGTCCATACGCAACACCGCCTGACGGAAGCTTGCGACACGCAGCAACGTCGCCCGCCAGTCCGCAATCGCCCCGAAATTGTCGACGAACCAGCGCAACGAATTGTGCACCTGCGTAAACGCGCCGACTGCCATCATCAGCCCGCCGAAGGTCAGTCCTCCAGAGAAATAAACCGGCGCCGCGACGAGAATTGGGGCGACGATGGTGAGCCAGCCGTAACCGGCGGTCACCCAGGTCAATCGCGTGGTCGCAAAGACGATCTTGCGAATAGCAGCCAGAACCGCGTCGATATCCAGATCGAGGCGGCGTCTCTCATCCCCTTCGCCGCGCGACAGGGTGATGGCATCCACGTGCTCATTGACCCGCATCAGCGATGCGCGAAAATCAGCTTCGCGCGCATAGCGATTGGCATTGATATTGACCAGACTGCGCCCGACGATCCATGTCAGCCATGAGGCGGAAGCCGCATAGATGATGACAGCCCAGACCATGTAACCGGGGATTGAGAAACTGTAGCCCGCGACATGAAACACGAAGCCGCTCGACAGCGACCACAGAACGCCGACGAAACTTACCAGAATGACGGTCGACTGGAGGAGATTGATCCCGAGATTGCACGAGGTTTCCGCGAGGTGACGCGCATCTTCATGCAGACGCTGATCGGGATTGATGCCGATCTCGCCCGCATTGGCGAGACGAAACGCCCGGCCCGGCACAAGCCATTGTCCCACCAGATCACGCGCCAGCCCCTCGCGCATCTTGAGCGCAAACATCTGGTTGAGCCAGGTTTGCGATACGTTGAGCACAAGCAAGCTGCCTGCAATCCCGAAGAAGACCATCAGTTGATGGAAGAAAGCCTGCAAATCCCGACGGGAGAGCGCGTCGTAGAAGGGTTCGTTCCAGCGATTGATGGCGACCTGCCCGACGGCGATCAGCACGACGAGAACGAAAATGCCGGTTCCGAGCGCAATCAGCGTGTTGCGCACAGGCGAGACCAGAAAAGCCCCCACCATCATCGACACCTGGGAGAAGAGATCGGTCCCGTCGTGTGAGGGAGTGCCGCCGATCAGCTTGGCCGAACTTTTGCGCAGGCGCTCGGTGACGCTGCGTCTGGGCTTTCTGCGGCGACGCTCTTTTTTAGGCGCGCTCTGCTTCGTCTTGTCCTTGTCTGGTTCAGACGTCATGTCCTGCCTCGCTGCCCATCCGCCCGGCTCAATTTTGCAGATATGTTTGCAACATGCTGAATATCTACGTCACGTGGAAGTCAAAGATAGGAGATCAGCACGCTTTTTCCCGCAAACCATCCATGATGGCCCACAACAGTATGCGGGTTTTACCGCAAATCATTCGTTGCAATTATGGCCTGAACGCGAACCCCGCCGGAAACATTCCATGACTGTCACAATCCAGCCCATCGACAAAGTACTCATTTACGCCACGTGGAACGATCGCCTTCTGGTTTTTGAAGAACCCGATTTTCCTGAAACACCGCTTCAAGTGCCGGGCGGCACGGTCGATCCGGGAGAAGATATTCTCGCCGCCGCCTATCGCGAATTCGCCGAGGAAACCGGCCTTCTTTATGACCATGGCATGATCCATCTTGAAACCGTTGACTATGACTACCCGGAAGAGGAACATACAGAGCTTCACCGCAGACACTGTTTCCACCTGCGATTGAGAGCGGCAACGCCCGAGACCTGGGATCACTATGAAATGTCGCCTTGCGACGGAAGTGCTCCGATTCTGTTCCGGCTGTTCTGGCTCGACCGATCGAGCGCGCGAAACCGGTTGGGACTCGGAATGGCAAAAAGCCTGAATAAAATCAATTTCTAGATCCTATCCCGGAAAGCATGGAATAGTTTTCGGACAAGATGCGTATCAAAACAGGACAGCGAAAGCTGTCGACCCGGCCTAATCAGATCAAAACGCTTTAGCTGGCAACGTAGCTGACTTGTATTGGTCAAATTTGTCGCATATAGTTAGTGCATCGATTTTTCGGTCAAGTGACTTTGCGACCCGTGCGGCCCGCCGTGCTTCCTGACGATCTCCTGTCCATAAATTCGATTCACAGGGACGTATGTGAAGCATACGGACTACTCTACTACTAATGTTACAAAGGAATTTCCCATGGCTACGGGAACAGTTAAGTGGTTCAACACGACCAAGGGCTTCGGCTTCATCCAGCCTGATCAGGGCGGCACGGACGTATTCGTTCACATCTCCGCCGTTCAGCGCGCCGGTCTGGCCACGCTCGACGAAGGCCAGAAGGTTTCGTACGAAATCGTTCAGGACCGCCGTTCGGGTCGTTCGTCTGCCGACAATCTGGTCGCAGCATAAGTTTTGCCGCAAGGCAGAGAAAAGGCGGGTCTTCGGGCCCGCCTTTTTTATTTGCCTGCTTTTTGCTTAGACCTTTGCCATCGCGCTCGCGCCCAGAATAAGCGCCGCAATCAGCGCGGCCACGGTGCGGACATGATTCCATATGGTCCAGTCCCGCACATAAGCCAGCCAGACCTCCGCCGATGCGGCATCATTGGCATCCATCGCGGCAAGCTGGTTATTCAGCGGCACATTCAAAACCATCGTGACGCCGATAGTGCCGACGAGATAGACGGCAGCGCCGATCATCGCCCATTTCGACAGGCTTCCGATGCCCATCAAGCCCAGAACGATAATCACCAGACACAACAGCGCCGTTCCAAAGAACGCGGCAAAAAACGTACCATTGATGACAGTGATATTAATCGACTGCATCGCCGTTATGCCTGCATTGGCCGGAATGCGTGCCAGTGCGGCCATCACAAAGCTTGAGAACGCATAGAAGATGCCGCCTGTAATGGCGCTACCCCACGCCGTCAGTAGCACAAGCAGTTGAAAACTCATTGTCATGATCGTCCCTCCCATATGCCCTCATCGGCAGCCTTGCGGGCAAAATCTGCAAACCGGCGCGGCTTTCGTCCGAGAGCTTCCTCCACGCCATGTGCCACATTGGCATTGCGGCCATCGAAAAGCTCGGTGAAAAGATAGCGCAAGAGCGTGATCACATCTTCCGGTAATGCCTGTTCACGCAATGCGGCCTCATAGTCGGCGAATGAGACGGGATGAAACGACAGCTCCCGACGCGTCGCTCTGGCGATCTCGCTCACCGCCTCGTTGAAGCTGAACAGTTCGGGGCCGGTCAGTTCATAGAGCCGATTACGGTGGCCGAGTTCCGTAAGAGCGGCAACCGCAACATCGGCAATATCGTCGGCGTCGATGAACGGCTCTTTCGTCCCTGCGACAGGCAAGGTCAGCGAACCGGAAAGCAACTCGTCCAGCATGTAATTCTCGCTGAAATTCTGCATGAACCAGCTAGCGCGCAACACGGTCCAGTCCAGCCCGGACGCCCGCAGAACCTGTTCCGCAGCTTCCGCCTCTTCCTCGCCGCGCCCGGAGAGAAGCACGATATGCTTCACACTTGCCTTCTTCGCCGCGGAAAGAAATGCGCGGATGACATCCACGGCACCGGGCAAAGCCAGATCCGGCTGATATGTGACATAGGCGCCAGCAATGCCTTCAAGCGCTGCAGCCCAGGTGGACTGGTTGTTCCAGTCAAAGGAAACTTCGGTGCTTCGCGATACGGCCCGAACTGAAAGCCCCTTCTGCCGCAGTTTTTCCGCGACGCGCCTGCCGGTTTTGCCGGTAGCACCAATCACCAGATAACGATCGTCAGGATACGTATTCATCTTTCTTCTCCCAAAATATGAGTAACCCTCATATTTGCAATATGTGAGCAATCCTCATATTCTGTCAAGAGAGAAAAATTGTGAGTCGGTCATGAAGCAGAATTCCGTCAAGCAAGCAGAGACAACCAGCGCGCCTATCCTGCGTCGTACGCCCAGCCAGAGCCGCGCGCAGGAAAAGATTCGTCGCATCGCTGAATGCGCTACAGCCCTGATCGCCGCCAAAGGCAGCGACAGCCTCAAGATGAGTGAAATCGCCCAACAGGCTGGTATCTCCATCGGCGCGCTTTATCAGTATTTCCCCGATAAAAGCGCCCTGATCCGCTACCTGTTCGAAAGCTGCAATGCGCAATCGCGCCAATGCATCGCGGAAGGACTTGCGGCGGCCAATTCAGCCGACGAGCTGATTGTCGCCTTCAACGCATTGATCGATGAGTATCTGGCCCTGATGCGGCAGGAACCGGCAATGCGCGACATATGGTCTGCCACACAAACCGACAAATCACTGTCAAAGCTGGAGATTGCCGAAAGCAGGCAGAACGGGCAACTGCTGGCCGATACGATCCGCCGAATCGCCCCCGACAAAGAGCCGGCACAACTGGACGAGTCCGCCTTCCTGTTGATGCATTTTGGCGAATCCGCCATGCGCATCGCGGTCGAGGTTCCGGAGGATGAATGCGATGCACTGATAACGGCCTACAAAGTCATGGCCACGCGCAGTTTGCGCGACCTCATGGCGGGATAGAGCCCAACATCGCCCGTCCGATCAGTTTCGTTGCGTTAACATGTCAGCATTGCTGATCGATCTGTTCGTTTCGGCAACACATTTTCGCGAAATCAAGCAATTGCCGATGAAATCACAATCCATCTGTTGCGCTTCCTGCGCCGATGGGACATAGAAAACCCGCAAAACCGGACGCGCCCGGTGCCGGTTAACAGAGCCTGCCATCTATGGAGATCTATCATGGCATTTCTCGCCGACGCCCTTTCTCGTGTAAAGCCATCTGCGACCATCGCGGTCAGCCAGAAAGCACGTGAACTGAAAGCCAAGGGCAAGGATGTGATTGGTCTCGGTGCGGGCGAGCCCGACTTCGACACGCCCACGAATATCAAGCAGGCCGCTATCGACGCGATCAATCGCGGCGAAACAAAGTACACGCCAGTTGCCGGTATTCCTGAGCTGCGTCAGGCCATCGTTGCCAAGTTCAAGCGTGAAAACGGCCTCGACTACAAGCCGGAACAGGTTATCGTCGGCACCGGCGGCAAGCAGATCCTGTTCAACGCCTTCATGGCGACGCTGAACCCCGGCGACGAAGTCATCGTTCCTGCTCCTTACTGGGTCAGCTATCCGGAAATGGTGGCGATCAACGGCGGCAACCCGGTTTTCATCAACACAAAGATCGAAGACAATTTCAAGCTGACGGCCGCCGATCTGGAAAAGGCGATCACGCCGAAGACCAAGTGGCTGATCTTCAACTCGCCGTCAAACCCGACCGGCGCGGCTTACACGGAAGCAGAACTCAAGTCCCTGACCGACGTTCTGGTTCGTCATCCGCATGTCTGGATCCTGACCGACGACATGTATGAGCATCTGGTCTATGGCGACTTCGTCTTCACGACGCCTGCTCAGGTCGAGCCTTCGCTTTACGACCGCACGCTCACCATGAACGGCGTGTCCAAGGCCTATGCCATGACCGGCTGGCGTATCGGCTACGCAGCAGGACCGCTGCAGCTCATCAAGGCCATGGATATGGTGCAGGGTCAGCAGACCTCGGGCGCCTGCTCCATCGCACAGTGGGCCGCAGTCGAAGCCCTCAATGGCACCCAGGATTTCATCCCGGAAAACAAGAAGATCTTCCAGGCCCGTCGCGATCTGGTCGTGTCAATGCTCAATCAGGCCAAGGGCATCAAGTGCCCGACGCCGGAAGGTGCTTTCTACGTCTATCCGTCCTGCGCTAACCTGATCGGCAAGAAGACGGAAGCTGGCAAGGTCATCGAGACCGATGAAGACTTCGTCACCGAACTGCTGGAAGCCGAAGGCGTCGCCGTTGTTCACGGTTCGGCTTTCGGTCTCGGACCGAACTTCCGCATTTCCTATGCAACGTCGGATACGCTGCTCGAAGAAGCCTGCACCCGCATCCAGCGCTTCTGCGCAAGCCTGCGCTAAACACTTCAGGCACAGAATGACCAAGGGGCCGAAAGGCCCCTTTTTTGTGCCTGCAATTCAGGTGAAAAAGCGAGACTTGGCGAAAAGCCAAAAAAAAAGCCAGACAAATGTCTGGCTTTGAGTTTTGAAGGTGCCTTTGAGGCAAACCTCCAGAGGGGAACACTCAGCCTGCGCAAATGGGAGGAGGAAACGCAGCGCTGAGATGATCTTTATATGCCTCGTGCACATTGTTTTTGCAATGCGGCTTTATCGCAATGCAGCTATGCGTTTTACGCATGACTAGATTCGATATAAAAACAAAATGAAAACAATGACTTAAAAGCATTCAAATTACTTCGTAATATTATAATGTGCAGATCGGTCGCCTAAAGGATGAGCATCGGCAAAAATGCGATGCCTCCAAAATTGGCAAACCACCTTCTCTGAGTCGCCCAAAGCAGATGTCATGCAACTGTCACTGCAGTGCAGCGGGCCTGTCACACAACGCGCCTAAAAGCCCCGGCAAGATGCCGCGCATGATGCGCTCGGCGGAGTGCAGCACAAGAAAAAGTGCTGCAACAAGTGACAGACCCGAGAAGGAGCGTACCCGTGCGGATCGTTCAGATTACAGACACCCACCTCAGCCCCATCAAGCCGCACTTCAACCGCAACTGGGAACCACTCGTTGCCTGGATCGATCAGCAGAAACCCGATCTCATCATCCACACCGGTGACCTCACAGTCGACGGTGCGGACGTGGAAGCCGACCTTCTGTTCTGCCGTGCCTGCCTGAACGATCTTCCAGCGCGCGTTCTCAGTCTTCCCGGCAACCACGATATCGGTCATCTTCCCGAAAGCCATCAGCCGGTCAATGCGCAACGCCTGATGCGCTGGCGCCGTCATGTCGGCCCGGATCGCTGGGCGGAAAATTTCGGCGACTGGCGCATTTTCGGCCTCAACAGCCTGATTATCGGATCGGGTGAAGCCGAAGAAGAAGAGCAGTTTCAGTGGCTCGAAGACGAGTTGAAAAACAGTGACGGCAAGCCCGTCGCCGTCTTCGCGCACAAGCCGCTCTTTGTGGACGATCCGGATGAAGGCGACAGCGGTTATTGGGGCATTCGCCCTGCCCCACGCCAGCGCCTTTATGATCTCTTCGCGCAGTATAATGTGCAGCTTCATGCCAGCGGTCACCTGCACCGTGCGTGGTCGGGCGATGCTTTCGGCACGAACTATATCTGGGCGCCAGCCGCAGCCTTCATCGTCGGGCCGATGGAACGCGACCTCCCCGGCGAGCGCATTCTCGGCGCTGTCGTTCACGATCTCGATGAAATCGCCACAAGCCACATCGCCCGCATCCATGAACTGACGCCCTATGTCATCGATGATGTGGTGCATGAAGTCTATCCGCACCACACAGGCGACGGCGAGAAAGTCGCCGAGGAGGCAAGCCAGTGAGCACGCTCGTCCTTCGCGATATCGGCAAATCCTACGGGGGGAACCACATTCTCGATGGCATTTCCATCGAAGCTGCGGAGGGTGAATTCATTGCCCTCGTCGGTCCGTCGGGCTGCGGCAAGAGCACATTGCTGCGCATCCTCGCCGGTCTCGACCATGCGGATGAAGGAAGTGTGGAGCTTGCAGGGCGCAACATAACCGGCGCTCATCCCGCAGACCGCAACATCGCCATGGTGTTCCAGTCTTATGCGCTCTATCCCCATCTGACGACGGCGCAGAATATCGCAGTGCCGCTGGCAATGCGTGATCTGACCGCATTGGAACGCCTGCCCATGATCGGCGCTTTCATTCCCGGCCAGCGCAGCAAGCGCGCCGCCATCCAGAAGCAGGTCAAGGCAACCGCAACGAGCCTCAAGATCGACCATCTGCTTGACCGCAAGCCGGGCCAGATGTCCGGGGGCCAGCGCCAGCGCGTCGCCCTTGCCCGCGCGCTCGTCCGCCAGCCCGGCGCATTCCTGATGGATGAGCCGCTGTCCAACCTCGATGCCAATCTGCGCGTTCACACCCGCGCGGAAATCGTTGAACTGCATCGCCGCGCCGGTGTCCCCACCATCTACGTGACCCACGATCAGGCCGAAGCACTCAGCATGGCCGACCGCGTTGCGGTCATGATGGGCGGCAAACTGCTGCAGATCGACACGCCGACCGCGATCTATAATGATCCACGCCATATCGAGGTCGCGCAATTCATCGGCACGCCGCGCATCAATATTCTGGAAGCCTTGGTCAGCGATAGCGGCATAGTACATTTTGCAGGCCGCGCCATCCTGCAGGACGTCGCCGCCCATTCCGGCACCGCTATCCGCATCGGCGTTCGCCCTGAACATCTTCAGCTCAAGCCGCACGACAAGACGGGCATTGCAGGCGCGGTCTCGCGGATCGAATTTCTCGGTTCGGAAGTGCTCGTCTATCTCAAGGCTCCCGGTGCCCCGCATGACCTCACCGTAAAGCTTGCGCCCGAAGAAGCCCGCGACATCGCCGTCGGCCTACCCGTGGGCCTGAATTTCGATGCGAGCCACGCCCACCTCTTCGGAGAAGACGGTCTGCGCCTGCGCCAGCCCGCCGGGAACATCGTCAAGCTTGCAGTACCGGCAAAGGCTGCTGCTCATGTCTGATATGACGTTACCCGGCCACGCAACCGCCAGCGCACGCACGGCAGCCGAGGAAGCCCGTCGCCGCGAGGAACGGCTTGCCTGGAAACTGGCAGCTCCGGCCATCATTCTGACGGTACTGCTCATTCTCCTGCCGACTGCGGCCGTCATTTTCTGGAGCCTGACCAATTTCGAGCTTGGTTATGACAGTTTCGAATTCATCGGACTGGATAACTATGCCGAACTGTTCAGCGACCGGACATTTCTGATCTCGCTGAAGAACACCGCCATCTATACCGCGATCGTGGCCCCCGCTTCCGTCTTTCTCGGCCTCGGCGTAGCCCTCCTCATCGAAGGCGAAGTTCGCGGCAAGTCCTTCTTTCGCACGGTCTACTTTCTGCCGGTGGCCTCGCTCCTCGTTGCCATGGCAACCGTCTGGCAATATCTGCTGCATCCGACACTCGGCCCCGTCAATGCCATGCTGGGCATGATCGGCATTGCCGGCCCCAACTGGCTTGGCTCCAGCGAGACGGTGCTGTTCAGCCTCGCATTGATCGGCATCTGGCAGAGCGTCGGCTTCAACATGGTGCTGTTTCTGGCCGGTCTCACCGCCATTCCGCGAGAACTCTATTCCGCAGCCGAAGTGGACGGCGTGAAAAATAGCTGGGAGCGCTTCCGGCTGGTCACATGGCCCTTGCTCGGCCCCACCACGCTTTTCGTCACGACGATCAGCATCATCAATGCCGTGAAGGTGTTCGAGACGGTCAAGACGCTGACCGAAGGCGGCCCGAACAAGGCTTCGGAAGTGTTGCTCTGGACCATTTATCAGGAAGGCTTCGTCTATCTGCGCGTCGGCTATGCTTCGGCAATGACAGTGATCTTTCTCGCGGTTCTCGTGATCCTGATGATGTTGCAGTTCCGCGTGCTGGACCGCCGCACCCACTATTGAGGAAACCTCCCATGTCGCTTGCCCGTTCGCTTCGCCTCGGCATTCTTTCACTGGGTGCCCTGCTTTTCCTCGCGCCCTATATTTTCATGCTGTCGACGGCAGCAAAGTCGCAGCAGGATATTTTCTCGTCTTCCTTGTCGCTGATCCCGCATAACTGGGCGCTGTGGGATAATCTTGCCAAGGCATTCAACCGTGTGCCGATGGGGCTTTTGCTGTTTAACGGCGTGGTCGTCTGCGCACTCGTTCTGGTCATTCAGGTCGTGGTCGCCATTCCCTGCGCCTATGCCATGGCAAAACTCAATTTTCGCGGCCAGCGCGCCATGATGATGATGGTCATGCTCGGTCTGCTCGTGCCGATCCATGCCACCGCACTGCCCTTCTATGTCGGCTTCAACCAGCTCGGCGTGCTCAACAGCTATTTTGCTCTCAGCGCCCCGTTCTTCATCTCGGTCTTCGGCATATTCCTGTTTCTGCAATTCTTCCGCGCCATGCCGGACGATCTGATCAGTGCCGCTCGTCTCGACGGCATGTCGGAAGCAGGCATCGTCATGCGGGTGATCGTGCCCAATGCCTGGCCTGCGATTACCGCCTTCTCGATCTTCTCCGTTGTCGCGCACTGGAACGATCTGTTCTGGCCGCTGATCGTCGTCAACGGCATGGAACGCGCCACGCCACCGCTCGGCCTCCTCTATTTCCGCGCTGCGGAAGCAGGCGATGATTACGGGGCGCTGATGGCCGCGACTCTCATCATCACCCTGCCGCTGCTGCTGGCATTTCTCGCCGCCCAGCGCCGCTTCATCGAAGGCATCACCCTCACCGGCCTCAAGGGCTGAATTCATCCCTCCCATCCTCCACAGGAGTTCAAACATGAAACGCCTCGCAAGCAATCTTGGCGCACTCGCCGCTCTGGCAATGGCAACAGGCTTCGGCTCGCCCGCCTTTGCCGACACGACACTGAACGTGCACTACCCGATGCCGGGCTTCTTCAAGGATGTCATGGCCGACATCTCCAAAAAATTCATGGAGGAAAATCCGGGCATCAAGATCAACTTCGTCAGCCCGTCGGCAACCTACGAAGAAGGCATCCAGACGATCATGCGTCAGGCTGGCACGTCGGAAATGCCGGACATCACCTTCACCGGTTTGAACCGCCTGCGTGTTCTGGCGGAACGCAATATCGGCGTCGACATGAAGCCGCTGGTCGAAAAAGAAGCCGACATGGAAGCGCAGGGCTTCACCGATCACCTGCTGAGCCTCGCCCGCGTCGGCGACCGTCAGGTCGGCCTTGCTTTCGCGACCTCCAACCCGATCATGTATTACAATGCCGATCTTCTGAAGGCGGCAGGCGGCAATCCCGACACTCCACCAACCACTTGGGACGAAGTGATTGAGATCGGCGGCAAGATCAAGGCGCTCGGCGATGGCAATGAGGGCATCGACTTCCGCTGGCAGGGCGACGACTGGATGTTCTCAGCCCTTCTGTTCGGCGCGGGCGGCACCATGCTGACCGAAGACGAGAAGAAGGTCGCCTTCAACGGTCCGGAAGGTCTCGAAGCCTTCAAGCTGGTCGACCGCATGGTGAAGGAAGGCGGTATGCCGGTTCTGACCAAGGCTGCGGGCGAACAGGCTTTCGCGGCTGGCAAGGTCGGCTTCTCGTTCCAGACCACCGGTGCACTGCGCAACACGATCAAAAATGTCGGCGACAAGTTCGATCTTCGCACGGCAAAAATCCCGCTCATCAACGCTGAAAAGGGTCGCCTGCCAACTGGCGGCAACGCGGTTGTCATCCTGACCGAAGATCAGGCCAAGCAGGATGCGGCATGGAAATTCGCCAAATTCGCTGCCGGACCATACGGTGCTTCCGTTGTCGTCCCCGGCACCGGCTATGTGCCGAACAACGAACTCGCTGCAAAGTCCGACGAATATCTCGGCAAGTTCTATGAGGAAAATCCGCTCTTCAAGGCCGGTCTCAGCCAGATGTCGCTGATGATCCCCTGGTATGCCTTCCCCGGTTCGAACGGCGTGAAGGTGACGCAGACCATCGTGGACAATCTTTCGCGCGTCGTCGAGCAGTCTGCCACGCCGGAAGACGCCCTTGCCGATGCCTCCAAGGAAGTCCAGCGCCTCTTGCCGCGCAAGTAATCAGCCATCGTTAAAAACAAAAAAAGCCGCGCTGGCGATCAGCGCGACCTTTTGATGAATCGCAAACGACGATCAATAGGTCCAGTTGCGGGCCTTCGAGAACAGGAAGTCGCGGAAGGCATGCAGTTTCGCGGAGTTCTTCAAAGCTTCCGGGTAACAGAAGAACGTATCGAAAGACGGTATTTCTTCCAGTTCCGGCAGAAGCTGCACCAGACCGGATTCCTTGTCGGCCATATAGTCGGGCAGAACAGCGATACCGACGCCACGCTGCACAGCGCGACGAATCGACAGCAGATTGTTCACCTGCAACGCCGGAATGCGTGTGCTGCCATCGGCGCGTCCGGCAATCTCCAGCCAGTTCAGGCCTGTCAGATAGCTTGGCGCCGGTTCGCCGAAAGTGACGACGCGATGCTGGTCGATCTCGTCTATCGAATTCAGCTTGCCATATTTCGAAACATACCCGGCGGACGCATAGACATGCATATGCACCGTGAACAGACGACGCTGGATCAGGTCCGGCTGCTGCGGCTGCCGCAACCGGATGGCACAATCTGCATGACGCATCGTCAGGTCCAGTTCCTCATTGTCGAGGATGAGCTGGAGCTGGATATCGGGATAAAGCTCGACGAATTCCTGAATGCGCTCGACCAGCCAGCCGGAACCGAGACCAACAGTCGTCGTCACGCGGAGACGGCCTGTCGGTTTTTCCTTGCTCTCGGCAAGTTTCGAGCGGACATTTTCGAGCTTCATCAGCACGTCATGTGCCGTGCGATAAAGCGTTTCGCCCTGCTCGGTCAGGATGAGACCGCGCGCGTGACGATGAAACAGCGGGACGCCGACATCCTGCTCCAGCGCGCTTACCTGACGCGAGATAGCCGATTGCGACAGATGCAATGTCTGGGCCGCGTGGGTGAACGACCCAGCCTCAGCCGCAGCATGAAAAATGCGCAGTTTATCCCAGTCGAGCGGAGCGACCACGATTATCCCCTCTCATTGTTTTCACCGCATTCACCTTACGCAAAACGGCCTCACACCTTTGGCCAGGAAATGCTCTACTCCGCAGCTTCGTGCAGCGGTTCCTGTGCAGCAAGCCAGCGCTCGGCTTCAAGAGCTGCCATGCAACCCAAACCGGCGGCAGTCACAGCCTGACGATAGATATCGTCCGTGACGTCGCCCGCAGCGAAGATGCCCGGAACGTCGGTAGCGGTCGAATCAGGCGCGGTCCACAGATAGCCGTTTGGCTTCTGCTTGAGTTTGCCCTCGAACAAAGAAACCGCAGGTGCGTGGCCGATAGCGACAAAAACACCATGCGTGTCGAGTTCCTGCGTCTCGCCCGTCACCACGTTCTTGAGGCGCACGCCGGTCACAGTCGCGCCCATTGGCGGCTTTGCCTCGGTGCCGAGGATTTCGTCAATCACGCTGTTCCAGACAACCGAGACGTTCTGGCGCGAAAGCAGGCGATCCTGCATGATTTTTTCTGCACGGAAACCGTCGCGGCGATGCACGACCGTCACGCTCTTGGCGATATGCGAAAGATAAAGCGCTTCCTCGACAGCGGTATTGCCGCCGCCGACGACGACCACATCCTTGCCGCGATAGAAGAAACCATCACAGGTCGCGCAGGCGGAAACGCCGCCGCCCATGAAGGTCTGTTCGCTGTCGAGGCCCAGCCACTTGGCTTGTGCACCCGTCGCGATGATCAGCGCATCGCAGGTATAGATCGTGCCGGAATCACCCTTCAGGCGGAAAGGCCGTACGGTGGTTTCAACCTCGGTGATGATGTCATGGACGATTTCTGCGCCGACATTTTGCGCCTGCGTCGCCATCTGGTCCATCATCCATGGTCCCTGCACCGGCTCGGCATAGCCTGGATAATTTTCTACATCCGTGGTGATCATGAGCTGGCCGCCCTGCTGCAGCCCGGCAATGATGATGGGTTTCAGCATCGCGCGTGCGGCATAAATCACTGCAGTATAACCAGCAGGACCTGAGCCGATGACGATGACTGGCGCATGACGCTGTGACATGAAGTTCTCTCCGGTCCCGGAGCGTTTTGACCTGATCGAGCCAGATCGACGCTCCTTATGTCTGTTTTCGCACGTTTGTCTTTTCGGCACCTTGTCCAAAAACCGTTTCACACTTTTGGGGTGCACTTTAAAATCGATTTAAAGCAGCGGGTTCCAACTCACCGGAATCGCTTCCGCGTCCAGTTCGGCGAATGCCCCGACCTTATGGCCAAAGTAGGTCTGCCCCTGAATGTTTGCAAGGTTTGGCAGGGATTTGCTGTGCGTTAGCCACAGCTTGTGACCTTTAAGCAAACCCTTTGATAGCCACACGTTGCGGGTGGATCGATCTCACGCTAAACAAACATCATATAAGAGACAATTCGCCCAACCTCGGAGCCAGAAGCCATCTATAAAACAGTCGCCAATATCTGCGCGCGTTTCGGCCTCATCATGGCTGCTGCCATGCTTCTGCCCGCTGCGATCGATCTGCGCGACGGAAGTGACGACTGGCTGATCTTCGTGCGCTCGGCTGCGGCGACGGGCGCGCTCTCTGCGCTGATCCTGCTCGCCACGCAAAACCAGACCATGCGCTTCACCCCGCGCCTCGGCTTTCTACTGACGGCGTGCCTCTGGCTCACGGCAAGCTTTCTCGGCTCGATCCCGCTTTATTTTTCGCATTTGCCGATCAGCTATGCGACGGCGTTCTTCGAGGCCATGTCGGGTGTCACATCCACTGGCGCCACCGCGCTGACCGGGCTCGACAACATGCAGCGCGGCATTCTTTTGTGGCGCTCGCTTCTTTGCTGGATCGGAGGCGTAGGCTTTATCGGCCTGGCGCTCTTGATGCTGCCCTCGCTGCGCGCAGGCGGACTTGCGCTCTTTCACATGGAGAACTCCGACAAGTCTGAAAAAATCCTCCCCCGCATGAACCAGATCGCGCTGGGCATCGTGCTTGCTTATCTCAGCCTGACGGCTGCCTGTATCATCGCCTATTTTGCCGTCGGCATGAGTGTGTTCGATGCCATCAATCACGGCCTGACGACCGTCGCCACGGCGGGCTTTTCCACTCACGACAGTTCAATCGGCTTTTATGATGGAAACCGACTGCTTCTGATCGTGTCCACGATCTTCATGGCGCTCTCGGCTTTGCCCTTCGTGCTTTACATCAAAGCCTTCATGCCACGCCGTATGGAACTGCTTGCCGATCCGCAGGTGAAGCTGTTCTTCACAATCGTGATCGGTTTCAGCTTTGCGCTCGCAGTGGTCCTGCGGCTCGGCTCCGACGTGCCTTTCGGCGAAGCATTGATCTCGGCCTCGTTTCATTTCGTCTCGGTCATGACGACGACTGGCTATGCCACCGAGGACTATTCGCTCTGGGGACCGCCAGCGATTGGAATTTTCTTTCTCGCATCGTTTCTGGGTGGCTGTGCCGGTTCAACGTCGGGCGGCATCAAGATGAACCGTCTCATCATCCTGTGGAGCCTGACGCAGGCCAATCTCGCCCGCCTCATCATGCCCCATGCCGTCATCAAGATCCGTTACGGCAGTTCGGAAGTCTCCGGTGACATTGCGCAGAATGTTCTCCTCTACCTGTTCCTTTACTGCGCTTCGCTCGTCACAGGCGCGGTATTGCTCGCCTCACTCGGACTTGACTTCGTATCGGCCTTCACCGGTGCCCTGACCGCGCTTTCCAATGTTGGCCCCGGTTTGGGCGACACCATCGGCCCCGTCGGCAATTTTTCAACCATCCGGGACCCTGCCTTATGGGTCCTTTCATTCCTGATGCTGGTCGGGCGCCTGGAGCTCGTTACCGTGTATATCCTGTTCACGCGCGCTTTTTGGGTGCGTTGACAGCGCGTTAGGCAGTTTACATCCGCCTGCTTCATTTGATATGAGCAGGATTAGATTGCGCCACGATGGCGACGAATGTTCTATAATTACCCCGGAATGAAATTTCCTTGCGCGCGGAGTTATGCATGCCGATCAAGGCCGATCTGGATGAAATCGATTGGAAAATCCTTCGGGAGCTCCAGAATAACGGGCGCATCACCAATGTCGAGCTGGCCGAACGCGTCGGCATTTCGGCTCCGCCCTGCCTTCGCCGTGTGCGCAAGCTGGAAGAAAGCGGCGTCATCCGAGGGTATCGCGCCATTCTCAACGGCAATTCGCTCGGGCAGGATCTGGTCGCCTTCTGTTCGGTCGGCCTCCACCGTCAGGCCGATGCCGACCTTAAGGCGTTCGCCGAAAAAACCAAGCAATGGCCGCTGGTACGCCGCGCCTGGATGGTTTCGGGCGAATCCGATTTCCTGCTCCATTGCGTCGCGCGCGATCTCAACACGTTCCAGACCTTCGTGATCGAAGAACTGACCGCCGCTCCCAATGTGGATTCCGTGCGCACCGCTCTGACCATTCGTCCGGTCAAGGACGAGCCACTGATGATCCTTTAAATATTGGATTTTGCGCCGGGGGTACTTATTATTTCCCGGCGAATATGCGCTCGTAAACGTCGCTGATTGCGGCAGCTTCCTTTTCGAGCGGAAACGTGGCGCGAACGTGCTTGAGAGCATTTTCGCCGTCACGCTCGGCCAGAGCCGGATCGGCTAGATAAGGCTCGATAGCCTTGCGCAGGGCTTCGCCGTCTCCCGCCGGAACCGATATGCCCGTCTCGTCAACGAACATTTCCGCATAAGCCCCTGCATCGCTGGCCACCACCGCCGTTTGCGATGCCATGGCTTCAAGCGGCGTCAGCCCGAAACCTTCATTGCGCGAAGGCGCAACATAAAGCGTCAGGCGACGATACCAGATACGGATATCCGGCACTTCCCCCATAATGAGGATACGGTCCTGCAGACCGGCAGCGGCGATCTTCGCCTTCAAAGCATCCTCGAAAGACTGGTGTTCGGCAGTCGTGCGCCCGGTAATGATCGCCGTCCAGTCCGGATATTTCGGCAAGAGCGCGATCATAGCATCGACAAAAAGGTCCGTTCCCTTGGAGGAACGGACGCGGCCGAAACAACCCACAGCATATTTTCCGGGCAGGCCCGACGCCGCGAAGCTGTCGTCGTCACCAACAGGTGGATGGAAGCGCTGCAGGTCCACGCCATGCATGATGACCTCGTGCGGAACTTCAAGAAAGCTTCCCGACCGGCCGCTCGTTGCAATCACCGCATTCATGCGGCGGATGAGCCATTTGGTAAAAGGCTTGTGGTGGCGCTGTGCGGCCGAGGTAAACACCAGCCGCAGTTTCATGCGCAGCACATCGCGCATGAAGATACCTGCAAGCATTTCGATATTGCGCCGCGCATGCCAGATGCGGAACGGTTTTGTCCTCGGCTTCGACCAGAAAGACAGAAGAGCCTTCCATCCCAGATGCGGAAGCGTGTCCGGCAGACCCGGCCCCATCGTCGCAATGTTCAGGCCCTTTGCGCGCTGCAAAGGGATCAACTGAACAATCGTCGATGTGACACCGGAGAGGCGGCGCTTGAAATTTGGCGCCACTACCTCGACATCCTGAACCCGAACCTGTCCGGAATCTGACCCTGAATCTGACTTGTCAGCGGACACGGAAATCAGACGAACTTCAAACCGACGATTTCGTAGGAACGCGAACCGCCTGGTGCGTTGACTTCAATCGTATCGCCTTCGCCCTTGCCGATCAGCGCACGCGCAATCGGCGATGAAATGGAGATGCGGCCTTCCTTCACATCGGCTTCCTGATCGCCGACGATCTGGTAGATTTTCTCTTCTTCCGTATCTTCGTCGATCATAGTGACGGTAGCGCCGAACTTGATGCGGTCGCCCGACAATTTCGAGACGTCGATAATCTCGGCGCGCGCAACCAGATCTTCCAGTTCGTTGATACGACCTTCATTCAGGCTTTGGGCTTCTTTCGCAGCGTGATATTCGGCGTTTTCCGACAGATCGCCATGCGCACGCGCCTCAGCGATTGCCTCAATAATCCGAGGGCGCTCCGATTGCTGACGCCAGCGCAGCTCTTCCTTAAGCTTTGCAAAACCGCCAGGGGTCATAGGGAACTTTTCCATACCCAGTCCTTTCCTTCGTCCGGTGCTCGCCTCACCCCGAGGCCTGCACGCACCGGCATCTTGATTTGCCCGCCTCACCTCGCGCAATGCTTGGATAATGCGAGGCGCTTTTCGAAGGCTGCAGCCTCCGACACACAAAAAGAAAACGGTCACCGAAACATCCGTCTCGGAACCGTTCGAATAGCCGTTCACAGAACTATAGCATTTCCATCAATCATTTCACGCGGAAAAGTATGCCTCTGTCAACTGTGCCCTCAAGCGGTACTATTTCGGGTTGATCGGCCAGCTTGCAGGCCATTTTTCCGGACCTCCCGCATAATTTCCATCGCAATCGCCTTTCGACCGCTCCTGCAGCAGGACGAAACGCACCCGACCCTCGCCGCTGTCTGTGGCTTTCCAGACATCGTAGATGCCGCAATCGCCAAGCCCTCTCCCCTTGAAAAAAGCCGTCAGCATCGTGGTCTTCTGCGTCCAGTCGATGTTCCATGCCGTGTCGGTCACTGTCGGGCCATCATCGGAAATGGTCGGCAACGAGATCGGCACGATCTTGTTTTCGTAGCGGCTGTAGAAGCTATAAGGCTGATTATAGGCACCCGGCGATCCGCATGGCAGGCCGATGAGATCAAGACCATCGGCAACCTTCGTTTCAAAACCGCCCGCATTGCGGAACGTGCCGGGGCTGGCCCCGCCGCAAACCGCCGTTTCGTCGGAAAAATCCTTGCGGATTTCAGCAGGTATCTCTTCGACGGTCTCGATCAGCTTGATTGCCGGTGGAACGGGAGCAGGCTTTCTGCCCGTCACCTGCAATGCCTCGACGGTGCCGTCGCGCGATTGTTGCTCATCGACAAAGATCAACCCGCCGACAAAGCCCGAAAGCGAATAGGTCGAGGTCTTTCCGGCAAATTTCAGTTGCAGTTTCTGGCCGTTTTTCATCGCATCGAGCGCTTTGGCAATATCGCCCGTATAGTCGAGCTGGTCGTTCTCAGCCTTCAAGGTCGAAACCTCGACATCGAGCAGTGCTTGACCGTCGACGGAAATCTCCAACTTGCCGGTTTTCTGTGATGGATCGACATAGGAAAGCTTCAACACCGGTTTCGACCCGGATTGGCCGCTGCGAAAGACGCCCAATCCCGGCGCGCCGTCGCTCGCGACCGGTGAGAGCGTCACGGTGCAGTTTTGCGCGAAATCGCACAGAACCAGCGTATCACGCACTTTCTTGAAGGCCGCCTGTGATTCCTCACCCGCCAGAAACAGCATCGTCGTGGCAATCGTTGTCACCGCAACAGATCGACGATTCAAAGAAAGCATAAAACACCTCGTCAGTAAGAAATCGTTCTAAAATAGATCATGCATGAATGTCGCAGAATCGGAAGTTCCCTTGCCGCCTGCCCATAATATTGCCTATAGCATGGCGACCGGAAAAGACTGAAAAGTGTCCGGTTTCTCTTTCTATTGTGACATATGCTGAAAAGTTCGAAACGAGGCAATGATGACGCGCGTACAAGCCAACATGCTGCTGCTTCTGGCAGGCGTCATCTGGGGCATGGGCTTCGTCGCCCAATCAACGGCGATGGCCAGTATCGGTCCGTTTCTGTTCATCGGCATCCGCTCGGCAATCGCATCGCTCACGGTCCTGCCATGGGCCGTAGCGGAAGGGCGTCGGGCGAAGGTCCGTCTGAGCCGGTCGAACTATCTCTTCTTCATTATCATCGGATTGAGCCTGTTCACCGGGCTCGTTCTCCAGCAGATCGGGCTCATCACCACATCCGTCACCAATGCCGGTTTTCTGACCGGGCTTTATGTCGTGATGGTGCCCGTACTCGGCGTCATCCTGTTTCGCACATGGCCGCACCCGGTCGTCTGGCCAAGTGCGGCGGCATGTCTTGCTGGCATATTTCTGCTTTCAGGAGGCGCGCTGACCGCCCTCAAGCAAGGGGATTGGCTGGTCATTTGCGGTGCGGTTTTCTGGGCCTTGCAGGTGGTCTTGATCAGCAGGGCAAACCGCGCAGGGCGACCGATAACGCTAAGCTGCATCCAGTTTGCGACCAGCGCCGTTGTCGGGCTTGCCATCGCATCTATGGTCGAAGACTTCAACTGGACTGCCATTACGCTCACCTGGAAGGAAATCCTGTTCACCGGCGTCTTCTCGTCCGGCGTCGCCTTCACCTTGCAGGCCATCGGGCAGCGCTATACGACGTCCGCACAGGCCGCGATCTTCCTGGCATCGGAAGCGCTTTTCGCGGCCCTGTTCGGCGCCATCTTCCTCGGCGAGCGCGTAACCTTCATCGGCTTCATCGGCTGCGGACTGATCTTCGGCGCCATGATGGCCGTAGAGCTCATTCCCATGTTCTGGAAACGCAAGCCGGCACTCGTTCCCGCCGAGTAATACCAAAACTCGATGAGTTTGACTCATCGAGTTTTGGTTAAGCCTGTGCGGCGATTGAGCATTTTCAGGGCGTGATGCGTTAGCATCTCAGCGCCCTGGTATAAAAGGCGTCATGCCTTGAAGATTAACGCCGCACCGCCTGCTATGAAAGCGAAGCCCAGCAGATGGTGCCAGGTAAAGGCTTCCTTGAGATAGAGGACCGAAAACAGGCTGAAGATCACCAGTGTGATAACCTCCTGAATGGTCTTCAGTTGCGCCGCCGAATAGACCTCATGTCCGATGCGATTGGCCGGAACCGCGAGGCAATATTCGATCAGCGCGATACCCCAGCTTATGAAAATAACGGTGATAAGTGGCGTGCTGGTGAATTTCAGGTGCCCGTACCAGGCGAATGTCATGAAAACATTCGAACCGATGAGAAGCAGGATCGGCAGAACGCTTGGCGAAATCAGTGCTGACATGGAAATGACTTTAGGGACCGGGAGGATGTTGTCTGCGGCATGGCCCGAAGCCGCAGCACGGTGATAAAACAACGGCGGCATTTTGCCAATGCTGCCCCGATTACGCCACAGCCCTTAACACCGGCGCTGACTCTTCCTTTACGCTTGCGGGCTAATATTCGGGAAACGCCATCGGTCTGGTCTCCTGAAGAAAAGGTATGGACATGAGTTCTGTGTTGTCCGCCAACGCTCCAGTCAGCCGCCAGCGCTCCCGGTTGCGAGGTCTGGCTCCGTCATTATCCATCGCTCTGCTGGCCATCATCGCCGGTTGTTCCGGTGAAAGCGCCCCGCGTCCGCAGGCCAGCGTCGGCAATTCGGATATGATGGTACCCGACGCGCCGGTCGCAAGTGCTGCTCCAGTTAATGCCCCTGTCGTGGACGCACCTGTCATGCCGGAGCCACAGGAAGAACGCATCGTGGGGCTTGCCGAAGAGGAAGAAAACCACGTCGCGCGATCCACACCGCAGAGCCAGCCGCAATATTCCGGCGACTACGGCTTCACAGCACCTATTCAAAACCCGGTAACAGCCGCTGAAAACATCTACACGATGTCCAATGCGGAAGCCGCCTGCCGCACGCGCCTGAAGCGGCTCGGCGTTGTATTCAAGGAAAAGCCGACGATCTATCGCAGCAGTTCCTGCCAGATCGCAAACCCCATCGAGGTATCCGGTTTCAACAGCGGGTCCATCGCCTTCAAACCGGCAGCAACGCTGAACTGTCAGGTGACCGAAGCCTTTGCGCGCTGGATCAAGGGCGACCTGCAACCCGCCTCCCGGATGCGCTATCTGTCCGGCGTAAGCACCATCTATAATGCCGGGGGCTATTCCTGCCGCACCATGAACAATCGTCGCGGCGCGAAAATGTCGGAACATTCACGCGGCAACGCCATCGATGTCACCAAGATCGTGCTGAACAATGGCAAGAACATCATGGTGCGCAAGCCGGGATTCTTCGCCTTCCGCGAAAAGGGCCTGCTCAACAGCGTTCGCTCCGATGCCTGCGGCTATTTCACGACAGTTCTCGGCCCCGGCTACAATCCGGAACATGCCGATCACTTCCATTTCGACCTGATGCAGCGCCGCAGCGGCTATCGCACCTGCAAATAAGCCCGGCGCAATACCGGGCTTGACGTTTCTTTATTCTTC
This sequence comes from Brucella sp. LJL56, assembly GCF_054871705.1. Classification (NCBI taxonomy): domain Bacteria; kingdom Pseudomonadati; phylum Pseudomonadota; class Alphaproteobacteria; order Hyphomicrobiales; family Brucellaceae; genus Brucella; species Brucella sp. LJL56. The sequence continues at coordinate 33,063 of NZ_JBTXLQ010000004.1, forward strand.
CTGCGGTACCGGTGTCGGCTTGCCGTCCGCATCCAGGGAAACCATGATGAATTCGGCATGCGTAACAAGGTCGCGTTTATCGCTGAGATAGCGCTTCGCCCACGCCTCGACCCGCAGTGTGATGGAAGTGCGGCCTACCCGCGTTATTTCCGTGTATACGCAGAGCGTGTCACCGATCTTTACCGGCCGGGCGAATGACATTTCGCGTACCGCCGCCGTCACCGTACGCCCCTTGGCGCGCTCGGCGGAACGGATGCCAGCAGCCATATCCATCTGCGCCATCACCCAGCCGCCGAAAATATCATAGGCTGAATTGGCGTCCTTGGGCATGGCGGAAACGCGGATGGTCAGCGTGCCATTCGGCTCATTGTCAGTACTCATCAATGTCAGTCCTTAAGTGCTTGAGAGAGTCGGCCTCTAATATGAGACAAGCCCGGCGCGAAGAAAAGTACCGCGCAAAGCGCTTAAACCGTTAGAATGCAGCCCGATTTCAGGATGTCGATATTCATTAATCATGAATTGAAATCGAAGAATCGTGATGCACGTAAATAATAATCCCCATGCTATAAGTAAACAACAGAAGTATATTAGAGGAATAATATATGAAACTATCGGTAAAATCTTCCATAGTTACATTAGCGCTTCTTGTTTCAACAAATGCTTATGCATCATCGGCAATCGTAACATCGACAATTAATCTGCGCGTCGGCCCCGGCACCCAGTATGGCACCATCGGATCGATACCGAACGGCGTTGGCATTGCTGTGGGCGGCTGCACCAGCGGTTATGGCTGGTGCCAGGTCACCTATGGCGACATGACCGGATGGGCTGCATCCAGCTACATCGCCATTCAGACGGGCAACGGCTACACGACAAACGACAATTTCGGATCGACTGCCGCCGCTGTCGGCATACCGCTCATCGCAGGCATGGTCATCGGCTCGGCTATCGCCAATAGCGGTCCCGGCTGGGGTCCTGGCCCTTATCGCGGCTGGGGTGGCGGCGGCAATGTCTATAATGGCTGCATCGGACGCAACTGCCAGTCGAACTGGGGACCGCCACGTCCGCATTGGACGGACCGTCCCGGCTGGCGGGACAATCCGGGATATCATCCCGGCTTCGGTCATGGCTTTGGTCCGGGCCCTCGTATGCGTCCCGGCGGACGGCTGTAAAGCGCGCCGGAATTACCCCGCCTCCTGACAGCCTTCTGTCAGGAGCATCGCCGGATAGAAGACGGGTGCGGAGGATTTCTCCTTCACACTCTTTTCATTTGAACGCTGAAATTCCATATTGAGGACATGGCTTCCTCAAAAGACAAACACTCCCAGGATTCGCACAACAAGGCTGGCGGCTTCGGTGAAGCGCCACAGGCCGAGTTTTCGGGTGCGCCGCTATCCGGTTCCCCCCTGTCCGGTTCTATCGCCGATTGGGCGAAGGAGATTGGCGACGAGGCCGCGAAGCCGCGCGGCAGCGGCGCGAGCGCGAAAAGCCCGAAGCAACCAAAGAAGATTCCCGAGCGCAGCAAGGAAGCGTCGCGCACGGGTCGCGGCACGTCGATGGGCGGCGCCGCTTCCGCCAAGGAACGTGCGGCGGCTGGCCTCAATCCGGTTGCCGGCCTCGATATCAGTCTGGAAGACGCTGCCGGGCTCAATCCTTCCGGTGCGACGGCGACGGTTCAGGCCCTGTCGGACCTGATTGCTTCCGGCAATCCGCTGTTCAAGAATGGCGAACTCTGGACGCCTCACCGCCCGTCCCGCCCGGAAAAATCCGAAGGTGGCATCGCCATCGAGATGGAAACCAGTTTCGAACCGTCCGGCGATCAGCCGACGGCTATTCGCGATCTGATGGAAGGGCTGGAGAATGACGACCGCACGCAGGTTCTGCTCGGCGTCACCGGTTCGGGCAAGACCTTCACCATGGCGCAGGTCATCCAGCGGACGCAGCGCCCTGCCCTGATCCTCGCGCCGAACAAGACGCTGGCCGCGCAGCTTTACGGCGAGTTCAAGAACTTCTTTCCGAACAACGCCGTCGAATATTTCGTTTCCTACTACGATTATTACCAGCCGGAAGCCTATGTGCCCCGCTCGGACACTTATATCGAGAAGGAATCGTCCATCAACGAACAGATCGACCGTATGCGCCACTCGGCCACGCGCTCGCTGCTCGAACGCGACGATGTGATCATCGTCGCTTCGGTCTCGTGCATCTACGGTATCGGTTCGGTCGAAACCTATACGGCCATGACCTTCGAAATGAAGATCGGCGACCGGCTCGACCAGCGCCAATTGCTCGCTGATCTCGTGGCACAGCAATATAAGCGGCAGGACATTAATTTCGTGCGCGGCTCGTTCCGTGTGCGCGGCGATACGATCGAAATCTTCCCGGCCCACTTGGAAGATCGCGCCTGGCGCATTTCCCTTTTCGGAGACGAGATTGAAACCATCACCGAATTCGACCCGCTGACCGGCCAGAAAACAGGCGAGCTGAAATCGGTCAAGATCTACGCGAATTCGCACTATGTGACGCCGCGCCCGACTCTCAATCAGGCGATGAAGTCGATCAAGGAAGAGCTGAAGCATCGCCTCGACGAACTGAATCGGGCCGGTCGCCTGCTGGAAGCCCAGCGCCTCGACCAGCGCACGACCTTCGATCTGGAAATGCTGGAAGCAACCGGTTCCTGCGCAGGCATCGAAAACTATTCGCGCTATCTGACCGGCCGCAACCCCGGTGAGCCGCCGCCAACGCTGTTCGAATATATTCCCGACAACGCGCTGGTTTTCATCGATGAAAGCCACGTCACGGTTCCGCAGATCGGCGGCATGTATCGCGGCGACTTCCGCCGCAAGGCAACACTTGCCGAATATGGCTTCCGCCTTCCGTCCTGCATGGACAATCGCCCGCTTCGTTTCGAGGAATGGGACGCCATGCGCCCGCAGACCATCGCCGTTTCGGCGACGCCGGGCGGTTGGGAAATGGAGGAAGCGGGCGGCGTGTTCGCAGAACAGGTCATCCGTCCGACCGGGCTGATCGATCCGCCCGTCGAAATCCGTCCTGCCAAGTCGCAGGTTGATGATGTGCTCGGCGAAATTCGCGAAACGGCGCAAAAAGGCTATCGTACACTGGTCACGGTGCTGACCAAGCGCATGGCCGAAGACCTGACCGAATATCTGCATGAACAGGGCGTGCGTGTGCGTTACATGCATTCCGACATCGACACGCTGGAGCGCATCGAAATCATCCGCGATCTGCGCCTCGGCGCTTTCGACGTGCTGGTCGGCATCAACCTGCTGCGCGAAGGTCTCGACATTCCCGAATGCGGCTTCGTCGCCATTCTCGACGCCGACAAGGAAGGTTTCCTGCGTTCGGAAACCTCACTGGTCCAGACAATTGGCCGTGCAGCGCGTAACGTCGACGGCAAGGTCATTCTCTACGCCGACAATATTACCGGCTCGATGCAGCGCGCGATGGACGAAACCAGCCGCCGCCGTGAGAAGCAGGTTGCCTACAATGAAGAGCACGGCATTACGCCTGCCTCGGTGAAGAAGAATATCTCGGATATTCTCGGCTCGGTTTACGAGCGCGATCATGTCCGCGCGGATATTTCGGGCTTCGCGGAAGAAGGCGCGATGATGGGCAACAATCTTGCCGCCCATCTGGAGCATCTGGAAAAGCAGATGCGCGACGCCGCTGCCGATCTCGACTTCGAAAAGGCCGCGCGCCTGCGCGACGAAATCAAGCGCCTGCGCGAGACGGAGCTGGCTATTGCCGATGATCCGCTGGCACGCGAATTCGAAGCGGGCGATGCGGGTGCGGGACGCAACAAGGGCAAACCCACTGGCAAATCCCGTTTCCGCAAGCCGACACTGGATGAAATGGGTGCCGACACGACACGTCCGGCCGGTAAGCCATCTCTGTTCCAGAAGCCGTCGCTCGACGATATGGGACCGGGCACCGACATGGCGAAACCGCTGTTCCGCAAGAACACGCTGGACGAGATGACGGTCAAGCGGACGGAAGTGCCTGCTGGCGGAAATGACGCGGCGATCCGTCGTGAGCGCGCTGGCATCGGGTCTTACGAAGACCCGGCCGAAACGGCACGCAAGAAGCGCCGCCCCGGCAAGACAGGCCGTCCGGGACGGTGATTGGGGCGCAGTGATTATGTGTTGGAGGGCTTACCAGCCTTCCAACACGATTTTGCCCTTCGCCTTGCCGCTTTCAAGCACACCATGAGCTGCCTTGAGATTGGCGGCATTGATCGGTGAAAGAGCCTCCGTCAGCGTTGTCTTGACCTTGCCTTCATCAACCAGTCGCGCGACTTCGTTCAACAGCCTGCCCTGCTCACCCATATCTGCGGTCTGATAAATCGGGCGCGTGAACATCAGTTCCCAGTGCACCGACACCGACTTGCGCTTGAACGGCATGATGTCAAGCTTGTCCGGATCATCGATCAGCCCGAACCGACCCTGCGGCGCAATGAGACCAACGATTTCGGAAAGGTGATCCAGTGTCTGCGTCGTCGAAAAGACGAAGGCCGGTGCACCGATCCCCAAAGCTTCAACCTGTTCGGCCAGCGGCTTGCTGTGGTCAATGACATGATGCGCTCCGAGCTGCTTGACCCATTCCTGCGTTTCCGGTCGCGAAGCCGTCGCTATCACCGTCAGATCGGTCAATGCGCGTGCTAACTGGATCGCGATCGAGCCGACACCACCGGCCCCGCCAATAATAAGAATGGCATTAGCCGCACCGGCGACAGGTTTGCGCACATCCAGTCTGTCGAACAGCATTTCCCATGCGGTAATCGACGTTAGCGGCAAGGCCGCAGCTTCGCTATTGGCGAGCGATGCTGGCTTGTGCCCAACGATGCGTTCATCGACAAGATGAAACTCGCAGTTGGCACCCGGACGAACCAGCGAACCTGCATACCAGACCCTGTCGCCGGACTTGAAACCCCGCACCTGATCGCCGGTCTCCACGACGGTGCCAACCGCATCCCAGCCAAGCACTTTCCATTGGCCAGCCTCGGGCGAAACGCCGTTACGGATTTTATAATCAACCGGATTTACTGAAACTGCCTCTACCTGAACAAGCAGATCGCGCCCAGTTGCAGCCGGCTTGTCCAGTGTCACATCGACGAGCGAATCCACACACTCCAGTTTACCGGCCTTCTGATAGGCAACAGCTTTCATTGTCTTTGCTCCATTTGCTATGGACCAAATATTAGACTACCATCGATTTACATAAATACGCACAAATATCGCCCATAGTGTCTATATTTGTACTTAGTATACGAAGGATACCAATGTGACCAAGGCCAAGCATTCGCGTTTCGACTGTAGCCCCGGTTGTGCGGTTGAAGCGGCCATCAGTCTGATCGACGGAAAATGGAAAAGCGTGGTTCTTTTTCACCTCATGGACGGTACGCTTCGGTTCAATGAAATCAGGCGGCAGATACCCGGCGTCACGCAGCGCATGTTGACCAACCAGCTTCGAGAGCTTGAAGACGATGGCCTCATCGAGCGCAAAGTCTATGCACAGGTGCCGCCAAAGGTGGAATACAGTCTTTCCCCGTTGGGCCGCAGCATCGAGCCCATTTTGCTTGCATTGAAAGAATGGGGTGACGCCAATATCGACCGCTTTGGCAAACCGGTGAGAGAACCATCATCCGTTCAGGATGCGGTCTAAAAAAAGGCGGCAATTGCCGCCCTTTCATGTGAGCCACCTTTACCGGCACTGCCCGCCATTCATGATGCGATAACCCGCGCGGTCGGCTTCGCAACGATTGGGGAAAGTGCGGCGGTCGTTGCCGCGTATTGCGCAGACCGGCCTGTATTCCCGTGTACACGCACCGACTCCGGGCCTGCCCGGCCTGTTGCCCTGATGCGGCGGATGCATTCCGCCTGCGCCGCCCCATCCCGGGCCCGGCCTTGACGAGCATTGGCCATTTGCGATGATGCGATAGCCCTCCGCTCTTGCCTGACATGAATTGCCAAAGGTTTTGCGTGAAGAGCCGCGCGTGGCGCAAACTGGCGCATAATTCATGGGACAGATTTGCGGCTGTGACGGTCCGGGGCGCATCGGTGGGCGATAATCCGGCCCGCCTTCGGCCACGCAACCGGCGAGAAGCAGCGCGCCCGCAAGCACAGCCAATTGTCTGAGTCGATGAAATTGCATTTTCCTCTCCTTTTGTCCCGAAGGCTAAGATGGCGCAACCTTCGATAAGAGCAAGTCTTTTCGCAAAAGTGCAAAACCTTGCAGACCATATCGACAACCTGCCGATATAGGTTACCTTGGCCGAGGTTGAGGGGCGGAACAGGCAGCATGAATCGTTACCGGCGCAGCATAGCGATTATCTTGGCTTCGCAGCTTTTCAGCCTGCCTTTCGGCGTCGCTTCACCTTACGCAGCGAGCGAACCGAACCCACCGGTCTATGCGCCACCGTTACCGCCGGAGAAGAAAACGCCGACTGTCGGTCGCATTTGCCAGCTCATTGGCGCCAATGCCGATGCCCATGGCATTCCGCGCGATTTCTTCGCCCGGCTGATCTGGAAGGAAAGCCGTTTCGACCACAATGCCGTCAGCCCTGTGGGCGCTGAGGGTATCGCGCAATTTATGCCCTACACGGCAAAGGAACGCGGCCTTGCCGATCCCTTCGACATCGAGCAGGCTATCCCCGCATCGGCGAGTTTCCTGCGGGATCTGAAAGGTGCCTTCGGCAATTGGGGCCTCGCAGCCGCCGCCTATAATGCAGGGGCCGGGCGTGTTTCCAACTGGATACGGTCCGGCGGTTTTCTGCCCCTCGAAACAGAAAATTACGTGCTGGACATTACCGGCGCCCCCGCCGACGACTTTGCGGCAGGCAAGGAGATCGTGAACCGTCCGCTGGATCCAAAGCTTGCATTCAATGCGGCTTGCAAGCGCCTGCCCATCATCCGCAGCGCCACCATTCCAATGTCACGTGTGAAACCCAAGCCGTGGGGCATACAGGTCGCAGGCAATTTCCGCCGCAGTGCGGCCGTCAATCAATGGGCGCGTCTGCGCAAGCAGTTCAGTGCCGTGCTTGCCGGCCACGATCCCGTCATCAGCCGGATTCGGACACCGATCGGTCGCCGTGGTATATATGCAGTACGCATCGGGGCAGACAGCCGTGGTGAAGCCGACGGTATTTGCGCGAAGCTGCGCGCCGCCGGTGGCGCATGCATAGTTTCGCGCAATCGATGAGAAAACCCAAAAATTTCCCAATATATCCGCGATATATTAGGGATAGCCTGTTCTATTTTGGAAACAGCTATACGATTTTCTTGAAACAATCGTAAAAAATCCAGACGATACCGGTTCAAAGATAACCAATCATGTACCCCCCAAAGAATTTGCTTGCCAAATACCGCATCATAGATCAGTCTCCACCTGTTCGGGCACTTAGCGAACAAATGGAAGACTGGAAGAACGGCGTGCCGGGGCCGCTATAAGTTCCGGGTCGAAGGCTCCCCTTCGGCAATGATCGGTTCCTTCCCAATGTCGAGAACTGCCTGCATAACCCTCTGCCGGGTGTGTGGTGCGCTTGGCAGAATTTGTAATACCACTGTCTCCCACAAGAGCAGTGGCGCCAAGGAAAAGGAACGGATCCAATGGCACAGACCGGACTGGTCAAATTCTTCAATACCGAAAAAGGCTTCGGTTTTATCAAGCCGGACGACGGTGGCGCTGACATCTTCGTACATATCTCAGCCGTACAGGCTTCTGGCCTCACTGGCCTCGCAGACAATCAGAAGGTTTCCTACGAGACGGAACCGGATCGTCGCGGCAAAGGCCCCAAGGCCGTGAACATCACCGTTACCGGTTGATCGTTCATAAAAGAACCTACCTTTTACCCCGGCTTCTGCCGGGGTTTTTTATTGCCCTTCGTCGCCGATAAGCGGCCGGCAGTTCAGGCGCGAAATATTACAGATGCTGCATGTAATTGACCGGAAACGAACAGCTTTTCATCGCCCTTCACCATTGTTCAGCCTCCATTCATGTCGAAAGAGTTAATCAGTTATTCATAAACGATACGTGCGTGCCTGTTCGGCGAGCGTATCGGAGAAATTACAGTCGAGCTTCTGAAGGAGCGAACAATGAACCGATTTGCGAAAACAGCCATCCTGGCAGCGGCGTCCCTCGCGGCAGTTGCCGCACCGCTCGCAACAGCATCGGCAGATTCCTGGGGTCGTCATGGTTGGGATCGCGGCGGCTGGGACCGTCCCTATTATCGTGGTCGGCATCACAACAATGGCGACGCTGTCGCCGCAGGTGTGATCGGCCTGGCAGCAGGCGCCCTCATCGGCAGCGCGCTGAGCCAGCCGCAGCCGACCTATGTGCAGCCTGCCCCGGTTTATGCACCGCCTCCACCGCCGCCTGCTTATTACCCGGCAGCCCCGGCTCGTCAGGCGACTTATTATCGCTCAAGCTATGAGCCATGGAGCCGCGGCTGGTATCAGTATTGCTCCGATCGTTATCGGTCGTTCAATCCGAATACCGGCACCTATCGCGGTTACGACGGACGCGATCACTTCTGCTCCGCCAACTAAAGCCGGAGTTTAATAGGAAAAGCCGCCTTTAAAGGCGGCTTTTTTATTTATGCATATCCGATGTCGTTCAAAAACGGATTGGAACGCCGCTCATCGCCGAACCGGCTGCCGGGACCGTGCCCGCAAATGAAGCCGATATCGTCGCCGAGTGGCAGCAGCTTTTCCTTGATGGAGCGAATCAGCGCCGCGTGATCACCGCCAGGCAGATCGGTACGTCCGACCGAGCCGTTGAAAAGCACGTCACCGACAATGGCAAACCGGGCTTCCGGGCTGAAGAAAACGACATGTCCCGGTGCATGGCCCGGCGTATGGAAGACATCGAACTCGTGACCGGCGACGGAAACCTTGTCGCCCTCGTCGAGCCAGCGATCCGGCGTGACATTGCGCGCGCCTTCAGTGATGCCATATTTCAGGCCGGTCGTTTCCAGATTATCGAGCAGGAATTTATCGTCCTTGTGCGGGCCGATAATGTCCACATTCAGGGCTTCCTTGAGATCAAGAGCAGCCGCAGCATGATCAATATGGCCATGCGTGATCCAGATGGCCTCGACATCGATCCCTTGAGATTCAATTGCCTCCCGGATGCGATCAAGATCGCCGCCCGGATCGATCACGACCCCCTTCTTGGTCTCGCTGTCAAACAGAATGGTGCAATTCTGCTGAAAAGGCGTGACGGGAACGATAATGGCCTGCAATTGCCCCATGTTCTTTACTCCACTCGATATGCGGTTTTCCTGTTCACACATAATGGTCAGCCGTGGCCGCGTGAAGGCTTTGTAAAATAAAAACGGACGGCGAATAGCCGTCCGTTTTTCCCTCTCCGACAGTTCGTCTTGCCGATCGTCCCCACAATCAGGCAATCAGAGCATGTCTCCCGAAAATGGGAACCAGCTTCGGGAGACATGCGTAAGACTAATGAATAGAGCACTTTCAATCCGATCGAAATGCGCTCCAATCAAAGCTTATTCCGAAAAGCGGGTTCGCTTTCCGGGCTGAAGGCTTCTCGCCTCCACAGGGGGCACTGCATCATAAAGGGCTGCGCCCCAAATGCATCAGGCCTTGGCGGCCATCGAGTTCTTGATCAGGCCGACAATAGCCGTCAGCACGATACCGCCAACACCGCCGCCCGCCAACTGACCGACAACGCCATTGAGCACCGAATCCAGGCCCCCGCCGGACAGCATCGGAAGGAGCTGACCGAGGATGACACCACCGATGCCACCAGCTACCGTGTTACCCGTGGTACCTAGACTGATGTTCTTCACGGCACCGGCGATGTTGCCACCAACCGCGCCAGCGACAAGCTGGAGAATGATAGGTAGTAGAGATTCCATAATCGTCACCCCATCTGAGTTTTAAACCGGAATAGTGCGAGTCCGGTCCAAAAAATCTTGGACTGAAACTGCCCAATGTCAAACAATAAGCGACGACATAATTAAAAAGCGGCCCGAAGGCCGCTCTTTTTCTGTTTAAAACTCAGTTACTCTGCTGCCACTCGCTTTGGCTGAACTTCTGCAGAATAGTCATTCATTAGAACATTTGTAATTTCGGAAGGCTTGAAACGGTATTGACCGATCTCGGACACCGGCGTCACTTCCGCTGCTGTTCCGCACAGGAAGCATTCAGAGAAACCGGCAAGTTCTTCCGGCATGATTGCCCGCTCGATGACTTCGATACCGCGACGCTTGGCAAGATCAATGATCGTGCGGCGCGTAATACCGTCAAGGAAACAGTCAGGCTTCGGCGTATGCAGCGCTCCATCCTTCACGAAGAAGACGTTAGCGCCGGTTGCTTCGGCAACCTGTCCGCGCCAGTCGAGCATCAACGCATCGGCATAGCCCTTGGCTTCGGCGGCATGTTTGGAGATCGTGCAGATCATATAGAGACCGGCAGCCTTTGAACGCGAAGGCGCGGTACGCGGGTCCGGGCGGCAATATTCGGCAATATCAAGCCGGATGCCCTTCATTTTTTCTTCAGGCGAGAAATAGCTCGGCCACTGCCAGATGGCGACTGCAAGATGAATGCGGTTGTTCTGCGCCGAAACGCCAAGCGATTCCGAACCGCGCCAGGCAATCGGACGCACATAGGCGTCTTCAAAACCCTGCTTCTTGAGAAGTTCACGGCAAGCATCATTGATTTCTGCAACGCTGAAAGGAATCTCGAAGCCGAGAATGCGCGCAGATTCGTGCAAGCGTTCGGTATGCTCATTAAGCTTGAATATCTCGCCGCCATAGGCGCGCTCGCCTTCAAACACGGCACTCGCATAATGCAGGCCATGGGTCAGCACATGAATCTTTGCATCTTTCCAGTCGACGAATTCTCCGTCCAGCCAGATAAATCCGTCCCGTTGATCGAATGGAATCGCAGCCATTTTCTTGCTCCTGAATATTTCGCGGCGCTGTCTCGAAACCGATTTCCGGTCGGGCAACCTTTTCCGCAACCTGTCTTCCCCAATTAAATCGATATAACTGGTGAGACGGCCACCTTTTTCTGCGTAATTGCTGGCCTTTTTGTTCGAAATGCTCTGAGGTCACGCAAACATATTGCGCGAATCCCAGGCGGAGCATGCATGGAAAGAAAATAAATCCTCCACCGGGATAGAATATTGCGGCAACCATTCTCATCATCCATCTTTTGGACGGTGACGGAAAGCCAGTCAGCGCAATTATTCCTCCTCCTTGCATGCGTCAGCGCGAACATTATTCCAAAAAAGCCAGCCTACGCTTATCGAAAATTATCTGGGCGATTGAATTATGTCAATAATGCTGACATATTTAACGCGACAGAACGGAGCACAGATGTGAATTCGACGAACGATATGAATTATATAAGCAATCCGTTGACGGCTGAGGAGGCGGCCGATCTCAACGTGATCGAACTTCTGTTTTTTTCCTATCGCGATTTTACCGCCGACCCTGATCTTATTCTGGAAAAGATCGGATTCGGGCGGGCACATCACCGAGTTCTCTACTTCATCAACCGGAAACCCGGCATGACCGTTGCGGAACTGCTGGAGGTTTTGCGGATCACCAAGCAGAGCCTGTCGCGCGTGCTCAAACAACTGATCGATACCGGCCATGTGGTTCAGGCCACCGGCCTGCATGACCGCCGCCACCGCAAGCTCTATCCGACCAAGAGCGGTCGCCAGCTCACGCTAGCGCTGGCCCTTCCACAGTCGCGGCGCATCGCACGTGCACTGGAAGACTGCGTACCGCAGGACCGCCAGGTAATCGAACGCTTCCTCTATAATATGGTCAATCCCGAACGGCGGACGCAAATCGACGAGTTTTCCGCAGAAGACAGCTCTGCCCGGCAAGGTTGAGAGGAAGTGTTACGTAAAGTAGCAGTAAGTGCTTGTATAAAAACGCTTCCGTGCAGGCAGTGAATGGACGTGCCGCATTCCAGTGAGTAATATGCCGTGCGACGCATCTTGCGTCATAGTCGAATTGGAACGGAATGGGATCGAAAGACGCCATGGCTGCAGAAGAAGAAAAGACGCTCTCGGACGACGCGCCGCATCTCCTCGTTGTTGACGATGACACGCGTATCCGCAGCCTTCTCTCGCAATATCTGACCAATAGCGGATTCCGTGTCACCATGGCTGGAAGTGCTGCCGAAGCGCGCCGCAAGCTGGAAGGCATCGACTTCGACCTTTTGATCCTCGACGTCATGATGCCGGGCGAAACCGGCGTTTCGCTGACGCGTTCGCTGCGCGAGCAAAAGAACGTCCCCATCCTGATGCTCACGGCCCTGTCGGAAACCGACAGCCGCATTGACGGTCTGTCTGCCGGTGCAGACGATTATCTGCCCAAGCCGTTCGATCCCCGCGAGCTGACGCTGCGCATCAATAACATTCTGCGTCGCGGCGCGCCGCCTGCACAACCAAAGATCGAGCAGATCGTCTTCGGTCCCTATACATTCTTCATCCCGCGCCGCGAGCTGAAGAAAGGCACTGAAACGATCAAGCTGACCGACCGTGAACAGGACATCATGGCGATCTTCGCCGAGCGTGCCGGTGAAACCATCCCCCGCCATGAGCTGACCGGTCAGGACGGCGATGTCGGCGAACGCACGATCGACGTCCAGATCAATCGCCTGCGCCGCAAGATCGAGCAGGACCCGGCCAATCCGGTCTGGCTCCAGACCGTGCGCGGTATCGGCTACAAGCTCAGCATCGAATAGCAACCATCGGCAATCAGGAATATCGCGATCAGAAAATGGTGTTTTCCCAAAACGCAGGGCGACGTGTACAAAAGCTACAGTCGCAATGTTGTTCATGGAAAGCGCAACCGTGCGGCCCTGGGGACGTTTTAACACGATGAAATCGCCCTTGAGAAAATTCTCCCGCTGGTTGGCGCGCATCATGCCGAAAGGGCTTTATGCGCGGTCGCTCATCATCATCATTGCCCCGATGGTTCTGCTCCAGTCCGTGATCGCCTATGTGTTCATGGAACGTCACTGGCAGATGGTGACTGAACGACTATCGACCGCCGTTGTGCGCGATATTGCGGGTATCATCGACATTCTTGAAACCTATCCGCAGGAACCGGGCTACGACAATCTCATCCGCATCGCGCAGCAGCGGCTGGCGCTGAACATTTCGATCCTGCCGCCCGATCCGCTGCCGCCGCCCGGGCCGAAGCCCTTTTTCGCCATCCTCGATTACTTCCTCAGTGAAGAGATTACCCGTCAGATCAATCGTCCCTTCTGGGTGGATACTGTTGGCGATTCCGATCTGATCGAAATCAGGATCAAGCTTGAGGACAAGGTGTTGCGCGTCTTTGCCCGGCGCAGTCAGGCCTATGCGTCCAATACGGGCATCTTCCTGACATGGATGGTCGGCACCGCGCTTGTTCTGCTGATTATCGCCATCGCCTTCCTGCGCAACCAGATCAAGCCGATCCAGCAGCTTGCCGAAGCGGCGGAGAGTTTCGGCAAGGGACGCCCCATGCCGGAAGGTTTTCATCCGCGCGGGGCCGAGGAAGTGCGCCGTGCAGGCATTGCCTTCGTTCAGATGCGCTCGCGCATCGAGCGCCAGATCGAGCAGCGCACTGCCATGCTTTCCGGCGTCAGCCACGATCTGCGCACCATCCTGACCCGCTTCAAGCTGCAGCTTGCACTGACTGGCCATTCGATCGACACCGAGCCGCTCAATCAGGACATCGCCGACATGCAGACCATGCTTGAAGGCTATCTCGCCTTTGCGCGCGGCGAAGGCTCCGAGGAAACGGCAAGCTACGACGTCACGAAGCTTTGCGAAAAACTGGAGCATGAGGCACGCCTGCGCGAACGCGGCTTCAAGTATCATATCGAAGGCGACAGCGAGATTCATGTGCGTCCGAACGCCTTCTCGCGTCTGGTCAGCAATCTCGTGTCGAATGCCTTCCGTCACGCACAGAATGTCGAGCTTTCGATTTCGCATGAGGATGGCTGGCTGAAGGTCGTCGTGGACGATGACGGGCCCGGCATTCCGGAAGACCGTCGCGAAGATGTCTTCAAGCCTTTCGTCCGGCTGGATGAAGCACGTACGCAGGATTCAGGCGGCACCGGCGGGCTGGGGCTTGCCATTGCACGCGATATTGCACGCAGCCACGGTGGCGACATTACGCTGGAAGACGCCCCGACGGGCGGGCTGCGCGCCACCATTCATATTCCGGCGTGAAGCATTCTGATGCTCGTCTAAGTGAAATGCACTTCGAGACGGTTCCTTCGCAAGCTCAGGGGCCTCATCAGGATGAGGGGGAGCGCGGTTGCTCAACGGGAAATCATGATACCCTTAGTAAAGCTTGCCACCGTTTGGCACCGGCTTGTCTATTCCCGCGAGAACCACTTCGCCGTCTTCATCCGGCATTCCAAGCGTCAGCACTTCCGACATAAAGGGGCCGATCTGGCGTGGCGGGAAATTCACCACGGCCATGATCTGTTTGCCGATGAGTTGCTCCGGCGTGTAGTGCTTGGTGATCTGGGCTGACGATTTCTTGATGCCGATCTTTTCACCGAAATCGATCTTCAGCTTGAAGGCTGGCTTGCGCGCTTCGGGAAATGGCACGGCTTCCACGATGGTTCCGCTGCGGATATCGACCTTTTCGAAATCTGCCCAGGTGATGGTGGTTGCTTCGCTCATTTTCTCACTCCCCGGCCCTCATTCCCGGCCTCGCAGAAAACCCGGCGCGAGCGCCGGGCCAAAATTCAGATAATATTCACGCTCACGCGCGACCGACGGTCTCGAACACGACGCTTTCCAGCGCCTCGCGTGCCGTGACGCCCGACCAGACTACAAACTGGAACGCCTGGAAATAGGCTTCGCACGCTTCCAGCGCAGCCGACAGCAGCACTTCCACCTGACGGCTCGTCGGTTCCGCACCGCCCGCCAGCAGCAGCGACTGGCGATACATGATCGCACCTTCCTGCTGCCAGAGGTCGAAATGGCCCATCAAAAGCTTTTCATTGATGAGCGACAGCAGGCGCATCACTTCATTGACGCGTGGCTCGGCCACCTTGATGTCGAATGCGCAGGCCAGATGCAGTGCCTCGAAATCCTCCATCCAGGAAAACGAGATGTGATAGTCAGTCCAGTTGCCCGCAACCGAGATTGCGATTTCGTCGTCGCCAGTCCGCTCGAACGTCCAGTCGTTTGAATTCGCAACATGCTCGATCACATCCACCGGGTGCGCTTCGCGTGCGAATTCAAGCTCAAGAAGGCTCATGTCCGTTTCCTGTTCTGCGAAACACCTGCCCCCAGATGCTTCCTAATTCCCGGCGCGCAAGTCATTGCTCGCCCGTGCCGGCCACCGCGCAAGAACAGGCGCAGGAAAACAGGCACGAATTGATCGGTTGAGGAACCGGCATGCACAACGGCATGCAAGCGCCCCAATGGCACACGCACATACGCAACTGATACTGGAAAGCAGCCTGAAAGACGCGAAACCTGACACTGAGCCCCTCGCCGCCGCCTACATGACCACGTTACGAATCATGTAGTGTTTTCAGTCTATTGATGCTGAATCTGAACGCCAGCCCCTTTTGAGAAAAGAGCCATGAAAGCATGTGGAAATATAAGGGGCGCTGACCGCAGCCCTTGCCTTAAGCGACTCTAAGACAAGGGTTTTTGCCACTTGCGGCCTGTTAATAAATATTCAGGGATTATTTTTGGATTTCGCCGAAGATGAAGCTGATTTCGCCGCTTTGGCATCAGAATCAACTTCGAATTTGGCAAGACGTGCTTCGAGAGCTTCGATTCTTGCCAGCAACGCGCTGTTTTCCGCCCGAGCCTTGATCGCCATTTCACGAACGGCCTCGAAGTCTTCGCGCTGCACCACGTCGAGCGTGTTCAGCACGCGTTCTCCTTGCGAACGCAACGCCGTTTCCACTTCACGGCGCACGCCTTGCGCAGCGCCCGCCGCATCCGTCACAAGCTTGGCGAGTTCATCGAGAACCCGGTTCTGTCCGCTGGTCATGGCAATCATTCCTTATTTCCAGGTGAGACCTGTTGAAAACATAGATTTGAAATAGGGCCGTCTCAGTTCCGATGCAAGCGCAGCTATAGAAAGTGATCGGGTTCAGCGTATTTGAAGCAATAATCATGGGCTCGCGAAAATAGCCGCCCGCAGGAACCGCAGGCGAATGTACTTAAGGCTGCCTTAAGGGTAAATCAGCACCGGAAGCCCCGAAACCGCAATTTGCAACCGCGATTGCAAACGCGAACTGCAGCGAACGGGAACAGCTTGACCATAACGGGCCGGTCCAGCATGTTCCGTCACAAAACGGAGTGATTTCATGATTGAGACGTTGCTGCCCGCATCGGCGCTCGCCTTCCCAAATATCGATCCGGTGATTTTCCAGATCGGGCCGCTGGCGGTGCACTGGTATGGCCTCGGCTATGTCGTCGGCATCATGTTTGCCTGGTGGTATGGCAAAAAGCTCCTGCGCAGCCATCGCCTATGGGCCCACAACCAGCCGCCCATGGCGCCGGAAGCTCTCGATGACTTCGTGATCTGGGCAGCGCTGGGCGTGGTGCTCGGTGGACGCATCGGCTACGTACTCTTCTATAATTTCTCTTATTATATCTCCAACCCGCTTGCCATTCCGGCGGTCTGGGATGGCGGCATGTCGTTTCATGGCGGCATTCTCGGCACCACCATCGCCATGATCCTGTTTGCCCGCTCGCGCGGCATCAAGGTCTGGAGCATGTTCGACACGATTGCCGCCGGTGTGCCGGTCGGACTTGGCGTGGTGCGCGTTGCCAATTTCATCAACTCGGAACTTTGGGGCCGTGTCAGCGATGTGCCATGGGCAGTTTATTTCCCCAATGGCGGCCCGCTGCCGCGCCATCCGAGCCAGCTTTACGAGGCATTTCTCGAAGGCTTCGTCCTGTTCTTCGTTCTGTTCCTCCTCGTCTGGGTCGGGCGCAAACTGAAGAAGCCGGGCTTCGTCGCGGGTGCTTTCGTCACCGGTTACGGCCTCAGCCGCATCGTGGTCGAATTCTTCCGCGAGCCGGATGCCCAGCTCGGCTATCTCTTCGGCGGATGGCTCACCATGGGCATGGTGCTTTCGGTGCCGATGGTGCTGATCGGGCTTTGGGCCATGTGGCGCGCCAACCGTGCAGCGGCGAAAGATGCCTGAAGCAGCGCTGAAAGACCGGCTGAAACGGCTGATTGCCACGTCCGGGCCGATCAGCGTTGCCGATTATATGGCAGCCTGCCTCGGTGATCACGAGGCGGGCTACTATACGACGCGCGAACCTTTCGGGCGTGACGGCGATTTCAT
Source organism: Brucella sp. LJL56 (assembly GCF_054871705.1). Lineage (NCBI taxonomy): Bacteria > Pseudomonadati > Pseudomonadota > Alphaproteobacteria > Hyphomicrobiales > Brucellaceae > Brucella > Brucella sp. LJL56. Next base: position 50,393 of record NZ_JBTXLQ010000004.1, read on the forward strand.
CACCGCGCCGGAAGTCAGTCAGATGTTCGGCGAACTGATCGGTATCTGGTGCGTCAGCGAATGGGACGCGCTGGGACGCCCGGACAGTATCGTGCTTTGCGAAATCGGCCCCGGCCGCGGCACGCTGATGAGCGACATGCTGCGCACCATCGGCAGGCTCGCCCCGCAAATGCTGGCCCATGCGCGGGTCGCCATGGTGGAAACCAGCCCGCGCCTTGTCGAAAGGCAAAGGGAAAAGCTGTCCGATACCGGAGCGAAGATCGACTGGTTCGAACGCTTTTCCGATATTTCCGCCGATACTGCCAACAGGCCGCTGATCCTCGTGACCAATGAGCTGTTCGATGCGATTCCGTTCCGGCAATTCGTCAAGGTCGATGGCCGCTTTGTCGAACGGATGATCGCGCTCGACGAAAAGAACGAGTTCCATTTCGTCAGCGGACTGGGCGGCATTGATCCGGCACTTTTACCTGCAGGCCATGCGCAAGCACCTGAAGGCGCTATCTTTGAAGCGGCTCCGGCGCGCACGGCCTTGATGCAGGAAATTGCCAGCCGTATCGCGGCCACGCGCGGTGCAGCGCTCAACATCGATTACGGCCATCTCGAAGCCGGTTTCGGCGATACGCTGCAAGCCATGCTGAAACATGCTTATGACGATGTGTTCGGCCATCCGGGCGAAGCCGATCTGACCAGCCATGTCGATTTCGATAGTCTTGACAAGACCGCACGAGCCAGCGGCTGCAAGACCGGAATGATGACGCAGGGCGAATTTCTGCTTGCAATGGGCCTTCTCGATCGCGCCGGAAAACTCGGTTCGGGCAAGGATGCAGCGTTTCAGGAAAAAATCCGGCAGGACGTCGAAAGACTGGCCGCGCCCGATCAAATGGGAACCTTGTTCAAGGTTCTGGCATTGAGTGACAGGCAGACGCGCCTCTATCCTTTCGAGGCCACGTGATGCCCTGGCCTTCAAAAAGCAGCGATTGACAAGCCAACAGACCTCCCCCACCATCCCGCCGTTTACGAAAGCCAGCAAGATGACCGATATGCCGCAACCGCTCCGCTCGCCTCTCCTTGAAAAGCCCGTCGGACAGAACGGGAAGCGGATTGCGCACGGCTTTTTCACCCGCAAGGGCGGCGTTTCCGATGGCATCTATATGGGCTTGAATGTTGGAAGCGGTTCAAACGATGTGCCGGAAAAGGTTGCCGAGAATCGCCGTCGCGTGGCGGAAAGCCTTGGCGTTGCACCCGATCATCTCATGACCGTGCATCAGGTTCATTCGCCCGATGTCCTCCATGTCACCGAACCGTTTGCCGCCCCGCGTCCGAAGGCTGACGCAATGGTGACGAATGTTCCCGGCATCGCCATCGGTGCGCTTTCCGCCGACTGCGGGCCTGTACTTTTTGCGGATCATGAAGCGGGAGTCATCGGCTCCGCCCATGCCGGATGGCGCGGCGCTTTCGGCGGTGTGCTCGAAAATACCGTTGAAGCCATGATCGGCCTCGGTGCAAAGCGCGAGAACATCGTTGCCGTTCTCGGCCCGACCATCGGACCCAAAAACTACGAAGTCGGACCGGAGTTCTACGCAGAATTTATCGGCAGGGACCCTGCCTACACCGCCTATTTCCGGCCTTCCGACAAGCCGGAACACAAGCTTTTCGATCTGTGGACCTTCATTACCGACAGGCTGACAAAGGCTGGCGTGCGGGCAGAATCCCTTCGCCAGTGCACCTATGCCGATGAGGAACAGTTCTATTCCTACCGGCGCACCACCCATCGCAACGAACCCGATTACGGGCGTCAGATTGCAGCGATAGCCATCATCAAAGAATAGGGAGAACCGCATGGCCCTTCACTTCGAGCCGGAAGAATTCGCCGCACGTCGCGACCGTCTGATCTTGAAGATGGAGGAGGAAAAGCTGGATGCGCTTTTGCTGTTCGCACAGGAGAGCATGTACTGGCTGACCGGCTATGACACGTTCGGCTTCTGCTTTTTCCAGTGTCTCGTGGTGAAAGCCGACGGGTCGATGGTGCTGATGACGCGTTCTGCAGATCTGCGGCAGGCGCGCCACACGTCGAATATCGAGAACATCGTCGTCTGGACCGACCGCGACAATGCCAATCCGGCTTCCGACCTGCGCAATATCCTGACGGAACTCGACCTTCTCGGCACCCGGATCGGGATCGAATACCAGACGCACGGCCTCACCGGTGCCAATGCCCGCAAGCTGGACGAACAGTTGCAGAGCTTTGCCAAGCTTTACGATGCATCCGGCATGGTGGATCGCCTGCGTCTTCTCAAAAGCCCTGCCGAAATCGCCTATGCCAAGCGGGCTGCCGAACTCAGCGACGACGCGCTTGATGCCGCCGTGAAACTCACCAAGGCAGGTGCCAGCGAAGCCGATATTCTGGCCGCGATGATGAGCGCCAATTTCGCGGGTGACGGCGATTATCCGGCAAACGAATATATCATCGGCTCGGGCGACGATGCCCTGCTCTGCCGCTACAAATCCGGCCGGCGCAAGCTGAACAAGAACGACCAGCTTACGCTCGAATGGTCGGGTGTCTTCCGGCATTACCATGCGCCGATGATGCGCACGCTGATCGTCGGAAAACCGACCACACATCATCTGGAACTCTATGCCGCCGCACGTGAAGCCCTCGAAGCGGTAGAAGCGGCAATGACGCCCGCCTCGACATTCGGCGACGTCTTTGACGCCCATGCGCGGACCATGGAAGCGCACGGCCTCACCCGCCACCGCCTCAATGCCTGCGGCTATTCGGTGGGCGCGCGCTTCACGCCATCGTGGATGGACCCACAAATGTTTTATGCCGGAAACCCGGAAAGCATCCAGCCGGACATGACACTTTTCGCGCATATGATCATCACGGATTCCGATACGCAGACCGCGATGACGCTGGGGCAGACTTATCTCACAACAAATGGCGCGGCGCAGCCATTATCCCGCCATTCTCTTGATATGATTGTCAAATGAGGCGCAATCGGCGATAAAACTGCCACAAGTGCATCCTGAAAAGTGCGAAGCGGTTTTCGGATGAGATGCACGTCGGGAGAGATCGATAGACTATTTCATACTGAAAATGCCCTATCGCAGAGAAACTGCGCCTTCAGGAGCATGAAGCCGAACATGAACAAGGCACGTCTTTCAACGATGTTGTTGCTGGCCGGGGTGCTTACAAGCTTGCTTGCCGCCTGCAACAGCACCGAATCCGCTCTGAACGTACAAGGCAGCAATCAGAGTTCGGGCCAGAGCTCTGGCCAAACTGCTACGCCAGCGGCGACACCGGGCACCCCGGCGACAGGAACAGCACCCGTCCAGCCCACGGGAACAACCCCGGCTGCGACCGGAACAGCGCCCGCAACGACCGCACCAGCGGCACCGCAGCGCAGTGCGGCGCTCAAGCCGGGAAAGTTGCACATTGCGCCCATCGTCGGCGCGCCTGTGAATGTGGTGACTCCCCTCACCCATCGCATGAATGATGACGCCAAGACGAAGGGCATCGAGCTTGCGGGCAACAACGACACGAGTGCCGCCTATGTCATGAAGGGTTATTTCTCCGTTCTTTCGGAAGATAACCAGACCACCGTGCTCTATGTCTGGGACGTGCTGGATGCTTCCGGCAACCGCCTTCACCGGATACAGGGGCAGGAGAAAGTTCCAGGTGCGGCCGCAGACTCATGGAGCGTCGTTCCGGCTTCCGCAATGCAGGCAATCGCCGACCGCACCATGCAGGAATATTCGACCTGGCTTGCGGCAAATCGCGCATAGAAAGTTGCTTTGGTGGCAAAAGACTGAAATCTTTTGCTGAATCATGTTTGCCCACTGTGGGAAAGCCGGAAAACCGGGCTTTTAACAGCAATTGTGTTCCCAAGGGCCTTGCAATGACGGTGACTCTTTGCAATAGGCCCCACATCCGAAAGAAAACCTTGCAAGCTGCAGTACTTGATCCCGTCAGAAAGTACGCAGCTTAAAGTTTTTAAGAGATTAAGTCCGTTACGGCGGACTGTTGCGACAGAACCAAACTGCAAACCGCGACCGCATCGGCGTCAGAGGCAAAAGAATGAAACTTTTCGCAGGCAACTCCAACCGGGTTCTTGCCGAATCCGTTGCTCAATATCTCAACATTCCACTCGGTAAGGCCAGCGTCCGTCGCTTCGCCGATCAGGAAATCTTCGTAGAGATTCAGGAAAACGTCCGCGGCGAAGACGTATTCGTTCTGCAATCGACTTCCTACCCGGCAAATGATCACCTGATGGAACTGCTCATCATGATCGATGCCTTCCGCCGTTCCTCCGCACGTCGCATCACCGCCGTCCTGCCCTATTTCGGCTATGCCCGTCAGGACCGCAAGCCCGGTCCGCGCACGCCGATCTCGGCAAAGCTTGTTTCCAACCTCATCACTGAAGCCGGTGCGAACCGCGTTCTGACGCTCGACCTTCATGCCGGTCAGATTCAGGGCTTCTTCGATATCCCGACCGACAATCTCTATGCGGTTCCGGTTATCGCGCGCGACGTGAAGGCCAACTATGCCACCGGCAACTGCATGGTCGTTTCGCCTGACGTCGGTGGCGTGGTGCGTGCCCGCTCGCTGGCCAAGCGTATCGATGCACAGCTCGCCATCGTCGACAAGCGCCGCGAACGTCCAGGTGAATCGGAAGTCATGAACGTCATCGGCGACGTTGTCGGCAAAGATTGTCTGCTGTTCGACGATATCGTCGATTCCGGCGGCACGCTCTGCAATGCAGCCGAAGCCCTGCTGGCCAAGGGTGCGAACAGCGTCACCGCCTACATTACGCATGGCGTTCTGTCCGGCGGCGCGGTTGCCCGTATCGCCGCGTCCAAGCTGAAGGAACTGGTCATCACCGATTCCATCCAGCCGACCACCGCGATCAACGATGCGCCGAATATCCGCGTGCTCTCGATTTCCGACCTGATCGGCGAAGCCATTGCGCGTACAGCAGCGGAAGAGTCCGTTTCGAGCCTGTTCGACTAAAACACCAGCCGGATTACAATTCCGAGACATGCCGCCAGCAACAGCACGAGCGGCATGTTCAGTTTGAAGACGACAAGCAATAATGCCGCCGCGCCTGCGATCAGGACGGCGGCATTGTCTATTGTGCTCCAGACCGGCAGCGGCAATGTGAAGGGACCGACAGCCTTCTCGACCACCTGCGAAAACAGGACGTGCAGCGAGAACCACAGCGCCAGATTGGCAATTACGCCGACGACCGCAGCCGTAATGCCGCCCAGCATGGCAGACAGCCAGCGTACCTGACGCAGCCGCTCGACGAATGGCGCGCCCGCCAATATCCATAGAAAGCAGGGCACGAAGGTAAACCAGAGCGCGATCAATCCACCAAAAAAGCCGCCCGGAAGCGGCGGCAGGCCCGACAGGTTCGCAGCCCCCACAAAGCCGACAAAGACCAGCACGAGGATTAGCGGCCCTGGCGTGGTTTCGGCGAGACCGAGCCCGGTCAGCATTTCCCCCGGCTTCATCCAACCGAAATGCTCGACCGCCTGCTGCGCCGTATAAGAAAGAGCGGCATAAGCGCCACCGAATGTCACCGCAGCAAGCTTCGAGAAGAAGGCTGCTTCCTGCACGAAAACATGCGCGCCGCCAAAAGCGAAAAAGAGCCCTAGCAACGGCAAAAGCCACAGCCCGCCCCAGATGAGCGTCTGCTGCGTGAACTCTCGCAGGGCACCGGGTGTCGCCTCTCCCAGAATTGTTGCTGCACTCTTCCCCTGAACGACATGTCGTAGTCCGCCCACAAGAGCTGCCAGCAGGACGACGAGCGGAAACGGCAGTTTCAGGAAGGCTATCGCAATGAATGCAGCAATCGCCACCGCATAGGAAAAACCCGAGGCCAATGTCCGTTTGGCCATGCGATAGAGTGCTTCGAAAACCACAGCCAAAACCGCAGCCTTGAGGCCGAACAACAGCCCCGCCACGACCTCGACATGGCCGAAGGCGATATAAAGCGCCGACAGTGCAAGCATGACAACTGCGCCGGGCAGCACGAACAAAAGCCCTGCCAGCAGGCCGCCACGCCAGCCTTTGACCGCCCAGCCGGAATAGGTCGCAAGCTGCATGGCTTCCGGCCCCGGCAGCAACATGCAGAAATTGAGTGCATGAATCAGCCGTTCCTGATCCATCCATTTTTTCTCATCCACGAGGATGCGTTGCAACATGGCAATCTGCGCCGCCGGTCCGCCGAAGGACAGAAGGCCGATCTTGCCAAAGGTCGTGAAAAGTTCTTTGAAATCCGGCTGCTTTACTGGCTCTGTCACGCTGTCGCCCTGAATGATCCGTTTCGCAAGCTGTCGGCGAGGATCATTACAGGTTCATGACAGTTTTCACAGGCAACAACTTATTCTATTCAGCCGCAGCGCCTTCTTCCGCCAGCTCGTCCGGCGCATTCGGGTCGCCCGGAGCGGTCTCACAGGCAAGATCGGGAAAATTGACGATGCGCATTCCCTTGAAATCATTGCGAACAACCAGAAGCCCGCGCTCCTCGAAATAGGTCAGCAGACGCCGCGCGCGGCTGAACGAGTGCGTGCCATAGGCGCGCGCCAATGCCGCGTCAGAAGGGCACGGCGCACCGGTTACCGCTGCCTGCGCCACGATCAGGAACACGCCCTGCACATCGTCGGTGAGGCTTTCTGACAGCGACAGCGCCTGCTGCCATGTCTCTCCATTGGCCACATCGCTTTCAATGCTGGCCTGCGCCACCGCCAGCCTGCGGCGGAAGGCAGGCAGTGCCAGCGGTTCGCCCGGAACACGGTGAATGCGGCAGCGCACAAGAAAGTCCTGATAGAGAACGGCAACCGAGCGGAACGAAGCTTCCGGGTCGTCCACGATCTCGCGCATGACCTTCTCAAGAAGCCCATCCCGTTCAGCTTCCACGATGCCGGGGAACAACGGCTCTTGTGCCGGCTCGGCCTCGGGCTTCGGCTTTGCCACCTGCGCCAGAATTTCCGCCGTCGATGGCGGCGGTGGTGGTGGTGGCGTCCTGCGCACAGCGGTACGGATTTCCTGCGGCGCAGGCGTGAAAATGAGATCGAGCGCATCTTCCGGCGCTTCGGGCAGCGGCATCAGTTTGGGCGACGACGAACGCGCCGATGTCTCTACCTTGCCAATCTTGATCGGCAAGGGACGGCGCGACAATGCAGGGCCAAGCGCCACGAAATGCCCGCGCTGCAAATCTCGGAACATTTCAGCTTGGCGGCGCTCCATGCCGAGAAGATCGGCAGCGCGTGCCATGTCGATATCGAGAAATGTACGTCCCATCAGGAAGTTGGAAGCTTCGGCAGCAACGTTCTTGGCAAGCTTGGCCAGTCGCTGCGTGGCGATGACACCGGCCAGTCCGCGCTTTCGTCCACGACACATGAGATTTGTCATCGCGCCCAGCGACAACTTGCGTGCTTCGTCCGACACTTCGCCTGCGGCGGCAGGTGCAAAAAGCTGCGCCTCGTCCACAACCACCAGCATCGGATACCAATAGTCGCGCTCTGCATCGAAAAGACCGCCGAGAAAAGCTGCTGCCGAGCGCATCTGCTGCTCGACATCGAGACCTTCCAGATTGAGCACCACCGAAACACGATGCTGGCGGATGCGTCCGGCAATACGGGTAAGTTCAGCTTCGGTACGGGCGGCGTCAACGACAACATGGCCGTAAAGATCGGCGAGCGTGACGAAATCGCCTTCCGGATCGACGATGCACTGCTGCACCCATTGCGCGCTCTGTTCCAGAAGACGGCGCAGAAGGTGCGACTTGCCGGAGCCGGAATTGCCCTGCACCAGCAGACGCGTGGCGAGAAGCTCCTCAAGATCAAGCATGGCCTGCTTGCCACCGCCAAGCGCCGCTGCCGAGGCAGAACCGCTTCCGGCAACAGAACCCATGTCGATACCGACCTGCATCTCGTCTCCTTGTTTCAACATTGCAGGAACAGACGACTCGTACGGTCCAGCCGCCAGTCGATCAGGCATTCGCTTAACACTTTTGCGGCTGCCATTGCCACCCGTTAATGCATGTCTCCCAAAAGTGGGAACCGGTTTTGGGATGAAGACATGCATGAAAACAAAAACTTAAAGCGTGTCATATGACGACGATAAAAGGCGACGCGCTTTAAGACAAATACCCACAGATGCCGGGCAGTAGATTTCAACCAGAAGTTTTGATAGCAATTGGATCAGGGGGCAAAAGCAGCAAGCGTCCAGCCAGCGGGCGCGTCGGGGAGGATGAGCCACTCCGACCGTGGCAAGGGCTTTGCTCTCTGTTCGGAGGTGAACTCTATGTGGCTAATACCCATTAGATTCACGCTTAGAATAAAGAAAACCCGCACTGGCTGGCAAGCCTCAGTGCGGGTACAGATCTTTATCTAAGTACGCGGTAGCTGGAGTTCGCGCTTCAGCTACCGATCCGAATATAGGCCATCGGGATCATTTTTTCAACTATCGCCCGTCGGCCTCCGCGCGAAGGCAAATCCAAAAAACTTGCGCCGCCGCACGCTATGGTCTATAGCCACCGCCATCCGCGTAGACACCCTTGGAGGCAACGCGGAATGGAGCGGTCCGGTCTTTCACCTTGTGACAGACGATACGGGCTGTTTCATGTCGTTTGTTGGAGCATGATCCCGAAAAGTGGAAACCGGTTTTCGGACAAGATCATGCGCAGATTATACAGCGAGCGACACTCCAGTAACTTTGAAAGGAAATGCCATGAGCGAGACTTACGTGCTCAAGGCCGATCTGCGTACCCGGGTTGGTAAGGGGTCCTCCCGCGAACTGCGTCGCAACGGCCAGATTCCTGCAGTCATCTATGGCGACAAGCAGGAACCCCTCGCAATCGCCGTCCCCTACAAGGAAATCTTCTACAAGATTCATGGCGGTGGTTTTAAGACCACGGTTGCCACGATCGAAGTAGACGGCAAGAAGATTCAGGTCCTCCCGAAGGACTACCAGTTGGACCCAGTCCGCGACTTCCCGCAGCATGTCGACTTCCTGCGCGTTTCCGCCAAGTCGGTCGTTCACGTGAACGTTCCTGTTCACTTCAAGAACGAAGAAGCTGCTCCGGGCATCAAGCGCGGCGGCGTTCTCAACATCGTTCGTCACGACGTTGAACTGATCGTTCCGGCCAATGCAATTCCGGAAGCACTCGAGTTCGACCTGACCGGCCTCGAAATCGGCGACTCCGTCCATATTTCGGCTATCAAGCTGCCGAAGGGCGCGACCGCTGCCATTCAGGACCGCGACTTCACCATCGCCACGATTGCTGCTCCTGCCGGCCTGAAGTCGGAAGAAGCTGCTTCGGAAGGCGCTGCAGAAGAAGAAGCCAAGGACGGCGAATAATCGCTTTCCGCATTTTAGGGGCTCAGAACCATGCTGCTCATTGCAGGTCTTGGCAATCCGGGCCCCAAATATGCGCATAACCGGCACAATATCGGTTTCATGGCGGCGGATGAAATATTCCGCCGCCATCGCTTTTCCAACTGGCAGAAGAAATTTCAAGCCGAGATCGCCGACGGTGTGATCGATGGCGAAAAGGTGCTGCTGATCAAGCCGCAGACTTTCATGAACCTTTCCGGCCAGTCCATCGGTGAAGCCATGCGCTTCTACAAGCTGACATCCGCCGATCTCGTCGTGATCTATGACGAACTCGACCTTATTCCGGGCAAGCTGCGCATCAAGACCGGTGGCGGCTCTGGCGGCCATAACGGTATTAAATCCATCGACGCGCATGTACAGTCTTTCCCCGGCGGCCAGAACTATCGCCGCATGCGGCTTGGCATCGGCCATCCCGGCGCGAAAGAACTCGTGCATAATTATGTCCTCGGCGATTTTGCCAAGGCCGACAATGAATGGCTGGACACGCTTCTGGGCGCTATCGCCGATAATGTGGGCTTGCTCGCCAAGGCGGGCGAAGACAACAGCTTCATGAACCGCATTGCGCTTGCCATGGGCGACGGCAATCAGCGGCCAAGCGGCTTCAAGGCCGATCCCGCGCAAGCGGAAAAGGCCCCCCCTGAAGCAAAGGCCAAGGCGCAGAGCCATATTCGCCAGGCGCGGCAAAACCAGAAGAAGCCGGATATTCCTGCAAGCGGACCGATGGCTGAAATGCTGAAAAAGCTGCTGGGGAAGAAGGATTAATCCCCGGCGACGGCTGCGCCTCTTGACGCTTCACACCTCAATGTCGCATAGCGACGGTAATTCTATTCTAGTCTGACAGGTACGATCATGGGTTTCAAATGCGGCATCGTCGGTCTGCCAAATGTTGGCAAGTCGACGCTTTTCAACGCGCTGACCAAAACGGCCGCCGCACAGGCCGCAAACTATCCGTTCTGCACCATCGAGCCGAACACCGGCGAAGTGGCGGTTCCCGATCCGCGCCAGAACGAAATTGCCAAGATCGCAGGTTCGAAGGAAATCATCCCGACCCGCATCAACTTCGTGGACATTGCCGGTCTCGTGCGCGGCGCATCGAAGGGCGAAGGTCTCGGCAACCAGTTCCTCGCCAATATTCGCGAAGTCGATGCCATCGTGCATGTGCTGCGCTGCTTCGAAGATGACGACATCACCCATGTCGAAGGCCGCATCGATCCCGTGTCAGACGCCGAGACGGTCGAAACGGAACTGATGCTGTCGGACCTCGAAAGCATCGAGCGCCGCATCGTGCAGATCCGCAAGCGCGCTACGGCCAAGGACAAGGAAGCCCTCACCATTCTGCCGGTGATGGAAACCGCACTCGAACTGCTCCAGAACGGCCAGCCGGTTCGCCTCATGCTGAAGGACATCGCAGCAGAAGACCTGCTGACGCTTAAAGGTCTGAACCTGCTGACCTCCAAGCCTGTTCTTTATGTCTGCAACGTCGCAGAAGGCGACGCCGCCAAGGGCAACGAATTTAGCGCTGCCGTCGACAAGATGGCCGACGAACAGGGCGCCCAGACGGTCATCATTTCGGCTGCAATCGAAGCAGAAGTTGCGCAGCTTCCCGATGAGGAAGCCAAGGAATATCTGGAAAGCATGGACCTTGAGGAACCGGGTCTCGACCGCCTGATCCGTGCCGGGTACAAGCTTCTCGACCTCATCACCTATTTCACCGCAGGACCGAAGGAAACCCGCGCCTGGACCATCCGGCGCGGCACCAAGGCTCCCGGCGCTGCCGGTGTCATTCATACCGATTTCGAGCGCGGCTTCATCCGCGCCCAGACCATCGCCTATGAAGACTACGTCAAATACAATGGCGAAGTCGGCGCCAAGGAAGCCGGCAAGGCAAGGGACGAAGGCAAGGAATACATCGTCCATGACGGCGATGTGATGCTGTTCCGCTTCAATACCTGATACGATCAGGCCGCCGAAAACCGGCGGCCTTTTCTTTATTCTGCATAGAGCGCATCCCGAAAGGTGCGAAGCGGTTTTCGGAATCGGATGCGCGGTCCAAGACAAACAGATAGAGCGGAAGCGCGACCGAATGTGAACGCAATCCGCTCCAGTGGGAGGAGATCGAGGGTGACCAAGCCTCTGCCAAAATATGCCTACGAGGATATGGAACCGGGAATGACCCTTCCCTTCGGCCCTCGTACGATCAACAAGGAAGAAATCATCGAATTTGCCAGCGCGTTCGACCCGCAGCCATTCCATCTCGATGAAGAAGCGGGCAAGGCGAGCGTTCTCGGCGGGCTGGCAGCATCGGGGTGGCAGACCACTTCCCTCATCATGCGCATGGTCTGCGATGCCTATCTCACCAATTCCATGTCGCAGGGCGGCCCCGGCGTTGAATTCACACGCTGGAAACGCCCCGTACTTGCCGGTGATACGCTGAACGGCGTGACGACCATCAAGGACAAGCGCATTTCCAAATCACGTCCGGCCATCGGGCTGGTGACATTCCACCATGAGCTGTTCAATCAGCGCGGCGAAAGCGTGTGCGAAATGCAGCATCCATGCATGATGGGACGCCGCGACTACGATGCAATCCCGGAAGGTGCGGCCCCGGGAGGTGCAGCATGAGTTTCCTGGAAGAAAATCTCGGACAGAACCTCGTCATCGGCAGCTATACGTTTACCGCCGAGGAAATCATCGATTTCGCCAGAAAATACGATCCGCAGCCGTTCCATCTGGATGCGGAAGCGGCAAAGAAGAGCGTCTTCGGCGGGCTTTGCGCCTCCGGCTGGCATACTACGGCGGTGTTCATGAAGCTCAATGTCGCTTCCATCGTCGAGGCGACGAAAGAAGCACTGAAACGCGGCGAGACGCCGCCGACATTTGGCCCCTCGCCCGGCTTTGAAAACCTGAAATGGTCGAAGCCCGTTTATGCCGGAGATACCATTACCTACAAGCGTGTGGTCCATGCCATCCGACCGCTTGCGTCCCGTCCCGGCTGGTCCATGCTGACCATGACGACAAGTGCCCATAACCAGAATGGCGAAGAGGTGCTGTCCTTCGACAATGCGGCGATGGTGAAGCTGCCACCCAAGGCCGATGCCTGAAACAACAAAGCCCGGAGCGATCCGGGCTTTCTCGTATTCTCAATCGCCTTCGCTTTCTCGTATTCTCAATCGCCTTCGAAGGCAACGAGCGTGCGAACCGGCACGCCGAGAGCTTCAAGCTTCTTGCGGCCGCCGAGGTCCGGCAGATCGATGATGAAACAGGCTGCGACGATATCCGCCCCCATTTGAAGCAGAAGTTTCGCCGCCGCTTCCGCCGTTCCGCCCGTGGCGATCAGATCGTCCACCAGAATGATCCGCTCACCCTTTTCGATCGCGTCACGGTGCATTTCCATTTCGTCGATGCCATATTCAAGGCTGTAGGCAATGCGCACGGTATCGCGCGGCAGCTTGCCCTTCTTGCGGATCGGCACGAAACCGGCTGAAAGCTGATGCGCAATTGCGCCACCGAGGATGAAGCCACGCGCCTCGATACCGGCTACCTTGTCGACCTTGTTGCCTGCATAAGGATAGACCAGTTCATCGACCGAACGGCGAAATGCCTGTGCATCGCCCATAAGCGTCGTCACGTCACGGAACTGGACGCCCGGCTTCGGATAGTCCGGAATAGTGCGGATCGCATCCTTCAAGCTGGCTTTAAATCCGGATTCCATTTTCCATCCTTTCAGGCGGCCGTGGGGCCGGTCAAATTAATCAAGGCAAAGTTGGGGCCAAGCTCCTTTACACCCTCAAACGAGCAAATTGCAAAAGAAACCGCCCGTTTACGCCAAGAACATTGCGGCGACGCACCGTCATTTTTATGGCTTGATTGCGGCAATGGTATCCCGGCGAACCGAACGATCATTCTCTATCCATCCATACCAAAAAAAATGGGCGCCCGCGGCGCCCATTTTTTAACTCGGACTGACCGGTCAGTGCTTCACATTCGACCAGATCGAACGCTTGGCAACATAAACCAGACCAGCAAAAAGGATCAGGAATATGATGACCCGGAAACCGGTGCGCTTGCGATCTTCCAGATGCGGCTCTGCAGCCCACATCAGGAAAGCCGAAACGTCGCGTGCATATTGGTCCACCGTTTGCGGCGAACCATCGTCATAGGTGACCTGGTCGTCGCTCAGCGGCTTCGCCATTGCCAGAGCCTTTGCCGAAATGAAGTACGGATTGTAATGCGTACCTTCGGCGATCTGCATGCCTGCAGGCGGCTGTTCGTCGTACCCGGTCAAAAGTCCATGAATGTAGTCCGGACCAGCTTCGGCATATTGCGTGAATATGTCGAAGATGAAGGTTGGAAAGCCACGCTCAACACCACGGGCCTTCGCGATCAGCGAGAAGTCCGGAGGCGCTGCGCCGTTGTTCGAGGCCGCGGCTGCAGCCGCGTTCGGGAACGGTGCCGGAAAGTGATCGGTCGGGAGAGCCTTGCGGGTGAACATCTCGCCATCCGCATTCGGGCCATCCTGCACTTCATATTCAGCGGCAAGCGCCTTGACCTGCTCCGGCGAGTAGCCGAGGCCTTCCAGCGTGCGGAAAGCCACCAGGTTCATCGAATGACAAGCCGAACAGACTTCCTTGTAGACCTTCAGGCCACGCTGAAGCTGTCCCTTGTCATAGGTTCCGAACGGACCGGCGAAGCTCCACTTTTCCTGCTTGGGATGGTGGATCGGAAAATGTTCCGGCTCCGCGGCATTACCGCCTTCCTCAGCCGAGGCACCACCCATCGTACCCAGGGCGATACCAAGCGCAACCAGCGGAGCAATACCGAAGGCAGCGAAATTCTTGAGGATGTTTTTCATTGTTACGTCCTTCATCTCTCTCGCTGACTCAGCCCTTGATTTCCACAGGGGCGATATCGGCCTTGCCGTTCTTCTCCAGAACCGCCTCGGTGATCGAGTTCGGCAAACGCTTCGGCGTTTCGATCAGGCCGATGACCGGCATGATGACGATGAAGAAGGCAAAGTAGTAGAGCGTACCGAGCTGCGCCATGAAGACGTAGGAACCTTCCGCCGGACGCGAACCCAGCCAGCCGAGGAAGATGGCGTTGATCACGAACAGCCAGAAGAACAGCTTGAACCACGGACGATAGACAGCCGAACGAACCTTCGATGTATCGAGCCAAGGCACGACGAAGAGGATCGCGATCGAACCGAACATGGTCAGAACGCCGCCGAGCTTCGAATCGATTGGGCCGATGTTGAAGGTGATGGCGCGCAGCATCGCGTAGAACGGCAGGAAGTACCATTCCGGAACGATGTGAGCAGGCGTCTTCAGGGAATCGGCCGGGATATAGTTATCCGGATGGCCGAGGAAGTTCGGCATGTAGAAGACGAAGTAAGCGAAGAACACGAAGAAGACGAGCGCGCCGAAAGCGTCCTTGATGGTCGCATAAGGCGTGAACGGCAGCGTATCGGTCTTCGATTTCACTTCAATGCCGGTCGGGTTGGTCTGGCCCGTCACGTGCAGCGCCCAGACGTGCAGGATAACGACACCCGCAATCATGAACGGCAGCAGGTAATGCAGCGAGAAGAAGCGGTTGAGCGTCGGATTGTCGACCGCAAAGCCGCCCAGCAGAAGCTGCTGGATCGGTTCGCCGATGATCGGGAAAGCCGTGAAGAAGCCGGTGATAACCGTCGCACCCCAGAAGGACATCTGGCCCCATGGCAGCACGTAGCCCATGAAGGCGGTCGCCATCATTAGAAGGAAGATGACCACGCCCAGAATCCACAAAAGCTCACGCGGCGCCTTGTAGGAGCCGTAATAGAGACCGCGAGCGATATGGAGATAAACGGCGATGAAGAAGAACGATGCACCGTTGGAGTGCATGTAGCGCAGCAGCCAGCCGGAGTTGACGTCGCGCATGATCTTCTCGACGGAATTGAACGCAATACCCGTATCCGCAGCATAATGCATGGCCAGCACGACGCCGGTCAGAATCTGCGAAATGAGCATGAAGCTCAAAATGCCACCGAAGGTGTACATGTAGTTCAGGTTACGCGGCGTCGGATAGGCCACGAAGGAATCATAGACGAGACGCGGCAAGGGAAGCCGTTCGTCCACCCATTTTTCGATGCCGGTCTTCGGCGTGTATGTGGAGTGTCCAGCACTCATGTCTTCTCTCCCCAAGACCTGTTAGCCGATCCTGATGACCGTATCGGAAGTGAACGCATATTGCGGGATGTGCATGTTTTCCGGTGCCGGACCACTGCGGATACGACCGGCAGTGTCATAGGTCGAACCATGGCATGGGCAGAACCAGCCACCGAAAGAACCGGACTCACCGAGCGGCACGCAACCCAGATGGGTACACACGCCGATCATCACCAGCCAGTTTTCCTTGCCTTCGCCTGCCGAGCGGGCAAGATCGGTCGCCTGCGCGTCCGACGCAAGGTTGGCATTACGCGCAATCGGATCCTTGAGATCGCCAAGAACGGTCGTCTTGCCATCCTCGACTTCCTTGGCGGAGCGGTTACGAATAAAAACCGGCTTACCACGCCATTTAACAGTTAATGATGCTCCTTCCGCAAGGGACGAAACATCAACCTCGATGGACGCAGCCGCGAGTGTCGAAGCGTCCGGACGCATCTGGTCGATAAACGGCCAGGCCAGTCCGCCAACTCCGACGACACCGGCCATTCCCGTCGCAATATACAAAAAATCACGCCGTGTCGGCTCAGCCGTGTCGTGTGCGCTCACGTGCCAATTCCTTTTCAACCTGCATGTTCAATTGAACTCTCCCCTCGTCCTCTTTTGCACTTGCGCAAAAGTAGTCCCGCAAGTGCTCACAGGACGAAATTCCCTCCATTTCACTTTCCGGTTTAGGCGTGTAAAAATCGCTTGTCCAGACACCAAGCCCTTATGACGGCACGATGTCGCAGGCGGATTTGCTTGCTCAATTCAGCGAATGCGCAACAAACCGATAATGCACCACAGATAACGCAAAGCTCTCAACTTTATTCATTCCGCCCAATAAAACCACCCGACTGGCGGGCCCAAAGTCCCGCATAGATGCCGTCACGGGCAATAAGTTCGTCATGCGTGCCCTCCTCCACGATTCGCCCCCGATCCATCACCACGAGACGATCGAGCGCTGCAATGGTGGAAAGGCGATGGGCAATCGCAATCACGGTCTTGCCGTCCATGAGGCGCTTCAGATTCTCCTGAATGGTGGCCTCCACCTCCGAATCGAGTGCGGATGTCGCCTCATCGAGGATAAGGATGGGTGCATCCTTCAAAATGGCGCGCGCTATCGCAATGCGCTGGCGCTGGCCGCCGGAAAGCTTGACGCCGCGCTCGCCCACAAAGGCATCGAACGAGCGGCGCCCCTGAAAATCCTCCAGATTGGCAATGAAGCCATCGGCCTCGGCCTGTCGTGCTGCCTGCAGCAATTCTTCATCGGTCGCATCATCGCGCGCCAGCATGATGTTATCGCGCAAAGACCTGTGCAACAGGGCGGTTTCCTGACTGACGACCGCAACGGCACGGCGCAATGATGTCTGGGTGACATCGCGAATGTCCTGCCCGTCTACGAGAATCGCGCCTTTCTCGACATCGTAGAGGCGCAGGATGAGGTTGACGAGGGTCGATTTTCCTGCACCGGAATGACCGACGAGACCGACCCTCTCACCACCGCGCACAGTGAGGTTGATATTGTCGAGAACGCCTGCAGCCTTTCCATAATGAAAGGTGACGTTCTGGACATCGATACGCGCCTTTGTCACCTGCAACGGCTTCGCATTGGGCCGATCCTCCAGACCGAGCGGGGCCGAAACCAGCCGCATGGAATTTTCGATCAGTCCAAGCTGGCGCAGCATTCCATTGAGCTGCATCATGAGGCGGCCAAGCAGCATGTTGAGGCGCAGCACCAGCCCAAGCGTGAACGACACCTGCCCGACTGTGATGGCATTGCGTGTCCACAGATCGATGGCAATCGCCGCAACCGTCACGATCATCAGGCCGGAAAGTGCCGTGAGCGAAACCCGGACGCCGGTGAGCGAACGCATGAACGGGAGAATCGCGCCAAGATAGCGCTCGAACCCTTCGCGCAGATAGCGTTCGTCGTCGTCGGCGGTATTGAGCTTGATCGTCTGGATGTTGGAATAGCTGTCAACGATACGCCCATTGATCATGGAGCCCGCCTCGGCCGTAGCCTCGGCATTCTTGCGGATGCGCGGCAGATAACGCCATGCGATGAAACCGAAAGCAATGATCCACAGGATCACGGCTGCCGCCAGCCGCCAGTCGAGCCGGCCAACCAGAAACAGCGTGGTGATGCTGTAGATCGCCATGAACCAGACGACCTGAATGAGACTTTCTATGAGGTCGCCAGCCGCCTGCCCTGCCTGCCAGACCTTGGTGGCAATGCGCCCGGCGAAATCATTCTGGAAGAAGGCGTAGGACTGGCGGAGTACATAGGAATTCGCCTGCCAGCGGATCATATTGTAGAAGCCCGGCGACAAGGTCTGATCATCCAACAGCGTATTGATCGCTGTCACGACGAGGCGGATCACAAGGACCGTGATTCCCATGAAAAGCAGTTCGGGGCCTGCCGCCTGCAAAAGCGCCGACCAGCTTCGCTCAACACCACCTTTTCCCGCCTGGTCGAGAATATCGACCAGCCTGCCAGTGAAATAGAACAGTCCGGCCTCGACCAGCGGCAGCAATCCGCCGACCACGAGGGAAGCAGCAAGCGGCCATTTCGCCTGCCTTGCATAATGCCAGAGAAAGCCGAGCGTAGTTGAAGGCGGTCTCAGCCTGTCCGGTTCGCGAAAGGGATCGACCCAGCGTTCGAACAGGCTGTAAACCGCTTTCATCAATGGCTTCTGTCCTTATTTTACCAGCGCATCCTCGGAACTGTCATCGAAACCGAGGAAGCCGCCAGACTGACGGGCCCACAGACTTGCATAAATGCCGCCAAGCGCGACAAGTTCCTCATGCGTACCGTCTTCGACGATGCGGCCCTTGTCCATCACCACGAGACGATCGAGCGCCGCGATGGTTGAAAGACGATGTGCTATGGCAATCACCGTCTTGCCTTCCATCAAAGTATTGAGGCTGTCCTGAATAGCCGCCTCAACCTCTGAATCGAGCGCCGATGTCGCCTCGTCCAGGATGAGGATCGGCGCGTCCTTCAGCATCACGCGCGCAATAGCGATGCGCTGGCGCTGTCCGCCCGAAAGCTTGACGCCGCGCTCGCCGACATGGGCATCCAGTCCCTGCCGTCCCTTCGGGTCGGTCAGCAACGGAATGAACTGGTCGGCCTGTGCCAGCCGGATAGCCTGCTGCAACATTTCTTCCGTTGCGTCCGGTCGTCCGTACATGATGTTCTCGCGAACCGAGCGGTGCAGAAGCGAGGTATCCTGTGTCACCATGCCGATATTGGCGCGCAGCGAATCCTGCGTGACTTGGGAAATATCCTGCCCGTCGATCAGGATGCGGCCCTTCTCCAGATCGTAGAAGCGCAACAGCAGATTGACCAGCGTGGATTTACCAGCGCCGGAACGTCCGACCAATCCTACTTTCTGGCCGGGCTGAATGGTGAGCGTGAGATTTTCGATAACCCCTTTGCCCTTGCCGTAATGGAAGCCGATCTTGTCGAAGTCGAGCTCGCCCCTGGTCACCTGTAATGCGGGTGCACGGGGGACATCCACAACTTCATGCGAGCGTGCAATCGTCGTGATCCCGTCTTCAACGGTGCCGATATTTTCGAACAGGGCGGACATTTCCCACATGATCCACTGCGACATGCCGTTGAGGCGCAGCACCAGGCCGATGCCGACGGCAACGGCACCAACCGAAATTGCTTCATTCATCCAGAGCTGGATGCCGATTGCACCCACAGCAAACAGCAAAATGCAGTTCGCCATATAGAGGGTAAAATGGAACATCGTCACCAGACGCATCTGCCGGTGCACAGTGCCGAGGAAGCCATCGAGGCTCTCGCGTACGTATGATTCCTCCCGGCTTGAATGCGAGAAAAGCTTCACAGTCGCAATGTTGGTGTAGCTGTCGACGATACGTCCGGTCATCGATGAACGCGCATCGGCCTGCTGCTCCGAAATCACGCGCAGGCGCGGAATGAAGACGCGCAGCAATATGATATAGACGCCGAGCCAGACGGCAAACGGGATCATCAGAACCAGATCCGCAGACGCTGCGATGAACAGCGTGCCCGCGAAATAGACAATGACATAGTTGAGCACGTCCAGAAGCTTCATCACCGTTTCGCGAACGGCGAGAGCAGTCTGCATCAATTTGGTCGAGATGCGCCCGGCAAACTCGTCCTGAAAGAAAGCCATCGACTGGCGGATCAGGTAACGGTGCATCAGCCAGCGCACACGCATCGGATAATTGCCGAGCAATGTCTGGTGGATAAGCAGCGAATGGATCAATACCACACCCGGAAGAACAACCAGAACAACACCAGCAATCAGCGCAAGCCGCCAGCCTTCATTGCTCAGGAATGTCTCGCGCGACTGGTGTGACAGCCAGTCTACGATATTGCCCATGAAGGCAAAGAGCGACACTTCGATCACGGCGATAAGCGTCGTGAAAATCGCCATGCCGATGATCCACGGCCATGCGCCACGGGTGTAATAAAGACAAAAGGCTACCAGTCCGCGCGGCGGTTCGCGCGGCGGTTCTTCGGGATAGGCTTCGAGTCGTTTTTCAAACCATCTGAACATGGTGATCCTTTTAGGTGGCCCCGCAGGAATTGCCAAGACGGAAGGGGAACAAAACAGGAATATTTTCGTGATGCCGGAATGATTTTATTCTTGCGAACACTATCCTCGCCAACTGATGTGTTGACGTGAGATGCGCAACCACTTTGAACGCTTGCAGCCATCGGCTTTGTGGGCTACCCGCTTCATATGGAACTGCGCGTCGCACTTTACCAGCCCGACATTCCCGGCAATACGGGAACCATCCTGCGTATGGCCGCTTGCCTCGGCTTCGCGGTCGACCTGATCGAACCCGCCGGTTTCGACATTTCCGACCGGTCCCTGAAGCGCGCCGGCATGGATTATCTGGAGCAGGCTGCCCTCACCCGCCATGCAGACTGGCGTCACTTCGAAGACTGGCGCATACAGTCCGGGCGCCGCATCGTATTGCTGTCCACCAAGGCAGCGATTCCCTATACGGATTATCAGTTTCAGGAAAATGACATCCTGCTCTTTGGGCGTGAGTCGTCAGGCGTTCCCGACGATGTCCACGATTGTGCCGATGCGCGGCTTCTGATCCCGATGGTGCACGGCGCCAGATCGCTAAATCTTGCGGTTTCGGTTGCGATGACAGCAGGCGAAGCTCTGCGCCAGCGGAAGGGAAGAATCGATTCCCTTCTCTCATAAACACAACCCCCACAGTGAAAGGCTCGCTTCGTCCATGAACCCGTCCATTCGCATTCTCGTCGCTTCCACCATTTCCCTGCTGGCAAGCGCTCCGGCTTTTGCCAAGGAGGCTTCGCCCATCGCACCAAAGGTGATGGTCATCACCATGTTCGGCGAAGAAGCCAAGCCGTGGCTTGAAGGTGAAAAATTCACGCAGAAGATCAAGCTGCCGGGCCTCAATCCGGAATATCCGGAGATCGACTGCACCGCCGACGGCCTCTGCCACATGACGACGGCGATGGGCTTTGCCAATGCCGCAAGCTCGGTTTCCGCCATGGTCTTGAGCGACAAGCTCGACCTCAGCCACACCTATTTCGTGATCGCCGGCATCGCCGGTGTCGACCCGAAGCATGGCACACTCGGATCGGCGCATTGGGCAAAATACGCCATCGATGCCAATCTGAACCATCGCATCGACATTCGTGAAGCGCCGGAAGGCTGGCCGACCGACTTCTTCGGCCTCGGCGCTGCAAAGCCCGGCGAGAAGCCGAAATGGGCCGCAGGCACGGAAGTGTTCGAACTGAACGGCAAACTGGCCGACTACGCACTGGCGACGACCAAGGGCGTCGAACTCCTCGATAGCGACGCTGCGAAGGAATATCGCAAGCACTACTCAGAGGAAGCGGCGACCGATGCGCCAAAGGTCACGATCTGCGATACGGCTTCGGGCGACACCTATTGGCACGGCGCGAAGCTCGGCGAAGCCATGACCGAATGGTCGAAACTTCTGACCGACGGCAAGGCCGACTATTGCACATCGCAGATGGAAGACAATGCCACGCTGACCGCGCTGAAGCGCGCTGCCGAGGCGGGCAAGCTCGATTTCGACCGCATCGCATTGCTGCGCACCGCATCCAACTTCGACCGTCAAGGCAAGGACCAGACGGCGGCTCAATCGCTTGCCGCGAACTCCGGCGGTTTCCCGCTCGCCACGACCAATGCCTATCGCGTTGGCAAGGCCTATGCCGACAGCATCATCCAGAACTGGGATGCGTGGGAAAAAGCACCACAAACGACGGCGAAATAAGGCTGTAATGGAATAACGATTCAAACAGAGAAGGCGCCCCTCGGGGCGCCTTTTGGATCTCTAATCTGAATCGTATTTCAAGGCTTTGACCGTCACGGTTAAGCCGTTGCTCAGTCCGCAGTCGCCAGCCGACGCATGGTGAATTCGATCACATCGTCCGGACGTTCGCACCAGCTTTCGATCTCCGTCCAGTAGGCCGCCTTGGGGAATGTCTCGAACCATTCGCGCGCCTTTTCGCGCGCCGCCAGCCTCGGCAGGGTGAATGTCTCGCGAACGAAGCCATCGCGCGGCATACGACTTTGCTTCATGCCTTTCTGGACACGGCTCTTCTGAAGCTGCTTGCGCAAGCCTTCGAGCGGTGGACGGGGCGGTGCTGCGGTCATGCGATGCCCTCCCGGCAAAACCGGAAATGAACGACTTCCAAACCCTGGGTAGAGAAAGATAGGGGAGCAGGTTAACAAAGACGAGTCTTTTCTTGGGGAGAGGGTCTATACTGCCCTGCGATCGCGCGCTTCGCGCTTTGCGCCAGCAGCGGACTTTGATAAGCCAAGGAACAATAGTTCATCCATTTACCCTTGGCCGCCAGATACCGCCGAGCGATCCGGCAAACCGCGCCGGAAGGAAACAGACAATGCAACGCGACGAAATTCCAGCAATCATCCCCGCAGACATCGAAGAGAAGAAGCAGGCGGCACAGCGCTGGTTCGAGGAACTGCGCGACCGCATCTGCGCAAGCTACGAACAACTTGAAGATGAATTGCAGGGCCCGCTTTCGGATCGCGAACCTGGACGTTTCGTTCGCACGCCCTGGCAGAAGGATGAAGGTCGTGGCGGCGGTGGTGTCATGTCGATCATGCATGGTCGCGTCTTCGAAAAGGTCGGCGTGCATGTCTCGACGGTCTATGGCGAGTTTTCGCCGGAATTCCGCAAGCAGATCCCCGGTGCAGAGGAAGACCCGCGTTATTGGGCCAGCGGCATTTCGCTCATCGCTCATCCGCAGAACCCGAACGTGCCTGCCGTCCACATGAACACGCGCATGGTCGTGACCACGCGCCAGTGGTTCGGCGGCGGTGCCGACCTGACGCCGGTTCTGGACAACCGCCGCACGCAGGACGATCCCGATACACTCGCCTTCCACAAGGCTTTCCGTTTCATCTGCGAGAAGCACAAGGACATCGTCGACTATCAGCGCGTGAAGGACTGGTGTGACGAATATTTCTTCCTGCCGCATCGTAATGAGCCCCGCGGCACCGGCGGCATCTTCTACGACTGGCTGCATTCATCGGATGATAAGGGCGGCTGGGACGCGGATTTTGCCTATACCCGCGATGTGGGGCGTGGCTTCTCGGTCGTCTATCCGCATCTCGTTCGCCAGAACTTCAACAAGGATTGGACCGACGCGGATCGCAACGAGCAGCTCATCCGCCGTGGCCGCTATGTCGAGTTCAACCTGCTTTACGACCGTGGCACGATCTTCGGCCTCAAGACCGGCGGCAATGTAAATTCCATCCTGTCGTCCATGCCGCCCGTGGTGAAATGGCCGTAAACCATTGAAAAAGGGCCGGTTTCCCGGCCCTTCCATCATATAGCGAATGCGGAATGATAGGTCACATCGCCTTCCGGTATATCCGACCCGAAGGCCAGACACTGGAAATATTCCGCTGGCACGCCCGGCAATTTCAGTCGCGCATCGGCCTTGAAGCCGAAACGCCCGTAATAGCCGGGATCACCCAGAAGAACACAGCCTTTGGCGCCTTCGCGCCGCAGAATGGCAAGGCCCTCGCGGATAAGCTTGCCGCCAATCCCCTCACCTTGCCGATCCGGACGGACTGAAACAGGACCAAGCCCGTACCAACCCTTATCCGCGCCGTCGATCAGGACGGGCGAAAA
Source organism: Brucella sp. LJL56 (assembly GCF_054871705.1). Classification (NCBI taxonomy): domain Bacteria; kingdom Pseudomonadati; phylum Pseudomonadota; class Alphaproteobacteria; order Hyphomicrobiales; family Brucellaceae; genus Brucella; species Brucella sp. LJL56. Next base: position 74,153 of record NZ_JBTXLQ010000004.1, read on the forward strand.
GGCGACATGGCCCAACATCTGCCCGTTCTCTTCCGCAACCAGCGACAGGGTAAGCGCTTTTGCAGCGCGAAGCGCATCGACAATCTCCCCTTCCTTCTGGTTGCTATAAGCCACAGTACGGAATGCCTCCTCCGTCATGTGGCGGATTTCAGCGGCATCTTCAGGCATTTCCTTTCGAATATGCATGATGCTCTCCTTCACCGGTTATTGAGCTGAGCGCGAACATTTTCGCGCCCTTTGAACGAGATGCGATAAGGACTGCCCATTCGGGATTCGATTAGTCGCTTGCGGCGCAACTGCTGGAAAACTGCCATCGTACAATCGGAAAGCAGATAGCCTTCGCGGGTAAAGCACTCGATTTCGCAGATATGTCCGTCTTCGCGCAGATGGCGGATGTAACCGCCCTGCGCCAGCACGTGCAAGACGCGCTGTTCCATGCGTGAGATATTCATTTTGTTATGCCTGGATGGAAACCATGACAAGCATCAGCACTCGCGGACGGTGAACCATCCACGGCCAATGCCGTTTCCGCTCCTGAACACTGCCTGTCAGACGCTCTCGGCGCCTGTCATCTACAGCTTGTTCGGAACGATCAAAGGCTTCCTACAATCTCCGGCATCAACAATTCCTCTTCCAGAGGCCCAAAGGACAGGAGGGCAATAGCCCCTCCTGCTCATTTACAAGCGCGCAACAGCAGTGTCAAACCGTTCAGTTTTTCGGCTGGTTGCGAAGCTTTTCTGCTTCCGCATAGAATTTCTTTTCCCACTCATTGTGGTTATCGAGTCCCTCCTTGATGAAGGGCGTGAAAATCGCGAGATTCATCAGGCACCAGTTGACCAGTCGGGCCGGAAACTTGAGCGGCTTCACGAAATCGACGAAAAGGACCACACGCGTCTTGTCGGTATGATTCCACGCCTCGTGCTCATAGGCATCGTCGAAGATCAGCACCTTGCCTTCCTGCCAATGGCAGACTTGCTTGTCTACGCGAATGGCAAGCTGGTCGTTGGGCTCCGGCACGATAAGGCCAAGATGCAGGCGCAGCACGCCATTATAAGGCCCGCGATGCGGCGGCAGATGCTTGCCCGGTTCGAAGATGGAGAACATCGCCGTCGTCAGGCCGGGGATCTTGTTGACGATGCGCCAGGTTTCCGGGCAGGCCTTGATGTTCTGCTCCGACTTCACACCGAAACCGAGCAGGAAGAATGTCTTCCAGCGATTATCGGTCGAGATCGTCTTCACATCGGTCGAAATATCCTGAAAGGAAGGCAATTCACTCTGGCGCAGAAGAACTTTTTCCAGTTCCTTGCGGATGGCGGGCCATTCCTTCTCGATTTCGGCTGACCAGGGGAAAGTCGCATTGTCATAGACAGGCGGATTGCCAAGCTTGGCATATTTCAGATTGAGACCTTCGGCCCAGGATACGATCCCCATGAAAAAACGGGTGATTTTGCTCGGCCGCTCCATTGCGGCAAGGCCTTCGGTGCCAAACTTCTGCTGCGGATCGGTCGCTGTCTTGTCTTGTATCGATGTATCGGGATTGGACATCTCATGCTCTTTCAAAACGCGCGCTAAAAATTATCATTTCCTGTTTTGGGCATATTTTGCCCCAAAACCGGTCCCACTTTCGGGAAACATGCTCCAGCTATAAGGCGATGAAACTACGGCTGAAATTTGCAAGCAAGCCATCAGTTGTTCAATTTAAAAGCATTTCCAACAAAAGTGAGACACGGTTTTGTGTTCGGAAATGCTTGGGAAAAAACGGTTAGAGCGGAACCGCTCTAACCACGATCAAGCTTGCGCAGAAGTGCGGTCCGGTCAAGGCTAAAACCGGAGTCAATCCAGAAAGTTTCAAGCGACCGCAATGCTTCTCCAAGCTCCGGCCCCTTTTCAAAGCCGATAGCCAGAAGATCGCTGCCCGTGACGGGGAAAACAGGGGTATCATAATGTTCGGCGGCATCCAGAAGACGCGCGAAACCACCGGCGCGGATCATGGCATCGTCGCTGCCTGCAGCATCGGCCCGCGCCGTCGCATAGGCCAGACGGATACGATCCAGCACCGCCTGCTTGCTGCCGCGATAGATGGTCTTTTTCAATGCCTGCTCGGAAAGCTCCGGCTTGACCGCATCGGCGCGCGCCCAGGCCTCAAGGCGGGCCCTTTCCGCATTGGACATTTTCAGCCGTTTGCCCATCTCTTCCATCCGCACGCTATCGGGCGGAATAATGCTCTCAAGCCGCAATAGTGGATCGGGTTGCCAGCCAAGATCGGTCTCGGTTCGCACCAGCCCATGAATGGCGTCGATGCCCCACTTCTCGCTTTCAGGCAGAATGAGATTCAAGACACCGGCCTGTCGCATCCACAAAAGCGCGCGCGACGGATCGGGAGCGGACAGGAGTTTCTTCAGTTCCGACCAGACCCGTTCGGCAGAAAGCTGTGAAAGACCGTCCTTCAATCGTGCGCTGGCCCGCAAGCCTTCAGCCTCGGGCCGACCCGAACCATACCAGGCGAAGAAACGGAAAAAACGCAGGATACGCAGGTAATCCTCGCGAATGCGTTGTTCCGCATCGCCAATAAAGCGCAGCGTCCGGCTCTCGATATCGGCCAGCCCGCCGACATGATCGATGATCGTGCCGTCAGCCGTCACATAGAGCGCATTAATGGTAAAGTCGCGCCGCTCCGCATCGACTTTCCAGTCGGTCCCAAAGGCGACCTTGGCGTGGCGGCCATTGGTTTCGATATCCTGCCGCAGCGTCGTCACTTCGAACGGATGCCCCTGCACGACGACTGTGATCGTGCCATGCTCGATGCCGGTCGGCACCGGCTTGAAACCGGCCTCTGTCGCCAGTCTGACCGTATCCCGCGGCAGATGCGTCGTCGCCAGATCGACGTCGCTCACCTTGGTGCCCAGCAACGTGTTTCGCACCGCGCCGCCCACGACACGCGCTTCGCCGCCATCACGGTTCAGCGCCTTGAACAGTGCTTGCAACGGCTTTGCTTTCAGCCAGTTCGCCTTGCCGGAAATATTCATACTCTCGCTCAAACGTAGAGCCTTTCATAAAGTCCGCGAATGATACCGGCGGTTGCCCCCCAGATGAATCGCTCGTGATAGGGCATGGCGTAAAAAAAGCGTTCCTTGCCGTTGAACAGCCTGCTTTCACGCCGATGGTTCTCGGGGTTCATCAGGAAGGAAAGCGGCACTTCGAAAATATCGGCGACTTCGTCCGGGTTGGGATGCACATCGAACGGAGTCTTGACCACCGCCAGAATGGGCGTGATCGAAAAACCGCTGCCGGTAAGATAACGTGGCAGATTGCCGATGATTTCCGCACGGTCCGCCGCAAGCCCGATTTCTTCATTGGCCTCGCGAAGTGCTGCCCGCTCAGCGGTGCCGTCCTCCGGGTCGATTGCGCCACCGGGAAAGGCGATCTGGCCGGAATGCTTGCGCAGAGTATCGGTACGTTGTGTCAGAAGAAGTGTTGCCTCCGATCCGCGATCCACCACCGGCACCAGCACGGCGGCATCGCGCATCTTAGCCATCTGCATTAATTGCGTAATATCGGGATTAAGCGAATGATCGCCGGTCAGATCATCCTGGTTGGGACGCCACTGCCGAACCCGCTCGGCAAAATCACCGGCTGAAAAGGCTGGGAATTCATTCATTGCAGTGCAGCCTCCAGTGTATCGGACGCCATGATCGGAAACACCATGCCACCCGAGCGAACGGCAAATGTCGGCACGCCATCGATTTCGATTTCTTCGCCCAGCGCCACCAGATCATACATGACAGCACGGGCAATCAGTGCCTCCAGCCGTCCGCGAACCAGCACATAGGGTTTCAGCCCACCACTGACGGGCTCGATCACAAAACGCAAGGGATGCTGCGCGTCTGTGGTCACCACATCACCCACATTGGTGCGGAATGTCAGCGCCTGCGCCTCGCCTGCGCCGGAAACTTCCATTTCCACAGCGATGAAAGGCGCGTCCTCCACCCGGATACCGATCTTTTCAACCGGCGTGACCAGATAGGTTTTCCCGTCCTCGTCCTTGCGAAGCACAGTCGAAAACAGCCGCACAAGCTGCTTGCGGCCAATCGGCGTGCCCATATAGAACCAGGTGCCATCCGCCTTGATTTCCATATCGAGGTCGCCGCAAAAGTCCGGGCTCCAGCGCTCCACCGGCGGGATTCCGCGCTCTTTCGTCGCCGGACCGCTTTGCGCATCGGCATGGGCGCGCGCAATCAGGGCTTCCAATCCGCCAGTTGTTTCTGCATTCCGCATCGAAACTTGCGGCGCGTCTTTGCCTTCAGGGGTGCTTTTTATCATCCGACTCGGTTATTCCTGCGCAAATAGACCCAAAGCCATGAAATAGTCACCCTTTCGCGGCTTGTCAGTATTATATAGCGATTTATGAGGCAGTTCCGCCAGAGCGGTCATATTGCGAGGTTCCCATGAGTGTCGTCGTCACGCCTGAAACCGCCAATCCCGAGCAAATCGTCGCGGAGGCCGAACGGGCGCTCGCAGACCTTACCCGCATCAAGGAAAGCGTCGGGACTGTGATCTTCGGTCAGGAAAACGTGATCGAGCGCACGCTCGTCGCCGTTCTGGCTGGCGGACACGCGCTTCTAGTCGGCGTACCGGGTCTCGCCAAGACCAAGCTGGTCGAAACGCTGGGCACCGTGCTTGGTCTCTCAGGCCAGCGCATCCAGTTCACGCCCGACCTGATGCCATCCGACATCATCGGCTCGGAAGTCATGGAGCAGGATGCCGACGGGCGCCGCTCGTTCCGCTATCTCAAGGGCCCGATCTTCGCGCAGCTTCTGATGGCCGACGAAATCAACCGCGCCAGCCCACGCACCCAGTCGGCGCTTTTGCAGGCCATGCAGGAATATCATGTCACCGTCGCTGGCCAGCGCTATGACCTGCCCGCGCCCTTCCACGTTCTTGCGACACAGAACCCGCTGGAGCAGGAAGGCACCTATCCGCTGCCGGAAGCCCAGCTCGACCGCTTCCTGATGCAGATCGACATTCTCTATCCGGAACTCGACGCCGAGCGGCGCATTCTTCTGGAGACTACCGGCGTTTCCGAAGCCAAGGCCTATGAGATCATCAATGCAGAACGGTTGATCGAAATGCAGACTTTGGTGCGACGCATGCCGGTGTCGGAAAGCGTCGTGGAAGCAATCCTCAAGCTGGTGCGTTCCGCCAGACCGGATTCTGGGCCGAATGCCGACAACGACCACGCGAAGAAACACATTGCCTGGGGCCCCGGCCCACGCGCCAGCCAGGCGTTGATGCTGTGTGCCCGCGCCCGCGCGCTCTATGAAGGCCGTCTCGCCCCTTCGGTGGACGACGTGAAGGCACTGGCCGAGCCGGTTCTGCAACACCGCATGGCGCTCAACTTCGCTGCACGCGCCGATGGCATGCATATTCGCGATGTCATCGCAAATCTGGTAAAGGCTGCCGTCTGATGGTCATTGGCGCAGAAGTTTCCACCGCAGATCGCAAGGAGACACTTGCCCGCGCCCGTGCGCGGGCCGCAAGCCTCCCCGATCTGCTGGTCGAAGCGCAGCGCGTGGTCAACACCGTCATGAATGGCTGGCACGGACGGCGCAAGCGCGGTCCCGGCGAAAATTTCTGGCAGTTCCGCCCTTATGTAGACGGCGAATCCCTTTCCCGCATCGACTGGCGGCGTTCCGCCCGCGACGACCATACCTATGTCCGCGACCGCGAATGGGAATCCGCCCATACGGTCTGGCTTTGGTGCGATTTCTCGCCCTCGATGCTCTATCGCTCGCAGCTCGCGCCTGTTTCCAAGGAAGCACGTTCGCTGGTTCTTACCCTTGCCCTCGCCGAGCTTCTCTCGCGCTCCGGCGAACGCATCGCCTTTCCGGCACTTATCCAACCTTTTTCGGCCCGTAACGGGGCCGAGCGTCTGGCAAGCGCATTGATGCACGAAGCGCCGGTTGCAGCGCTGCCCGACATCGGCCAGATCCGCCGTTTTTCCGAAGTCGTCCTCGTGTCGGACTTTCTGCATCCGTTCGACGAACTGACCGATCTTCTCAACCGTCTGGCAAAGCGCGGTGTCCGCGCGCATCTGGTGGAAGTTGCCGATCCGGCGGAGGAAACATTTCCCTATTCCGGTCGCACCGAGTTCCGCGATCCCGAAACCGGCGCCACGCTCGTTGCCGGCCGGGCCGAAACCTATGCGGATGACTATCGCCGCCTCTATACCGCCCGCCGTGAAACCCTCATCGATTTCTGCAAACGACTTGGCTGGAGCTACACGGTTCACCGGACGGACAGGCCCACGGCGGAAGCTTTGGCACGCCTGCATAATGCCCTAAGCGCAACGGGGAGTGCGGGTGCATGAATTTTCTGCCGCTCGCCTTCGGTTCGCCGCTCATCCTCGCAGGACTGATCGCCCTGCCGGTCATCTGGTGGCTTCTGCGCATGACGCCGCCGCGACCGCAGGAGGAAACCTTTCCGCCGCTCCGCATTCTGGCGCAGGTCTTCAAGCGCGAGGAAGTCCCGTCGAAAAGCCCATGGTGGATGACCTTGCTGCGGCTGCTGATTGCCGCGCTTGTCATTCTGGCGCTGGCCTCGCCGATCTGGAATCCACGTCCGGTCGCGCTTGCAGGCAACGAACCGCTCGCCATCGTCATCGATAATGGCTGGGCCTCTGCCGAGGATTGGCAACAGCGGGTCAATGCTGCCGAAAAGCTTATCTCCGATGCGGAAGGCACCGACGCGCCGATCTACATCGTGGGTTCGGCAGAACCGGCCAATGCCGAAATCGGCCCCTATGACGGCAAGCGCGCTGCCGAGCGTCTTCAGGCACTGGAACCGCGCCCGATCCCGGTCGACCGCAAGTCGGCAATGGAACGACTGGCTTCTACCTTGCCAGCAGACACAAAGGTCCGCCTCGCCTTCATGAGCGACGGGCTGGCTGCGCCGAATGATGCGGAGACATTTGCAGAACTGGACAAGTCAGGGCACCTCGCCTCCGTTCTCTGGTATGAAGCGAGCCTCAGCCGCACTTTCGCGCTGACTGGCATCGACAACAAGGCTGACAGTCTGGAAGCGGTCGCCATCCGCCCGGAAGGCGTATCGGCTCCACGCACGCTCACCGCCGCTGCCTATGACGACAAGGGACGCCGCATCGCCGAAGCGCCGCTTTCCTTCGCGCTTGGGAGCGCGGAAGGCACGGCACGGTTCAACCTGCCGGTAGAGCTTCGCAACGATTTCCGCCTGATCCGCGTCGATGGTATCGAACAGGCAGGCGCGACCCGGCTCATCGATGCAGGATCGGAACGGCGCGCAGTCGGCCTTATCGCCAGCGGTGACGGTGATCTGGCGCAGCCGCTGCTCTCGCCGCTGCATTATATTTCCCGGGCGCTTTCGCCTTACGTCAATCTGATCGAACCGCGCTCTGCCGATCTTCTGCAATCCGTGCCGGAAGTGCTGGATGCAAAACCGTCGATCCTTATCATGGCCGATATCGGCACATTGCCGCAGCCGGTCACCGAGCAGCTTTCCAAATGGATACAGGATGGCGGCACACTCGTGCGATTTGCAGGCCCGCGCCTTGCTGGTGCCAGCGACAACGATCCGCTCCTGCCGGTGAAATTGCGCAAGGGCGAACGCGCGCTTGGCGGCACGCTGTCGTGGTCCGAACCGCAGAAATTGCGCACGTTCCCGGATAAGGGGCCTTTCGCCGGTCTGGATGTCCCCGATGATGTAACTGTCACCCGGCAGGTGCTTGCCGAGCCGTCATTCGATCTCAACGACAAGGCGTATGCCATTCTTCAGGATGGAACGCCGCTTGTGACCGGCGAAGAGCGCGGGCGCGGCAATATCGTTTTGTTCCACATTTCTCCGGATGCTAGCTGGTCGAGCCTGCCCATTTCGGGCTCCTTCGTGGAGATGCTGCGCCGCATTGTGTCGCTGTCGCAAAGAACTGGCGCGCAGGACAATCAGGCTTCGGTCTCGCTGCCGCCGTACCAGCTTCTTTCGGCTTCCGGTGCCCTGACCCCGCCCACATCGGAAGCCAAGCCGCTGATCGTCGAAAAGAACAAGCAGGCCAGCGTCAGCATCAACACGCCGCCCGGTTTCTATGGCAATGAGGACGGCTTGAAAGCTCTCAATATTTTCGAAGGTGCGAATATCAAGCTGCAACCGATCGCCCAACCGGCACTGTCCGTCGGAATAACGCCCGCCTCCTATACATCAGACCAGTCGATCTCGCTGGCGGGCCCATTCCTTGCCGTCGCCGCGATGCTTCTCGCACTTGATACGCTTTTGATGCTGTGGCTGCGCGGTGCCTTCCGACGCCGCATGAAAGTGCGTGCCAAGGCAGCGGGAATAGCCGTTCTGCTGGCCGGTTCATTGGCCTTCAACCTTCTTCCTTCCGGAATGGGCAAAGCACAAGCTCAGACTCAGGCACAATCCCAGTCCGGGGCTCAAGAGCAGGTGCATGACGACAGCAAGCCGGGAGACGAGGCGATCATCAACTCCGTCTCGCAGACGCATCTTGCCTATGTCATCACCGGCAGAGCCCAGACCGACGACATAAGCAAGGCAGGACTGCGGGGCCTAAACTTCGCATTGACAGACAAGACCGCACTCGAACCGGGCGACCCTGTCGGCGTCGATCCCGCCAAGGACGAGCTGGCCTTTTATCCGCTGATCTACTGGCCGATCGACCCAGACGCGCCGATGCCAAGCCCCGAAGCGATTGCCAAGGTCGATGCCTATATGCAGCAGGGTGGCACAGTGCTTTTCGACACGCGCGACCAGTTGCAGGCTGGAGCCAGTCTCGATCCGTCCGCCTCACCTGCCAACCAGCGCCTGCGCGCCATTCTTGATGGGATGAACGTTCCGCCGCTGGAACCAGTGCCTGACGATCACGTGTTGACCAAATCCTTCTTCATCATGCCGGATTTCCCCGGTCGCTATGAAGGAAGCCCGCTCTGGGTCGAGGCATCCACACCGAACGCCTCGCCCAGGGAACGTCCCGTGCGCACCGGCGACGGTGTGACGCCGATCATGATTACCGCCAATGATTTCGCGGGCGCATGGGCTGTCGATGACCAAGGCAATCCGCTGCTTCCGACCGTGCCGAACGACCCGATGCAGCGCATCTATGCCATTCGCGGCGGCGTGAACATCGTGATGTATATGCTGACCGGCAACTACAAGTCCGATCAGGTCCACGCCAAGGACCTCATCGAGCGGCTGGGGAATTAGAGCATGTTTCGGAAAAGTGGAAACCGGTTTTCCGGTAAAGACATGCTCAAAGAAAAGAGAGAGGGGCAGGTATGAATATCGAATTCGAACCCTTCCTCTCCACGCCATGGCTGATCGCCATTCTCGTGCCGCTGGCGCTGTTGGTGCTGGCCACGATTGCATTGCGGATGCGTGGTGGTCTGATCCGATTGCTGGCTGCGGCAGCACTTGCGCTCGCTCTTTTCAATCCAGTCATCATCAATGAAGAGCGCGAACCGCTGAAAAGCGTGGTCTCTGTGGTGGTGGACCGCAGCCAGAGCCAGGAACTGGGGCAGCGCCGCGCCGACACCGATGCCGCCTTGAAAGCGGTGCAAGACCAGCTTGCGACCATGCCGCAATTTGAAACCCGCGTCGTGGAAGCAGGCCAACCCGGAGAGAACGAAGACGGTTACGCCACCCGACTGTTTGGACCGCTGGCGCGTTCGCTTCTCGACGTTCCGCCTTCCCGCGTGGCGGGCGCGATCATGATTACCGACGGTCAGGTCCACGATATTCCTGCCAACAAGAATGCGCTCGGCTTCGACGCGCCGCTGCATGGTCTTGTGACCGGAAAGCCGGACGAATTCGATCGCCGCATCCGCTTCAACAAGGCGCCGCGCTACGGCATCAGCGGCAAGCCGCTCGAAATGTCGTTTACGGTAATCGATGAAGGCAAGAACCTCGGCAGTCCCGCGCCGGTTGAAATCCGCGTCAATGGCGAGGTCGTCAGCGAGGAAGAAGCGCAGGTCGGGCAAGAAACGCCAATCACCATCACCCTGCCGCGCGCCGGTGTGAACATCGTCGAAATCGCCACGCCAGCGCTTCCCGGCGAAGTAACGGACGCCAACAATCGTGCCGTGGCGACTGTAGATGGCGTTCGCGAGAACCTGCGCGTGCTGCTCGTCTCCGGCGAGCCCCACAATGGCGAGCGCACCTGGCGCAACCTGCTGAAATCCGATGCTGCCGTCGATCTGGTTCACTTCACCATTTTGCGCCCGCCGGAAAAGCAGGATGGTACCCCAATCAACGAATTGTCACTGATCGCGTTCCCGACGCGTGAACTCTTCGTGGACAAGGTCAACGAGTTCGATCTCATCATTCTCGACCGCTACCAGCACCGCGACGTGCTGCCGCTCCTCTATTATGATTACATCGCGCAATATGTTGAGAATGGCGGTGCGCTGCTGGTCGCCGCTGGTCCGGAATATGCCGGCGAAATGTCAATTGCCCGCACGCCGCTTTATAGCGCCCTGCCCGCGATGCCCACCGGGGCCGTGACAGAGAAGGCGTTCTATCCCCGCCTCACGAATATTGGCAAACGCCATCCAGTGACGCGCGGCCTCGACGGCAGCGAACAGGAGCCGCCGCACTGGAGCCGCTGGTTCCGCACTATCGACATCACGGCGCCGCAGGGCGAAACGGTAATGAGCGGCGCAGACAACAAGCCTCTGCTGGTTCTCAACCGCGTCGGAAAAGGCCGTGTCGGCATGTTTCTCTCCGATCAGGGCTGGCTTTGGGCGCGCGGCTTCGAAGGCGGAGGCCCCTATGCTTCGCTCTATCGTCGCATTGCCCACTGGCTGATGCAGGAACCGGAACTGGAGGAAGAAGCACTCACTGCCGCAGGCAATGGCCGCACGCTTTCCATCCGTCGCCAGACCATGGGCGACAATCCGGGTACAGCGGCCGTTACAACACCTTCCGGCAAGGAAGTGCAGGTCAATCTTGCGCAAAGCAAGCCGGGCCTGTTCGAAGGTTCGCTGCAGACGGACGAGATCGGCATCTTCCGGGTGAAGAACGGCGATCTGGAAGCACTGGCCCATGTGGGGCCGATTGATGCGCCGGAATTTGCAGACAGCATCTCCACGACGGATCGCCTGAAGCCACTTGCCGAGGCGACCGGCGGCTCGGTCCATCGCGTGCATGCAAGTGCGGACAGTTCAGTCCGGGTTCCCACGATCACTGCCGTCGGCGGCAATCGTGCGGCCAGCGGCAATGACTGGATCGGCCTGCGCGAGACGTCAGATACGCAACTGAAAAGTGTCAATCGCCTGCCACTGTTCTCGGGCTTTCTGGCGCTTGGCCTGCTGCTCTTCGTCTTCGGCAGCATGTGGCATCGCGAAGGGCGGTAACCCGCCCCTCGCTTTCCCCTCTTTTTAACTATTTTGCCCGGTTGGCGTGGCGCACGATGCCGCTGACACCATTCAGCGCGCCGGGCGCCAGTTCGCAAGCAAGCATCCGGCGCGGATCGACCGATGCCGGCATAACCATGGAACCCGGCTCCACCATCTTGAAGCCGAACGGGCCATAATAAGGCTCGTCACCGACAAGAATGACCAGCTTGTGACCGGCTTTCGTCGCCGCTTCCAGCGACATGCGCATCAGCTTGCCGCCAATACCCCGCTTTTTCCATTCAGGCCGCACAGCAAGGGGGCCAAGCAGGAGTGCGGGCGTCTTGCCGACGATAACCGGCGTCTGCCGCACTGACCCCACGACGATACCACCCATCAGCGCCACGAAGGAAAGATCGAGATCGTGCGGGCCGCCTTCGCGGATGAAATGCGCAGCCCTGGTAAACCGTCCCGGTCCGAAGGCTTCAGCATTGATAGCTTCGATTTCAATGTCGTGCGCCGGGCATTCCTGCGCGTAGGTCAGTTCAAGCTGCTGCATGGGCTTAGATCGCAATAGGAGAAGTCGGGGACCGTCAGGTCAATGGAATGCATTCCGCACGCACGGCACGGTCCAAGTTTCATCGTCGGATGAAAAGCATTTCCATTACATCATTCTCCTTAGCGGTCGGCGTTTGGATGACCGCAATTTGGAAGTTGCATTACACCAAAATGGACAGAGGTAAAACTATTTTTTTCAAAATGGCAGTTTCGGCTGATCTTTTTGGAACCGTTACGCACTGTTCACGGCTTGCGATGCTGCAAAATGGCGGCTCTCGCCCTATTCTCTTTCCAAAAGGAGCAATCACATGGGACTTCTGGTCGATGGCAAGTGGCACGATGTCTGGTACGACACCGAGAGCACGAAAGGCCGTTTTGAGCGGTCGAAATCGCAATTCCGCAACTGGGTGACCGCAGACGGCAGCGCCGGTCCGAGTGGCGAAGGCGGCTTCAAGGCCGAGCCGGGGCGCTACCACCTCTACGTTTCCTATGCCTGTCCGTGGGCGCATCGCACGTTGATCTTTCGCGCGCTGAAGGGGCTGGAAGACGTCATTTCCGTATCCGTCGTGGACTATCTGATGGCAGATGAAGGCTGGACCTTCTCCGGCACGACCGGCAGCACCGGCGATGCGCTCTACGGCGCGAAGCGCCTGTATGAAATCTACACCCGCGCCGATCCGAACTATTCCGGTCGCGTCACCGTGCCGGTTCTGTGGGACAAGCAGCGCCAGACGATCGTGTCCAACGAATCGTCAGAAATCATTCGCATGCTCAACACCGCCTTCAACGAATTCGGCGATGCTTCGCTCGATTTCTATCCGGAATCGCTGCGCGGCGAAATCGATGCGCTCAACGATTTCATCTATCCCAATATCAACAACGGGGTCTATCGCGCCGGTTTCGCCACCACGCAGGACGCTTATGAAGAAGCGTTCGGGCAATTGTTCGCGGCCCTCGATTCGCTCGAAGACCGTCTTTCCCGCCAGCGCTATCTGACCGGCGACCGCCTGACGGAAGCCGATTGGCGGCTGTTCACGACACTGTTGCGCTTCGATCCGGTCTATGTCGGCCATTTCAAGTGTAATCTGCGTCGCCTTGCCGATTACCCGAACCTGTGGAACTACACGCGTGAGCTCTATCAGGTGCCGGGCGTGGCCTCGACCGTGAACTTGGAGCACATCAAGGGCCATTACTATCACAGCCACAAGACGATCAACCCGACCGGCGTTGTACCGCTTGGACCGGAAATCGACTTCTCTGCACCACATGACCGGGACCGGTTCCCGAAAGCCTGACCGGACCAACTGCGTTCTTCCTGCAACACTGTTGTTAGAACATCAGCACTCTCTCAAATCTCTTGCGCCCCTTTGATTTCGATCAATGGGGCGTTTCGTTGCGCGGTCCAGATTGCACGCATCACGATTACCCAAGACCGATCACGACTTAAGGAGAGAGAAGATGAACCGCTTCATGAGGGGATTGCTGGCCGCCACCGCGCTGACCGTTGCCGCACCGGTTGCATTTGCTGCGGACGCCATCGTAGCCCAGCCTGCATCAGAAATTCAGGCCGTGCCGGAAGCCCTGTCACCGTGGCAGATTCGTGTGCGCGCACTCGGCGTCGTTCCCCAGAATTCCGGCTATGTGAACGGCGTTTCTGGTTCGGATCTCGACTATTCGAAGTCGATCACACCTGAACTCGACATCACCTACTACTTCACCGATAATTTCGCAGCCGAACTCATTCTCGGCACGACCTATGCCAATATCAATGGCGCCGGTTCAATCGACGGATTGGGCAAGATCGGCAAGGCATGGATTCTGCCTCCGACCCTCACCCTGCAATATCACTTCACCAATTTCGGCGCCTTCAAGCCTTATGTCGGCGCAGGCGTAAACTACACCATGTTCTACAATCAGGATGCGACCGGCGTTGAATATCTCAAGGTCAAGAATGCATTCGGCGGCGCGCTGCAGATCGGCTTCGACTACATGCTCAACGAGCATTGGGGCGTGAACTTCGACGTCAAGAAGCTGTTCCTTGAACCGAAATTCGACGCCACTCTGGCTGGCGGCGTGGAAGTCAGCGGCAAGGCCAAGCTTAATCCATGGCTGATCGGTACGGGTATCACCTACCGCTTCTAAACCTCTATGTTCCGGTAAAGGTGCGGCATCCGCGCCTTTACCAAAGCGGAAGCGGTTCCAGATCGTGAAGCGCTTCCTGCAGACGCCGCTTGGTCGACGATGTCGTCCCTTCCGGCAGATCGTCCAGCGGAAAGAAACCGCATTCCGCGATTTCCCGATCCGGCAAACGCGGTGCCGTCTGCTCGAATTGCCTACATATATACAGCGCCACGTGATCGCGCGGCGATGCATGCGCATTCTTGTAGAGCGCAAAAAGCTGCGGCGGGCCTTTCAAAACGATATTGGCCTCCTCGCGCAATTCCTTTTCCAACGCCTGCCCGAAGGTCTCGCCGCGTTCGACACCCCCGCCCGGCAATTGCCATCCCGGCACATAGGTATGCTTCACCAGGAAAACGGAATTTTTGTTTTCATCGAAGACAATAGCCCTGACGCCCAATGTCATCGGGCGTCGCATTAAAAAATAAGTATGAAATATGAAATGACGAAAGCGCATACCGTCTCTCCGCGAGGCAACATACCTCTATCCCAAACAGCACTGACATCAACAAAAAGTCGCTAAACAGGTTTCGGTTTCACGCATTATCCAGTAAATGGGCTTAATGTTTCGTCTCGCGCACATCTCCGATATACACCTTTCGCCTTTGCCTCGCGTGAGATATCGCGAACTGGCATCGAAGCGCATCACAGGCTATATCAACTGGCTGCGCAATCGCAAAAACGCGATGCACGGAACCGTGCTGGATACTCTCATCGGCGACATGCAGGCGCAATCGCCTGACCACATCGCAGTGACGGGCGATCTCGTCAATCTGGCGCTCAATCTGGAAATCGATATTGCCCATGACTGGCTGTCCAAACTGGGCAACCCGAACGATGTTTCGGTCGTTCCTGGCAATCATGATGCTTATGTGCCCGGCGCACTCGACAAGACCTGCCGGAAATGGGAACCGTGGATGCGCGGTGACGGCATCGACAACAAGGGCAATCGCCCGCAATTCCCTTATATGCGAGTGCGTGGACCCGTTGCGCTGATCGGTGTTTCTTCGGCGCGCGCAACAGCTCCCTTCATGGCCAGCGGCGACTTCCGGTCCGAGCAAGGGAAGCGTCTGGCTGCAATGCTCGATGAAGCCGGCGCGCGTGGCCTCTTCCGTATCGTGATGATCCATCACCCGCCCATTTATGGCGCGACGCCCGCCCATAAACGCCTTTATGGTATTCGCCGTTTCCAGAAGATCATACGCAAGCACGGTGCGGAACTGGTCATTCACGGCCATACGCATCTTATCACGCATTATGAAATCGACGGGCCGAACGGCAAGATCCCCGTTATCAGTGTGCCATCTGCAAGCCAGAATTTCGGCGGCCATAAACCCGCTGCTCGCTATAATATATTCAGCATCGATAAACGCCCTGAAGGCGGCTGGTCCTGCCTGATGGAAGAGCACGGCGTTTCCGATGCAAGCGAGAAAATAACGAAGCTCAACGAGCGCGTTCTCTATTGATCCGGCCAATAAAAAACGGCGCCGAAGCGCCGTTTTCATTTCATTTATGTTCGCTCACTTGCTGATGACGCGGTTGGCCGCCGATACGATGGCTTCCAGTGAAGCACTGACAATATTATCGTTGATGCCAGCGCCGAACAATTTGCCGCCCGGATGCGCCATTTCGACATAGGAGATGGCCGAAGCGTCCGAACCCTGCTGTAGCGAATGTTCGGAATAATCCACGACCGACATCTTCACACCGAGATATTTGGACAGCGCATCGACAAATCCGTCGATTGGGCCGGTGCCCTTGCCTTCGATATTCCTGGTCACGCCATTATCGGTGATTTCGGCGGTGAGAATACGGCGTCCCTTCTGCTCCGGATCGGGCATGGTGTGGTGATCTACGAACTTGATACGAGCCTCCGGCTGCGTCACATAGAGTTGCTGGAACTCTTCATGAATACGCTTGGAGGGCAGTTCCTTGCCTTCTTCATCGGTGATGTTCTGGATGATCTCGCGGAACTCGACCTGCAGATTGCGCGGCAGGTTCAAGCCGTAATCCGCCTGCAGTATGTAAGCGATCCCGCCCTTGCCCGACTGCGAATTGATGCGAATGATCGCTTCGTAGGAGCGGCCCACATCCTGTGGGTCGATCGGCAGATAGGGCACTTCCCAGACCGGTGAATTGGCAGACTTGCGCGCCTTCATACCCTTGTTGATCGCATCCTGATGCGAGCCCGAGAAGGCCGTATAAACCAGTTCGCCGACATAGGGATGGCGTTCGGCAATCTTCAACTGGTTCGAATATTCATAGACTTCCTTCATCCGGTTGATGTCGGTGCAGTCCAGTTCGGGGTCCACGCCCTGCGTGTACATATTGAGCGCCAGCGTCACGACGTCGACATTGCCGGTGCGTTCGCCATTGCCGAACAGTGTACCTTCCACACGGTCGGCCCCGGCCATCAGGCCCAGTTCGGTTGCAGCGATGCCGGTACCGCGGTCATTGTGCGGATGCAGCGAGATAATCAGGTTCTCGCGATTGTCGAGGTTGCGGCACATCCATTCGATCTGGTCGGCATAGACGTTCGGCGTGTTCATCTCGACCGTCGAGGGCAGATTGACGATCAGCTTGTTGTCTGCGGTCGGCTTCACGATCTCGATGACCGCGTTGCAGATTTCCAGCGCCACATCCATCTCGGTGCCGGTGAAGCTTTCGGGCGAATACTGGAAGCGATAGCCACCACCCGCTTTCGCAGCCATATCCATGATCATCTTGGCAGCGTCGGTTGCGATCTGCTTGATACCACCGACATCCTTGGCGAAAACCACACGGCGCTGCAATTCACTGGTGGAATTGTAGAAATGGATGATCGGTGTCTTCGCGCCTTCCAGCGCTTCAAAAGTGCGCGTGATCAGTTCGGGGCGGCACTGGACCAGAACCTGCAAATCCACTTCGTCGGGAACATTGCCCTGTTCGATGGCCCAGCGGCAGAAGTCGAAATCCGTCTGCGAAGCGGACGGGAAGCCGATCTCGATTTCCGGAAAACCCATATCGACCAGCAGGCGGAACATACGCTCCTTGCGGTCATGCCCCATGGGGTCGACCAGGGCCTGATTGCCATCACGCAGATCGACTGAACACCAGATCGGCGCCTTTTCGATGCGCTTGGACGGCCAGGTGCGGTCATCGAGTTGCGGGGCCGGGAAAGGCGAATATTTGGTGCCTGCAACAGGCATGCCTTTGCGCTCAGCATTGGATTCTGATTGCGGTGTGGCGACGGACTGATTCATTTTCGTTTCCTCCCGGCTTTCGACGGCATTATAGACCGTCAAGCACGGATACTACTGATCGATTATAAGGGTTTTTTGAAAAGGAGCACAGGCCAGCGGGACCGTTTTCGACCGCCGGACGCTCCTTCAGCGAGCCCGGCGATCGCCGCTAAGGCCGAGGGTAAGAAGCGAGTTTAGAACGCAAACATCAACGCGCGCGCCGAAGGCGGCTGCGGAATGTTCCAGGGATGTTGCGTTTTTGATCGTCATGGCAAAAGCTTTTACACGCGAGATTTGTACTGCGCAAGACAGTATTTCATTCAGGCGAAAGGCACCGCACTCGTCCCCGGAGGCAACTTTGCCTCATCCTCCGGTTCGACATGGATCACCACCCGCGCGCTATCAATCTGCTTCTTCAAAGCGTCTTCGATACGGTCGCAGATCACATGGGCATCGCCGACACTCATATCCGCCGCAACGACCAGGTGAAACTCGATGAAGGTAACACGGCCCGCAATACGGGTCTTCAGATCATGAACCTCGATGGCGCCACCCGCATTGGCCGAAATGACATCGCGAATGCGCATCTCCTCAGTCGGCTCGACACCAATATCCATCAATCCCTGCACCGAGGAATTGATAACATGCCAGCCCTGCCAGAGAATGTTGATCGCCACCAGAATGGCGAGCAATGGATCAAGTATGGCCCAGCCGGTCACGACAGCACCGACAAGACCGACCAGA
Source organism: Brucella sp. LJL56 (assembly GCF_054871705.1). NCBI lineage: Bacteria > Pseudomonadati > Pseudomonadota > Alphaproteobacteria > Hyphomicrobiales > Brucellaceae > Brucella > Brucella sp. LJL56. The sequence continues at coordinate 92,223 of NZ_JBTXLQ010000004.1, forward strand.
ACACCTGCGGACGTGAAAACATCCGTCATGATGTGCTTGCCGTCGGCTTCCAGCGCCGGTGAGCGGGACTTGCGACCGGTGCGGATCAGCAATGTCGCCCAGAAGCCGTTTATGACGGCTGCAGCCGTATTGATGCTCAGCCCAAGCCAGGGTTCATCGAGCATTCGCGGCGTTTGAAGCGCAAACCACGCCTCGCGGAAGATCAAAAGTGCGGCGACCGTGATCAGCACGCCTTCCACGACAGCCGAAATATACTCGGCCTTGTGATGTCCGAAGGGATGGTTGTCGTCGGCAGGCAGATAGCTGACCCGAATGGCCCACCACGCGCCGATTGCCGCGATCACATTGACGATGGATTCCAATGCGTCCGAATAAAGGGCCACGGAGCCGGTCAGCGCATAGGCCAGATATTTCAGACCCATCACACCGAAAGCAATGGGAATAGACCAAGCGGCAAGCCGCCGAACCTTTGCACTCGCGTCCATGATGAACCTTATTATCTTGATCTTTTCCCGAAATCGGGATGGCCAACAGTTGGCCCCTCATACATTGGCTTGAACGCGGGACGTATCCGCAACGCATCTGGCATATGCAGCAGCAATTCACCGGCGTTCTATACCCCAGAAAAGCGAAACTTCGTACCCCTGTTTTTTCTGTTCTCGCATTTAATTTTCTCCTGCAAATGCAAGGCATTACAGTTGCAAATGAGTTGCCAAAGCAGGCAATGGGTAAGCAGCGAAAAAGCATAAAAAAGCCAGCCGCAGCAATAGCTGCGGCTGGCTCAAAATCAGGACGGAAGGCGTTCGATCAGTAGTTGGTACGGCGCGCCTTGTTCTTGCCCGCCAGATGCGTCACCACATTCTCGATCATGCGCATTCCGGCGTTGTGGCCCAGCGTCATGATGGATTCCGGGTGGAACTGAACGGCGGCAACTGGCTCCTTCTTGTGCTCGAAAGCCATGATGACACCGTCTTCGGTCTCTGCTGTCACCAGGAAATCATCCGGCAAACGTTCCGGATCAGCGAAGATCGAATGATAACGCCCGACCGTCACTTCCTTTGGCAGACCCGAGAATATCCGCTCCGGCTTCGACACGCGAATGCGCGACGGCTTGCCGTGCATCGGAATGCGCAACTGGCGCAATGTGCCGCCATAGGCTTCCGCCAGCGCCTGCAATCCAAGACAGACACCGAAGATCGGCAGTTCACGCTTGCGCGCCTTGTCGATGGTCGCCTTGCAATCGAAATCCTGCGGCGTGCCGGGTCCGGGTGACAGGACCACGAGGTCCGGCTTGACCCTGTCGAACACGTCATCGGCAACAGGCGAGCGCACCGTCGAGACCGTGGCACCGGTCTGGCGGAAATAATTGGCGAGCGTGTGCACGAAGGAATCTTCGTGATCAACGAGCAGGATCGAAATCCCCTCACCCACCTTTGCCGCCACACGCTCTTCGGCAATATGATTGCTCTTCTGTGCTTCGCGAACAGCCGTGATCATTGCCGATGCCTTCAATTCGGTTTCGGCTTCTTCTTCTTCCGGATTGGAATCGAACAGAAGCGTTGCGCCGGCGCGGATTTCAGCCACGCCGTCCTTCACGCGGATCGTGCGCAGCGTGAGGCCGGTATTCATGTCACCGTTGAAGTGCATCATACCAATGGCACCGCCGTACCATGCACGCGGGCTGCGTTCATTTTCCTCAAGGAACCGCATTGCCCACAGCTTCGGTGCGCCGGTTACCGTCACGGCCCATGCATGGCTGAGGAAACCGTCGAACGCATCCATGCCGTCACGAAGGCGTCCTTCAATGTGATCGACCGTGTGGATCAGGCGCGAATACATTTCGATCTGGCGGCGACCGATGACGCGCACCGAACCCGGCTCGCAGACACGGCTCTTGTCGTTGCGGTCCACGTCCGAGCACATGGTCAGCTCGGATTCATCCTTCTTGGAATTGAGCAGTTTCAGAATCTGTTCCGAATCCGAAATCGCATCTTCGCCGCGCTTGATCGTGCCGGAGATGGGGCAGGTTTCGATACGCCGCCCGTTGACCCGCACGAACATTTCCGGCGATGCGCCGACCAGATATTCGTTGTCACCCAGATTGATGAAGAACGAATAGGGCGACGGATTGATCGTCTTCAACCGGCGGAAAATCTCGGACGGCGGTGTGTGGCAGCGTTCATAGAAAGTCTGGCCCGGAACCACTTCGAAGAGGTCGCCGCGCTTGAAGCTTTCCTTGGCGCGCTCGACGAGCTTGGCATATTCGCCCGGATTGTGATCGCCACGCGCGAGCTTGGCTTCCGAAGGCTTGAATGCCTGTATGGGCGTCGCCCGTGCGAGACCGTGCGTGGAAGAACCGCCGCAGGTAAATTCATAACGGTCCACCCAGGCACGTGCCGCATAGTGGTCTGCCACGAAGATTTCATCGGGAATGAACAGCACCAGATCGCGCTGATCGTCGGGGCGCTTCAGCTTGTACTGAACCGGATCGAACTGGAACGCCAAATCGTAACCGAAGGCACCGTACAGACCGAGATTGGCGTCTTCCTCGGAGAAGAACAGGCCGACAATGGCGCGCAGAACCGTGAAAACCGAAGGCATGCGCGAGCGCTCTTCCTCGGTGAAGGTGCCGCTCGGCTCGGCAATGGCCAGCTCGATGCGGTTTTCCTCGGCCTTGTCGACCGTCACCTCGCTAAGCGCCTTCACCGTGTCGAGGATAGGCCGCAGAAGAATAACGCCGCGGGCATTCAGCGCTTCGATGCGCATGGTGCGGGCCCGTGACGTGATCACCACCGGAGGATCGACGATAGCCGTGTCCCATCGCGTATAGCGGCCCGGATATTCGTAATTTGACGAAAACACCGCGCCGCGCCGTTCGTTCAATGCATCGATATAGGTCTCGATCGCACCCTTATAGGCTGTGAGGTGGCGCACGCGCTCGACGACGATGCCGCCTGCCGTCTCGTGCTGGAATATCTCGCTATCCGCAATCTTCGCATTCATGATCGGCTATCCCAAATCTCGCTTGTTTCCAAACACTTCCAGAACCCGGTATTCCTGAGGTCTTATTCAAACAGCCAAACAAAAAGGCCGCCCGGATAATCCCAGCGGCCTGTTTCCTAAACGCAAATGCACAAACGCCTGCGTGGCCGCTATTAGCGGGCCCACCACCAACCGTTGATGACGATATTGCGCGAAATGTTCATGGACATACAGTTAGCCTTCAATGTGCATCCTTGCAACCGCAAAATTTAAGTATGGAACTGAGCAATACAGTTCGGCGTCCGAACAGCGATCCCGCCATGCATTCGCGGGTTTTGCCGGGCGATCCTGTTCCTTGCAAAGAAAATCCGGACAGTTTGGGGCTGTCCGGATTTCCTCAGAACCGGGATGGACAAAACGGAAGGAACTGAACGATTCCTCCAGTTTCGGCCCCCCATACCCCATGCCTAAATTTACAGGTGCAATATAACTTTCAGTATGCACAGTATCATTATCACAGGTTGTACATAAATCACAACCTGTGATTGTTATTTGCATATATGCTTACATTTAAGGCGTTTTCATCGGAACGGTTCGAAAATTTGTAGGACCACCCAACAAGTTTCATCTTGCGTCGGGGCCCGATTTCGGATTGATTTCCGTGGCAACTCAAACACATATCCAAAAATCAAGAACAGAGCCGTCGCACATAAACGGCCATTGGGGACAACTGATGAAGAATCTCGATGCGATGGACAGGAGTATTTTGCGCGCCCTTCAGGAGAACGGGCGCCTGACCAATACCGAACTGGCCGATCGCATAAATCTCTCGCAGACGGCGACCGCCGAACGCGTCAAGCGACTGACCCGTGAAGGGTATATTCTCGGCTATTCGGCACGCCTATCGCCCAAGATGCTCGACCGGGCCATGCTGGTCTTCATAGAGATCAAGCTCGACCGCACAACGCCGGAAGTCTTCGAAACCTTTTCAACCTTCACCCGCAATAATCCCGACATTCTGGAATGCCACATGGTTGCGGGCGGCTTCGATTATCTCGTCAAAGCCCGTGTATCCGATATGGATCACTACCGGCGTTTTCTTTCCGAGGCGCTCCTTTCTCTACCCGGCGTGCGGGAATCGCACACTTATGCCGTGATGGAGGAAGTGAAGGAAACCGCCTATATCGCGGTCTAGTCCCCGTCGACAAAACACGAGCGTTACCTGAAGGCATTGTTGCTGTCAGCAAAATGGCAGCAGCGTAGCCCCTATTTTTCACTTCGTTCTTGCTATCGACTATTTACGGGTATATACCCGCAATATGTCTCATCCGTGTTTCTGTATTCTTCTGCGCCAGGCAGCCCGCAAGACATCAGGCGTCTATGACAACGCTCTGGCCCCGCTTGGCATTAATGTTGCCCAATTCAGTACACTGCGAAAAATCCGCCGTGCAGGCTCCATTTCGCTGACGGAACTTGCACATCTGTCCGAGTTGGATCGTTCGACCATGGGCCGCAATGTGAAGGTTCTGCAGCGCATGGGCCTGATCGAGCCTGCAGTCAGCGATGACCACCGCGAGACCAGCGTAACGCTGACCGCCGAAGGTCGCGACCTCGTGGAGCGCGGCGGTCCGCTCTGGGATCAGGCGCAGGAGGAGATTGAAGCCAGATTGGGAGAGGACGGCGTAGAGCAGTTGCAAAGCCTTCTTCGCAGTCTCGATTGATCGGACACCGAACGCCCTTTGACTGAAAACAATGACCTGAAGCCACGCGCCCTCTATGGAGCGCACGGTTTCGCCATCAGCCCATGGCTGGCCAATAGCCAGCTTGAAACCAGCTTGAACCCGAAAGCGCCAAAGATGATTTCTGCCCGCCTTGCCAGTTTTCTCGCCCAGAGAAACATCCATTACGGATGGGTCGTCGCCGCCATAACCTTCCTGACCATGCTGGCGACGGCAGCCGCCATGGGGTCTGCGGGCATTCTGATCGAACCGCTCCAGCGTGAATTCGGCTGGACGAATGCGAATATCTCCTTCGCAATGGCACTTCGCCTCGTCCTTTTCGGCCTGATGGGGCCATTTGCGGCAGCCTTCATGAACCAATTCGGCCTGCGCCGCGTGGTTGCAGCCGCTCTTGTCATGATTTCGCTGGGACTTGTCGGCTCCATTTTCATGACCGAGGAATGGCAGATGCTTGCGCTCTGGGGTGTGGTGATTGGTCTTGGCACTGGCATGACCGCGCTCGTCCTCGGTGCGACCGTCGCCGCGCGCTGGTTCGAAAAGCGGCGCGGTCTCGTCGTCGGCCTCATGACAGCTAGCAACGCCACCGGTCAGCTCGTCTTCATGCCGATCCTTGCCAGCGTCAGCCAGACGATTGGCTGGCGTACATCGCTCACCATCGTTGTTTGCTTCCTTGTTGCCGCGCTTGTGCTGGTTCTCGCTTTGATGCGCGACCATCCGGCAGATATTGGTCTGAAGCCTTACGGTCGCATAGCGCCGCTTCCCGCACCTGAACCCCGGAAGAGCTTCGGCGCCATGCTCGCCTCGCCGCTCGTAACCCTGCGCGAAGCGTCTTCAACAGCAACTTTCTGGGTCTTGTTCCTGACCTTCTTCGTCTGTGGCTTCTCCACCAATGGCCTTATCCAGACGCACTGGATCACGCTTTGCGGTGATTTCGGCATCGCACCTGTTGGTGCAGCAGGCATCCTTGCCGTGATTGGCGCATTCGACCTGATTGGCACGATCATGTCCGGCTGGCTGTCCGACCGCTTCGACAATCGCTGGCTCCTGTTCTGGTTCTATGCACTGCGCGGCCTGTCGCTGATCTACCTGACCTTCACTGACTTCACCGTTTACGAACTGGCATTGTTCGCCGTCTTTTACGGGCTGGACTGGGTGGCGACCGTGCCGCCGACCGTCAAGCTCGCTGCCGAGCGTTTCGGTCCGGAAAAGGCCGGTCTGGTCTTCGGCTGGGTCTTCACCGGCCATCAGATCGGTGCCGCTGCTGCTGCCGCCTTCGCCGGTTTCGTCCGCACCGACTATGACAGCTACACCCCTGCTCTGATCCTTGCCGGTGCCATGTGCTTTGCCGCCGCGGCTATGGTGTTCATCATCAACCGCCCTGCACCGCGCGTCGTTCTGCAGACTTCATGATGCGACAGGCTTCTTTCCCTTCCTGTTCAGCGCCAGCACACCGAGACTGATCAGGAAGGCGGCCAGCGTGTCGGGCCAGCCCGGCACCTCACCCAGCAGGACGAGCGCCAGAACCAGAGTGATGACAGGGATCAGTGCCGACAGCGCTGCCCCTGCCGCCGTTCCCAGCAGCACAACGGCACGGTTGAAGGCAAAGACGCCGAATGCCGAGGTTAAAACGCCCTGATAGAAGCCTTGCAGGGCAATATCGCCCCAGGATGTTGCTCCAAGCCCCTTGGGCAGAAAGATCGCATAGATCGGCAGATAGGCGATTGCTGACGCAACTGCCGCAACGGCGGTGGCGTGCAACCCGTCCATTCCCTTCCTGCGAAACACCATGACATAGATCGCCCACACCAGTGCCGCAGTGAAAAAGGCGACGTGCCCAAGCATCTCCTGTTCGCCCGATTGCGACAGACCGGCGATCAGCATGGCGCCGATCAGGATCAGCACGACCCCGGACCAGCGCGACGGCGCAAGATGTTCCTTGAGAAGCGCCATTCCCAGAACGGCAACCATCGCAGTCATCATGCCCGGAATGAGCGCTGCTGCATGGGACGCCGGAGCATATTGCAGGCCGCAGGTGGTTAAAAGCGCATAAGGAACGCCCGCACCGGAAACCAGAAGCACAAAGCCAAGCGGACCAAGCTTCCGAAAGCCAAATCCATTCATCAGAACCACCGGCAACAGCACCAGCCCTGCCACGCCGAAGCGCAGGGCAATGATGTCGAAAGGCGTCAATGCGGTCTTGAACCCGAAACGGGTCAGGACAAACGACCCGGACCATACCAGAACCCCGGACAGCCCCCAGGCCAGACCGCGTATGGTGTCCGAAGTCGAGCTCGTCGGGGTGGTTTCGGTAATTGCCGTCATGGTCACTCACTACAGGATGAAGAAAGAGCGCAGACTATTGCACCCCTGGCATACGCAAGCGCCACGGATAAGCAAGATATGAGATATTAGAGTTTCTTATGCCGCTTTGCTTCTGGCATCCACTGCCATATCGCAGAACCGTTCGACCAGATGCCTGACCGGACTGTCGGCCCGAAAAACAATATAGACGGTGCGGAACGTCGGCGGATCGAGGCGGCGCGCCCGCAATCCATGCAGATCGGCGCCCGGCAGGCTGATTTCTGACAGAAGCGTCGTGCCGATGCCATGCCGCACCATTTCCAGCACCGTGGCAACGTCGCGGGTGCGCACCTGCTCGCTGCGCGTCTCGCCGTCGCCCTCGCCCTCACCCTCACCATGAATAATCCGGTCGATAATCATTTCGCAGCCTGCAGCGGCGATCAACTGGCGGTCCCGCAGGTCCGCGGCAGTGATTGTGTCATTGCGCATGAAAGGGTCATCACGCCGCCCCACCACGACAAGTTCTTCCCGGCCAACTTCCCGTGCCTCAAGCTCGGGCGTCGGTAACGATGTAATGCCGAGATCGGCAATACCGTCGCGCACCCACAGGCTGACATCATCGTGCCCGCCCTCGAAAGCGCTGAATTCAATGCCGGGATAAAGCCGCTGAAACGACTTTCGCAGACCGGGCAGAACAGGCTTGGAATTGCCGCGACGCGCAGCCGTTCGGGCACACCGGAAGCACTGCATCGTGCCTGTAATTCTATCCGGTCGACTGCGGCAAGGGCGGCCTTGGCATCCGCAAGGATCGATTGTCCGAACGCCGTCAGGGCGGCCCCATCGCGCTTTCGCGCCAGCACATAGACCCCGAGGATTTTTTCCAGTGTTGCAATCGCCTGACTGGCCCCCGATTGCGTGAGACGCAAGCGCCGTGCCGCAGCACCTACACTGCCGGTTTCCGCGACAGCTTCAAGCAGACGTAACTGGACCAGACTGATCTTCATCGTTTTGGTTCCGGGTTTCGGTTCCGGCTCACTCTTTCATCAAGGCATCGCCCCAGTCGGCGCGACGCGCCCAACGGAACAGATCCCCGTCGCGCTTGGTCAGGAGGCGTTCTTCCGCCCTGCCGTTATCCTTGCAGAGTTTAACCGAAACTTTGCCGCCGCCAACCCGCGTCGGCGCGATGATCCGCGCTTCCACACCACCGACCGTCTCGCGCACCGCAGCAAGATAGATGAACTTCTCATCCTCCCACGGCACTTCGGCTTCCTTGGTCAGACGATGAATACGCGAGCGCGCAACGCGGCGCGAAAAATGGCACCAGTCGGGCGCGACCAACGGGCAATCGAGCTGGTGTGGACAGGGTGCCGCAATGACTGCGCCTTCAGCAACAAGCGCACTGCGTGCATCGAGAATACGCTGCCAGCCTGCTGGTGTGCCCGGTTCCACGATCACCAGCATGTGCCGTGCTGACGCCCACAGACGCTCGATCAGTCCCAGCCGCTTTTCAGGAGCAAGCTCGTCGAGCACATAGGCAATGGTCACGAGATCGGCTTGCGGAAAATCAAGTTTTTCCCGAACCACATCCCCTGCCCGCCAGTCCAGGTCACGCAGCCCGCTATTTTGCGAAAGATCGCTACCCACCGCTCGGATCGCGGGGCTTGCCTCGATCATGGTAGCGGCTTGAAGCGTCGGCCAGCATTGTTTTGCTGCCCAAAGGGCTGTTCCCGGCCCCGCGCCCACATCGAGCATGGATTGCGGTGCGAAATCGGGACAAACCTCTGCTGCACTGCTCATGCTGGCGCGAACCGCCGCATAGGTCGCAGGCAAGCGCGCCGCCAGATAGGCTTTCGCAGCAAGATCGTCGGAAATATGCATGCGTCCGTCCCGCGTCTCGGCACGGTAACGGCGGGAAAGCATTTCAGATGCGCGCTTGAGGTCGGCCAATGCCACGCCCTCAAGCGCGGCATCCACCGCCTGTCGCAAGGAAGTTGGCAGTTCCATTGCCGGTCAGCGCTCCAGAACCTGTTTCACATCGACCAGATTGGAACGGACACGCAGGATATAGAAGCCCATCGTGGTCAGATGCGACGGCGTGAACCATGCATCAGGGCTGCCGTTGGAAACGATGAAAGGCTGCATGTCGAGTGCGGCGCGCATCTGCTTTTCCATCTCGTCCCACACACCATCGAGGTGCTTTTCGGCAAGAACGCCACGGAAATCCGAATGTGCTGCGCGCAGCAGGCCGTAATATGCATAGAGCTGACCGTAGGCGAACCAGAAGCGGTCATCCGCACGCGTGTCAAACCAGCCAGCGTGATAGTTCTCGGCGCGGTCCTTGAGGATAGCCGAGGTGGAACCGAGATCGCTCGCGATACGGTCGACAAACTGGATCAGATTGTCGGCGCGGGCATCGAAGGTCGCCTGACAGTTTTCAAGCCGTCCGTTGAAGGAACGCAAATCCTTGATCGCCGAACGGTAATAGCTCGGCGTCGGCGTCTTCGGACCGAACGGGCTCAGGCCGAAATACCAGGAATCTTCTGCAAATTGCAGATTGCCACGCGCCTTTTGCAGATCGCCGTCGATCTGCGATGTGCCACGCAGACGGCCGATATTGTCGACCAGTTCAATCGCAGTACGGCGCACCGCTGCATTGATGCCGCGCTGGAACGAAGCCTTATTGTCGAGGAACGGCGTGCGATCCCAATCCAGACCGAAAAGGCCAAGCTTGTAGAGCAGCATGGACGAAATCCATGCATTCTGGTTGACGTTGAAGTCGGTGAGATCGGCAGCAACTTCGGCAATGGCCGAGCGGGAACATTTGCGGGCCGAGGACGGCAGTTGTGCTGCCTGAACCGGCTGATTCGCCGGTGCGGCCTCGCCAGTCTGGTTGGCTTCGGGCGTAACGGCAGGCTGTTCCACTGGTGCCGCGGTGGAAGGTGCTTCAGCCGGTGCGGCCTCCGCTTTCACCTCTTCACCGGGTGTGGTCGCATTCTGATAGGTGTACTTGGCCGGATAGTCCGGGTCGAAATTCGTCCACGCCTGAGTCTGCCAGATGAAATAGACGTAAAGGCCGCCCAGACCGATCACGATGACCGCAATCGCGACTTTCCACAAAATTCCGAGCCGCAGGAAAAGCCGCCATAATCCGCCAAGCGGAATGGCTATCAGACGAGCAAGCGCGGCTAGGAAACGGCCGAGGAAGGAAAAAACGCCCTTAACTGCATTCCACACTGTAACAAATCCTTCCTTTTGCCCGAAACTCCGGGCTTCGCACCGCCTCTGCGTCGCATCTCGACCCATGCATGGCATGTCCCGTTCGCAAGCAGCCAAGCCTGAAAAAGCTTCAGGTTCTCAAATAGAGTGTGCTCATCTTTTCGACAACCTCGAACGGTCATCCAACTGATTTTATCCGTCATTTTCGGCTGGCAGGGTTGAAACCGGGGGCTCAATACGTAACATGGCGCCACCCCGCTTCGACCAAGTACGTGGCAATCATGCTCCGTTTCCCCCACGGTCGACGGTTCCGGAAAACGATGGGCGGCAGCAGTTTCAGGAAGGTGCGAAACGGTTTTCCGCCGGAAACTGCGACCAACGTCGCAATCAAGAACATTTTCGCCGCTATGGTACTTGAATGGCGAAATCTTTGGTGTTTGCTAAAGCTGGAACCGGAAAAACAATCAATCCGTCAAAACGGCCCGGTAAATGGAGAGAACAATGAAGTCCGTATCGACCTATATGCTTACGCTTGCCTTGGGTGGGCTTGCCACGGGGACAGCAATGCTAAGCGCCCCGGCAACCGGTTTCGCCGCCGAACCCGAAAGCTGTTCAACCGTCCGTTTCTCGGATGTCGGCTGGACCGACATCACCTCGACGACGGCGGTGGCGACAGAAATCCTCAAAGGTCTCGGCTACAAGACCGACATCAAGGTTCTCTCCGTACCGGTGACTTATGCGTCGCTGAGCAAAAAGGACATCGACGTCTTCCTCGGCTACTGGAACCCTTCCATGACCGCCGACCTCCAGCCTTATCTGGATAACAAGACCGTCGAGACACTGCGCACCAATCTGACCGGCGCAAAATATACGCTCGCCGTGCCGAAATACGCCTATGACGAAGGCCTCAAGGACTTCAAGGATATCGCCACGTTCAAGGACAAGCTCGGCGGCAAGATCTACGGCATCGAGCCAGGCAATGACGGCAACCGTCTGATCCTCGACATGATCAACAAGGATGCCTTCGGCCTCAAGTCGTTCGAACTGGCGGAATCGTCTGAACAGGGCATGCTGGCTCAGGTCGCGCGCAGCATCAAGAGCAAGGAACCGGTGGTGTTCCTGGCATGGGAGCCACACCCCATGAACAAGCGCTTCGAAATCGCGTACCTCACCGGTGGCGACGATTTCTTCGGTCCCAATCTCGGCGGCGCCAAGGTCGAAACCAATGTCCGCACCGGCTACACGCAGGAATGCCCGAATGTCGGCAAGTTCCTCACCAATCTGGAATTCAAGCTCGATATCGAAAACGACATCATGGGCAAGATTCTCGATGATGGCGAAGAGCCGTCGAAGGCTGCAACCAACTGGTTGAAAGCCAATCCGGGCGTACTCGACCAGTGGCTCGCCGGTGTAACCACCGTTGATGGCAAGGAAGGCCTGCCTGCTGTAAAGTCGGCACTCGGTCTTTAATCCCGACACATGCTGCCGGGCTGCGACGAACGCGGCCCGGCAACTTCAAGAATGCCCGCACCCTTTCTCTTTGTTTTTAACGCATTATCCTACGCATCGGAGCGGGATCAGAAATCAGTCCAGTGAACTGATTTCCCCGCGTGGACGCTTCGCACCTTTGCTGGAAATGCTCTAGCACGCAGCAGGAGACTTGATCGTTGAACTGGCTGACGGATTACAAGATTCCTGTCGGACCAACCGCCAAATCTGTGGTGGACTGGCTGACGGACAATATGGGCGGCTTTTTCGATACACTGGCCGCTGTCATGCAGAGCCTTATTGACGGGCTGCTTTTTCTTCTAAAGCTACCACACCCTCTGCTTTTGATCGCCATCTTCGCTGTCATAGCGTGGCTGATCCAGCGCCGTATCTCGGTGGTCGTGCTGACCGTGATCGGCTTCCTGTTCATCATCAATCAGGGCTATTGGGACCGCACACTCGAAACCCTGACCCTCGTTCTGTCGGCCTGCTTTCTGTGTATGGCAATCGGCGTGCCACTCGGCATTGCCGCCGCCCATCGTCCGGCACTTTATGCCGCGATGAGGCCCGTCCTCGACCTCATGCAGACATTGCCGACATTCGTTTATCTGATCCCGGCCATCGTCTTCTTCGGCATCGGCATGGTGCCAGGCCTGCTTGCAACGGCGATCTTCGTGCTGCCTGCGCCAGTGCGCCTGACCCATCTCGGCATATCGTCCACACCGTCGTCGCTGATCGAGGCGGGTGAAGCGTTCGGTGCGTCACGGTCGCAGCTCTTGTGTAAGATCGAACTACCCTATGCGATGCCGCAAATTCTCGCCGGTCTGACCCAGACGATCATGCTGTCGCTCTCGATGGTGGTCATCGCAGCACTTGTCGGCGCTGACGGCCTTGGGGTGCCGGTGGTCCGAGCGCTGAATTCGGTCAATACCGCACTCGGCTTCGAGGCCGGACTTGTCATTGTTGTGGTCGCCATTGTGCTCGACCGTATCTTCCGCGCTGGCAGAGAAAAATAGGAGACCGCGGATGACCATTATCGCACTCGAAGACGTCTGCATCATTTTCGGCAGCAATGTCGATGAAGCGCTTGCTCTTGCAGATCGCGGCGCCACCCGCTCCCAGATTCAGGCCGAAACCAATCTCGTACTGGGCGTACACAACTGTACGCTCAACATTGAGGAAGGCGAAATCCTCGTTCTGATGGGATTGTCAGGCTCCGGGAAATCCACGCTTCTTCGTGCCATCAACCGGCTCAATCCGATCTCACGCGGGCACGTTCTCGTTCGGGAAGGCGATCGCACCATCGATGTCGGCAAAGCTGACCGTGGAACCCTTCGCCATCTGCGCACCGAACTTGTCTCGATGGTGTTCCAGCAGTTCGGCCTTCTGCCGTGGCGCACGGTTGAAGAAAATGTCGCCTTCGGGCTGGAAATTTCCGGCATGGGCAAGGAAGAGCGTCTTACCCAAGCCCGTCAGCAACTTGAGCTTGTCGGCCTGCAGGACTGGGCCAAGCGTAAGGTCGGAGAACTTTCCGGCGGCATGCAACAGCGTGTCGGTCTCGCCCGCGCTTTTGCAACCGGCGCGCCGATCCTGCTGATGGATGAGCCTTTCTCAGCCCTCGATCCGCTGATCCGCACCCGTCTGCAAGACGAATTGCTGGCCTTCCAGTCACGCCTGAAGAAAACCATCGTCTTCGTCAGCCACGATCTCGATGAAGCCATGAAGATCGGCAATCGCATCGCCATCATGGAAGGTGGGCGTATCGTTCAGTGCGGCACGCCGCAGGAAATTCTCCTGCAGCCTGCCGACGACTATGTTGCTGACTTCGTTGCGCATATGAACCCGCTCGGCGTTCTTCGGGCCGGGGACATCATGGTGCCTTTCGATCGCAATGCAGCGCCACGTCCTTTTGCGGCAACCGCCCGGCGTGAGACGCTGGTGCGAGAGCTGATGAATGCCGTGGCGGACAGCAGCGGTGATGTCGGCATCATTGAAAACGGCGCCATCGTTGGCAAGATCGCCGCAGATGATATTGTGCGCGCGCTCGCCTGGCATCAGCAACGTGGAACACAAGCTTAAACAGGAAACCCAAATGCCATGTTTTCTATCCAAAAAATAGCGGACAACATCATAGTAACGACAAAAACGACAAAGTAAAAATACATTAAAATACCGAAATAGAGATAAATACAATCATTTTATAAGGCGGAACTGCAAGAAATACTATAATCTCGTTTCATATAAAAAGGCCGCACATTCTCATGTGCGGCCTTTTTAAGCATCGCATCGATAGGGATCAGCTATGAGCGGCCTGTCTGGCAGCGGCACGTGCTTCCACGCGAGCCCGAATAGCATCGACATCCGCGCGCGGCGTCGCGGCAAACAGCTTCTTCGTATAATCATGCTGCGGATTATTGAACACGGCGTCGCGCGAACCGTATTCGACGACCTCACCGAAATACATCACCATCACCTCGTCGGCGATATAACGCACCACCGAAAGATCGTGGCTGATGAAGACATAGGTGAGGCCAAACTCTTCCTGCAGGTCAGAGAGCAGGTTCAGAACCTGCGCCTGCACCGACAGATCGAGCGCGGAAACCGGCTCGTCGAGTATCAGCAGCTTTGGATTGAGCATCAGCGCGCGCGCGATGGCGATACGCTGGCGCTGACCGCCCGAGAACATATGCGGATAACGGTTGAAGTGCTCGCGACCGAGACCAACCTTCAACAACATCTGCATCGCCTTGGCACGCCGCTCTTCTGCCGACATATTGGTATTCAGCAGCAGCGGTTCCGCCAGAACATCACCGATCTTCTGGCGCGGGTTCAGCGAACCGTAAGGGTTCTGGAACACGATCTGCACCTTCTGGCGCATTTCCGCCGTCAGCCCGTCACGAGCGATGTCCACATCCTTACCGCCGATCTTCAGTTCGCCGGATGTCTGAGGATCGATCATCGTGAGGATACGCGCCAGCGTGGACTTGCCGCAGCCGGATTCGCCAACGATCGCCAGCGTCTTGCCCTTCTCGAGCTTGAAGCTCACGCCCTTCACAGCGTGAACCACTTTCGGTTTGCCGAACAGGCCACCGCCAACATGATAATCGCGCTTGATATCGCGCGCTTCGAGAACGATCTCGCTCATCGCGCTTCTCCTGCACTGCTGGTGTCAAAGACGAAATCGGACACCGTCGGAAGACGATCACCAGTCGCATTTTCCGGCAGAGCCGAGAGAAGCGCACGCGTGTAAGGGCTTTTCGGCGCGGAGAACAGCGACAGCACGTCGGCATCCTCCATCTTGTGGCCCTTATACTGCACGATGACCCGGTCCGCCGTTTCGGCGACAACACCCATATCGTGAGTGATCATGATCAACCCCATGCCGTGCTCCACCTGAAGCCTCATCAGGAGATCAAGGATCTGCTTCTGGATCGTCACGTCGAGAGCCGTGGTCGGCTCGTCGGCAATCAGGAGCTTCGGATTGCAGGCAATCGCAATCGCGATCATGACACGCTGGCACTGGCCACCCGACATCTGGTGCGGGAAGCTGCCGAGACGCTCGGAGGCATCGCGAATGCCGACGAGTTCCAGAAGCTCGATGGCACGCGCACGGCTCGCCGAGCCGTTCATGCCCATATGCTGCTTCAGAACTTCCTCAAGCTGATAGCCAACCGTGAAACACGGATTGAGGCTTGCCACAGGTTCCTGAAAGATCATCGAAATATCGCGACCGATGATCTGGCGGCGTTCCGAACTCGAAAGCGTGCGCAAATCCTTGCCGTCGAACGACATGACGTCCGCCGTCACGGTCGCAGTCTTGGGCAGAAGGCCCATCACCGCAAGCATGCCGACGGACTTGCCCGAACCGGACTCACCGACGATGGCGAGAACTTCGCCCTTGTCGACCGTAATATCGATGCCGTCGACCGCCTTGAAAGGACCGACCGAGGTATCGAACGAAACCGTAAGGTTCTTGATTTCAAGCAAAGCCATCAATCAGCTCCTCTTGAGTTTCGGGTCAAGCGCGTCGCGCAGACCGTCGCCAATCAGGTTGATGGCGAGAACAGTGATCAGGATTGCCAGACCGGGGAAGGTAACAATCCACCAGGCGCTCAAGATGAACTCACGCGCTTCTGCAAGCATTGTGCCCCATTCCGGTGTCGGCGGCTGCGCACCCATACCCAGGAAGCCTAGTGCCGCAACATCGAGGATGGCGTTGGAAAACGACATCGTTGCCTGTACCACGAGCGGGGCAAGACAGTTCGGCAGAATGGTCTTGAACATCAGGCGCAACCTGCTCGCACCGGCAAGCTTGGCTGCAGTCACATATTCACGTTCCTTTTCCGCCATGACGGCGGCGCGGGTGAGACGCGAAAAATGCGGGAGCAAAACCAGCGTGATGGCAAGCACGGCATTGATGAGACCCGGCCCGAGAATTGCCACCAGAACCAGCGCCAGCAGCAACGACGGAAACGCCAGGATCACGTCCATGATGCGCATGAACACCGTATCGACACCGCCACCGAAATAGCCGGTGATGAGGCCGATGGTGATGCCAAGGCACATCGAGATGATGACGATGACGAAACCGACGAGCAGCGAATACTGTGCGCCATAGATCAGGCGGGACAGAATATCACGCCCGACAGCATCTGTTCCCAGCAAGAACTGGGTTGTACCGCCGTCTTCCCAAAAAGGTGGAATCTTTACGAACTCGCGGAACTGTTCTGTAGGATTGTGCGGCGCAATGAGCGGAGCAAATATCGCCACCAGAATAATCGCGACAAAAACGTACAGGCCGATAACCGCGCCGCGATTGACGCTGAAATAGAACCAGAAGTCCTTCAGTGCGCGCATCTTTCCAATGTCGCTCGCGGCTTCCGGCTGAATAGCTGAGTGTGTCATGATACCCTCACTTATGCCGGATACGCGGATTGATCAGGCCGTACATCAGATCAACCACCAGATTGACCACCATGATGATGGCGGCAATCAGGAGCAAACCGCTTTGCACAACCGGATAATCGCGACGGAAAATGGAATCGAGCATCCATTTGCCGATTCCAGGCCAGGAGAAAATGGTTTCCGTCAGAATCGCACCGGCCATCAGCACGCCGACCTGCAAACCGATCGTCGTGATGACTGGGATCATTGCGTTGCGCAAGGCATGAATGCCCACGACACGACGGCTTGGCAGACCCTTGGCGCGAGCGGTGCGCACATAGTCCTCACCCAGCACTTCCAGCATCGCAGAGCGCGTCTGACGCGCAATAACCGCGAGCGGAATGGTCGCAAGCACGATGGTCGGCAGGATGAGATGTGACGCCGCCGACAGGAACGCGCCTTTCTGGTCCGACAAAAGGCTGTCGATCAGCATGAAGCCGGTCACGGGCGGGAAAAAATACAGAAGCGAAATGCGGCCTGAAACCGGAGTCCACTGCAAAATGCCGGAGAAGAAAATGATGAGCAGAAGCGCCCACCAGAAAATCGGCATCGAGTAGCCTACCAGCGAAATGCCCATAAGGCCCTGATCGAACCAGGAACCGCGTTTGACGGCTGCGATAACGCCTGCGGGAATACCGAGGAAAATGGCCAGGATGATCGCGCAGACGGACAACTCGACAGTTGCAGGAAACAGCGCGAAAAACTCTACCAGAACCGGCTTTTTGGTCACGAGAGACTGACCGAAATCGCCGTGCAGCAGGTTCCAGACATAATCCAGATATTGTTGCCAGATCGGGCGATCGAAGCCGAGCTGTGCCATCAGTTCGGCATGGCGCTCAGGGCTTACGCCGCGTTCGCCGGCCATCAACAGCACAGGATCGCCGGGCAGAACCCGGACGAAGGCAAAGGCGACGATTGTGATGCCTATGAAGGTCGGAACCAGATAGACGAGTTTGTTGAATATGAAACGGAACATACAAAAACTCCGACCGGGTGCAGGGGATCACCCTACACCCGGCCGCCGATTTGGCGAAACCGAAATTCGCATGCTCCTTGGAAGGAGCCATGAACGAATTTCGGTTTCAAACCAAACCAGCAACCAATTGAATCGAGTGTGGTTTACGGATTTGAGGTTCCTGAACGCGCATATCACGCAAAGAATAGAAACCTCAAATCCACCACACTCGTGTTGTCAGATTTTACTCAGCAATATCAACTTCTTCGAAGCGATAATCGCCGAGCGGGCTCTGCTTGAAGCCAGTAACCTTGGCCGACATCGGCACGAAGACCGTCGAGTGAGCAAGCGTATTCCAAGGAGCCTGCTCCTTGAAGACCACCTGTGCTTCTTCGTAAAGCTTCGTGCGTTCTTCCTGGCTGGTCGAGACCTTTGCCTTCTGGATCAGGTCTTCGAATGGCTTGTAGCACCACTGGGCACGGTTGTTGTTGCCAACGCCAGCGCAGCCGAGAAGCGTGCCGAGGAAGTTGTCCGGATCGCCGTTGTCACCGGTCCAGCCGAGGATAACGGAACCGTCGCGGTCCTTGTCGGACGACTTCTTGAGGTATTCACCCCATTCCATCGAAACGATTTCGGCGCTGACGCCAACCTTGGCCAGATCGGCCTGCATGAGTTCAGCGGTACGACGGGCATTCGGCATGTAAGGACGGCTGACGGGCATCGCCCACAGCTTCATCTTGAGATCCTTGACGCCAGCAGCTTCGAGAGCCTTCTTGGCAGCTTCCGGATCATACTTGTCGTCCTCGACCTTGTCGTTATAGCCCCACATTGTCGGCGGGATCGGGTTTTTGGCAACCTGACCCTGACCCTGGAACACGGCGTCAACGATGGCCTGCTTATTGATTGCCTGGTTCAGTGCCTTGCGGACTTCCGGCTTGTCGTAAGGTGCCTTCAGCGTGTTGTACGCGAAGTAAGCCACGTTGAGACCGGCCTGTTCGTCAACCTTCAGGTTGGAATCGGCCTGAAGCCCCTTGATATCTGCCGGAGCAGGATAGGACATCAGATGGCATTCGCCAGCCTTGAGCTTCTGCGCGCGAACGGCCGGGTCGGTCGTGATTGCGAAGACGAGATCGTCGATCTTCGGCTTGCCGCCCCAATAGTTTTCGTTGGCCTTGAAGCGGACGACGGCGTCCTTCTGATATGCGACGAACTGGAACGGGCCAGTGCCAACCGGGATCTGGTTGAGATCGTCTTTCTTGCCGTCGGCAGCAAGCTTGTCCGTATATTCCTTCGAAATGATCGAAGCGAAAGGCATCGAGATATTAGCGAGGAACGGTGCTTCCGGACGGTTCAGCACAAACTTGACGGTATAATCGTCAACCTTGGTGATGTCCTTGATCAGCGCGCCCATTTCCATGCTGTCGAAATATTCGTAGGTGATACCAGCCGTATACTGATGCCAAGGATTGTCCTTGTTGCGCATGCGATCGAAAGAAAAGATCACGTCGTCGGCATTGAAGTCGCGGGTCGGCGTGAAATAGTCGTTCGAGTGGAACTTGACGCCCTTGCGCAGATGGAAGGTGTATTCCAGACCATCGTCGGTAACATCCCAGCTTTCTGCGAGACCAGGCACGACTTTCGTCGTTCCGTTTTCGAATTCGGCAAGACGGTTGTAGACCGGGTGGGCCGAGGCATCGAAGGTATCACCGCCAGTATAGGCGGCCGGATCGAAGCCTTCAGGCGAAGCCGGCGAGCAATATACAAACGTTTTTGCCGATGCAGCACCGCTCATCAGAGCCACCAGCGCGGTTGCTGCCAGGAGTTTTTGGTAGAATTTCATTATTGTCCGCCTCCACGGAAAAGCATGCCGCGTGCACCCCATTGCCCGCAGCTTGCGCTTATCGAAACGTGTGGGCGGTCACTTTGCAAGCGCAATTTTTAGAACCAGTTCATATTCTCAACCGAATATGGCCGCATATGTTAGATTTTTATTCTAAATATAACGGCATTTTCGGAATATTGCGCTAAAGCTCCTCGATTTATAATATTATTCGCACAGAACTTGCATGAGATAATGCGCTTTAT
The DNA here is from genome assembly GCF_054871705.1 of Brucella sp. LJL56. Taxonomy (NCBI): domain Bacteria; kingdom Pseudomonadati; phylum Pseudomonadota; class Alphaproteobacteria; order Hyphomicrobiales; family Brucellaceae; genus Brucella; species Brucella sp. LJL56. The sequence continues at coordinate 111,933 of NZ_JBTXLQ010000004.1, forward strand.
GCATCATCGACTCACGCGCGACGCCGATGCAATCGCATCAATCGTTAATCGCCCACCGCTCCGGCCATCCAGCACAACTCCCGCACCGAATTCACTAGCTCTTTTAGCGGAAGCACATTATTAAGTGGATAATATAAGTCATATTTGAGTCCAGCAAATCATGCCCGAAACCAATCCAATTCGCCCGACCACACCAGAAGCCATTCAGCTTGCCAAAACCCTGCTCCGCACCTCGCGCTATGGCGCCATCGCCGTCTTCGATGCCGCAACAGGTCGGCCATTGGCAAGCCGCGTCGCCGTTGCGACGGATCTGGATGGCACCCCACTGATTCTCGTTTCCGGGTTGGCAGCCCACACACCGGGTCTTCTGGCAAACCCTGCCTGCTCGCTTCTACTCGGCGAAGTTGGCAAGGGAGACCCCCTCGCCCATGCGCGTGTCACTCTGCACTGTCAGGCCCGGAAAATTGAGAGGACGAATTCTGACTATCCGCGCATTCGGCGACGCTACCTCAATCACAATCCGAAAGGTTCACTGTATGTGGATCTGGGAGATTTCGCGTTCTTCCGGCTTGAACTGGAAAGCGCCAGTCTGAACGGTGGCTTTGGCAAGGCGTTCAGCCTGACGCAGGACGACTTGCTGTGTGCAGCTTCGATCAGCGCGAATTTTACCGAAGGCGAACAGGGCGCGCTTGACGAACTGAATGAACACCACGCACCTGAAATCGCCGAAATAGCTCAACCGCTATTGAAAGCAGGTGCTATTAAAGATCAACTGAAAGTGATAGGCTTGGATCCGGATGGTATCGACATTGCCAAAGGCGATCTCGTTCTGCGTCATACGTTTCCAACAAGCGCTGATTCCATCAGGGAAGCCGTTACAGCACTGACCAGACGGTAAAATAAAGCCCTTGAAACAAAATCATATTTTTTTTGGGACGAAATTGCACGTCTTTATACCGGAATGAATATAAGCAAGGGCTTTTCAAACTCGGTTTATAGTATTAATTTCAATATGCATGCTTATGCAAACTCGCATGTATATTTCAACTTTGTCCAGTCTTACGGGGGTATGACGGCAAATGAGCAACGAAGATACTTTCTTTGATTTGATTCAAAACGTAGATCAAGCCGCTGATTTTCTATCGGCACTTGCTAACAATAAGCGATTACTAATTTTATGTAAGTTGCTTCACAATGAAATGTCGGTAGGTGCACTTGCCAAGGCGATTGACCTTAGCCAATCCGCCTTGTCTCAGCACCTGGCAAAATTACGAGCTCTCGACCTCGTTTCAACCCGGCGCGACGCGCAGACCATCTACTATATGGTCTCTTCGCCGCACATCGAGTTGATGTTGTCGACGCTCTCGAGTCTCTATATGAGTCCAACGCCGCGCAGACACAATTTGACGGCAGTCGCTCACGTATAACAATATGAGGTCACAGCCGTGCGATGAACGAAAACACTCATTCGCACGGCTGCGTCCAGCAGATTGACGATCAGGACGATATTCGCCTTTCCCCCTACCGTGACATTCGCGAGAAGGATCTCGTCGGACGCCAGCAACGGTTTATCGCTGAAGGCAAGGTGGTTCTGAACGTCCTGTTTTCATCCTCAGCACGATTCGAAACAGAATCGTTGCTCGTTCTGGAAAACCGGCTTGCCGGACTTGCCGGACAGCTCAGTCAATTACCGCCAGATGTGCCTGTCTATTCTGTTCCACAAACTGTCATGGATGCGGTCGCCGGATTCCATGTTCATCGTGGAATTCTCGCGGTTGGCCACCGCAAGAAGCAGCCGAACCTGCAGGCGATGCTGGATGGCTTGCCCACGAATTCGCTCGTCGTCGTTTTGTGCGGTATCTCCAACCACGATAATGTCGGCTCGATTTTTCGCAATGCTGCCGCCTTCGAATCCGATTGCGTATTGATGGACGAAACCTGCTGTGACCCGCTTTACCGCAAGGCCATTCGCGTATCGGTCGGCGCGACGTTGAAGATTCCCTATTTCCATGGCGCGAACATTGATGAAATCATTGCCGCGTTGGGCGATGCCGGGTTCAATCTGCTGGCGCTCAGCCCATCATCCTCGCTCAGCATCTACGATGCGACCAAACACGCCCGCCAGGCACTCCTGCTCGGCACCGAAGGTGACGGATTGCCACCTCGCCTGCTTCATAAGCTGCAGACCGCCAGAATTCCGATGTCCAAAGCGTTCGACAGTCTGAATGTCGCGACTGCATCGGGTATAGCTTTGTCCCGGTTCAGCAAGTTTCAGTAGACTTCTCGTTTCCCTGATGACGATAACGCTGCCGCTATCAACCGGCCGTCGATGGCTGCCAATCCTGCTGCAATCATCGCCATGCCGATCAAGTGCTTGATTTGCAGAGTCTCGCCGAGAAAAAGCGCTCCAAGCAGGATAGCACTGACTGGAATGAGAAATGTCACCAGCATGAGATTGACCGCACCCGCCGTCGATAGAATGCGGAAAAAGAGAACGTAAGCGAGTGCTGTCGAAAGCAGCGCGATACCGGCCAACGCTCCCCATACTGCAGCGCTCGGAGCAGCCAGCGTCCAGGGATGATCCACCAACAGGGCTACCGGGATGAGCATGATCGTTGTTGCCGTTACCTGACCGGTGGCCGTTATCAGCGGCGCGACTCCCATCGCTTTGAAGCGACGCCCAAAAATACCTGCCAACGAATAGGAGAATGCAGCACACAGAATCGCAAGCTGCGGCCACAGCTTGCCTCCGATTCCGCTGATGGCATCGGGTCCGATCATGATCGCCACCCCGCAAAAGCCGATCAAAACACCGGCAATCTTGTTCCGGGTGATCTTTTCGTCCACCGTCAGAAAATGTGCGACAATAACGCCGAAGAGCGGTGTCGTGGCATTGAGAATGGAGGCCAATCCACTGGCGATCTGGGTCTGTCCCCAGACGATGAGACTGAACGGCAGCAGATTATTGAGAAAACCCATACCGAAAAACGCCCACCATATATGGCGATCTTTCGGTAACGATAGGCCCATCATCCGAATTAACACCACCAAAGCGAGCGCAGCCAGCCCGACCCGGAGCGTGACGATAGTAAAAGGCGGCAACTCCCGAACGGCAACACCATTAAAGAAGAAAGAACCACCCCAAAGAACGGAAAGAATAATGAGCATCGCCCATTCCTTCCATCCCATCATTTTCTGCACTGCCATCTTCAAAACCTCTGAAGCCAAAGCTTAAGTTCCGCCCACTATGAACTTAGATTCACTCAGTGCAATTGACTTCCCGTTTATCGCTTTCAAATTCCAGAGCATATCTCTCGAAAGAAGGAACCGGCTTCAGGAGTTAGCATCTAGCTGGAGCAGATAAAAAAAGCGGGCGCTCTCGCGCCCGCTTTTCATTCATCAATCGGAAACTTGGTCAGGCTGCAGAAGCACTGGCCGTGTTAGCAACAAGACGGCGCAGCATTTCTTCAGCTTGCGGTTCACGTTCCGAACGGCCAATAAAGCCGCCGCCAAAGACGCGAGCAGTGTTGCTTTCATCAGAATAGAGCACACAGGCCTGTCCCGGAGCTATACCACTTTCGCCGTCAATCAGCTCAACCCAGGTCTGGCCATCGGCATGGCGCAGTACGGCAGGGCGTGGCGGCCGGGTAGAGCGAACCTTGGCGAAAACTTCCATTCCACCTTCCGGCAGATCACCGATCGGAGCATCGCCCAGCCAGTTGATGTCACGCAGGAAGACCTTATGCGTTTCCAGCGCTTCACGCGGGCCGACGATAACCCGCGCATTGGCAGCATCGAGATGCACGACATAGAGTGGTTCACCCGTGGCCACGCCGATACCGCGACGCTGGCCGACCGTATAGTGCACGATGCCGTCATGGCGACCAAGCGTGCGGCCGTCGATATGAACAATATCGCCAGGATTGGCCGCTTCCGGCTTCAGCTTGGAGATAATGTCGGAATATTTGCCCTGCGGCACGAAGCAGATGTCCTGGCTGTCCTGTTTCTTCGCAACAGTCAGGCCCATTTCCTCTGCAATTTCACGCACCTGGGCTTTCGGCAGGTGACCAAGCGGAAAGCGCAGATAATCAATCTGTTCTTGCGTGGTGGCAAACAGGAAATAACTCTGGTCGCGATCCGTATCGACAGGACGATAGAGCGACCGATGCGCGCCATTGGCGCGGCTGCGGATATAATGCCCCGTCGCCAGCGCATCGGCGCCAAGATCGCGTGCGGTCTGCAAAAGGTCGGCAAACTTCACCGTCTGATTGCACGAGACACATGGAATCGGCGTTTCGCCACTGACATAGGAATTCGCAAAAGGATCGATCACAGCTTCGCGGAAACGCGCTTCGTAATCGAGAACATAATGCGGAATGCCGAGGCTTTCCGAAACGCGACGGGCATCTTCGATGTCCTGTCCTGCACAACAGGAGCCAGCGCGATGAACCGCTGCGCCATGATCATAAAGCTGCAGCGTCACGCCGACGACATCGTAACCTTCACGTTTGAGAATCCCGGCCACAACAGATGAATCGACGCCGCCCGACATGGCGACGACAACGCGCGTGTCTTCCGGCTTTCCCGGCAGATCGAGGCTGTTCAGGCTCATGATTGATTCCAGCTTCCGGGCAAGCGCCCTGCTTCTCAAAATTTAGTTTTCTGCGCCCTATATAGGCTAAAGTGCGGCAATTTGCCAAGGGTCCAGGAACAATCATTGTCCAGATTGCGACAAGCCACACGCACTTCCACGTGAAGTTTTCCGATCATATGCCGCAAAAAGGCCCGTAATGGGGCACAGCCGAATATTTTTCCAAGTCTTACCAGAGTGTTACCAGGTGTTTAGGTAATTTTTAAAGCTGTCGCGTTAGTCTCCTACTCGATTAGGTCCTTGAGTGTTGTGTAGAGAGTACAATGACCGATCTGGTAAGACCGCGTATAAAATATGTTATCGGTCCTGATGGCAGCCCGCTGACCATCGCGGACCTCCCCCCCGCCAATACAAGGCGCTGGGTCATTCGCCGCAAGGCTGAAGTCGTCGCTGCTGTTCGCGGCGGGCTTCTAAGCCTTGAGGAGGCATGTCAGCGCTATACATTGACGGTGGAGGAATTCCTTGGCTGGCAATCTTCGATCGACGAGCATGGTCTCGCCGGTCTCAGGACCACCAGAATTCAACAGTATCGTCACTAAAACCTGTCTCTCCAAAGCCGAGACAGGTTTTGGAAGAACGGTAACACGACCAGGGCGGAGTAAAATCTTCCGCGATGGATCTGATAAATCGAAAACCGGCCCACGTGGCCGGTTTTTATTTGCACATTCCATTTCTATGTTGTGAACTCGTGAGGCTGATCCGCAAAAGCGGATCGAAGCGATCCAGACACGCATCGTTCAGGAGGATGGCATGAGCGCGACTATCGAGATTCGTAAGGAAGACAGTTCCGACGGTGGCCGTTACGCGGCTGTTCTCGACGGCAGCGAAGCCGAAATGACCTATACGAAGCTCGGCCCCTCACTGGTATCCATCGACCATACTTTCGTGCCGGATGCGATGCGCGGCAAAGGAGTCGCTCAGGCGCTTGCCAAGAATGCCGTTCTCGACGCCCGCCGGAGCGGATGGAAAATCATTCCGCGCTGTAGTTTCATGCATGCACAGGCGATGCGTCATCCCGATTGGTCGGATGTTTTCGGCAAAGAATAAACTTTAGAGCGCATCCCGAAAAGTGTGAAACGGTTTTCGGAAAAGATGCGCGGTTCAAAACAAAGGATTAGAGCGCCGATCTGATCCAATCAGATCGAAACGCGCTCTAAACGGAAGACTTACTGCAGATCACGAATGCGGCGCGCCAGGCTTTTCGAGCCATCGTTCTTGCCTTTGTCTGTGTCGGATTTTTCCGCTGCCTCAAGAATTGAGTGGATTGGAGAATCCGGTCCTTCTTTATCGGCGGTTACAGCCACCATGCGGGCGGCAAGCTCAGCCATTTCTTCACGAAGCGCTGCATTCTCGCGTTCGATTTCGGCCTGCTCGGGGCTTACATTTAAACCCGTATTCTTCCGGCTATAGCGTTCGATTTTTTCCTGCGCATCGGAAAGCTCCGATATCAGCTTCTCAAGCTTCTGCTGCAATTCACCATTGCGGCGCTTTTCGCTTTTCAGCTCCGTCTGTGCAGACGTCAACTGGGTCGAAACTTCGTTGTAACGCGCTGCGGCTTCCTTGCGATCTCGACGCATTTCGGTCATCTCGTTTGTCAGACGGCTGTACTCCGTCTCGCTTCCACTTATCTCGATCCGCAAAGTATCGGCCAGTCCCTCGAGCGCACTGTAGTGGCTCTGCACCCGCTCCAGTTCAGCCTGAAGGATTTCTGCCTTTTCCAGCGCCGTATCGCGTGCTGCTTCGGCATCCTTGGTCACCCGTTCATGCTCAGCAAGTTGCTTCTCGATATCGGCCTGGCTCCCCTCGAGGAGCGGGATGCGTTTCAGCTCTTCATATTGCCGGGCAAGCGTCACCTTCTGTTCAGCAGCCTTCTGGCGTTCGAGCTTCAGCAACTGTTCCTGTCGGCTGAGCGCAACAGCATGTTCGGCCCGGAGCCCGTCACGGTCGGCACGTATCTCGGCTAGCGTTATCGGCAGTTCAGCCTGCACCTGACGGCGCGCCAGAAAGAAAGCGCGTCGCCAGACAGAAGGGCCAAGCAGAACCACGACGAAAACCGTCACAAGAACACCGAATATGAAAAAGAGAGCGGACTGGATCACGGTTTCAAATGGGCCCGAACAGTTTCAGACAAGCATTTACTATTCATAGTGCGCGATCGACCGTCTTTCCAGCCAGCTAGAGCATAATCCGATCGGAGTGAAACGAGGATCGATAAGATTATGCTTCAAAGAGAAGATTTTAGAGCGCCGATCTGATTCAATCAGATCGAAACGCGCTCTAAAACAATCTCCGGCTGAAAAGACACCTATCTGTAACTAAGCTTTAGAACGGATTCCATGTCGGCGCTGCGGACAGCTTCAGATAGCCTATATTCACGCCCAGTCTTGCGCCCACACCGGTGCGGATCGGAACCAGCATGATGTTCTCGCGTTTCAGGACGTTGAAGCCCACGCCTGCAATGACATAAGCAGAGCCCGCAACACCGGCATACCGGCCATACAGGTTCTGGATGTCATCGAGATTATAGACGAGCATCATCACACGAGACCCCTGCCCGCCGAAATCCCAACCAAGTGAGGGACCTTGCCAGTAGGTCTTATGGTCGCCTGCGTTCTTGGTGTAGAGTGTACCTTCACCATAAGTCAGGCCGCCGATGAAAGCGCCGGAACCTTCTTCACCAAGAATATAGCCGTTGGGCAGACCAAAACTCTGGAAGGCCTTCTCGACCGCGCTTGCGATACCGCCCGAAGTCGAGCCGAAGAACCTGTGACCAGATTCGACGATTTCCTCGGCAGTGTATGTGTTCTGTGCTCTCGCCTGATTTGGCAGAGCGATGAAAGAAACAAACAGCGCCGCAAAAAACGCAACGAAGCACGCCGCATTGCGGAACCTGATTTGCGACAGGGATTGTATGGCCATGTAAAATTCCTTTTGGCTCTCCGCTCCTCTGTCTGACGGCCCTGTTAAAGCCAGACCACGTCTCTTCCGGACATTTCGGTCGAATCGCGCCTATTTTAGACCCGAATTTATTGTCCAAACCTTTAAGCATCGAAATTGACTTTACGAAGGCATCTGATTTCCGGTCTTTTTCACACTGATGTGAGGAAATGCCGAGGCATACGGCTCGAAAAGAGAGCTTTGTTGCGGCAGTCCGATGGCGCGTGTATCCAGTTAAATCGACATTCAGGGCGATTCGCCCACCTTCATGCAGCGCGCAAACTCTGGCTTTGCGGGCTGTCTCGTTAACCGAAAACGGTCCCGTCATCCGAAACGATCAGGTGACAGGGATCGATCCGCGTTCCGGAGAAAACGCCATGCCAATGCCCGTTACCCTTTCTGCGCTCGACCTCGGTGCGCTTCTGTGCAGCAGGATCTGTCATGACATCATTTCGCCGGTCGGCGCGATCAATAACGGCCTGGAGCTGCTGGAAGAAGGCGGTGCCGACGAAGACGCAATGTCGCTCATCAAGTCGAGTGCCCGCAATGCTTCCGCCCGCCTTCAGTTTGCCCGCATCGCTTTTGGTGCCGCAGGTTCGGCTGGTGTGCAGATCGACACCGGTGATGCCCAGAACGTCGCCACTGAATATTTCAAAAACGAAAAGCCGGAGTTCACCTGGGAAGGCACCCGCGTCCTTCTGCCCAAGAACAAGGTGAAGCTGCTTTTGAACATGCTTCTTATCGCCAATGCAGCCATACCGCGTGGCGGCTCGCTGGCCGTGCGTCTCGAAGGCGGAGACACCGAACCGCGTTTCGTCATCACCGTGAAGGGCCGCATGCTGCGCGTGCCGCCGAAGTTCCTTGAGCTTCATTCGGGTGCAGCCCCGGAAGAGCCGATCGATGCCCATTCCGTCCAACCTTACTATACACTTCTTCTGGCCGAAGAAGCTGGTATGAAGATTTCCATCCACGCCACTGCAGAAGACATCGTATTTTCTGCTGAATAAGCACTCCAGAGCGCGGGACCAACCCGCGCTCACACTGGCAAACCATCATGAAACCCTCTATCAGTCAGGCAACGCATTTGTGGAGGGGACTGAATGGCGAATGAACCAATGACAGGTTATTGCCTGCTGGTTGACGACTCCTCCGTCATTCGCAAAGTAGCCCGGCGCATCCTGTCCGAAACTATTGCAGAATTTGCCGAAGCCTCAACCGGTCGGGAAGCGCTCGAAACCTGTTTCTCGCGGATGCCCGACGTCGTTCTGCTCGACTACGACCTTCCCGATATGACGGCACTGGAAGTCGTGAGCGAGCTGCGCGCCATGCCAAACGGCAAGCAGCCCCGCATTGTCCTTTGTCTTTATGAACTCGACGTCACCCGCATCATGCGGGCAAAACGCGCCGGCGCCGATGGCTACATTCTGAAGCCATTTGACCGGGCCTACCTGACCGACCAGTTTGCAGGCATATTGTCCGCCTGAAATCCAAAGTGAATGATCACTTCAAAAAGCAAAAGCTCCGCCGAAGCGGAGCTTTTTACATTTCGGACTGTGTTGCCGATCAGGCGCTTTCGCGCATTTCTGCATCCGGCTCACGCAGCACATAGCCGCGACCCCAGACCGTCTCAATGTAGCTCTGGCTACCGGAAACAGCATCAAGCTTCTTGCGCAGCTTGCAGATGAAGACGTCGATGATCTTCAGTTCCGGCTCGTCCATGCCACCATAAAGATGGTTGAGGAACATTTCCTTGGTGAGCGTCGTACCCTTGCGGAGCGAAAGAAGCTCCAGCATCTGGTATTCCTTGCCGGTCAGATGAACACGCTGGCCGGAAACTTCGACCGTCTTCGCATCCAGATTGACGATCAGATCGCCCGTCGTGATGACCGACTGCGCATGTCCCTTCGAACGGCGCACAATCGCATGAATACGTGCGATCAGCTCGTCCTTGTGGAACGGCTTGGTCATGTAGTCATCGGCGCCGAAGCCCAGACCGCGAACCTTGTCCTCGATACCAGCCATGCCGGAAAGGATGAGGATCGGCGTCTTCACCTTGGACAGACGCAAGGTGCGAAGAACTTCGTAACCAGACATATCCGGCAAGTTTAGATCCAGCAGGATGATGTCGTAATCATACAGCTTGCCGAGATCGATGCCTTCTTCGCCCAGATCGGTCGTATAGACATTGAAACTCTCGGACTTGAGCATCAACTCAATGCTCTGTGCGATAGCACTGTCGTCTTCAATCAAAAGGACGCGCATCTCTTATCCCCTTTCCGCAGCCGACCAGATGTCCCTCACGGCGGCACACGGAACTGTCGTTGCCTTTGCATGAAGGTGCCAGCAAATGGTTAACAAAATATGATTCTGCTTGGCAAGCATATTTCTGTCCAGTTTAGAAAATTCTCTTACGCACCTGAATCATAAAGACATTCATTTCTTCACGACTCTAAAGCACCGCATTAAGAATCTTCGCTAAGCGATTCATCTGACTCTAGCTTTCGCCTGTTGCTCAAAAACCACACGAGGTTTACCGAGCCTTAAGTCCTAACGCGTATGATTAACTTCGCCGGTAAAGGAATGGTTACCAAACGAGCGAATTCTTAACTTTTTGTTTCGCTTGTTGAGCCAATTCGGAAAAACGGCTGCGATGATTTCCCCTCCAGGGGCTTGGATTCGCAAGGAGATTCGGGTGTCGACCGGGTGCGTTTTGCTCGTTTACACCTGTTAATAAAGTCGGGGGGAACGCCCCAACACATGAAAGCTGGTTGGTGTTCAAGGAGTATTGCGTATGAAGCCACGTGAAAGCCTAGTCAGGCTGAAACTGTTCCAGGTGAAGGAAAAACGCCGTCAACTGGGCCAGCTCGACCTGATGATCGGCGAGTTCGAACGGATGGCCGGAGAACTCGACGCCCAGATTCTATCCGAAGAAAAGAAAGCTGGCATCACTGACATCAATCATTTCGCTTATCCGACCTTCGCCAAGGCTGCACGCCAGCGACGCGACAACCTCTTCGTATCGATTCGCGATCTGATGTCCCAGAAGGAAGCGGCCGAAGCCGAATTGTCGGCTGCGGAAACCGAGCTGACAAAAGCCGAGGCGCTCGAAGAACGCGATGGCGGCAAGGCCCCGCGGGAGGTGATCGAACGCTCCGTGAACCAGCGCCGCGCCATGATCGGCTGATCGAGGCCATCTAGGGGTAATTCAAGACGCTGCTTTTGTTGAAAAGCGGCGTCTTGCCGTTTGCTGCAAACCCCTCTTTTTCCTCAATATATTGATATTTAGAAATCAATGTTTCTTGAATAAAAACGGATTTGCATAGCTCTCTCGCCAGATGTAGTGAGGAAGGGCAATGCAGAAAACCTCTCCTTCGGGGCCGAATTCGACCCCAAACAAATTCAGTTTCAAGCAGACAGCCAGGCCGATCCAATGGATCTTGCTGGTTGTATTTTCCGCTATCCTGATTTTCGCAGGGGAAGTGCTGCAGCTACCTGCCGCCATGCTTCTGGGCGCGATGCTCGGCGCAATATTGATGGCCGCTGGCGAAAGCACCTTGCGGGTTCACCGCTGGCTGTCACTGGCGGCACAGGCTGTTGTCGGGTCCCTCATCGCCCGTTCGATCACGGCAGAGTTTTTCACCAGCATGGGGCAACACCTGCCCGTCATCCTGCTATCCGTCGGCTATGTGCTGTTCACCAGCACCCTGATCGGCTATCTGCTCGCACGGTTTCGTATCCTGCCGGGAACAACCGCTGTGTGGGGCTCCTCTCCGGGCGCTGCCACCGCAATGACGCTGATGGCTGAATCGCACGGAGCGGATGCCCGTCTCGTCGCCTTCATGCAATATTTGCGTGTGGTGCTGGTCGCCACGGCCGCTTCGCTCGTCCTGCGCCTCAGCACAGGCGTGGAAACGGTTGCGCCCGTCGAGATCGTCTGGTTTCCACCCATTGATTGGTCCACCCTTGGCCCGACATTGCTTTTAATCGTCGGCGGCGCGTTCCTAGGAGAAATCCTCCGCATCCCGACTGGCGCCATGCTCGTGCCGCTCATATTGGGGGCACTGCTTCAGGACACCGGTTTCATCACTATCGACCTGCCACCATGGCTGCTCGCGGTCAGCTATCTGCTCATAGGCTGGCGCATCGGCCTCGGCTTCTCGCGCGCCATTATCGCTCATGCCGCGCGGGCCTTTCCGGCAGTTCTGACATCCACGCTGCTCCTCATCGCCGTCTGTGGGCTGTTCGGCATGGCGCTCGGTCACGTGCTGGGCCTCGACCCGCTGACAGCCTATCTCGCCACCAGCCCCGGTGGTGCCGATACAGTGGCGATCATCGCGGCATCAAGCAATGTCGATCTGCCCTTCATCATTGCGATGCAGACAAGCCGGTTCTTCATCGTACTACTGGCAGGCCCCGCTATCGCCCGTTTTGTCGCTGCGCGCATTGATGAGCGCACTATGAAAAAGAACCTTTAACGGCCCGATTGCCGGAACTGGCGGGGCCGTGTTAGGCTTTCGACATGACACAGGTTTGCACCCATCTCATGTTTCAGGGCAGTGCAGGCGCAGCTCTGGAAACATATCGTTCGATCTTTCCCGACTTCCTGATCGAGTCGATCAAAACCTATGACGAAGCGAGCGGCAGTCCCGGTAAGGTGCAGATTGCGCGTGTAACCTTCGCCGAACACCGCCTGATCGTGATCGACAGCCCCATTCCGCACCAGTTCGATTTCAACCCATCCATATCGCTGTTCATCGATTTCCACGATGAAGAAAGCCTGACCAGCGTTTTTGAAAAGCTTTCGGAAGGCGGCGAGACACTGATGCCGCTCGACAATTACGGTTTCAGCAAGCTTTTCGCCTGGATTAAGGACAAATACGGGGTTTCCTGGCAATTGAATTTGCAGGCATGACAAATAAAAAACCCGGCTTTCGCCGGGTTTTTCGTCAATCAGATTGGAAACTGATCAGGCCTTCTTGCCGTGGAAACCACGGATAGCGCCGATGATCTTGTCATGATCGGCTTCCGACAAATAGGGGTGCATCGGCAGGCTCAGAATACGGTTCGGCAGGCTTTCCGAAACCGGAAGACCGCCCGGCGCAACCGGATAATGCTTGTATGCAGTCTGCTGGTGCAACGGCTTCACGTAATAAATGACCGATGGAATGCCGGCTGCCTGAAGATGCGCCTTCAGACCGTCGCGGTTTTCGCTTTCAATCGAATACTGTGCCCAGGCCGAACGATTGCCAGTCGGAAGTGCCGGAACCTTGACCACGTCCTTGAGCAACTCATTGTAGCGTTTGGCAATACGGTCGCGCGCTTCCATTTCGTCTTCAAGGATTGCCAGCTTTTCCAGAAGAACAGCGGCCTGGATCGTATCCAGACGTGAGTTGATGCCGATACGAACATTGTCATACTGCGTTTCGCCCTTGCCGTGGAACAGCACGGAGCGCAGCGTGTCGGCAAGCTCGGCATCATTGGTAAACATGGCACCACCGTCGCCGTAGCAACCAAGCGGCTTGGCCGGATAGAAGCTCGTCGCACCAACATGACCGAAAGCACCACACATGACGTTGTCACGCTTGCCGCCGATCGATTGCGCAGCGTCTTCAATGACGAACAGGCCTTCGCGGTCGGCGATAGCGCTGATGCGGTTATAATCGGCAGCCAGACCGAACAGATCGACCGGAATGATCGCCTTCGGCTGCAGGCGGCCTTCCTTCCGGATAGCGGCGATGGCAGCTTCAAGCTGTTCGACATTCAGATTGTATGTATCCGCGTCTACGTCGATGAACACCGGCTCCGCGCCGACGAGCGCAACGACTTCCGCGGTGGCAGCAAAGGTGAAGGACGGAACGAATACCGCATCACCCGGACCAATGCCGCGTGCCATCAGGGGCATCTGCAAGGCGTCGGTACCGTTGGCGCAGGCGATGACGTGTTCCACGCCCAGATACTCGCCGAGTTTCTTTTCGAATTCGGCCACTTCCGGTCCAAGAATATAACGGCCTTCCGCAACAACCTTGGAAATGGCGGCATTGAGACGGTCTTCGATACGCGCGCGCTGCGCTCCAAGATCAATAAACTGCATGTTGGCTCCAATATATCTGGCCCGCACAATTCGATATGCGAATCCTCGGCAACCTATTTATTCGCTTGCGCCCTGCCCCGCTACGGCCAGAGCGTTCAAAGTTTTGCGATTCCTGTAACACCGCTTGACGCAGATTACTCGGACCGCACGGCTCCCTTTTAACGCGGGTGCCGGACAGTACCTTCCGTGAGAATGCGCAGCACGCTGATCGCTTCCTTGCCATCGGTCCGCGGCTTCTCGCGTGTCTCGATGCAATGCATGAAATGCTGCAATTCACGTGTCAGTGGCATGCCTTCCTCAACCGGGATATAGACCGGCTCGACGGATTTGAAAGACCACTGATCGTTTTCCCGCCAGACATCGTGGCTGTAGAGCGCAAGCTTGCGATCCCATGGCTCGACGTCATCGAATACAGCCATGCCTTTTGTGCCGGTGACTGTCAGGCGGCGCTCGCGATAGGCATTCAGACGCGACGCAAACAAATGCCCACGGATACCACTCGGAAAATCGAGATGAAGATGGGCGATGTCAGTGAGATGATTGAGCGTCGCGACGCCTTCTCCACGAACTGCGCTCGGCTCTTCTCCGGTGATCGCCAGGATCATCGAAAGATCGTGCGGCGCAAGGTCCCACAGGGCGTCGAACTCGTTGTGGAACTTGCCGAAGCCGACGCGATGCGAATGCACATAGCGGATGTCGCCGAGCTCGCCGCTTTTCACCATGTCGAGAAGCTTTTCGAAGGCCGGATGGAAACGCAGCACATGGCCAACCATGAACACGCGACCGTTTTCGCGGGCAGCCTCCACTTCGGCTTCCGCAGCCGGAATGTCGAGCGCGATCGGCTTTTCGACCAGCACGTCCTTGCCGTTCTTCACTGCCTGAATGGCGTATTGTGAATGAAACTGTGCCGGTAGCGCCAGAACGATGCCATCAATGTCCGGACGGCTGAACAACTCATCGACGGGAATGCTGGGAACGTTGAACTCGGTCGCGAAGCGTTCCGCCTGTTCTGCCCTTGAGTCCGAGACTGCCTGAAGGGCACCGAGGCTCTTCAGGGTACGAATGTGATTGCCGCCCCAATAGCCGCAACCCAAAACCGCAATACGAGGTGCCATAAAACTATGCCTTTGCTGATGCCAAGTTCCTTATCGGTGCAAATGATAGAAAACAAGACGAAAGCTATGCGAAGAATGCTTGACAGCTTTTCATTCCGCACATATACCGCCGCCATTCCTTGCAGGAACAACGATTTGTCCCACCGGAAACGGCGATCATGAAGTTGTCTCTGCAAAGCGACGCGTGGCGGAGTAGCTCAGTAGGTTAGAGCAGAGGAATCATAATCCTTGTGTCGGGGGTTCGAATCCCTCCTCCGCTACCAACGCCCCCCTGAAATGAACGCAATTTTCGTAGCTTGACCGGCAGTCGGCGAGCTTTATGCTGTGGGTTCATCTTTTGGACCCGGCCACCTTCATGCAAATCATCGCTCTCGATCATGTTCAACTGGCAATGCCGGAAGGCCAGGAGCAGAAAGCGCGCGATTTCTATGGCTCGATCCTGGGTTTCAAGGAAGTTCCAAAACCTGAGAATCTGGTAGCCCGCGGTGGCTGCTGGTTTGAAATGGGGACGATCAGGCTTCATCTGGGCGTTGAGCGCCCTTTCGCACCTGCGCGCAAGGCACATCCTGCATTTCTGGTCGACGATCTGCAGGAGATGACCGCACATCTGGCAAGAGCCGGTATCGAAGCTGTCGTGGATGAGCCACTGCAAGGTTATGAGCGTTGCTACATCCACGATCCGTTCGGCAATCGTATCGAATTGATGCAGAAAATTGCCTGATGGCATCGACCATCAGGCAATAAGGCTCAATTCGCTGCAGCAGCAATGATGCGGCAAAGCCCTTCGCGTACCACCGACTTGCTGGTTGCCTGTCCCGCCTGAATACTGAAAATCGCATCGACACGTGTGCCCTTACCCTGCGCCCGCGCAGTTACGCGCAAGGTCTGGATACGGCCTGATCCGGTCGTCTCCTGAAAAGCATCAATCGAAGCGAGCTGTTTGTTGATCTTGATGCCTGAGAAACCTTCGGCGGCAACAGCTTGTGCCAGACGCTGCAAGGCGGTCGACGATTTCACACCGGCAAAGTTTTGTGTCGAGCGATAGCTCATCGCAGTTACGAGCGGAACGCCCTCGGACTTGAAATTCTGTTCACACGAAGCAGCAAAGCCTGCCCCGGCCATCGTCAGGGTCAGGAGACCCGCAATCAGGAACACCCGCATTCATCTCTCCCTCAACTATATACAGAAGGACTAATAAGCTGTCATAGCCGCGCCGCCAACGGGAAGTTGATGCCCATGCGGCAACACTTCACTGGATTGTGGTCAACACAGCGATTATATCTGCCCTACAGCACGTCTCCCGAAAGGAGGGACCGGTTTCGGGATAAAGACATGCGTAAAAACAAACGGATAGAGCTGTTCCAACGACTCTGTTTAACTGGAGCCGCTCGAGAATCCACCTCTGGCACAAAGACATTCGACAAGCGATCATGACCGTTCTCATCAATCAGCCTCATCCGTCCATTGATCCAGCCTCCATTGAAAAGCTGGTGGCCACTTTCTACGGACGGGCGCGCGAAGATGCAGTTATCGGGCCGATTTTCGCCGATGCAGTTCACGATTGGGATCATCATATCGCACAGATCGCTACATTCTGGTCGTCAGTTATTCTCAAGACTGGCAGCTATGACGGGCGCCCCATGGCGCCACATCTGAAGCTGGGATTGAAGAACGAACATTTTGACCGCTGGCTCGAGCTTTTCGAGAAAACCGCGCGCGAAATATTCCCGCCCGAAGCCGCAATCATTTTCATCGACCGGGCGCAGCGCATTGCCGACAGTTTTGAAATGGCAATCGCCACCAACACGGGACAGATTTCCGCACCACGGCATTCTCGACGCCCTCTTTAACCAAAAAGAGCGCGCAACCCTTGCGGGCAATGCAACATATCTTGTCATTGAATATTTAACTATATAAGCACGTCCCCAGAATAAGCGGAATGCAACTCAGTCACGTCAACAGAAAATAAAGGCTTGCGGGAGCAGATAAAGCCAAACGCGCGATGGTGTGTTTGCGATGTAGCTAATATTCGCAACATATCACTTGCATAAAGGGGCAGAATTTCGAACAGTTGCCGCAGCTTTTTTGAAAGCTCAAGAGATCGTGTTGTCGCGTCAACCCAGACGCGAACATTCGACTTGAGCGGATATGCAGGGAGATAAATTATGAATGAATCCATTCGCGAACTTTTGGCCAAGGTCGGCAGCCTGCCGGGACCCGTGACCGACATCGCCGACGATGCCGATCTTTACAGCGCGGGCCTGTCCTCCTTTGCATCGGTTCAGCTCATGCTTGGTCTGGAAGACAAGTTCGATATCGAATTTCCGGACCAGTATCTCAATCGCAAGTCTTTCGCGAGCATCAAGGCCATCGAACAGACGATCACCCAGATTCTCAAGGACAAAGAGGCTGCATAATGAATGCCGGGGCGGGAAACAGTCTTTCAGAGCGCGTAGGCCGCGTTGCGGCCATAGCGGGTAAATTTTCCGATAGCGTCGATAAGGAAGGCCGCTTCCCGCGTGAAGCAATCGATGCAATGAAGGCCGAAGGTCTGCTCGGCATTCAGGTGCCAAGTGAGTTCGGCGGCGAGAGTGCAGAAATCGACCAGATTGCGGAACTATGTTGCGTTCTCGGACAGTCCTGTGCGTCGAGCGCGATGATTTTCGCCATGCATCACATCAAGCTTTCAAGCGTGGTGGAACACGGCCAAACGGTCGAGTGGCACCGGGACTTCATGCGCAAAATCGCGAAAGACCAGTTGTTGCTTGCGTCCGCAACGACTGAAGGCGGCATCGGCGGCGATCTGCGCAATTCGATCTGCGCCATTGAGGTCGACGGCGATATCTGCCGTCTGGAAAAGAACGCCACTGTCATTTCCTATGGCACCTATGCAGATGCCATTTTGATCACGTCGCGCTCCCACAAGGATGCCGCCTCGTCGGATCAGGTGATGACCGTGTTCCTGAAAGACCAGTACACACTCGAAAAGACCCATGATTGGGACACGCTCGGCATGCGCGGCACCTGCTCGGAAGGATTTGTGTTCCGCGGCGAGGCCGACAAGGTGCAAATCCTGCCGCATCCTTTCGCTGAAATCGCAGCGCAATCCATGCTGGCGCAGTCGCATACGCTGTGGAGCTCGCTCTGGTATGGCATCGCCGTCGATGCGGTCAACCGGGCGCAGGCATTCGTGCGCGCCGCCGCAAAGCGCAATCCGGGCGCGCCGCAGCCGGGCGCATTGCGCGTTGCCGAAGCATCCAACATGCTTCAGATGCTGAAGTCCGAAATCGTCGCCTGCCTCAAGACCTATCGCGAAGCAAAGCACGACCCTGACAAGCTGGCATCGATGGGCTTTGCGATTGCGATGAACAATCTCAAGATTGCCGCGTCACAAACGATCCTTCAGATCATCAATCACGCCATGCTGGTCTGCGGCATCATGGGCTACAAGAATGGCACGCCTTTCAGTCTCGGACGCCATCTGCGCGACGCGCATTCCGCGCAACTAATGATTTCAAACGAGCGCATCCTCGGCAATACGGCCACGATGTTGCTCATTCACAAACAGAACACCAGCCTTTTGGGATAATCGCCATGGATGCTCAGAGATCATTTCTAGACCGGCTTTTTGATTCCGGTCTCCTGATCGACACCGGCGTGGAAGGTCTATATGGACGCTCCGGCCAGTTCGAAGATGTCATCCAGGCATTCGAACGCCTGATAGATCGTACCGGAGGCAATGACGGCGCCGAAGCGATCCGCTTCCCGCCCGGCATGAACCGCGCTTTTTTCGAAAAAAGCGGCTACATGAAAAGCTTCCCGCAACTCGCCGGCACGGTGCACAGCTTCTGTGGTTGCGAGCTTGACCACGTCAACCTCATAAAGTGCATGGATGAAGGCACGGACTGGACGCTGGAACAAAAGGCTACGGACATCGTTCTGACGCCCGCAGCCTGCTATCCGCTCTATCCCACGATTGCCAAGCGCGGACCGCTGCCGCAGGGTGGCGGGCTTTACGACCTGCAATCCTATTGCTTCCGCCATGAACCATCGGTTGACCCTGCCCGCCAGCAGCTTTTCCGCATGCGTGAATATGTGCGCATGGGCACGGAAGCCGATGTGATGTCGTTCCGCCAGCTCTGGATCGACCGTGGCACGGAAATGATGAAGAAGGTCGAACTGCCCGTCGAGATCGACGTCGCCAACGACCCGTTCTTCGGACGTGCTGGCAAGTTGCTGGTCAACAACCAGCGCGACCAGAACCTGAAATTCGAACTGCTGATTCCGATCACCAGCGTCGAAAAGCCGACCGCCTGCATGAGCTTCAATTATCATCAGGACCAGTTCGGCGTGAAGTGGGGCCTCTCGCTCGATGACGGTGCCGTGGCACACACCGCCTGCGTCGGGTTCGGGCTGGAGCGCATCGCACTGGCGCTCTTCCATCATCACGGTCTGGATGTTGAAATCTGGCCGGAAAACGTACGCAAGGAATTGTGGGGCTGATCGCGACCATGAAGGCAGTTTTTCCGAACATCGCGCCCGACCGTTACACGCCGCACGCTTTGCATGCCCAGACGCGTATCTGGCCGGAAACCAACTGCTATGTCGATCTTTGGATCGAAGTGCTGGCAACATTGGGCGTCGCCCCGGAAGCCATGCTCGGCTTCACGCTGACGCAGGATTTCGAGGGCGACCAGTTCACCTTCTTCAAGGTGCCGCTGGAAGACCTTGAAGCCCTTTATGGTGTGCGGGCGACGGAGCTTGCAATTTTCGATCATGTGGAAAGCCATATCGCCGAGCAGATTGCGCGCGGACGCCTTTGCATGATCGAAATGGACAGCTATTTCATGCCTGATACGCATGGCGTCAGCTACCGCACGGAACATGGCAAGACGACCATCGCCATCAACCGCATGGACGTCGAAAGCCGCTCGCTCGATTATTTCCACAATGGCAGTTTCTATCACCTCGAAGGTGAGGATTTCGACGGCGTTTTCCAGCGTCATCTGACGGAAGCCGACCTGCCCTTCCTGCCCTATACGGAATTCGCCAAGTTTCCGAAGCATGTGCCGGATGAGGCGCATCAGCGACGCATTGCCGAAATCCTTCTGACACGCCATTTTGCGCGGAGACCGACGGAAAACCCGATCCGCGCTTTTGCCAGCGTGTTCCCCGCTCAGGTTGAAGCAATCGCCGAACGCCCGTTTGGCTTCTTCCATAAATATGCCTTCAACACGCTGCGTCAGCTCGGCGCAAATTTCGAACTCGCGGCAAGTCACCTCGACTGGCTTGGGCAAGGCAAGCGCTTTGCAACGGCCTCGGCAGATGCCTTGCAGATCGCGGAAACAGCAAAGGCCGTCCAGTTCCAGCTCGCCCGCGCCGTGATGCGCAAAAAGTTCGACGCATTGGCCGGAACGCTTCAACCGGCAGCGGATGCCTGGGATCGGCTGATGGCAGCGCTGGCAACGGAACTCGGTCGCGATGCGGCTTGAACTGAACCCGACCAGCCGACCACTCTCTGCCGGGTGGCGGCTCGTCATCACCGGCCCGGATGCAGCGCAATCGCCGCACGACGTCCCGCGCAGTGAGACAATTGACAATGCTCCCGTACCCGGCACAGTGGCGGAAGCACTGGATAAATCCGGACGCTTCGACCGGAAAAACCCCGCACCGCTCGACAATCAGGATGCCTGGTATTTCCTCGATCTCAAGGAAACACCCGGCCCGGTCACCCTGCATTTTGGCGGACTTGCCACGATCTGCGACGTCTTTTTCAACGGCGAACTGCTGCTGCAGACCGACAGCATGTTCCTTGGCCATGATCTGGCCGTCATACTGACCGGCAAGGATGAGCTCGCGCTGTGTTTTCGCGCGCTCGCTCCCCGTCTCGCCCAGAAAGGTCCGCGTGCCCGCTGGCGCACACAACTGATGAACACGCAAGGCCTGCGCCTCGTCCGCACGACCACGCTTGGCTACATGCCGGGCTGGTGCCCGGAAGTGCATGCCGTTGGCCCATGGCGTCCAATTACAATCAGCCGCTATGACGCTGAAGCCATATCCGGCATTGCCATTCAGGCGAAATTGACCGCAACCAGCCATGGTGAACTTGGGGTCAGCTTTACCTATAGCGGCAAAACCGAAACGCCCACCCTCCATTGTGCGGGGCAGAAAACCGCCTGCGAGCGCCAAAACGGCGATCAGTGGGCGGCAAGGCTGACGCTTCCCAATATCGAACCATGGTGGCCGCACACGCATGGCAATCCGACGCTTCACGATGTCGAACTTTCGCTCGACGGTGAAAAGCAGTTGCTCGGGCGTACTGGTTTTCGCAGCATCGAAGTCGACCGTGGACCGGACGGCAAGGGATTTGCACTCAAGATCAATGGCGAGAAGATCTTCTGTCGTGGTGCGGTATGGAGTTCCGCCGATATCGTCCGTCTCCCCGGCGCGCGCAGCGATTATGAGCCATGGCTGAAGCTCGCACAGGAAGCGGGCATGAACATGCTGCGGCTGAGCGGCATCACCACCTATGAGACACCGGATTTCTATGCGCTTTGCGACGAGCTGGGCATCATGGTGTGGCAGGACTTCATGTTCGCCAACTTCGATTACCCGGTGAAGGACGAAACTTTTGTCGCCAAAGTAAGAGCGGAAGCTTGTCAGATTCTCAACGCCGTCCGACATGCGCCGTCGCTGACAGTTCTTTGCGGCGGCAGCGAAATCTACCAACAAGGCGCGATGATGGGCCTCCCGGAAGCAACCTGGAAAGGTCCGCTTACCGAGGAAATTTTACCCAGCATCGCTGTCGAGCTTTGCCCGAATATTCCCTATGTGCCGAATTCGCCCTGCTATGGCGCCCTCCCCTTCATCAGCAATGAAGGTGTCAGCCACTATTACGGCGTCAGTGCCTATTGCCGACCAATGGAAGATGCACGGCGTGCGGAAGTGCGCTTTGCGACCGAATGTCTGGCCTTCTCCAACGTGCCGGAAACGCGCACGCTGAAAACCCATCTCGATGTGCCGCCAGTCCACGATCCGCGCTGGAAGGCAGGTGTGCCCCGCGATCGTGGCGTATCCTGGGATTTCGAGGATGTGCGGGACGCCTATCTGGAGATGTTATACAGCTACGATCCGGCGCGGTTGCGGCGCGAGGATATGGAACAATATCTCCACCTTTCCCGCGCCGTCACTGCGGAAGTGATGGAAGCGACCTTCGCCGAATGGAGACGCCCCGAAAGCACCTGTTTTGGTGCACTTCTCTGGATGTTTCAGGATCTTCTGCCGGGTGCCGGTTGGGGCATGATCGATGCGACCGGCGAACCCAAGGCTTCGTGGTATGGCCTCAAGCGCGCCTTCCGCCCGCAACAACTCGCCTTGACCGATGAAGGCATCAACGGCCTTGCGATTCACATTCTGAACGAGCAGGTGGAATCCGCTGATCTTTCGCTTGAATTAGCATGTCTGCGCACCGGTTCGCAGCCGGTGGCTTCCGGTCGCCAAGATCTTTCAATTGCCGGTCGTTCAACGATAACCGTCCCCGCCACCGACCTGTTCGGCGCATTTTTCGATGTCACTTACGCCTATCGTTTCGGCCCTGCGGCACATGACGTCACGGTGGCTCGACTGAAGCGTAATGATGTTACAGTCGCTGAAGCGTTTCACTTTCCGCTTGGACGGACAAAGGCCTTTCACGATGCCGCCGTCGAAGCTGTGCCTGTCGAAAAGAACGGGAACTGGTTCCTCGATCTGAAAACACCGGTTCTGGCCCAATCCGTCAGCATCGATGCAGGTGACTGGCGCGCGGCGGAGAACTGGTTTCACCTTGCTCCCAATGAGACCAAACGCATCGCACTCATCCCGCGTAAGGATGCGCAGGAGAAACCAACGGGCGAAATCCGTATCGCCGGTTCGTCCCGGATCGTCTGGTTCTAACCACGCATGGCCAGCGAACGGATCTCATCGATATAGATTTCGCGTGAATGTTCCGGCGTCAGATTATGATCGGCATCGGGAATGAGGGCGACCGACACATTGTCGAAACCCTGCACGCTGCTGCCCGCCTGATCGAAATAGAAATCGAAATGTTCGCGCCCGGTGTCCTTTTCGGCATAGACCAATGCCACTGGTACCTGACGTTGCTTCAATTCGTCAAAAGCCGAGTAGACCGCTCGTCCTTCCACTGTGCGGCTGCGCAGCAGCTTGCGTGCCAGACTGCGAACACGCCCGACGATCCCTCGCATGAGGTTGCGCAGGATAGCACGGATGTCCAATTCACCGCGAAACAGACGCTGGAATGTTTCGGCACGGAGCGCGCGACTGCCGTAATCCTCCAGCGTGCGATTGCCTTCGCGAACAGCATCCTCAACCGAGCGCTCTGGCGCCCAATAAAATGTCACCGGATTGACGAGAACCGCACCGGAAATGCGTTCATCTTTGAGGGCGCTGTGGAACCCCAGAAACGCACCGCTGCACCGTCCGGCGACAACGGGACGCCCCCAGCCTATGGCGTCAAGATAATCGAGAGCTTCGGCAACATCTGTTTCTGGTCCTTGGGTGTAAAGCACCTGTTCCGGCATGCCCGGATTGGGTGGACTATCACCTGCATTCGCGATGTCGAAGCGCAGGGAAGCCAACCCTTCCCGTGCAAGCTTGCGTGCCATATCAACAGTGGTGCGGCCCCATCCGACACGCCGGTCATAGGATGATGACAGGAAAAGGACCGTTCTGCCGCGCCGTTCGCCCAAGGGCGCACAGATAACGCCTGAAAGGCGATCGCCAGAACCGAAAGATACAGGCGTTTCGATAAAACCGTCGCCCGTCAACGAGCCGCCAAGAGCGCTATCATCGGGCTTATTCTGCGCAGGATCAGACCCTGCAAGGCCTGCCACCCAATCGACAAGCCGATCCGCGACTTCCAGAGGAAGCCGAGAGATAACCGGGTTCGAAATCAGCTTGTCGTAATCGGCAAAGGCTTCAACCGTCACGTCCGCACCCAGTTTTTCCAGATGCGTCGCCAGTTCGGCATCGTTCGGACGCTCCGTCCGTGCCAGCAAAAGACATTGCGGCGCGGGCTTCGTCTCCAGTGACAGAAGATTGATCTTCTTCACATCGGCAGCCACTTGCCGCTGCATCGTCAGCGATGCGATGGAAACGCTGTTCTTGATCCTCTGCGCATCGGTCAGTCCCAGATCGGCATCGACCATGCTCGACCAGACGGCCAGTTCGCGCGTATAGAACCGTCCTGAAATGACCGGCGCCAGTAGCGCCAATGCCGCGATACCGTCGATCCGGGCTGCAGTTTCGGCAGCGACGGCTGCACCAAGGCTCTGCCCTATGATAATGACGCGGCGTGCCCCTGACAGGTCGCGCGCTTTCCGAGCAGCCTCCACCAAGGTATTTTGCCAGAGCGCCAGCCCCTGTGAAAAATCGATGTCATCACGCCCATCGCCCGTGCCGGGCCAGTCAAAACGGAAAGAAGCGATGCCATGCACCGACAGTTCGTCGGCAATGACGCGCCAGAATTTGCGTGTCGTGCAGAGTTCTTCCAGCCCCCAGGGACTGGAAAATACGACAACTATATCAAGAGATTGGCCAAGGGGAGCCTGAAAAAGGCCGAGTGTCTCGCAGAAGACGACGGGGCTGGCGGCAAGCCGCACGGTCCTTGCCGATTGTCTAAAGAATGTTTCGCTTTCCACCCTGTCGCCCATGCTCGATGCACCCCATCACAGAAATCACATCCTGCAATAATAGAAATCGCGCACGGCACAAGAGTTTATCGCATTGATTGTGAAAGAGCGTCCCCGCCGCGCATCAAGCGCGGCAGGGTTGCAACAGGTAGAGCCCATCTTCCAAAAGTGGAAGCTGCTCAAAAGATCAGAAATCAGGCCGCTGGCTTGGACTTTTCGGCCTGAAGCTGCTGCTTGTGGCGCAACAACATGCCGTAAAGATCGCGCGGCTCATCCGGATCAGCCAGCAGATCGAGCTGCTCATAAAAGCCCGTATCCTTCAGCTTGTCACGAACATAGCGCAGAGCCGAAAAGTCTTCCGTTGCAAAGCCGACAGAGTCGAACAGCGTTATCTGACGCACATCCTTGCGGCCTTCGGTCTTGCCGGTAATCACTTCCCACAATTCATTGACGGGATAATCTTCCGGAAGCTGCTGGATTTCGCCTTCAATGCGGGTCTGCGGCGGATATTCGACGAAGATATCCGAACGACGGAGGATATCGCCGTGCAGCTCCGTCTTGCCTGGGCAGTCACCGCCAACCGCGTTGATATGAACGCCAGCACCAACCATATTGTCGGTCAGGATCGTCGCATTAAGCTTGTCGGCCGTTACGGTCGTGATGATTTCCGCACCCTCGACCACTTCTTCAACATCCTTGCAGATCACGATATCAATGCCTGCACCTTCCAGATTGCGCGCGCATTTTTCCGAAGCCGTGCGGTCAATGTCATAGAGACGCAGCTTGTCGATACCGAGAATTGCCTTGAACGCCAGGGCCTGAAACTCACTCTGAGCGCCGTTGCCGATGATCGCCATCGTGCGCGCATTCTTCGGCGCAAGATGCTTGGCTGCGACTGCCGAGGTTGCAGCCGTGCGCAGCGCCGTCAGAATGGTCATTTCGGTCAGAAGCATCGGATAACCGCTGCCAACATCCGAGAGAACGCCAAAGGCCGTAACCGTCTGCAGGCCGTCACGCGTATTCTTCGGATGACCGTTCACATATTTGAAGCCGTACATCGTACCGTCGCTTGTCGGCATCAGCTCGATCACGCCTTCATCGGAATGCGAAGCCACGCGCGGCGTCTTGTCGAAGCTTTCCCAGCGGCGGAAATCCTCTTCCACATAATCGGCGAGCTCCTTGAGGAAGGTTTCGACGCCGACGGAAAGCACCAGCTTCATCATGTGATCGACACTGACGAAAGGGACGATATTGAGGTTCGGTTGGGTCATTATTACTCCTAAAGCATCTGCGGCCAGATGAGCGACATCTGGCGTCGCATCAATGCGGCCTCCTGAATTCAGTAATTGATGGTTGGACGGTCCATGACGCTGCGGCCCAAAAGGCTCGCCATCAGGTCAACCATCACGGTTGCGGTGCGTCCGCGTTCATCGAGAAACGGATTAAGCTCAACGAGATCGAGGCTTGTCACCAGATCGCTGTCGTGCAGCATTTCCATGATGAGATGTGCTTCACGGAAGGTCGCACCGCCGGGAACCGTGGTGCCCACAGCGGGCGCAATCGAAGGTTCAAGGAAATCGACATCGAGACTCACATGAAGAAGACCGTTTTCGTCCTTCACGCGCTGCAGGAAGCGGCGCAACAGGGCTGCCACACCGTGCTCATCAATAAGGCGCATGTCATAGACGGCAACATCGGTCTGCTTGATCGCAGCACGTTCTGCCGGATCAACACTGCGAATGCCCATCATGCAAACATTGGCGGGATCAATCGGCGCTGCCAATGTCGGAAAATAGCCTTCAAAGCCCTTCTGGCCCGTGTAATAGGCAACAGGTGTACCATGCAGATTGCCGCTGCCCGTCGTTTCCAGCGTATGGAAATCCGTATGCGCATCAAGCCACAGCACAAATTGCTTGAGGCCCTTTTCCGCGGCGCGGCGCGCAATGCCGGGAACAGTGCCTGCTGCAAGCAGATGATCGCCACCGAGGAAGATCGGGAAACCTTCTTCGCTTTCGCGATAAGCAGCTTCGCTGATTGCTTCGATCCAGGCGACAGCCTGCGGCAGTGCCTTGATCACAGGATTGGGATGGGTCAGCGGGCGCAGTTCAGCCGGAGCCAGATTGCCGAGATCGGTAAACTCGTGGCCAAGCTCGCGAATTGCATCCGCAATGCCAGCGGCGCGATAACCGTCAGGGCCCATATTGCAGCCGAGACGTCCAGTGCCTTCCTGAACAGGCAATCCCAAAATCTTGCAATGCATAAAGTGCTACTCCAGAGAAATTATTGCCCTAGATTGACCATTTACGCTTGGCGATGTGAAGCAACCGGATTGGCAATTTTAATGGTTTGGTTTATCAGAATGTCGGATTGGCTTTTCAAAATGGAGAAAACATGGACGACCTGGATGAAAAGCTAATCACGCTTTTACGTCACAATGGCCGACGCAGCATTTCGGATGTGGCAATCGATCTCGGTGTTTCCCGCGCGACGGTTCGCGCCCGTATGGAACGACTGGAACAGTCCGGAGACATCATCGGCTACACAGTGATCCTGCGGTCCGATGCGGTCGATCTGCCGGTGCGTGGCATCATGATGATCGAAATCGAAGGCCATGTCGCCGACCGTGTGGTCAAGGCGCTTGGTGGCTTCTCGGAAATTTCAGCCGTTCACACTACCAATGGTCGTTTCGATCTGGTGGTGGAACTGGGTGCTGCAACACTGACCGATTTCGATGCCGTGCTGCGCCGCATTCGACTGGTGCCGGGCATCAAGGCCAGCGAAACCAATCTGCTGCTCGCCACCCCGCGCTCAACCCGGGCAAGGTTATAAACGACAAAGAGGCCAGAGTTTCTCCGGCCTCTTTATTTTCATGATCAGGCAAGGAGCGGATAGTCCGTATAGCCCTTGGCACCACCGCCATACATATGCTGCTGATCCAGCTCATTGAGCGGCGAATTATCCTTCAAACGGCGAACAAGATCCGGATTTGAGATAAACGGCTTGCCAAAGGCAACCACATCGGCGCGACCGCTTTCGACTTCCTCTTCGGCAAGTGCGCGGTCATAACCATTGTTGACCATCCATGCAGCCTTGCCGCCCGCATCGCGATAGACCCGCTTGAGACGCGCATAATCGAATGGCTGCGGACCCTGCTGGAAATCGCGTGGACCGCCGGTCGCACCTTCGATGATGTGAATATATGCAAGACCGTAAGAGGCAAGCTTTTCGAGCACATAGTCGAACAGCGGCTGTGGATCGGAATCCGATGAGTCATTGGCAGGTGTTACCGGCGAAAGACGAATACCGACCTTTCCGGCACCAACCGCTTTCGTCACGGCATCGACGACTTCGAACAGGAAGCGGGCGCGGTTTTCGATCGAGCCACCATATTCATCGGTGCGGTGATTGCTGCCCGAACGCAGGAACTGATCGATCAGATAGCCGTTTGCAGCGTGGATTTCGACACCGTCAAAACCAGCTACTTCAACAGCGTCCTTTGCAGCTTTGGCATAGGTCGCAACGATTTCCGGCAACTCGCTCTTGTCCAGTGCGCGCGGCTCGGAGGTTGGCGCAAATTCGCCTGTGCCATCAGGATGCACGAGATAGGTCTTCGACTTGGCCGTGATGGCCGAAGGTGCTACCGGCTTGCCGCCATTTGGCTGCAGGCTGTCGTGCGAAATACGGCCCACATGCCACATCTGCACGACGATCTTGCCGCCTGCGCTATGCACGGCGTCGGTCACGCGCTTCCAGCCGGCAAGCTGCTCATCGGAATAAAGGCCCGGCACATCGGCATAGCCTTGCCCCTGATGGCTGATCGGCGTTGCCTCGGTGATGATAAGACCGGCGCTTGCGCGCTGTTCATAATAGGTAACGTTGAGATCGTTTGGCACAGCGCGGGGTGAGCGATTGCGCGTCAGCGGTGCCATAACGATGCGATTGGCAAGCTTGAGATCGCCGATAGTAACTGGATCGAACAATGTGGCCATGGATGCATTTCCTTCAAGTGGGAAAGATCGTTTCAGGATGGATTAAAGATCGGACAATGATTTGAGCAAGGCGGTAATCGCCTCCTCATCGCGCTTGTAGAAGGTCCATTGGCCAACGCGGTGGGGCGTAATCAGCCCCGCTTTCGTCAGCACGGACAAATGAGCAGAAACGGTGGATTGGGAAAGACCGCACCGTTCGAACTGACCGGCGCACACACCCATCTCCAGGGGCATGTGCTGAGCGGAGAAATGCCTCTCCGGCTGCTTGAGCCAGCTCAAAATGTCGAGACGAACTGGATGGCCAAGTGCCTTGAGTATCTCGTCCAACGGCATAGCCGTTGCTATAGATTGATTAGCCGACATCATGGTCACCTCGCTGATCTTCATTCATATCGTCATTTCACGATATAAGTATCGTTTAAATTCGATTTAAAAAGAGGGAGGCTGTTCACATGCGCGTGAAGAGGTAAATCGACGCCTTTCCTGTGGAACATCGATACTGCCTTGATTGCGCCGAACCGGCATCCGACTATGTTCGCCGTAATAGTGGAGAATTGGAAAATACATGGCGGACATCACCAAGCGTATTGCCGGGATTATAGCGGCGGAGATCAATGCAAAGCCGGAACAGGCAATCGCCGCTATTGGCCTGCTGGATGAAGGCTCAACCGTGCCTTTCGTCGCCCGTTACCGCAAGGAAGTCACCGGCGGGCTTGATGACACGCAACTGCGCCAGCTTTCAGAGCGCCTCTCCTACTTGCGCGAACTCGAAGCACGCCGCAGCTCCATTCTGGAATCGATCCGCAGTCAGGAAAAGCTGACACCGGAACTGGAACTGAAAATCGCTGGCGTTCAGACCAAGGCCGAGCTTGAAGATCTTTATCTTCCCTATAAGCCCAAGCGCCGCACCAAAGCGGAAATTGCCCGCGAACGCGGCCTTGGCCCCCTTGCCGAAGCGATACTCACCGACCGCAGGCTGGTTCCCGCCGAGATTGCTGTGCAATATGTCACCGGAGACGTTGCCGATGTGAAGGCAGCACTGGATGGTGCGCGCGACATCATCGCTGAAGGCTTTGCAGAAAACGCCGAACTGCTCGGCAATCTGCGCAACTATCTCAAAGATCGTGCCGTGTTGCGCTCGCGCGTTGTCGATGGCAAACAGGGCGCAGGCGCGAAGTTCTCCGATTATTTCGACCATTCCGAACGCTGGGCAAATGTTGCAGGCCACCGCGCTCTCGCCATGCTGCGCGGCCGCAACGAGGATTTTCTGTCGCTCGACATTGAAATCGACGCCGACGACACCTCGCCTGTAAAGCCGGTCGAACGCAAGATTGCCGCCGCCTATAATATCGGTGCAACCCTGCCCGGTGATCGCTGGCTCATGGAAGTTGCTGGCTGGGCATGGCGCGTCAAACTTTCGCTTTCGTTGTCGCTTGATCTGATGCGCGACTTGCGTGAACGCGCCGAGGAAGAAGCCATCAACGTCTTCGCCCGCAACCTCAAAGACCTGCTGTTGGCCGCGCCTGCCGGTTCGCGTGCCACCATGGGCCTTGATCCAGGCATCCGCACCGGCGTCAAGGTCGCAATCATCGATGGTACGGGCAAACTGCTCGACACAACGACGGTCTATCCGTTTCCGCCAAAGAACGATGTGCGTGGCACCCAGGCCGAACTGGCAAGCCTGATCCGCAAACACAAGATCGAGCTGATTGCCATCGGCAATGGCACAGGCAGTCGCGAAACCGAACGGCTTGTCGTGGATATGCTCACCGACATGCCCGCGCCAAAGCCGCTGAAAGTCATCGTGTCGGAAGCAGGTGCATCGGTCTATTCGGCATCAGAAGCCGCAGCAGCCGAATTCCCGCAGCTCGACGTATCGCTGCGCGGTGCCGTTTCCATCGCCCGCCGCTTGCAGGACCCTTTGGCGGAACTCGTCAAGATCGAGCCGAAATCCATCGGCGTCGGCCAATACCAGCATGATGTCGATCAGTCCCGTCTGGCGCGTTCGCTCGATGCAGTGGTCGAAGATGCAGTGAACGCTGTCGGCGTTGATCTCAACACGGCATCCGCCTCACTGCTGGCGCGTGTGTCCGGTCTCGGAAAGTCGCTCGCCGAAGCAATTGTCGCGCATCGCGATGACGCCGGTGCCTTCAAGAACCGCAAGGAACTTCTGAAAGTCGCCCGCCTCGGCAACCGCGCTTTTGAACAATGCGCAGGCTTCCTGCGTATCGCGAACGGCACCGAGCCGCTCGATGCATCCTCCGTTCACCCGGAAGCCTATGGCATTGCCAAGAAGATCGTTTCTGCCTGCGGTCGCGATGTGCGCAGTCTCATGGGCGACAGCGCAGCGCTCAAGGCACTCGATCCGCGCGTCTTTGTCGATGAGCGTTTCGGCCTGCCAACCGTGCGCGACATTATTGCCGAGCTCGACAAGCCCGGCCGCGACCCGCGTCCTGAATTCAAGACCGCGACATTTGCGGACGGCATTGATGACATCAAGGACCTGAAACCCGGCATGATGTTGGAAGGCACCGTCACAAATGTTGCGGCCTTTGGTGCATTCGTTGATATCGGCGTGCATCAGGACGGGCTTGTCCATGTTTCGCAGCTCGCCGACCGCTTTGTCAAAGACCCGCATGAAGTGGTCAAGGCTGGCGATGTGGTGAAGGTGCGCGTGACGGAAGTAGACGTGCCACGCAAGCGCATCGGCCTCACGATGCGCAAGGATGGTGGCGAATCCCCTGCCCCACGTGACCCTATAAGCCGCGACCGGCAGCCCGCTAAGAACTTCGCGCCGCAGCGCAAACAGGAACAGCCATCAACCGGCGGTTTTGGCGCTGCGTTGCTGGAAGCAATGAAGAAGAAATGAAAACGACGAACGGCCTTTGCGATCTTGCGTAGAGGCCGTTCAGCTTGCCGCCTGTTGTAAGGGACGATTGACTTGTCCAGAAATCCTTCGGCCAACCGCAATCATCGGCTTCTCCACATAACGATAAGTCAGGATCGAAACCGCGAACGATCCAACGACACACAATGCTATCGTGATGAGATCGCTTAAGGTGCCTGTCGGCGGCAAGAACAGGTAAATCGTCCAACAGACCGGGACGTGAAAAAGATAGATCGAGTAACTTATCTCACCTGTTGAAGACAGAAGCTCCGATTGTGGTCTCATCGTCCAGAGTGACAGAAGAAAGACGAAAAAAGCTGCCAAATAAGATGCAATGACCGGGAATTTTCCCACGATGAAGAACGTGTCATTTCGAGCAAGAGAAAAGTCTCCAATCGAGACAATAATGCTCATCTGTACAATGATCAGCACGAGAGCCGCCCATAAAGCGCCCCTTTCCTTTTCAATGACGGCAAAGCGGAGCAGCAATCCGCAAAACAGAAACGATAGATGAAGCCCGATATAGATAACGGGCAGATTGACGCCGAGGAAGCGCAGCAGAAACGGCCCACCGGTTGAGAGCGCCAGCAACAGCCCGGCCGCGAAGACCAGCAAGGGTTGTCGCAAAATCCCGGCCATGAAGGCCACGGCGATCAATACATAGAAGGCCAGCTCGATAAACAGCGTCCAGTAAACACCGGAAAGCCACGGCTGCCCGAAAACATTCGCCGCCATGGTCGCATTGGCCAGCACGGTTTTCAATTCTGGCGTGTTTCCGGTGAATACCAGATAGCCACACATGAAAAGCAGTGAAAGCCAGAACGCAGGGTATAGACGGAAGAACCGACCGATTGCAAATCGCCTGATCGGCTGGTCACCCTTGATGCTGAAAGGCACCACGAAACCGCTGATCAGAAAAAACAGCACCACGCCAAAACGGCCGAAGTCAAAACTCGAAACTATCGAGGTAAGAAAACCAATCAGAGCTGTACTCTGATCAGATGCGTCCCGGATGAAATCACCAAAGATATGATGAAATAAAACCGATGTGGCTGCAATCGCGCGCAACCCATCTATATTGGAAAACCGCCCCGCCCCCATCGCCCCCTCCAGGTAAAGCACCAGATCGGGTGTATATCTGCAAGAAACTTACATCACAAGTTGAAAAATTTTTTATATCTTGTTGCCGATTGGAAAGCCGGTCGAAACTCTTCTCACCGGCATTTCATCCGTTGGAATGATCCAGCCGCCGCGAATGGCGACGCGGACCTCATCGCCTTCTTCCAGCCGCACCGGATCGCGCAGCTCAAAATGCAGGTGAATATCCGGCTTTGAAAGCGGTGAGGCTTCAATCCGTGAACCGCCACCCCGATAAACAGAACGTTTGACCCGCACAGGAATGCCACTGGCTTCGGTCAATGCCAGATCTTCTGCACGAACGCATAGCTGCGCATTGGCACGCGGCATTTCAATGCCGGAACAACGCACCTGCGCGCGGCTTCCCAACACCAGTGCTTCGCAATGTCCCGCTTGCGCAAAGGACACGACCTCCGCAGGCAGAACCATGCCATGCGCGATAAAGGACGCGACCATCTCGCTGGCCGGTTCCTCATAGAGTTTGCGCGGCGTATCGAACTGCTGAAGCTTGCCGTGGTCGAGAACCGCAATACGGTCAGCAAGCGCCATGGCCTCGGCCTGGTCATGCGTGATATAGATAATCGTCGTGCCAGTGCGCTTGTGGAAAGCTGCAAACTCGTCTTCCATCGAAGCACGCAAATGCACGTCGAGATTGGCAAGCGGTTCGTCAAACAATACGAGCGAAGGGGCAGCTACCAGACAGCGGGCCAAAGCCACACGCTGCCGCTGACCACCCGAAAGATTGGCCGGGCGGCGATCACCGAAACCGTCAAGATCAACCAGCGCCAGCGCTTGCTTCACACGGGCCTCGCGCTCGGCTTTGGCAACCTTTGCCACTCGCAGACTATAGCCAACATTCTCGGCCACGGTCATATGCGGCCAGAGCGCATAATTCTGGAAGACGATACCGACCTGCCGCTTCTCCGGTGGGACGTTCCCATCCACATGGGAAACACGGCTGTCACCAATATGGATTTCGCCACCGTCAACATCTTCAAAACCTGCAATCATCCGCAGAAGCGTGGTCTTGCCGCAGCCGGATGGGCCGAGAATGGCAACGAACTCGCCGTCCTTCACATCAAGCGACACTTCAGACAGGGCCTGAAACTCGTTGAAGTCCTTGGAAACAGAAGCGATTTTCAGTCGCGCCATGGCAGCACTCCGTTTGGAAGACGCCGCGCAAACAGATTTGTTGCAAGCATCAGCATGAATGTCACCGCAACGGCCAGAATGGATATGGCAGCCGCATAGGCGGAATCGCCCGCCTGTTCGAAAGAAAACATCACAACGCCCAGCGTTTCCGATCCCGACGCCCATAGTAGCGCTGAAACCGTCAGCTCACAAAATGCGGTCATGAAAATGAGCACACCCCCTGCAAGCGTCGCTGGTGCGACAAGAGGAAATATAATAGTCCGCAGCCGATAGAAAAGGCCTGCGCCCGCAACTCGCGCGGCTTCTTCCAGCGCACGGTCGATCTGGTGGAGGCCAGCCACCGTTGGCCGCAGCGCCAACACGAAGAAGCGTGCAAGATAGGCAAACAGGATGATCCAGAGCGTGTTGTAGAGGCTGAGGCCGACCACCGGCAACGGCTTCAGGAACATCAGCAAGCAGGCGATGGCCAGCACGACGCCCGGAAGAGCATAAGGCAGCTCGGCTGCGAAATTGAGGATCGGCGTCCAGCGCCGTTTGCGCCATGCCAGCATATAGGCAAGCGGAACGGCAATCAGCACAGCAAAACCCGCCGTCACCACCGACAGCAGAATACTGTTGCCAAAAGCGCGGGCTGATCCGCTGTGTTCAAGCATGACAAAGCGGAAATTTTCAAGCGTTGCCGTCGCAAATGTAAGCGGAACGCCATAGGCCGGAACCAGTGCTGAAAGCGTCAAGCCGATCAGCGGCAGAAACAGCACGATCACGATCAACAGCCATGCACCAAGCTCTGCCCACACACGCCATACGCCAAGCGCAAAAGGTGCCGCTGGAAGCGACGTTGACACAATGCGGAAATCGCGACGGCGGGAGGCATAATCCTGCGCGGCGATCCCTGCCATTGCGATCAGACCGATCAGCACAGAAAGCACGGCGACGCTGGAGAGCACCGCTGGCCCGCCGCCCGCAAGACGCTGATAAATCAGCGTTGGCAGAACCAGATAATTCGACGGAATTCCCAAAAATGCCGGGATGCCGAAATTCCCGACGCACGACACAAAAGCCAAGGCCGCAGCTCCGATAATCGATGGCGTCATCAGCGGCAGGATAATGGTGCGCAGAACGGTCCATTTGCTGGCACCGGCACTCAGACCCGCTTCCACCAGCTCGCGCGGAAGCTTGCGCAAACCCGCCCGTACAATCAGAAAGACCAGCGGTCCATATTGCACACCAAGCAGAAAGATAATGCCCCAGACGGAATAGAGCGGATTGCGGCTTCCCAGCGGCGGCGCCATGCCGATGATCTTGAGGAACTGGCTGGAAGGCCCGAAAAGCTGGAGCCACGCCAGCGCTGTTACCTGCGGGGCGATCAAGAGCGGGGTCACATAGAAAAGCACGAAGACATTGCGCCCGCGCATATCTGTGAGGCCGACGAGCAACGCCGCCACAATGCCAAAGACCAGCGCCAGCAGCGTGCCGCCAATACCGATCTGCAGGGAATGCCATGTGGCAACCCATGTTGAACGGCTGCTCAGTGTTTCGGAAAGAACGGATGTCGAAAACTGTCCCTGCGGCGCAACAAGCTCAACAAGCAGACGCGCCATCGGCAGAAGCGACAGCACAGCAACAATCAGCGTTACACCAACAATCAGGGCCGTATCCCGGCCCTGAAGATCTCGAAACATCCGCATTTTCGTTTTTATCCGCCAAACAGCTCGGAGAACTGCTTCTTGTCGGCATCAGTCTGATAGAGAACCTTCTGGGTGTCGATAGACATGATGTTGATCTTGGTGCCTTCCGGCAGCCATGCAGGGCGGCCGACGCCTTCCTTGGCAGGCAGATAGCCCTGCTCAAGTGCCAGCTTCTGGCCATCATCCGACAGGATGAAATCAACGAACTTCTTGGCACCATCGACGTTCTTGGCGGTTGCCATGATCGCAACTGGTTCAGTCACGGCAGGCACACCTTCCGGCGGGAAGACAAACTCGATCGGCGAACCCTTGGCCTTGGCATTAAGCGCCATGAAGTCAACGAGAATGCCATATGGCTTTTCGCCACTCGCAACCGACTTCAGCACTGCGCCATTGCCCTTGACGCTTGCCAGTTCATTGGCCTTGAGGTTCTTGAAATAATCCCAGCCGAGATCCTTGTTGAGCGCGAAACCGCTCAGGAGATAGGCCGCTGCACCCGAATAAAGCGGGCTTGGCATGACAACCTGCCCCTTATAGTCGGCCTTTGCGAGATCGGCCCAATGTTCAGGCTTCTGGCTCGCACCCGTATTATAGGCGATGCCGGTGGTGATCAGCTTGGAGCCGAAATAGGTCTTGTCGGCGTCATAGCTATCCGTAGCAAAACCACCGACCTTGGCTTCCGGATAGGCGAGCAGGCGCTTGTCCTTCTTCAGACCTTCCATCGTCACCGCGTCGGCGATCAGCAGAACATCAGGCTGCGGCGCGCCAGCCGAAAACTCGGCGGCAAGCTTGGTGAGGAGTTCGCTCGTTCCCGAACGGAAAATCTGCACATCCGTATCCGGATTGGCCTTGCGAAAAGCTTCAACCGTCTTGGTCGCATCCGCTTCGGGTTGCGACGTATAGAGCGTCAGCGTATCGGCCTGTGCCACGGCGATGGAAAGAGCAAGAAGCGCAGGTACGGCAACGGCCCGCTTCAGCATCTTGTTCATGGGATTCGCTCCTCGAATTTCTGTATAATGTTCGCCAGCATGACCAGCGATGCCGGTGCAATCCTGACGCGTGCGAAGTGATAGCGCGCAGATACTGCCATGGCGATAGGCACGATCATTTCCATTCATGGTGCACCTGTCAAACATCCTGCAACGTGAACCCGGAAAACAAAAGCCTCCCGGCGGAATCATATCCATCGGAAGGCTTGTAAAACATTGAATGTTTTGCAGAACAGCCATCCGTATCTCCAAGCATGGAGAAGATGCGGATGGCATTAGAGGAATTGCAATGCGGTTTTATGACAACCGCGAACCCATTCCCGGCAAAAGATTAACACATCAGATAACAATCTCGGCGACATGCGCAACCTGCGCACCGGCCTCGTAATAGGCTTCACGCAGACCTCGGAAATTCTGTTCCTTCGGATCGCTGACCGGCAGCGGCAGATCGTCTTCCTTGATCTCGCCCGAAACGAGCTGCGAAAGCAGTTTTCCAAAGACCGTCCCCGGCGCGATGCCGCGACCGTTGTAACCGGAGAACCCAACCACATTACGCGCCAGGCGATGGAATTTCGGCAGGCTGTCATCGGTCATGCCGATCTTGCCATACCATTCAGCTTCAAACTCGACTTCGCCGATCTGCGGGAAGAGACGCTTCAACGATTTCTTTGCCCATGCCTTGTGCACGGCAGCACCCGTGTTGCGCAACGCACCGACGCTGCCGAAAACGAGGCGACCCTGTTGGTCGAAACGGAAGGATGAGAGAACTTCCTTTGTATCCCACACACCCTGACGTTCCGGCAATATGGAGCGCTTGATATTATCCGACAGCGGCTTCGTGGCCATGTTGAAATATGGCAAGTGAACCAGCTCGGCGCGCACTTCCGGCCATGGCGCATTGGTGTAGGCATTTGTCGCCACAACGACCCAGTTTGCCGTCACGGAACCCTTGGCGGTCTTGACCACCCATTTGCCGCTCTTTTCCTCGGCCCCGATCACCGGACTTCCGGTAAATACAGTCGCACCGGCGGCAATGGCAGCATGGGCCAGCCCGCGCACATAGGCGAGCGGTTGGATCGTACCGGCGCGCAGATCGAGCAGTGAGCCCGCATAAGCCTTGGTTCCGACCTTGGCTTCGGTTTCCTTGGCGTCTAGCAGTTTCACATTAGCGCCACGACGCGCCCACTGCTCATAGCGGTCCTCAAGTTCCTTCAGGCCCTTCTTTCCGACGGCGCAGTGGAGCGTGCCTTGCTTCTCGACTTCGCAGGCAATCTTGTGCTTCTCAACGATTTCGAAGACAAGCTTCGGCGCATTGCCGAGGACATCAAGTAACCGGTCACCATATTTCTGACCGAGCACGCCGGGCAGATCATCCGGCATGACCCACATGCCTGCATTGACCAGACCGACATTGCGGCCAGAACCGCCATAGCCGATCTCTATACCTTCGAGGACGATGGCTCGCGTGCCTTTCTCGGCCAGATGCAGAGCTGTCGAGAGACCGGTAAAACCGCCCCCAACGATCACCACATCCGCAGTCAGATCACCTTGCAGCGCGGCCGTCTCGGGAGCAGCAGGGGCGGTCTTTTCCCAAAGACCATGGGAGCGCGGATCGTTCAGCATTGAGAGCAACCATTTTAAATAGTGGAATACGGGCACTCTGCCCGACTGTTTCTATTTCACGCCGCGAAAGCCGGTTGGACAGCGTTATTTGCGCAACAATTCATTCCGGTTTGGAATGAACCAGCATTGAATAGTCGGTATTCCCCACCTGCCCGGCAATCCACTGACAAAACACCTGCGTCAACGGGTTTTCCAGTTTCCCTTCCGGCACGACGAGATAATATTCATTCTCGGTTCGCATCGGCTTCTCAAAAAGCATGACAAGTTCGCCGCTGAGCAATTCCTGCTCGATCAGATAGAGTGGTAGAAGCGCGAAGCCCAAACCGGCCAATGCCGCGCCGATAACCATCGAGAACTGGTCAAATCGGTGCCCACGATAGGCCGACCGCCCCTCGACACCGCAGCTTTCGAACCATTGCGCCCACATTTTGGGCCGTGTCGCAAGATGCAGCAAAGGCTCGTTTTCAAGTTCTTCCGGGGCGGACGGATGGCGCACTTCTAACAGGCTGGGGCTGGCGACCGGCACAATGACTTCGCTGCACAGGAAGGTACAGTTGGCATGTGCCCAGACAGGCTGGCCATAGTGAATCGCGAGATCAAAAGGCTGCTCCTCGAAATCGAAGACACCGGAGCGCGACGCGACATTGATGGCAATACCGGGGTGCTTTTCGATGAAATCGGAAATCCGCGGCATCAGCCAGCGTGTGCCGAATGTCGGCAAGGTCGCGACGCTGAACGACGATGTCGATTGCGCGGATGCCATGGCGCGCAGCATCGTATCCTCAGTCTGATTGAGAAGACGTCGCACTTCCGGCAGGAACTTGCGCCCGGCATCGGACAGAAGAATACGCTGGCGGATGCGCTCGAAGAGAAGCACGCCGAGCTGGCTTTCCAGATCCTTGATCTGACGGCTGACCGCGCTCTGGGTGAGATTGAGTTCATTGGCCGCCTGGGTGAAACTTCCGTGGCGGGCAGCACACTCAAATGCCTGCAGCGTGGCGATGTCCGGGATCAGTCTTCTGCTCAGCTTCATTCCATTCTCGCATTAACATAGTTGCGTTCGTCGCGATCATAACGGCAAAACGGCTGATATGATACATTTTCATCATAATCCATGCATGTTCCTCCCAAGTACGACATGCATCACCCGAAGATGCCCCATTCGACGGAAATTTTCGCCATGAAAGACCAGAAATTCGTTTCGCCGGACGCCATTCGCTCCGCTTTCTCTGCAGCCATGTCGGCCATGTACAGGGAAGAAGTGCCTGCCTATGGCACCTTGATGGAACTCGTCGCCGACGTAAATGCCAAGGTGCTGGCAGACGATACACATCTGCATGAGCGTTTGACGGAAACAGACTCGCTGGAACGCATCTCCGAGGAACGTCACGGTGCAATTCGTCTCGGCACAGCCGCTGAGCTGTCGATGATGCGCCGCGTCTTCGCGGTCATGGGCATGTTCCCGGTTGGCTATTACGATTTGAGTGCCGCCGGTGTCCCGGTTCATTCGACCGCCTTCCGTCCAATCGATGATGCTGCCCTGAAGCACAATCCATTCCGTGTTTTCACCTCGCTTCTGCGCCTCGATCTCATCGCCGATGAAAAGCTGCGTGCTGAATCGGAAGAAGTCCTGTCGAAGCGCAATATCTTCACCGCCGGAGCCGTCGCTCTGGTTGAAAAGGCTGAGGTCGAAGGCGGCCTTCTTGAAGAAGACGCCAAGACTTTCGTGGCCGAGGTTCTGGAAACATTCCGCTGGCACGATCATGCCAATGTCAGCGCCGAGCTCTACCATCGCCTGCATGATGCCCATCGCCTGATTGCCGACGTCGTGTCCTTCAAGGGCCCACACATCAACCATTTGACGCCGCGCACGCTCGACATCGATGCCGTACAGGTTCAGATGCCGGATCGCGGCATCAACCCGAAGGCTGTTGTCGAAGGTCCGCCAACCCGCAGATGTCCAATCCTTCTGCGCCAGACCTCCTTCAAGGCACTGGAGGAAGAGGTATCCTTCGCAAGCAGCGACGGCACCTGGACCCCTGGCTCACACACTGCCCGTTTCGGCGAAATCGAGCAGCGCGGCGTTGCCCTGACACCAAAGGGCCGTGCGCTTTACGACAAGCTGCTCAACGACACCCGCGCAGTTGCCCGCCCTGCTCCGGATGGCTCGAATTCGGCTGAATATGTGAAGGCGCTGAGCGACACCTTTGCCGCTTTCCCGGACACATGGGCCGGTGTGCGTGAAGAAGGCCTCGGCTACTTCGCCTATTCGGTCAAGGACGCAGCAAAGCTTGAAGCTTTCAAGCCCGGTACCGATATCGAGGTTCTGATTGAAGCTGGTGCAGTTCAGTTCGATCCGATTATCTATGAAGACTTCCTGCCGGTCAGCGCGGCCGGTATATTCCAGTCCAATCTGGGCGACGACGAAACACAGGATTTTGTCGAAAGCCCCAACCAGAAGCGTTTCGAGGATGATCTGGGTGCGAAAGTGCTTAATGAGTTCGAGCACTATGCCCGCATTGAACGCGAATCCATCGAAGCCGCTCAAATAGGCCTAAAAGGCCTCGAAGCGGCAGAATAAAGTCAAAGAAATACAGAGAGGAAAACCATGAACACCGCTGTAAAAAAACTCGACGTGAAAAAGGAAGCCGCAGAGCTGCTTTCGAAGCTTGGCGTTGACGCAGCCCTTTACACGTCGGGCGACCTCGCTGGCTTCAGCCCGGTCTCCGGTGAACAGATCGCTTCGATCAAGACCCACAGCAAGGACGATGCAGTCAAGATCATCGACAAGGCTGACGAAGCTTTCCGCGCATGGCGCACTGTTCCAGCTCCAAAGCGTGGCGAACTGATCCGTCTGCTTGGTGAAGAACTGCGCGCTTCCAAGGAAGATCTCGGCCGTCTCGTTTCGCTCGAAGCTGGCAAGATCCCTTCGGAAGGCCTCGGCGAAGTGCAGGAAATGATCGACATCTGCGATTTCGCAGTCGGTCTGTCGCGTCAGCTCTACGGTCTCACCATCGCAACCGAACGCGCTGGCCATCGCATGATGGAAACCTGGCACCCGCTCGGCGTTGTCGGCGTTATCTCTGCCTTCAACTTTCCCGTGGCGGTCTGGTCATGGAATGCCGCTCTGGCAATCGTTTGCGGTAACTCGGTCGTCTGGAAGCCGTCTGAAAAGACCCTCCTGACAGCTCTTGCCTGCGACGCCATTTTCAAGCGCGCGCTCAAGCGTTTCGGCGATGCACCAGAAGGCATCGCGCTGCTTCTGCTCGGCGACCGTGAAGTTGGCGAAGTCCTCGTCGACAGCCCGAAGGTTCCAGTCGTTTCGGCAACCGGTTCGACCCGCATGGGCCGCGAAGTTGGTCCACGTCTTGCAAAGCGTTTTGCGCGCGCAATTCTCGAACTCGGTGGCAACAATGCCGGTATCGTCTGCCCATCGGCCGATCTCGACATGGCGCTGCGCGCAATCGCTTTCGGCGCAATGGGCACCGCTGGTCAGCGTTGCACCACGCTGCGTCGTCTGTTCGTGCATGAAAGCGTTTACGACGCTCTCGTTCCACGTCTGCAGAAGGCATATGCCAGCGTTACCGTTGGTTCGCCGCTCGAAACCACAGCTCTGGTTGGTCCATTGATCGACAAGGTTGCTTTCGACAACATGCAGAAGGCACTGAAGGAAGCAGCAGCACACGGCGGCAAGGTACAGGGCGGCGACCGCGTCGACGCTGGCCATGAAAACGCTTACTATGTGCGCCCAGCTATCGTCGAAATGCCAAAGCAGCAGGGTCCGGTTCTCGAAGAAACCTTCGCACCAATCCTTTATGTGATGAAGTATTCCGACTTCGACGACGTGCTGGCGAGCCACAACGAAGTTGGCGCAGGCCTGTCTTCGTCGATCTTCACGCTCAACCTGCAGGAAGCAGAGCGTTTCCTTTCGGTTGAAGGTTCAGATTGCGGCATTGCAAACGTCAATATCGGTACTTCGGGTGCTGAAATCGGCGGCGCATTCGGCGGCGAAAAGGAAACCGGCGGCGGTCGTGAATCGGGTTCGGATGCGTGGAAGGGCTACATGCGCCGCGCAACCAACACCATCAACTACTCGAAGGCTCTGCCGCTCGCACAGGGCGTTTCCTTCGACATCGACTAATCGATCTGATTTCAGATCAAAAGAAAACCCCGCGAAAGCGGGGTTTTTTATTGGCAAGACGCACCGACAGGCATCTCACTAGGTCAGGCGATTAGCGAGATTGTCGTTATGACGAGCCGAAAATCGTGGCTTTTGAGAACCGGCGCGCAGCGTACTTGAGTACGTGAGCACCGGAAGCGCAAAAAAACGCGATTTGCAGGCCGTCAGAGCCGCAATATCAGCCCATACGTTCGGAGGCGAATGAACCGGGCGAAGCCGGGAATACGACGGTGCGATTGCCGTTGAGGAACGAACGGTGATGAATATGCGCGTGAACGGCGCGTGCCAGAACCTGCGCTTCAACATCACGGCCAATCGACACATAATCCGCAGCACTTTGTGCGTGGGTGATACGGGCAACGTCCTGTTCGATGATCGGACCTTCATCAAGATCGGCGGTCACATAATGCGCCGTGGCACCAATCAGCTTCACGCCGCGCTCATAGGCCTGCTTGTAAGGGTTTGCACCCTTGAAGGACGGCAGGAAGGAATGGTGGATATTGATGATCTTGCCCGACATTTTCTGGCAAAGTTGATCGGACAGAACCTGCATATAACGCGCAAGAACGACAAGTTCAGTGCCAGTATCATCGACGATATCCAGAAGACGCTGTTCAGCTTCCGGTTTGTTGGCCTTGGTAACCGCCACATGATGGAAGGGAATATCGTGGTTCACGACCACCTTCTGATAATCGAAATGATTCGACACGACGCCCACGATGTCGATTGGCAGAGCGCCGATCTTCCAGCGATAGAGAAGGTCGTTCAGACAATGACCAAAACGCGACACCATCAGCAATGTCTTCGTGCGATGGGCATTGTCGTGGAAATCGAAATCCATTTCGAACGGTGCCGCGATAGGCTCAAAGCCTTCGCGCAGTATATCAAGTGCCACGCCGTCTTCGGAAATGAAGCTGACGCGCATGAAGAAGCGACCGGTGTCCAGATCGTCAAACTGGGCGCTGTCGATGATGTTGCAACCCTTGCTCGCGAGATAACCCGAAATGGCGGCAACAATACCGCGGGTAGACTTGCAGGTGACGGTCAGGACAAAATTATGCATCGGACTTCCTCAAATTTTCCAAGGCGCAAGCCTAAGCGCGCGCCTTGAAACTAGTTCACGATGCGGCCTCCGCCATGCCAGAATGCGTAATGCACTGACCGGATTGCGCTATCAAGCGACTTTGGAAGAAAGATTGCCCTGATTTGATCAAAGATGAGGATTGCGATTACGATAACGAGCCACCAGCGAGCGATTGACATCGCCGGAACCCGGCATATTGGCGCTGAGATAGATCGGCGCATCCCCCTCGCCCACCAGCTTTGCTGCCACATCGGCAAAAATGGCGTTGAGAATCGTTACGCCCAGCGCCGTCGAAACCGGACCGACCTTCAATGCGCTGCCTTTCACTTCCAGCACCGCATCGCCTGCAGGCGCATCATTATCCAGCACGACATCCGCCAGGGAAAGCAACTGTGTGCGACCCTTGGCAATTGCATTGGAATAGGTAACGGAAGTGACCGCCACGATCGCAGCCCCCTTCTCCCTCGCATAGCGCGCCGCCTCGATGGGAGCGGCATTCACGCCGGAATTTGAGACGACGATCAAAACGTCACCTTCACGAATACCGTAGCGTTCGAGAATTGGCAGCACAGCCCCTTCAATCCGCTCGAAATGCGAGCTTGCCACTGCCCCATCCTGCAGCATGATCGCCCCGCAGAGGATCGGTACTGTGATCGCCAGTCCGCCTGCGCGATAATGCAGCTCTTCCGCCATCATATGCGAATGGCCGGTGCCAAATACATAGACCCGACGATCCGCCTTGGCTGCAGCGGCAATAAGCTCGGCGGCTTTGGCCATTGGCTCGGCGAGGCGGTCACGCAGACCGTTGAGCCTTGCGATAAGGTCATTGAAATAACGATCGGTGATTTCCGTCATTGCCCTTACCCCGCTATCTGTTTTTCACCGGAAAGCCATGTGGCTTTCGCAAACAACCCGTCATCAAGGTGTACGGCATCCATGCGCATTCCCGGTCGGAACGTTCCGCGATCATCCAGACGCAGGTAGCGGGCC
Organism: Brucella sp. LJL56; assembly: GCF_054871705.1. Classification (NCBI taxonomy): domain Bacteria; kingdom Pseudomonadati; phylum Pseudomonadota; class Alphaproteobacteria; order Hyphomicrobiales; family Brucellaceae; genus Brucella; species Brucella sp. LJL56. The sequence goes on from NZ_JBTXLQ010000004.1 coordinate 156,132, forward strand.
GGATAATGGCTCGCCATGCGCAGTGCCTCGGCCAGGGTCAGCTCCAGCTCGGCCACGCCGAAACGCACTGCCGACGCCATGTCGAGATCGGAACCGGCAATGGTGCCATCCGCCAGCACAAGCTTCGAACAGATGCCGCCCGGCACACGACGGACAGCACGCCCGTTGATCTCGAAGCTTTCCGAAGCCGAACCAACCAAAGCCATGGCATCTGTCACGAAAAACAGATGGGCATCGCCGCGTTTCGCCCGCAAGGCAAGCCGCAGCGCCATCGGATCGACATGGTGGCCATCGGCAACGATGCCGCACCAGATATCGGGATGGTCAAGCGCTGCCCCTGCAAGCCCCGGCGCGCGGTGGCCGATCTGGCTCATGGCGTTGAAGAGATGGGTGACGCTACGCGCACCGGCATCGAACCGCTTGAACGCTTCCTCAGCCGTTGTATCGCTATGACCGATGCTGACCACGACACCGCCATCGCTTAAGGTGCGCACCTGCTCAGGCGTGACCTGCTCGGCAGCAAGCGTGACCAGCAAAGTGCCGATCTGCTTCGCGGTATGGATATAAAGCGCAATATCGGCATCATTGACGGGACGCATCAGTTCCGCCAGATGGGCCCCTTTACGGGCCGGAGCCAGATGCGGCCCTTCGAGATGAAGACCCGCAACGCCCTTGTCGGCCTTGACCGCTTCAATTGCCGCTTCAATGGCACGGTCACGGACCGGCATCGTATCGGTGATCAACGTCGGCAGGAGGCTGGTCGTTCCGTATTTGCGATGGCCCCTGGCAATCACAAACATGGTTTCGGGCGTCGGTTCGTCATTCAGCATGCGCCCGCCGCCGCCATTAACCTGCGCATCGATGAAGCCGGGCGCCAGAACACCGCCTTGCAGCCGCTCGATATCGTGGCCTTCGCCAAGCGACACTTCCGGCACGATGGCTTCAATCTTGCCATCGCTGAACACCAGTGCACTTTGGTCATGAAAGCGCTCGCCGTCGAAAATACGCGCGCCAGCAATTGCCGATTTTTTGGTCATACCGTCACCGTAACCTTGTTGAGATTGCGCGGCTTGTCGGGGTCAAAACCCTTACGGCGCGTGACCGCTTCAATAACGCGGTAATAATTGATGAGGGAGACCAGTGGATCGAGATGCGCATTGCCCGTGCTCGCCGATGGCAGCCGGAAGCCCGGCGTTTCCGCGTCGGACAGCGTCACGATACTCGCACCGAACGAGTGCAGCCGCTTCAAAGCCTGTATGTTGGTGTCGAAGGCTTCATCGCGCGGCAGAAAGGAAATGATCGGGAAACCTTCCTCGACCAGACGCATCGGACCGTGCATGAGTTCCGCCAGAGAGAAAGCCTCGGCATGGATATTGGCCGTTTCCTTGGCCTTCAGAGCAGCTTCCAAAGCGATCGCAAAGGCCGTGCCGCGGCCGCCCGTATAAAGCGAACGGGCATTGAAAAGAAGATTTTCAACTGCTTCGCGACCATCGGGACTTGTTGCAGCCAAGGCTTCCGGCAGGCGTTGCAGCCCGGCCTGCAGGCTTGCGTCACCACTAGCCGACGCCACGACGCCCGACAGTGCGGCAACTGCGGCAATGAACGACTTGGTTGCCGCGACGCTCTTTTCTTCACCGGCATTGAGCGCCAGCACGATGTCCGCGGCCCTGCCCAACGGGCTATCAACGACGTTCACGACGGCGATTGTCGTTGCGCCACCTCTTTTGGCAGCGTCCTGCGCCGCGACAATGTCAGGGCTGGCGCCAGATTGCGACACAGTGAAGTGCAATCCATTATTCAGCTTCAACTTGGAACCATAGACCGATGCCACCGATGGCCCGATGGATGCCACCGGAATACCCATCGTGATTTCCATCAGATATTTGAAGAACGTCGCAGCATGATCGGACGAACCCCGGGCGGCGGTGGTGATGACGGCAGGTTCGCTCTTCTGGAAAACGCGTGCGATTTCTGCGAGTGTGCCTGCCTCCTTCTCAAGCAGACCGGCGACGACAGCGGACGACTGTTCGGTTTCCTGTAACATCAGGGAGGAAGGGGTATTCATGGTCATTCTCCAATTTTCAGTTCCGCGACGAAGTCATAGGCATCGGCGCGATAGTGCGAACGGGTATATTCGACGATCCGGTCGTCCTCGAGATGCGAGATGCGTTCGATCAGAAGCGCAGGCGCTCCCCGGTGCACACCAAGCAAGCGCGCCGTGCCCGGATCGAGTGTAACGGCTGTCAGGCGCTGCAAGGCGCGAACCGGCTTGTGGCCGCGCCGCGCCAATGCGCCATAGAGCGACGTTTCCTCCACGCGGTCCTTATCCAGGTAATGGCGCGGAACCACAGCGCGCTCGAAGGCCATTGGCACGCCGTCGGCAAGCCTCAGACGGTCCAGCCGGACGATTGTCGTATCAACGCCGATTCCCAGCCGGAAAGCCTCGTCGGGCGACGGCCTGTCGACCTTGTTGGTGACAACGCGCGCGCCCGGCTCCTTGCCGCGTGACAGCATGTCCTCGGAAAACGAAGTCAGACGCCAGAGGTGCTGGCTGATACGCGCCGGGCGTTCAGCGACAAAGGTGCCACTACCACGCCGCGCCTCTACCGCGCCTTGCGTCAATAGTTCCTTATAGGCATTGCGAACAGTAATCCGGCCGACGCCAAGCTGTTCCGCCAGATCGCGCTCCGGCGGCAGTCCCACAGAAGGCGCAAGTTGCCCTTCCTCGATCAGTTCACCGAGAATACGCGCAAGGTTCCGGTAAAGCGGCCCCGTCAACTGCGGATCATGCAAGCCGCGCTCTTCGATGGCCGTGATCAATGTGGTTCTATTCATGCTTTACATATTAGAACCTATATAGAACCAATGGCAAGTGACAATCTCATGAAAAAGGCCCGCGTCCAAGCGGGCCTTTTTAGCTTAATGTGATTACTGAGCGGGATGCGCTTCGGCTGGCGGTTCATCTGCGCCGTGTTCCGGCTCCTTGATCCGGAACCAGGCGACATAAAGCGCTGGCAGGAAGAGCAGCGTGATTGCCGTGCCCGCTATGATCCCGCCCATCATGGCGTAGGCCATCGGACCCCAGAACACTTCACGCGCAATCGGGATCAGCGCCAGACTTGCCGCCGCCGCCGTCAGTGCGATGGGTCGCATTCGGTGCTGGCTGGCCTGTGTCACTGCATCCCATGGATGCATACCCTCCGTGATATGCTCCTCGACCTGCACGATCAGGATGACCGAGTTTCGGATAAGAATACCAACCAGCGCCAGCACGCCGAGGATCGCCACGAAACCGAGCGGCTTTCCGCTTGGCAGCAGCGCCGCCACCACACCGATCAGACCTAGCGGCGCCACGGCGACGACAAGGAACAGGCGCTGGAAGCTCTGCAACTGAATCATCAGGATCGTAGCCATGACGAACAGCATCAGGGGCACCACGGCAGCAATCGGGCCCTGGCTCTTGCCGCTTTCCTCCACCGTGCCTGCCGTCTGGATATAATATCCCGATGGCAACTTGTCAGCAAAAGTCTTGATAGCAGGCGCCAGATCCTTGACGATCGTGTCCGGCATCGTCTTGTCGATGATCCCGGCCGCAACCGTAATCGTTGGTGTACGTGAGCGACGATAGATAACCGGCTGCTCCAGTTCATACCGGAAATTGGCAATCGCCGCCAAGGGCACCGAAGTCCCGTTACCAGTTGCGATCTGAAGGCTCTGCAACGTATCGATCGAGTCGCGTTCGTGTTTCTGCGCCCGCGCGATGACGTCGATCAGATAGATCGAATCCCGCACCTGGGTGATCGTGATACCACCGACGATACCGTTGAGAGTTGTTGCAATATCCTTGGAGGAAATGCCGAGCTTTCTCGCCTTGTCCTGCATAACGTCCACGCGGATAACCCGGCCTGGTTCGTTCCAGTTGTAGCTCACAACCCCAAGCCGCTTGTCGGAACTGAGGATACCGGCAAAATCCTGCGCGACGCCGCGCAGCTTCTGAATATCCGGCCCGGAGACACGATACTGCACCGGACGGCCAACAGGCGGTCCAAGCTCCAGATATTTCACATAAACATCTGTACCAACGTAGTCCTTGCGTAGAACCTCGTTGAATTTCTGCTTAAGCCTGTCTCGCGCTTCAAGATCTTTTGCAACGACGACCATCTGCCCGAAATACGGGTTTGCAGGTTGCACGTCGAACGAAAGAATAAAGCGAATAGCGCCTTCCCCGATATAGGTGCTCCAGTGATCCACATCGGGATTGTCCTTCAGCATCGTTGCTTCGAACTTTTCCATCTGAGCCTTGGTATCAGTGATGGAACTGTTTTGCGGCAGCGTCCAGTCGAGCACCAGTTCCGGACGGTCTGATTGCGGGAAGAACTGCCGTTCGATGAAGCCCATGCCGAAAACCGACACGAGGAAAAGCGCAATCGTCGTAATGATCGTGATCCATTTATGCCGCATGGATGCAAGCAGGACCTGAGAGAAGATGTTGAAAAAGCGACTATGTTTCTCCTCATGCGCCTTCATTTTCTTCGGCAGGAAAGTGACCCCCAGCAAGGGCGCGAACAGCACCGCCACGACCCATGAAACAACCAGCGAAACCGCAATCACCACGAACAATGTGAACGTGTATTCACCGGCCTGACTATTGTTCAGACCAATCGGGATAAACCCGGCAATGGTTACGAGCGTACCCGTCAGCATCGGAAAGGCCGTATGCGAATACACGTAAGTTGCGGCCTTGTTGATGGGGTCACCCATTTCCAGCCGGGCTACCATCATTTCAACCGCAATCATCGCGTCATCAACCAGTAGCCCCAGCGCAATGATAAGCGCACCAAGCGATACACGCTGCAGTGAAATATCCATCAACGACATCGCCAGGAAGGTGATGGCCAACACCAGCGGTATCGAAAGAGAGACGACAAAGCCCGCTCGTACTCCGAGACTGACAAAACTCACGGCGAGGACGATAACTACCGCTTCAAATAGCGCTTTGGTAAAGCCCGAAACGGCGTCAGTAACAACCTGCGGCTGATCGGCAACCTTGAATACCTGGACGCCTACCGGAAGTTCTGCCGTCACTTGGCTCATCATCTTGTCGAGCGCTGCACCAAATTCAAGCAGATTGCCGTTGGGCTTCATGCCGATGCCGAGGCCGATGGCATCCTGTCCGTTCACCCGGAAAATGGATGTCGGCGGATCGACATAACCACGTGTGATCGTCGCCACGTCGGAAAGGCGAAAGAAACGATCATTGACGCGCAGATTTACAGCACGCAGATCGGCTTCCGAGTTGAATTGCCCGCTGACACGCACACTGATACGCTCCGGCCCGGCCTCAACCACACCCGAGGGCGTAATGGCGTTCTGGTCCTGCAAGGCTTGCAGGATTGCCTGCTGATCCAGCCCAAGCGCCGCAATCTGCCGCGTTGAGAATTCCAGATAGATTGCTTCGTCCTGCGCACCGATCAGTTCAACTTTGCCCGCATTGGGCAATGTCAGAATCTTGGTTCGCGTGCTTTCGGCATAATCCCGCAACTGCCGCATCGACAGCCCGTCCGATGTGAACGCATAGACGTTCCCGTAAACATCACCGAACTGGTCGTTGAAATATGGTCCGAGAACACCTTGCGGCAGCGTGTTCTGAATATCGTTCAGAAGGTGGCGTACTTCGGTCCATGACTTTTTGACCTGCTCAGCCCGTGTCGTATCTTTGAGAAATACGAATACCACCGACTTGCCCGCTGTGGTTATGCTGCGCGTGTAATCGAGCGTATCCAGCTCTTCGAGCTTCTTTTCCAGCCGGTCGGTAACCTGGTTGAGCGTTTCCTCGACAGATGCTCCGGGCCAGTTGGCCTGAACGACCATCGTTTTAACGGTAAATTCCGGATCTTCCTCACGTCCGAGGTCAATATACGAAATCAGGCCCGCCACCAGAAAGACAAGCATGAAATACCAGACCAGGGACCGGTGGTTCAGAGCCCAGTCAGACAGATTGAATCCCTTCTTCACAGACCGGCTCCTTTCTCGTTCAGGCGGACTTTCTGTCCTTCTTTAAGCTCGTTCACACCGGCAATCGCAACATAGCTTCCGATGTCCACGCCTCCGGCAACGAAACTGTTGCCGTGCCGCTCAGTCACCTGCACGTCATGAAGAGAGACCGTCTGTTTATGCGGATCGATGACCCAGATGCTTGTCTTGCCATTTTCATCGAGCAATGCCTGGATCGGCATCGTCACAAGATTCTGTTCGGGTGCCGCCATCGCAGCCCTGATCGTCGCACCGAGGCGAAAGCCTTCCGGCGGATTGTCGAGGGCAATACGTACGCGACGCGTGCGCGTCTGCGCATCTGCCTGTGGGGCGACCTCGCGCACCATTCCGTGCCCGGTGACAGCGGGATCGGCCTGAAGCTGCACATTGAATGACGTGCCCTGCTCGAAATACTGCGTCATGCTGTCGGGAATATCGAGCACTGCTTCGCGAATATCGGGGCGCGCGACCGTCATGACGGTCTGACCAGCGGCAACCACCTGTCCGACTTCCGCATCCGTTGCTGAGATGACGCCATCATAATCCGGACGCAGTACGGCATAGCTGCGCTGGTCTTGCGCCTTCTTCAGCCCTGCCCGAGCCTTTTCAAGTCCCGCCTCGGCGCTGTCCCGCGCCTGCCTTGCAGCGTCATAGTCAGCTTGCGAGACATTGTTTCCCTTCAGCAGGATATGCTGGCGCTCCTCGCTTGCAGAGGCGTTGGCAAACTGTGCTTCGGCGCTTGCCAGATCTGCCCTTGCCGACTGAACGGCAAGATCGAGATTGGAAGGGTCGAGCATCGCCACCATCTCGTCTTTCTTCACGAGATCCCCCACCTGCACGGGCCGATTGATAATCCGCCCGAGTACACGAAATGCAAGATCGGTGGAATAACGCGGTTCAATTGTGCCTGCGAAGCCTGTCTGCGTTACGGGCTTGGGTTCGACCACCATGTAAAGAACGGGACGCACAACGTCCGCGTTCGCTTGTTTTTCTTCTTCCTTGCCACAAGCGCTGAGCACAACCGCAGCGCCAAACACGACGAGATACCCTATTGACCGGATCGCAGGAAACTGGATTGCCGTTTTCATTGCGCGACGAGCCCTTCCTGTTCCTGCACGACTTCGGCGGGCTCGCCCGAACGCAACATTTGTGCGCCCTTCGTGACGATCAGCTCGCCTTCCTGCAGTCCGCCCTCCACCAGCAACCGGCCTTTCGCGAAGGCAAGCACCTTGATCGGAACCAGCGTTGCCACCTTGGAATCCTTCGAGAGCCTCCAGACGGCCGTGCGCCCCGCATCCGAAGTCATTGCGCTCCACGGCAGAACCACGACTTTCACAGTGTCCATATGGACCGTGCCCGTCACCGTGGCTCCGAGCGCCATCTGGGGCGGAGTTTGCGCTATTCCGACCTTCACCCGCACGGTTCCGGTCTGTGCATCGACCACCGGAGAAATTTCGCGAATCTTGCCTTCGGCGTTTATCGAAGCATCGGACAGAAGCGCAATCGTTACACCCATCCCGATCTTGGCATGATTGACCAGTGTTTCCTGAACATCGAAGACCGCGTCACGAGGCCCGTCCTCAGCAATCGAGAACGCCGTCTGTGCGGCCTGCACGACCTGACCGGCCTCAACATTGCGCGCGGTAATCACGCCTGAAACGGGTGCCTGCAATTGCGTGTAGGACAGTTGGTCGCGCGCATCGTTAAGCTGGCTTTCAGCACCAGCAAGGGCGCTCTGCGTCGTCTGCAGGTTCTGGTTCGCCTGGTCATAGGTGCTGCGCGTCGTGAAGCCTTGCGCCAGCAAAGCCTTCTGTCTTGCAAAATTGGCCTGCGCCTGCACGAGCTGCGCCTGAGCGGCATCTTTCGTGGCCTGCGCAACACGCAGATTAGCCTGCTGTTCGACATTGTCGATGCTGGCGAGGGGCTGCCCCTTTTCCACGTGCTGGCCAATTTCGACCAGACGCTGCACAACCTGACCATTCAGACGAAACGATACATTGACAAGCGATCGGGCCGCTATCGCACCGGACAACGTCAGTTTCGGCTGATAATCGCTTGCGACCACTTTCACTACCGCCACCGGCACGACATTGAGCGAGTCTGCCCGCGCCTGAACCGTGGCGCCTGATACAAGCAGCCCCAAACAAACAAGTAGCACGTTGGGTATTCTGAAATGGGGAGCAGGTTGGCTCGCAACTCGCCTCCACCCGTTTCGCAAACCGTAAACAAATGATTTTACTGCCATTTACACGATTCTCACTGGTTCGGTTCTGTTGAGAATGCAACTAAAGCTAAGCAGAGAAAAGCCGCGTTGTAAAAGATCATGTTTCATAGTTATCGCTGTTAAAATCTTTCAAAAAATTTGCTCAAGACAATTGAAAGGCTGCTGCCTTCCATCAGGGTCTTTATGAGTAGAAATATATAGCTCTGTTAAATATCAAGAATATCGGCTGCTGCGAGCAGCCCGCTACTCCCTTACCTCCTCGACAAGCCTTTGGCCGAGCGCACTCAATTCATAGCGTGTGCGTTGTGTTCGCAGATCGCGCTGTCTGATCCTGATATAACCGTGGTCCTGTCCGAGTACTGAAATTTCCCGAAGCACCAGCGCGTGAGCAACACCCAGCAGCCGCGAAAAAGTCCGGCTGTCTGAAGCAATTTCGAGCGCCGCCGCAGCAACAATCCCGGCACCAAGCCCGGTAAGACTGCGGGATGCAGTCATGAGCGTGTCGACGAACGCCATATATTCCGCCTCGCCCTCATCCATCATGATGCAACCGATTTAAGCGGACGGAACGAAACGATTACCGATTTCGAGGTCGGCGTGAAGCTTTCATCCCCGGAACTGGCCAGCGGTACCAGCACGTTCATTTCCGGATAGTAGCCAGCAATGCAGCCGCGCGGAATGTCATAGGGCACAAAACGGAAATCCCGTGCAATACGCTCCACGCCATCATCAAATTCGCCGACGATATCTGCCCGGTCACCCGCTTCAACGCCGATATCCGCCATATCATCCGCATTCATGAAGACCACTTGCCGCTCGCCGTAAACGCCGCGATAGCGATCATCCATGCCATAGATGGTGGTGTTATACTGATCATGGCTGCGGAATGTCTGCAGCACATAGCGCCCCGGCATACCGCGTGCCTGCTGATGTTCGACAGTTTCCGGCAGAGCGCCGGTCCAGAACGTCGCCTTGCCCTTTGCCGTGTTCCATTCCAGCTCGCGGGCAGAATTGCGCAAGTGGAAACCGCGCGGGACCCGTACGCGCTCGTTGAAGTTGTAAAAGTCTGGCAAAACGCGGGCGATGCGGTCACGGATAAGGTCATAATCGTCGGCGAGCTCCAGCCAGTCGACCGGCTGCGGCCCAAGCGTCGCCTGCGCCATGCCCGCAATAATCGCCACTTCCGAACGCAGATGTGCAGATGCAGGTGCATTGATGCCGCCTGAGCCATGCACCATGCTCATGGAGTCTTCGACCGTCACGATCTGCGCGGTTCCGCGAGAATTAAGATCAATTTCCGTGCGGCCAAGGCAAGGCAGGATAAACGAATCCTGCCCCGGCACGAGATGTGAATGGTTGAGCTTGGTCGCAATATGGACCGTCAGGCGCTGACCGGAAAGCGCTTTCGAAATAAGCGGGCTATCCGGAGTAGCGCGTGCGAAATTGCCGCCAAGGCCAATGAAGGCCTGAGCCGATCCGTCGAGCATGGCGCCAATGGCACCCAGAACATTGTGCCCCGGTTCACGCGGAACCTCGAAGCCGAATTCCTTTTCCAGTGCATCAAGGAATGCGACCGGAGGCCGTTCATTGATGCCGACCGTGCGGTCCCCTTGAACGTTGGAGTGACCGCGCACCGGGCAAAGCCCGGCTCCCGGCCTGCCAATATTGCCGCGCAACAGCATGAAATTGGTGATCTCGCGGATCATGATCACCGAATGGCGATGCTGGGTGATCCCCATCGCCCAAGTGCAGATGACCCGCTCCGATTTCATGTAAATTTGCGCTGCACGCTCCAGCGACTGGCGAAGAAGCCCGGACTGATCTTCGATTTCCTCCCACGACGTACTGTCTACCGCAACACGGTAAGCTTCCAGTTCCGCCGTATGTGTGCCGAGAAAATCCCGGTCGAGGATCGATGGCCTGCCTGCGGCGAGTGCGGCATCGTCTGCGGCAAAAACCGCCTTGGCCATACCGCGAAAGGCAGCAAGATCACCACCCAGACGCGGCTGGAAGTAGTCGCTGGCTATGGCTTCGCTGCCGCCATGCAGCATTTCAAGCTTGTTCTGTGGATCGGCGAACCGCTCCAGCCCGCGTTCGCGGATCGGATTGAAAACAACAATGCGCGCGCCTCGCTCGGCTGCACGACGCAAATCACCCAGCATGCGCGGATGGTTGGTGCCCGGATTCTGCCCGACCACGAAAATGGCATCGGCCATCTCGAAGTCTTCCAGCAGCACCGTCCCCTTGCCGACACCGACAGACTGTTTCAATGCGACGCCGCTTGCCTCATGGCACATATTGGAGCAGTCGGGGAAATTGTTGGTTCCGTAGGCACGCACGAATAGCTGGTAGAGAAACGCAGCTTCATTCGAAGCACGGCCCGATGTATAAAATTCGACGCGGTTCGGGCTATCGAAACTCTTGAGAATGTCGCCAATAGCCTTGAATGCCTCACCCCATTCGATGGCTTCATACTGGTCTTTCGAGGCATTGTAACGCATCGGATGGGTCAGACGACCGGTATTCTCCAGATCGTAATCCGTCCAGCCGCGTAGCTGAGAAACCGTATGCTCGCGAAAGAAGGCGGGCGTCGTGCGCCGGTCGGTCGCCTCCCAGGCGACAGCCTTCACGCCATTCTCGCAAAATTCAAAGGAAGAGCCATGTTCCGGATCGCCCCAGGCGCAACCAGGGCAATCGAACCCGTCAGGCTGGTTCGCTTTCAGAAGCGTGCGTGCGCCGGAAAGAGGAGCACCGCTTGCAAGCAATTGCCTGCCGCAGCTTTTCAATGCGCCCCATCCACCCGCTGCAGCGGATCGCTTGCCGATGAAACCGGTTTTGGTGGCCTTGCTCATCCGTTACCCTCTAACCCAGTTGCGGGACCGCCTTCTTCTACTGGCAGAAAATTGCCTTGGGCGGGTGCCATTACCATAAGAGCAATTACCTGGTCCTTCAATTAACCGCGAGGCAATTGTTATTCGATACTTGTTCGTACTTGATTTCGGCCGCGCGATCCGTCATGCGAATGGTCAAGAAAAATTACCACAAGGGGTGGGAAGATGCCCAACATCGTTGAAATCGCCGATCTGAAGCGGCTTGCCCAGCGCCGCGTCCCCAAGATGTTCTTTGATTACGCGGATTCTGGCGCATGGACCGAGTCGACCTACCGCGCAAATGAAGACGACTTCAAGAAGATCAAATTGCGCCAGCGCATTCTCGTGGACATGACGAACCGTTCGCTGGAAACGACGATGATCGGTGAGAAAGTGTCCATGCCGGTCGCTCTTGCGCCAACCGGCCTGACGGGTATGCAGCATGCCGACGGTGAAATGCTCGCCGCACAAGCGGCTGAAGCCTTCGGCGTTCCCTTCACGCTCTCGACCATGAGCATCTGCTCCATCGAAGATGTCGCTTCGGTCACCAAGAAGCCGTTCTGGTTCCAGCTTTATGTGATGAAGGACCGTGACTTTGTGAAGAACCTGATCGGTCGCGCCAAGGCTGCTGGCTGTTCCGCACTGGTGCTGACGCTTGATCTCCAGATTCTCGGCCAGCGTCACAAGGATATCCGCAACGGCCTTTCCGCTCCGCCGAAATTCACCCCGAAGCATATCTGGCAGATGGCGACCCGCCCCGCCTGGTGCCTTGGCATGATGGGCACGCAGCGTCGCACCTTCCGCAACATTGCCGGTCACGCCAAGAACGTCACCGACCTTTCCTCGCTCTCCTCCTGGACGGCGGAACAGTTCGATCCGCAGCTCAACTGGAACGACGTGGCCTGGATCAAGGAACAGTGGGGCGGCAAGCTGATCCTCAAGGGCATTCTCGATGTCGAGGACGCCAAGATGGCGGCAAAGTCGGGGGCCGATGCGATCATCGTATCGAACCATGGCGGTCGTCAGCTCGACGGTGCGCCGTCCTCGATCTCCATGCTGCAGCCAATCGTTGACGCTGTCGGCGACAAGATCGAAGTTCACGTCGATGGCGGTATCCGCTCCGGCCAGGATGTGCTCAAGGCGCGCGCGCTCGGCGCGCAAGGCGTGTTCATCGGTCGCCCGTTCCTCTATGGCCTCGGCGCGATGGGCAAGGACGGCGTAACGCTGGCGCTCGAAATCATCCGCAAGGAACTGGATGTCACGATGGCGCTCTGCGGCAAGCGCGATATCAACGATATCGACAAGTCGATCATCCATTCCGTAAACTTTTGACGACATTTGGAGCCGGCCCAGGGTCGGCTCCTATACCTCAGCAATTGCTTGAGTATTATCGCGCCATGCGCGAGTCCCTGCGGTCGATGCACCGTAAGGTTATTTAAAAATAACCAAGTGTTAAACATATCTCTTTACCATATCCGGCAATAGGGCTTGTGGGCCATTTTTCTGTTCGGATTTGGAGTGGGAACCGATGAAGTGCACTTCCGCCATTGCCATCGTGGCTATCAGTCTGATGGCGGGATCAGGAGCGGCATTTGCCGCCGATATAATTGCAGACCCCATTGTTGAGCCAATGCCGGAACCGGTCAATTCCTCCGGCTGGTATATTCGTGGCGACCTCGGTTACAATTTCAAATCCAGCACGGACGGCGACTGGAGCTTCTGGAACCAGTTCGATCCGCCCTATCGCGGCATTGACGACACGCTGCGCTATGACGATTTCGACCTCAAGGCAGGCGCAACCTACGGCGTGGGTGTCGGTTATCGCTTCACCGACATGTTCCGTGCGGATGCCACGCTCGACTTCTTCCGCGCGGGCATCAACGGGCGCACCGCCTGCCCAAGCTATGTGAAATCCAGCAAGGGCTTCAACCCGGTTGAGGACAACTGCAACTACGAGGATTCTTCGACGGCCAATATCTGGACGGCGATGGCTAACGCCTATGTCGACCTGCCGCGCGTAGGACCAGTCACACCTTATTTAGGCGCCGGTCTGGGCGCTGCCTATGTACAATATGACGACTGGAAATCCCATGAAGTTTGCGCAGGCTGCACCTATTCCAGCGAGAAGGACGGACTGGATAGCTGGCGCTTTGCAATGGCTCTCATGGCCGGTGTCAGCTATGACCTGACCGAACAACTCAAGCTGGATGTCGGTTACCGCTATACGCGCATCAATGGCGGCAAAGCCTATGGTTTCGACGCGGCCGACCGCAGCACCAACCCTTACGGCAATGCCGAAGGACCGGGCGCCACGGGAACACAGGCCAAGGACAATGGCTTCAACATGCACACGATCCGCGCCGGTCTTCGCTACGAATTTCGTTAAAGAGAGTAACCTTTCGGATAGAAAGCCCGGTCAATGCCGGGCTTTTTCATTTCAGCCGCGTGAAGTCGGTGCTTTCGACAGAAGCACCGTTCGGATGGCGAAACTAGAATGGATGCGCGCGACACCGGGCAGTCGCGACAGGATTTCCTTGTGAATGATCTCATAAGCCGCGGCATTTTCGGCTTCGACGCGCAGAATATAATCCGCGTCGCCCGTCATGAGATAACATTCCTGTACTTCCGGGTGCCGCCGCACCGCCTCCTCGAAACGGTTCAGAAACTCCTCGGTCTGTCGGTCAAGCGTAATGCGCACGATGGCGACCAGCCGCTCATCACCATCGGATGAGCCGACGATGGCCGTGTAGCCACGAATGACCCCACTTTCCTCCAATATCTGCACCCGCCGCAAACAGGCAGACTGCGAAAGCCCCACTTCACTGGCAAGATGGCTGTTGGTCATGCGCCCATCCCGGCGCAGGCAACGGATGATATTGCGGTCGATACTGTCGAGCGTCGGCATGAATAATCTTCAACCTAAAAGCTAAAATATGCGCAAGATGTGCCAAAATTCGCACAATATGCGATAAATAGCAAAAACATTCGAATAGTCTTCGACTAATATGCACCTAAGCTTCGGGAGGGCGCAGCCGCAGGTTTTTCCACCCGAGCTATATGCTTTGGGCGGCAGACGATCCGTATCGATGATGACCTTCCGAGCGTTCTCGTAGCGAAGTGAGCAGTTTGGAAAGAACCGTGCGAATGGTTGATATGTCGATGCAATTTTCCCAGGATGAGCGCGACCTTGCCGCCGGCGGCATATTGACCATCGACCTGTCGGCCCTGCGCCATAATTATTCGGCCATTGCCCGGCACATTACCCCCACCCGCGCCGCCGCTGTCGTGAAGGCGGATGCCTACGGCCTCGGCGCCAGCCGCGTCGCACCAGCATTTTACGATGCCGGTTGCCGTGATTTCTTCGTTGCACATCTTGGCGAAGCTATTGCGCTCAAACCTTTTCTCCAGCTCGACGCAACACTCTACGTCCTAAACGGTCTTCAGCCGGGAACCGAGGCGGCCTGCGCCCGCGAAGGCATTCTGCCAGTACTCAACTCGCTGGAACAGATTGAAAACTGGGCGGCGCTCGCTGCCAAACACGGCAAGAAACTGCCTGCCTTGCTGCAGCTTGACACCGGCATGTCACGTCTCGGCCTGTCATCGAGAGAGTTTGAAAGCCTTCTTGAGAATTCCGCACTTCTGGACAACATCGACATCAAGTTCGTCATCAGCCATCTGGCCAGCGGCGACGAGCCGGCAAATGCAGCCAATGCCCGTCAGCTCGCCAATATGACTGCTTTGCTGGCGCGGCTGCCAAAACTTCCAGTTGCCTTTGCCAATTCCGGCGGAACCTTTCTCGACAAGACCTATCATTTCGACCTCGCCCGCCCCGGTGTCGCGCTTTATGGCGTTGGACCTAAAAGCGAGATCGTTCCTGTCCTCACCCTTTCGGCACGTGTCATCCAGGTGCGCGACATCGACAAGGGCGCGGCTGTTGGCTATGGCGGCACCTATATAGCCGAAGGTCCAATGCGGGTCGCGACGATTGCTGTCGGCTACGCCGATGGCTGGTTCCGTTCTCTCAGCAACAAGGGTGCGGCCTTCTACGGCGACACGCGTCTGCCGATCATCGGTCGTGTGTCGATGGACTCGATTACGCTCGACGTCAGCGCATTGCCGGAAGGCACGCTGCAACTCGGCAACCTTGTGGAACTGATCGGCCCGCATCAACGTCTCGAAGATGTGGCGCGCGACTGTGACACCATTCCCTATGAAATCCTGACTGCGCTCGGCAACCGTTATGCACGTGTCTACGTGGAGAGCGGCGCGAGCGACATAAAAGCATAAGACAAGAGGCGAACATGCAGATCATCATCCTCGGCAGCGGCGTTATCGGCGTCACAACAGCCTACTACCTCGCCAAACTCGGTCACGAGGTAACCGTTGTCGACCGCGAAGAAGGCCCCGCACTGGAAACAAGCTTCGCCAATGCAGGCCAGGTTTCGCCAGGCTATGCCTCGCCATGGGCCGCGCCCGGCATTCCGTTCAAGGCTGCGAAATGGCTGTTCCAGAAGCACGCGCCGCTCATCCTGCGCCCGACCTGCGACCCGGCTCAATATAGCTGGCTCATACAGATGCTCGCGAACTGCACCGACAGCCGCTACAAGGTCAACAAGACCCGCATGGTGCGCGTTGCCGAATATGCGCGCGATTGCCTTGTCGATCTGCGCAAGGAAACCGGCATCGAATACGACCAGCGCATGCAGGGCACGCTCCAGCTTTTCCGCGAGCAGTACCAGCTCGACGGCATCGGCAAGGACATTGAGGTGCTTCGTCAGGATGGCGTACCGTTTGAAGTCCTCGACCGTGAAGGCTGCGCCAAGGTGGAACCGGCGCTTGCCCGCGTGAAAGACAAGTTCGTCGGCGGCCTGCGTCTTCCGCATGACGAAACCGGCGACTGCTTCAAGTTCACCAATGCACTGGCAAAGATCGCCGAAGGGCTCGGCGTGAAATTCCGCTTCGGCGTCAACATCAAGTCGTTGCTGATGTCCGGCGGCAAGGTTTCCGGCGTCGAGACCTCAGAAGGCGTTCTGACCGCCGACCGCTATGTCGTTGCTCTCGGCAGCTATACGCCCGCACTCGTCAAATCGCTGGGCCTCAACGCGCCGATCTATCCGGTGAAAGGCTATTCCATCACCGCGCCAATCGTCGATGAGGATCGCGCGCCGGTTTCGACGGTTTTGGACGAAAGCTACAAGATCGCCATCACCCGCCTTGGCGACCGCATTCGCGTCGGCGGCATGGCGGAAGTGTCAGGTTTCACCAAGGATCTTCCCGCCGCGCGGCGTGCAACGCTGGACCTTTCGGTCACCGACCTGTTCCCTGGCGGCGATCTGAAAGCGGCGACCTTCTGGTCCGGCCTGCGTCCGATGACGCCGGATTCCACCCCGATCATCGGTGCAACGCGCTACGACAACGTGTTCATCAATGCCGGCCACGGAACGCTCGGCTGGACCATGTCGTGTGGTTCCGGCAAGCTGCTCGCCGACCTTATTTCCGGCAACAAGCCGGATATCCGGGCCGACGACCTCGGTATCTCCCGCTACGAATAAGAATATTTGCGCGAAATTGAATCGCCTTTCCGAGGCGATTCAAAAACTCGGTGGCGTGCAGGCGCTTACGATTTCGCATGGCACCGGTCCGACGCAACGGAACCGGTGCGGCAGCTTGCTGGAAAAATAATAGGCGTCGCCTGGCCCCAAGATGCGGCGCTCACTGCCGACAGTCACTTCGATGCGACCCGAAATGACGATGCCCCCCTCCTCGCCCTCATGCATGAGCAACACCTTGCCTGTGTCGGAGCCCGGTTCATACCGCTCCTTCAGCATCTGTAACGAACGCGAGAACAGATGGTCGCCCACCTGACGATAAGAAATCGGCCCCTTGCCGATTTCCACCAACTCCTCCGCCTGATAGAATACCTTATGCGGGGCATCCGGTTCGAGCGCGAAAAACTCGGCCATGCCGATGGGAATGCCGTCGAGAATACGTTTCAATGCACCGACGGACGGATTGGACTGATTGGCTTCGATGAGGGAGATCGTGGAGTTCGTCACACCCGCCCTCTTGGCAAGTTCACGCTGCGACAGATTCTGCCGCATGCGCACATAGCGAAGCCGCCCGCCAATATCGATGCTCATCGAACTCTTCCCCATGTTTATGATGTTCGATATAGCACAAACTTGATAATTATCCCAGATAAAAACAATAACTTAATATCTTGAAGAAAAGGACTTGTTGCACCTCGCAAAGCGTGGCCTGCTGCTTACAAATAGGAGGTAATTATGCTCACCAAAACCAACACGCCAAGCCTTGAGAACTTCTGGATGCCGTTCACCGCGAACCGGCAGTTCAAGGCAGCGCCTCGCCTGCTCGCAAGTGCTTCGGGCATGTATTACACCGACACCGACGGCAATCAGGTTCTGGATGGCACGGCTGGTCTCTGGTGCTGCAATGCCGGTCATGGCCGCAAGCGCATCACCGAAGCTGTCGAGCGCCAGATTTCGACCATGGATTTCGCACCGACCTTCCAGATGGGCCATAATGTGGCTTTCGACTTTGCTGAAAAGCTCGCAGCCATCGCGCCGGGCGGACCGGATGCAAAACTCGACCGCGTATTCTTCACCAATTCCGGTTCGGAATCGGTCGATACCGCACTGAAGATCGCCATCGCCTATCAGCGCGCCATCGGCCAGGGCACCCGCACCATGGTTCTGGGCCGCGAAAAGGGCTATCACGGCGTTGGTTTCGGCGGCATTTCCGTCGGCGGCCTCGTCAACAACCGCCGCGTCTTCCCGCAGATTCCTGCCGACCATCTGCGTCATACGCTCGATATCGAGAAGAACGCCTTCTCCAAGGGCCTGCCTGCAAACGGCATCGAACTTGCCGACGATCTGGAACGTCTCGTCCAACTGCATGGCGCTGAAAAGATCGCTGCGGTTATCGTTGAACCGATGTCCGGTTCGGCTGGCGTCATCCTGCCATCGAAGGGTTATCTGGAACGCCTCCGCGCTACGGCAGACAAGCATGGCATCCTCCTGATCTTCGACGAAGTCATCACCGGTTTCGGCCGCCTCGGCACGCCGTTTGCCGTTGATTATTTCGGCGTCGTGCCCGACCTCGTGACAACCGCCAAGGGCCTGACCAATGGCGCCATCCCGATGGGCGCAGTCTTCGCCGCCCGCAAGGTCTATGATGGCCTGATGACCGGCCCGGAAAACGCCATCGAGCTGTTCCATGGCTACACCTATTCCGGCCATCCGGTTGCCGCTGCTGCCGGCCTTGCAACGCTGGAAGTCTATGCCGAGGAAGGCTTGCTGACGCGCGGTGCGGAGCTTGCCAATCACTGGCAGGAGGCACTCCATTCGCTCAAGGGCGTTTCGAACGTCATCGACATTCGCAACCTCGGTCTGGTTGGCGCAATCGAACTCTCGTCGCGCAAGGATGCACCGGGCGCACGCGCCTACGATATTTTCGTGGATTGCTTCCAGAAGGGCCTGCTCATCCGCGTGACCGGCGACGTGATCGCGCTTTCGCCGCCGCTCATCGTGGAAAAGGAGCAGATCGACACCATCGTGTCCATCCTTGGCGACGCCATCAAACGCGCAGCCTGATCTTCACCCAAGTCATGCTGCCTTTTAGCCGCCGCTGTTCCCCTGCGGCGGCTTTTTTGTCTGCTACCAGAAATTGGCGAACGGTAGTATCATTTGGAATGTTCCGTAAAACGGACACTATGTATCTTCGGGAACCTTTTGACCTCGCATACATCCAATAAACTCCACAGGAGTTTGACCTATGCGTGCAAAAACAGCCATACCGACCAACTCACCGACATTTCACGGTGATCTTGCGCTTGCTCAATGCGCAAAAATGCATGATCTGGATGCGCTGCGCAAAATCATGCAGACCAACAACCAGCGGCTCTATCGTTTGGCCCGCAGCATCCTGCGCAACGATGCCGAAGCGGAAGACGTGGTTCAGGAGACCTATTTTCTGGCCTTCAGGAGCCTTGATCGCTTTCGCGGTCAGTCCAGCCTGACCACGTGGTTGTCCCGCATCGCAATTCACGAAGCACTCGGTCGCCTGCGCAAGACCCGGAAGGCCGAAAAGCTTCTCGACACATTGCCCGACACATCAGCGGACAATATCATCCCGTTCCCCTCTGCCATAAGCACGGACGATCCCGAACGCGGTTTTGCGCAGCGCCAGATTTTGCAGATGGTCGAACAGGCAACGGACAATCTGCCGGAAATTTTCCGCCTTGTATTCGTCGCACGGGTCATCGAGGGCTTGAGCGTGGATGAAACAGCCGAATTGTTGAACCTGCGCCCTCAGACGGTGAAGACGCGTCTTCACCGTGCCCGATATTTGTTGCGCAAACAGCTTGACGCAAAAATTGGCCCGGTGCTGCTTGATGCCTTCCCCTTCGCAGGCAAACGCTGCGAACGGATCACAACCGCCGTTTTGGAGCGACTGGACAAACAGATATAATGTCAGGAACCTTTTGAATTCTCCCGCATCCAATAGCTATCGCTAGAAGAAAGAGCCCGTAAAGGCACCGGGCAAGGGAGAGCTCCATGTCTATTCGTTCAGTTGTATCCGTTGCTGCAATTTGCATTTGCGGCAGCCTGTCTCTGGCAATCGCCCATGACGGAAAATTACACGATCCGGCGATTGCGCATATTGCTTACACGGCAGGCGCTATCGACGTCGCAGCCGCCAAGCAAGCACTTGAAAAATCCAAAAACAAAATGGTGCTCGAGTTTGCACAGACCATGGTGCGCGATCATGAAGCGGTCAATCAGCAAGCGCTCGCTCTGGTCAAGAAACTCAAGGTCACACCAGAGGATAACGACACAAGCAAAGCCTTGTCCAAAGCGGCTGCAGACGAACTGGCAAAATTGAGCAAGCTTGATGGAGCTGCCTTCGACAAGTCCTATGTCGACAACGAGGTTGTCTATCATAAGGAAGTGAACAAGGCCCTGAAAACCACACTTATCCCGTCCGCCAGCAATGCCGAGCTGAAGAGCCTGCTCGAAACCGGCCTCAAATTGTTCCAGAGCCACGAGCAACATGCCGAACACATCGCCATGTCGTTGAAATAGGAACGGTCCGATGAGATATGTTCAAGCCGTCACGATACTTGGCGGGCTTCTGATTACCAGTGTCCCGGCAGAGGCCAAAACAATTGAGGTTACGGTCGAGAAACTGGCCTTTTCGCCGCAGAATATTGAGGCAAATGTGGGCGATGTGATCGAATGGAATAATAAGGATCCCATGCAGCACACCACGACCGTAAAGGGAGGATGGGATATTCTGCTGCCACCCCAAAAGGTTACGAAACAGGTTCTCAATTCGCCAGAAACAGTCAGCTATTACTGTCGTTTCCATCCGGATATGGTCGGAAAACTGACAGTCAAACCATAAGGAAAAGCGTGTCCGTGCGGCCTGCGGCCCGTATCATACAGGCCTTTCATCCTCCCTGCGACGGCGTGAAACTCGCCACCAGCGCATGGCTGTCGCCGGGATAGGTGAAACGCACATGCGTCACCGGCTGGTCAGCATTCCACGTCTGGCGCTCGATCACCAGACAGGGCGACCCCAGCGGAATACCGAGCATGCCCGCATTCTCCTGCGTGGCGGCAATTGCCCGTATCGAGTGCTTTGCACTGCTCCACGGCACACACGAAACCAGCCACGGCCCCGGAGAGTTTTCGGCAAAATCCGTCTGAGCCGCACCCGGAACAGCATCCAGACTGATGATGCGCTCTTCAAGGGTAAAGACGCGCTTGCCCGCATAGTGACGGCAAACAAGCTCAATCAGCGGCGTGTGGCGCGGCATGTCGATATGCCTTGCATCGGCAGGCCCGCTCAATCGCTCGCGTCGGTTCGTCAATTCGAACCGATAGGCAACGCCAAGTGCTGCCACTTCATCGCGAATATCGTGGATTTCGAGAATCGCCGCCTGCGATTGCGGAAAGGAAACAAAGCTGCCGGACCGCCGCTTGCGCTCGATCAGACCGGCCTTGGCAAGCTGGGTCAGCGCCTTGTTCACCGTCATGCGCGAACAGCCATATTGCTCGGTCAGTTCATGCTCGAACGGGATGCGGTGTCCCGGCGCCCATTCCCCCGACAGGATGTGCGATTCAATGTCGTCCAAAATACGCTGATGCAGTGACAGCACCGGACCGTCTTTTGCCGCTGAACTGTCATCCGCCATGCCATTTCCCCTTGTTTTCGCTTTGCTGAAAATGCTCAGCCGAGCAACTCGCCTATTGCTTTCTGGAAAGCACGCTCGGCTTGATCGCGCAAGCGGTGACGTCCGCACTCTACCTGTTTCACGCCGCGCACCCACACATCGTTGATCCGCGCGCGACCGGCAAAAATCCAGCCATCCAGCACTGTATCGCCTTTCGCATGAGGCAGACGCTCCGTATCGAGTGCGACAAAATCCGCCGAAGCGCCGAGCTTCAACCCGTCATCCGCGCGACCCATCGCGATGTTGCCGCCGCGCACCGCGCCATCAAACAGGGAGCGACCCGTCGAGGCTTCGCTTTCAGCCAGCACATTGCGTGCGCGATGATGGAGACGCTGCGAATATTCGAGCTGGCGCAATTCATCGCCGATACCGATCAACACATTCGAATCCGAGCCGACGCCAAACTTGCCGCCTGCCTTCGCGAACACCGTCGCATTGAAGGTTCCGTCGCCGAGATTAGCTTCCGTCACAGGACATAGACCGGCAATCGCACCAGCCTTGGCCATGCGCCGTGTTTCGTCGTCTGTCATATGGGTTGCATGGATCAGGCACCAGCGTGAGGACAGGTCTTGATGGTCAAGAAGCCACTCGGCCGGGCGCTTGCCCGACCAGGCGATGCAGTCCTCCACTTCCTTCACCTGTTCGGCCACATGGATATGCACCGGCGCGTCGGGCAGGAGCTTCGTCACGACGCTCAGTTCATCCGGCGTCACAGCGCGCAGGCTATGCGGCGCAACACCTAAAACCGCGCCGTCGAATCCCGCCAGTGCTTGTTTGCAGCCTTCGATCAGCCGCACAAAGCGTTCCGGATCGTTGATGAAACGGCGCTGGCTTTCATTGGGCGCGCTGCCGCCGAAGCCTGAATGCGCATAGAAAACAGGAAGCAACGTCAGGCCGATGCCTGCCTCCTTTGCTGCAGCGACAATGCGGTCGGCCATCTCGGAGAGATTGGCATAGGGCGTGCCGTCGCGGTCATGGTGCAGGTAATGAAACTCGCCGACGCGGGTGAACCCGGCCTCCAGCATGTCGACATAAAGCCGCAGCGCCACAGCTTCCGCCTGTTCGGGCGACATGGTGAGCGCAAATTTGTACATAATCTCGCGCCAGCTCCAGAAAGAATCGACAGACGGCCCGCGCCTTTCGGCAAGCCCGGCCATCCCGTATTGGAACGCATGGCTGTGCAGATTGGGCACGCCTGCGACAATCGCCGTGTGACGTTCATCCCCTGCCTCGGCAGCCTTATCCACCTCCAGCGAGGCGATCTTTCCACCGGTAATACCAATGCGGACATTCTCGGCCCAGCCATTGTCGAGAAGCACCTGGCCGGCATGGATAAAACGCAATTCAGGCGTGGCTGCTGACATGAAATTCATCTCCTCGAATGTTCCCGCGCATTTTTTCTCTTGGCTGTCTCTCTAATATGTATATACATTATCAAAAAACAGGGGAAGCGAGAAAACGCTCATGCTCAAGAATTCAAGTACCGTTTTTATCAATGCGCGCATTGCGACGCTGGAGGAAGACGCGAACGGTCTCGGTCTCATCGAGAATGCGGCACTTGCGATCAAGGGCGGCAAGATCGCTTATGTGGGGCCGCAGTCCGCACTGCCTGCCGATTATGCTTCCTTCGATAGAATCGATTGCGAAAACCGGCTGATCACGCCGGGATTGATCGATTGCCACACCCATCTCGTTCATGCCGGAAATCGCGCGCATGAATTCGAACTGCGTTTGCAGGGCGCGTCCTATGAGGAAGTCGCGCGGGCCGGCGGTGGCATTGTTTCATCGGTCAAGAACCTGCGCGCTGCCAGCGAGGACGATCTGGTGCGCGAAACCCTGCCCCGTCTCGATGCGCTGATTGCCGAAGGCGTCACCACTGTCGAAGTCAAATCCGGTTACGGTCTCGACCGCGACAGCGAAATCAAGTCACTGAAGGCCGCCCGTCGCCTTGCTGAAGAGCGCGACGTTGCGATCCGCACCACCTTCCTCGGCGCGCACGCCCTGCCTCCGGAAATGAACGGCGACAAGGCCGCCTATATCGACAAGGTGGTCGACGACATGCTGCCCGCCATTGCAGCCGAGCATCTGGCCGATGCGGTTGATGGTTTCTGCGAGGGCATCGCCTTCCTGCCGGATGAAATCGCCCGCGTGTTTGATGCGGCCAAAGCGCATGGTATTCCGGTCAAACTTCACGCCGACCAGCTTTCCAATCTGCACGGCGCGGCCCTTGCCGCATCCTATGGTGCACTTTCCGCCGATCATCTTGAATATACCGATGCGGACGGTGCTGCCGCGATGGCCAAGGCCGGAACCGTCGCGGTTCTGCTTCCCGGCGCTTACTACTTCATTCGCGAAACACAGAAGCCACCGGTTGAGACATTCCGCGCTGCTGGCACCAAGATGGCGCTCGCCACCGACAACAATCCGGGCACATCGCCGCTGACCTCGCTTCTCCTCACCATGAATATGGGTGCAACGCTCTTCCGCATGACGGTCGATGAATGCATTGCAGGCGTCACCCGCGAGGCCGCGCGCGCGCTGGGCATTCTCGACCAGACCGGCACGCTTGCTATCGGCAAGGATGCTGATCTGGCCATCTGGAACGTCGAGCGTCCCGCCGAACTCGTCTACCGTATCGGCTTCAACCCGCTGTGGAAGCGGGTATTCAAGGGCCGAATCTGACTGCTTTTATAACGGAGCCTTTCATGTCCCTTGTTCTTCATCCCGGCAGCGTTCCGCTCGCGACCCTTGAAAAAATCTACCGCGAAGGTCTCCCCGTCCGCATCGACACCGCCTTCCATGCAGGCATTGAAAAGGCGGCAGCGCGCATTGCGGAAATCGCAGCGGGGGATGAACCGGTTTACGGCATCAATACCGGCTTCGGCAAACTCGCTTCGATCCGCATCGCGGCGGGCGATGTCGCCACGCTGCAGCGTAACCTGATCCTGTCGCATTGCTGTGGCGTCGGCGAAGCACTGCCGGAAAAAATCGTACGCCTCATCATGGCGCTGAAGCTGATCTCGCTCGGTCGCGGCGCATCCGGCGTGCGGCTTGAAGTCATCACACTCATTGAGGACATGCTGGAAAAAGGCGTGATCCCGATGATCCCGGAAAAAGGCTCCGTCGGCGCTTCGGGCGACCTTGCACCGCTGGCCCACATGACTGCGGCCATGATCGGCGAAGGCGAAGCCTTTTATCAGGGCGAACGCCTCTCCAGCGCAAAGGCACTGGAAAAAGCCGGACTGAAGCCGGTCGTACTTGCCGCCAAGGAAGGGCTGGCGCTTATCAACGGCACGCAGACATCGACGGCGCTTGCGCTGGCCGGGCTTTTCCGCGCCCATCGCGCCGCGCAGACGGCTCTGATCACTGGCGCATTGTCCACCGATGCCGCCATGGGATCGGATGCGCCATTCCATGAGGAAATCCACACGCTGCGTGGCCATAAGGGCCAGATCGATGCAGGACGGGCGCTGCGCGCCCTGCTGGAAGGTTCTGTCATTCGCCAGAGCCATCTCGAAGGCGACCAGCGCGTGCAGGACCCTTATTGCATTCGCTGCCAGCCGCAGGTTGATGGCGCCTGCCTCGACATTCTGCGACAAGCCGCGCGCACGCTGGAAATTGAAGCCAATGCGGTTACCGACAATCCGCTGGTTCTCTCGGATGGGCGGGCCGTATCGGGCGGCAATTTCCACGCCGAACCGGTTGCCTTTGCCGCGGACCAGATTGCGCTTGCCGTCTGCGAAATCGGCGCGATTTCACAGCGTCGCATCGCACTTCTGGTCGATCCGGCACTGTCATTCGGTCTTCCGGCCTTCCTCGCCCGCAAGCCGGGGCTCAATTCCGGCCTGATGATCGCCGAAGTCACCTCCGCCGCACTGATGAGCGAAAACAAGCAGATGGCGCATCCGGCTTCGGTCGATTCCACGCCAACCTCGGCCAATCAGGAAGACCATGTGTCCATGGCCTGCCATGGCGCACGCCGCCTGTTGCAGATGACCGCCAATCTCAATGCCATCATCGGCATTGAGGCGCTGACCGGTGCGCTGGGCGTGGAGTTGCGCGAACCGCTGACCACCAGCCCTGAGCTTGCCAAGGTGATCGCGGCATTGCGCGGCCGCGTGCCGACGTTGGAAGACGACCGCTACATGGCTGACGACCTGAAGAATGCCGCCGATCTGGTCGCTGACGGTGTGCTTTCCGGTGCGGTTTCGAGCGGCATCCTGCCAGCGCTGGAGGCGTGAGCATGAGCCCGTTCGAAGTTCGTCAGGGAACGTCGCCGGTCATTCTTGGCCTGCCGCACACCGGAACCGACGTGCCGCAGGATATCTGGGCGCGTCTCAACGACAATGGCAAAATTATTGCCGATACCGACTGGCACATTCACACGCTCTATGACGGTCTCATCGAAGGCGCGACTACGGTGCGCGCCACCTTCCACCGCTATTGCATCGATGCCAATCGCGATCCGGCGGGTGTGAGCCTCTATCCGGGACAGAACACCACGACGCTGATCCCGGAAACCGACTTTGACGGCATTGCCATCTGGAAAGACGGAGAAGCACCGACGGAAGCCGATATTGCCGACCGCATTGCGCGCTTCCACAAGCCCTATCACGAGGCGCTTGCCGCTGAGATCGAACGGGTAAAGGCAATCCATGGGGTCGCCATCCTTTATGACTGCCATTCGATCCGCTCGCATATCCCGTTCCTGTTCGAAGGCAAATTGCCCGATTTCAACATAGGTACGGATATGGGCAAGACCTGCGATCCGAGGATCGAGGCGGCCGCTGTCGACGTGACGGGCGGGGCACAAGGTTACACGTCGATCCTCAATGGTCGTTTCAAGGGCGGCTGGACGACGCGCCATTACGGCAAGCCGGAAACCGGCGTTCACGCCATCCAGATGGAGCTTGCCCAATCGACCCATCTTGCGACCGAAACTGTTCCCTTCGCCTATGATGAGGCCAAGGCGAACAGGCTGCGTGTCCATCTGAAAACCCTTTTACAGCGGCTGGAAACAATTGCCGCCGACCTGAAATCCTGAGGAGAACACCATGTCGAACCCACGCCACAATGAGCGCGAAGTCCGAGCGCCGCGCGGAGACGAACTCAACGCCAAGAGCTGGCTGACCGAAGCGCCCTTGCGTATGTTGATGAACAATCTCGACCCCGATGTGGCCGAGCGTCCGCATGAGCTGGTGGTCTATGGCGGCATCGGTCGCGCAGCCCGCACATGGGACGATTTCGACCGTATCGTCGCCACCCTCAAGACACTCAACGAGGATGAAACCCTGCTGGTGCAGTCGGGCAAGCCGGTCGGCGTTTTCCGCACCCATAAGGATGCGCCGCGTGTTCTGATCGCCAATTCCAACCTCGTACCGCATTGGGCAACCTGGGATCATTTCAACGAACTGGATAAGAAGGGTCTCGCCATGTATGGCCAGATGACCGCAGGTTCGTGGATTTATATCGGCGCACAGGGCATCGTTCAGGGCACATACGAAACCTTCGTGGAAGCCGGTCGCCAGCATTATGATGGCAACCTCAAAGGCAAATGGATCCTGACCGGCGGTCTCGGCGGCATGGGCGGCGCACAGCCTCTGGCAGCCGTTATGGCAGGCGCTTGCTGCCTTGCGGTCGAATGCGACGAAACCCGAGCTGATTTCCGCTTGCGCACCCGTTATGTCGATGAAAAGACCCACAGCCTCGACGAAGCGCTGGCCAAGATCGATGCATGGGCCAAGGCAGGTGAAGCCAAGTCCATCGCGCTCATCGGAAATGCGGCCGAAATCTATCCAGAACTCGTCAAGCGCGACGTGCGCCCCGACATCGTCACCGACCAAACCTCGGCGCATGATCCGGTGCATGGCTATCTGCCGCTTGGCTGGACCGTCGCCGAATGGCGCGCCAAGCAGGAGAGTGATCCAAAGGCTGTCGAGAAGGCTGCCCGCGCGTCGATGAAGATACAGGTTCAGGCCATGCTCGATTTCTGGAGTGCAGGCATTCCAACAGTCGATTATGGCAACAACATCCGTCAGATGGCGCTGGAAGAAGGTCTGGAAAACGCTTTCGATTTTCCCGGTTTCGTACCTGCCTATATCCGCCCGCTGTTCTGCCGCGGCATCGGCCCGTTCCGCTGGGCCGCTCTCTCCGGCGATCCCGAAGATATTGCAAAGACCGACGCCAAGGTGAAGGAGCTGCTGCCCGACAACAAGCACCTGCACAACTGGCTCGATATGGCAAAGGAACGCATCGCGTTTCAGGGCCTGCCTGCCCGTATCTGCTGGGTGGGCCTCGGCGACCGTCACCGCCTTGGTCTCGCCTTCAACGAAATGGTCCGCAATGGCGAATTGAAAGCGCCTATCGTGATTGGTCGCGACCATCTCGACAGCGGCTCGGTGGCTTCGCCGAACCGCGAAACGGAAGCCATGAAGGACGGTTCGGATGCCGTGTCCGACTGGCCGCTCCTCAACGCCCTCCTCAACACCGCTTCAGGTGCGACCTGGGTGTCGCTGCATCACGGCGGCGGCGTCGGCATGGGCTTTAGCCAGCACGCAGGCATGGTCATCTGCTGCGACGGCACCGAAGATGCGGATCGTCGTCTGGAGCGCGTCTTGTGGAACGACCCGGCCACCGGCGTCATGCGCCATGCCGATGCGGGCTATGAAGAAGCGCTCGACTGGGCCAAGCAGCAGGGCCTGCGCCTGCCCGGCATTCTGGGAAACTGAGGTCCAATGGGCATCACTATCCTCAAGGCCGAAAATCATCGCCGCATGCCGTGGAAAAACGGCGGCGGCGTGACGGTCGAGATCGCCGTCCACCCGCAAGGCGCGTCAGTCGATGATTTCGACTGGCGCATCTCCATGGCGACCGTCGCAAATGACGGCCCCTTTTCCGTCTTTCCCGGCGTCGACCGGACATTGTCGGTGCTGGAGGGCGACGGCATCGTGCTCGATGTCGACGGACAGATGACCACCCTCACCTGCGACAGCGCACCCTTGGCCTTTGCAGCCGACAGCCGTTCGGCAGCGCGCCTGATCGGCTCCGCCATCACCGACCTCAATGTCATGACCCGACGCGGGCGTTTTGCTCACAGGGTCCAGCGCCTGCCCGTCAGCGGCACCATACTGACGCAGACCAGTGGCGATCCGACGCTTCTTTTCTGTGCCGAAGGTCAGATCGATCTCATATCTGCGGGAAAGGCGGCGAAACTTGCGGAACATGATTGCGCGGTTCTAACGAACTGCGACGCCTTGCCTCTTGAACTGAAGGGGAAGGGAACGATTTACCTGATCTCGATTAGCGTAATCTGATCAGTAGCTTACGCCTTTTCCAGGGAGAAACGGGAGTTTGAGGACCCGCGACGAACTCTCTGGACAGACGATACGGTCCTGTTAATTTGGCAGGAGTTAAGAGACAAAAAAGTCTCACTATAAAAGGGGTACTAAACATGAAGAAAACATTGCTCGCCGGGGCAACACTAGCAGCTTTCACTTTTGTGTCTGCCGCGCATGCTGAAACTGCCGTTTCACTCGGCTTGTCCGGCTGGACTGGTTTTGCTCCGCTGACACTTGCGAAAGAAGCCGGTATTTTCAAGAAAAACGGCCTCGACGTGACGCTGACCAAAATCCCGCAGGCAAGCCGCCATCTGGCGCTGGCTTCCGGTGACATCCAGTGCGCGGCCACCACCGTGGAGACCTGGATTGTCTGGAACGCGGCGGGTGTAAAGACCAAGCAAATTTTCCAGATGGACAAGTCCTACGGCGCCGACGGCATAGCAGTGCGCGCCGATGTGAATTCCTTCGCCGACCTGAAAGGCAAGACGGTTGCCGCTTCGGCACCGGGCACATCGCCTTACTTCCTTCTCGCCTTCATGCTCGCCAAAAACGGCATGACCACGAAGGACGTCAAGGTCGTCAATATGGAGCCGGGACCGGCTGCACAGGCTTTCGTGGCAGGCCAGAACGACGCCGCCATGACCTACGAGCCTTATCTCTCGACCGTGCGCGCGGCACCCGACAAGGGCAAGATTCTCGCCACCACGCTCGATTATCCGGCGGTCATGGATACGGTCGGCTGCACGCCCGATTTCCTGGAAAAGAACCCCGAAGCTGCCAAAGCACTCGCCGACAGTTATTTTGAAGCGCTGCAGATGATCGCTTCCGACAAGGCCAAATCCTATGAAATCATGGGCAAGGACGTGAAGCAGTCGGGCGAGGATTTCGGCAAATCGGCCGATTATCTTCGCTGGCAGGACAAGGCGGCAAACCAGAAATTCTTCGAGAAGGAATTCAAGGAATTCTCGACCGAAGCCGCCGACCTCCTGCTGCAGGCAGGCGTTATCAAGTCGAAGCCCAATCTCGACGATATCGTGGACACAAGCTTCATCAAGTAACATCGTTTCATGCGCCAGCCCGGACCAAGCGTCCGGGCTTCCTCATTTTCCGCCTGTCGAGTGCGGCAGATACGCGATCAAACGGAAAAATATATGCAGCCCTTGCAGCCGATAGGCAGTCAGGCCCGGATATTACTGGGCATTCTATTCTTCGTTCTCTTCTTTACATTCTGGGGTGTCGCCACTCTGGGCGGCTTCGTTTCCCCGACTTTTCTTGCCGATCCCATCACCATGGTGAAGGACGGCTGGGACCTCATCGCCAATCAGGGCTTCCTTTCCGATATCGGCATGACGGTCTGGCGCGTGCTGGGCGGCTTCGTGCTGGCAAGCATCGTTGCCATTCCGCTCGGGATCGCCATGGGCGCCTACAAACCCATCGAAGCCCTGCTGGAGCCCTTCGTATCCTTCGCCCGCTATCTCCCGGCTTCCGCCTTCGTGCCCCTGCTGATCCTGTGGGCAGGCATTGGTGAAACCCAGAAGCTGCTGGTTATCTTCATCGGCGCCGTGTTCCAGATCATCCTTATGATCGCTGTGACCGTCTCCAATACACGGCGCGATCTTGTTGAAGCCGCCTATACGCTCGGCGCATCGAACAGCGGCATCATCCGTCGCGTACTCATGCCGGCCAGCGCGCCGGATATCGCCGAAACGCTGCGCCTCGTGCTCGGCTGGGCCTGGACCTACGTGATTGTCGCCGAACTCATCGGCGCCTCGTCCGGCATCGGTTACATGATTATCAACAGCCAGGCGCTGATGGCCACTGGCCAGATCATTTTCGGCATCATCGTGATCGGTGTGATCGGCCTGATCTCCGACCTTGCCTTCAAATATTTCAACCGCTGGCTCTTCGCATGGAGGTTCGCATAATGGTTACGAAAAGCGACCAGGAACTTGTCATCAAGGGCGTGAGCCGCACCTTTCCGGGCGTGCATGGCGGCAAGCCGACGCTTGCCTTACAGCCGACCGACCTCGTCATACCGAAAAATGATTTCGTGACCGTCCTCGGCCCCTCGGGCTGCGGTAAGTCCACGCTCCTTCGCATCATCGCCGGTCTCGACAAACCGACCACCGGCACAGTGACGCTGGAAGGTAAACCCGTAACCGGCCCCGGCGCCGATCGCGGTATGGTGTTCCAATCCTACACGCTGTTTCCGTGGCTCAATATCCGGCAGAATGTCGGCTTCGGGCTTCGCGAAAAAGGCGTGCCGGAAAAACAGGCGCGCGAAATCGTGGACAGTTATATCGACAAGGTGGGGCTGCGTGGTTTTGAAGATCATTGGCCGAAGCAGCTTTCGGGCGGCATGCAACAGCGCACGGCGATTGCCCGCGCACTTGCCAACGATCCAAAAATCCTGCTTCTCGACGAGCCGTTCGGCGCACTCGACAACCAGACCCGCGGACTGATGCAGGAACTTCTGCTCGGCATTTGGGAGCGGGAGCACAAGACAGTGATCTTCGTCACCCACGACATCGAGGAAGCCATCTTCATGGCGACCCGCGTGGTTACGATGACCGCTCGTCCGGGCAAGATCAAATCAATTACGCCGGTCGATATCGCGCATCCGCGCACCTACCACGTCAAGGCAAGCCCGGAATTTTCGGAGTTGCGCCTCAAGCTCACAGAAGAAATCCGCAGCGAAGCCATTGCAGCGGCAAAACAGGCTGCCTGAAAATAGCTGTTTCCCATTGCAGCCGAGTGACCTATGAAAAGACTGCGACTTGATCGCAGTCTTTTCGTTTCAGGACACATTCCATCATGGCCGTTTCAGCAGAAGAACTTGAAAACCGCATCGTCTATGTCAATGGTGAATATGTCACCGCCCGCGATGCGCGCATTTCCATCTTTGACCGTGGCTTCCTGTTCGGCGACGGCATCTACGAAGTGACAGCCGTGCTGGAAGGCAAGCTCATCGACAGCGAGCCGCATATGCGACGCCTGCGACGCTCGACCGGCGAGATCGGCATTCCGATGCCAATGAACGAAGACGAGATCGTGGCCATCGAGCGTGAACTGATCCGCCGCAACAATCTGACTGAAGGTCTGGTCTATCTGCAGGTGACACGCGGCGACGGACGCGACCGCGACTTCGTACCCGCAAAGGGTATGAAGCCATCAGTCGTCCTGTTCACACAGGAAGCCAATCTGCTCGACAAGCCTGCACTGAAAACCGGTGCACGCGTGCTTTCGCTGGAAGACCTGCGCTGGAAACGCCGTGACATCAAGACGGTCTGTCTGCTGCCGCAAGCGCTCGCCAAGGAAATCGCCAAGAACGCGGGTTGCGATGAAGCGTGGATGATCGAAGATGGTTATGTGACCGAAGGCGCATCGTCTACCGCCTATATCGTGACCGAAGACGATGTTGTCGTCACACGCCCGAACAGCAATTCCATCCTGCCCGGCTGCACGCGGCTTTCGCTTCTGCAACTGATCGCCGAGACCGGCATGAAGCTGGAAGAGCGGCTCTTCACCATCGATGAAGCCTATGCCGCAAAGGAAGCTTTCCTCACCAGCGCTGGCACATTCGTCACCCCGATCACCGCCATCGATGACAAGACCATCGGCACGGGCAAACCCGGTCCTGTCGCCCAGCGCCTGCGCGAGATCTATCTCGACCACGCCCGCCGCACGGCGATCTGAGGCATGACGTAACCATTTTTCCTCGCTCCTCATCCTGAGCTTGTCGAAGGGCGAGGGAAAACCCACCGCGCCTGCCCTCGTCCTTCGAGGCTACGCTTCGCTCCGCACCTCAGGATGAGGGATAAGCGTCGCGACAGACAAACCTGAAATGATTGCGCCCAACACAGAACAGCGCCATTTGCAGGCCGCCAGAGCCGAAATATCAGCGTTTCTGGTTATAGACGTCGATACAGACGGCCCCCAGCAGCACGATCCCCTTGATCACCTGCTGATAGTCAATGCCGATGCCGAGGATCGACATACCGTTGTTCATCACGCCCATGATGAGTGCGCCGATCACGGCACCGGTCACACGACCCACACCGCCATAGGCCGATGCACCGCCGATGAAGCAGGCCGCGATCACGTCCAGCTCGAAGCCGATACCGGCCTTGGGCGTGGCCGTATTCAGGCGCGCCGCGAAAACCAGACCGGCCAGTGCCGCCAGCACCCCCATATTGACGAAAGCAAGAAATGTCAGCCGTTCGGTCTTCACGCCCGAAAGCTTGGCCGCATGGCGGTTGCCACCGACCGCATAGATCTGGCGACCGATCACCGTGCGGTTGGTGAGAAAGGCATAAGCCGCAATCAGAACCGCCATGATGATCAGTACATTCGGCAGGCCGCGATGCATGGAAATCAGCAGCGACAGATAGGCAATCGCGGCAAAGAACAGAACGTTCTTGATGACGAACAAGCCGAACGGCTCCGTTTCCACTTCATGCGCGATATGGCGCTGGCGCGACTTCACATTCTGCCAGATCATGAAGGCCGCCAGAAGCACACCGATAGTCAGCGAGGTGAGATAAACACCACCGGCCGTGGTGCCTAGAATTTCAGGGATGAAGCCCGACGACAGCTTCTGGAACACGACCGGGAAAGGCCCAACGGACTGACCGCCGAGCACAGCGAGCGTCAGACCCTTGAAGACCAGCATGCCCGCCAGCGTGACGATGAAGGACGGTATGTTGAAATAGGCAACCCAGAAGCCTTGTAACGCACCGATCAGCCCGCCAACCAGCAGGCAGAGAATGGCGGCGATTGGGAACGGTACGCCCCATTTCACCATCATCACCGCAGCCACTGCGCCGATGAAGCCGCAGACCGAACCGACCGACAGGTCGATATGGCCGGTCACGATGATGAGCAGCATGCCGAGCGCCATGATGACGATATAGCTGTTCTGCAATACCAGATTGGTCAGGTTCAGCGGCTTCATCAACACGCCGCCGGTGACAATCTGGAAGAAGATCATGATCGCGACGAGCGAGAGCAGCATCCCGGATTCGCGCAGATTGTTCTTGAGATAACGCCCCACGCTGCTTGTCTGGCTGCTTCCGATTATGTTCTCGCTCATTGCCGTTTTCCCTTGTTCCGCATGATGGCGCGCATGATGTTTTCCTGCGTTGCCTCTTCGCCGGCGACTTCACCGACGAAAGCGCCTTCATGCATGACGACGATGCGATCGCAGATGCCGATCAGTTCCGGCATTTCCGAAGAAATGACGACCACGCCCTTGCCGCTCTCCGCCAGTGAGTTGATGATGGTGTAAATGTCGTATTTCGCGCCGACATCGATGCCGCGCGTCGGCTCATCGAGAATGAGCACATCCGGTCCGGTGAACAGCCATTTCGACAGCACCACCTTCTGCTGGTTGCCGCCGGAAAGCGTGCCGGTCTGCTGAAAGACATTGTGGCTGCGAATGCTCATCTGGTTGCGATATTCACCGGCAACCTTCATTTCGCGAATATCGTCGATGACGCCCTTCGGGCTGACGCCACGCAAATTGGCCAGCGAAATGTTACGCGAAATGTTTTCGCCCAGAACGAGGCCAAGCTTTTTGCGATCCTCGGTCACATAGGCAAGTCCCGACTTGATCGCCCGCGCCACGGTGGAAATATCCGAGGCCTTGCCGTTGATGCGTGCCTCGCCGGTAATATTCGTGCCCCAGGAGCGTCCGAACAGGCTCATGGCGAATTCAGTGCGCCCAGCGCCCATCAGGCCTGCAATGCCGACAATCTCACCCGCCTTGACCTTGAACGACACGTTCTTGACCGAATGCCGCTCTGGATGCAGCGGGTGATAGACCGACCAGTTATCGACTTCGAAAATCACATCACCGATCTTCGGCTCGCGCTTCGGATAGCGGCTTTCCAGATCACGATCGACCATCTTGCGGATGATATCGTCTTCCTCGACCTCGCCTGCATGACAATCGAGCGTCGCCACGGCCTTGCCGTCGCGCAGCACGGTGATCTTGTCGGCAACTTCGCGGATTTCATTGAGCTTGTGCGAAATCAGGATCGACGTGATGCCCTGCGCACGAAACTCTTTCAGGAGCGTCAGAAGTGCTGCACTATCCGTCTCGTTGAGGCTGGCGGTCGGTTCGTCGAGGATCAAGAGCCGCACGCGTTTCGACAGCGCCTTGGCTATTTCGACGAGCTGCTGCTTGCCGATGCCTATATCGGTGATCAGCGTATCGGGCGATTCCGACAGGCCCACTTTCTTCAAAAGTTCCCGCGTGCGCATATGCACGGCACTGCGGTCGATGACGCCATGGCTTGACGGTGGATTGACCAGGAAAATATTTTCCGCAATCGACATCAGCGGAATCAGTGCCAGCTCCTGATGGATGATGACGATGCCGAGCGCCTCGGAATCGTTGATGTCGCGAAATTGCCGTTCTTCTCCGTCGAAGAAGATCGAGCCTTCATAACTGCCATGGGGATAAACCCCCGACAGCACCTTCATGAGCGTGGATTTGCCGGCGCCGTTTTCGCCGACAAATGCGTGAATCTCCCCCGGCATAACCGTGAAGTTGACGTCGCTTAACGCCTTCACGACCCCGAAGGATTTGCTGATGCCGCGCATTTCCAGAATAGGTTTGCCAGCATCATTCGGCTGGCCACCCTGCTCGTGCAGCGGGACAGGATTGGCTACATTCATCGCTCGCTCCCATTTCAACTTCTGCGGCCATTGCCCCAGCGAAAAGACAACGTTGTCAATCGCCGAGGCTACCCCAGCCGAAAGACTGGGGTTTTGGGGGCAATGGCTTGCAGAAAAGCTCCGGGCATATCCTCCGATGCGCCCAGAACCATAAATTAGAACCACAGATTACTGGATCTGGTCTTCCTTGTAGTAACCGCTATCGATCAGAACCTGCTTCCAGTTTGACTTGTCGACGATCACCGGCTTGAGCAGATAGGACGGCACGACCTTGACGCCATTGTCATAGGTCTTGGTGTCATTGACTTCCGGCTCCTTGCCGCTCATCAGCGCATCGACCATATCAACCGTGACCTTTGCCAGTTCACGGGTATCCTTGAAGATCGTCGAATTCTGCTCGCCAGCGAGGATCGACTTCACCGAAGGCACTTCCGCATCCTGACCGGATACGACCGGCATCGGCATGTCACCGCTGCCATAGCCTACACCCTTGAGCGACGACAGGATACCAATGGAAATGCCGTCATAAGGCGACAGGACCGCATCGAGCTTCTTGTCGGAATAATAGGCCGAGAGGATCGAATCCATGCGGGCCTGTGCAGTTGCACCGTCCCAGCGCAGTGTTGCGACCTTGTCCATGCCGGTCTGACCGCTGGCAATGACAACCTTGCCGCTATCGATATAGGGCTGCAGGACAGACATGGCGCCGTTATAGAAGAAATAGGCGTTGTTATCATCCGGTGAACCGCCGAACAGTTCGATATTGAACGGGCCCGGCTTGTTCTTGAGGTCCAGAGCCGTTTCAATCGACTGTGCCTGCAGCACGCCAACCTGAAAATTGTCGAACGTGGCATAGTAATCGACATTGGGCGTGTCGCGGATCAGGCGGTCATAAGCAATGACCTTGATGCCTGCATCATGCGCTTTGGCCAGTACGTCGGAAAGCGTGGTGCCGTCGATGGATGCAACGACGAGAACCTTGGCGCCCTTGGTCACCATGTTTTCGATCTGCGCCAACTGGTTTGGCACATCGTCTTCAGCATATTGAAGATCGGTCTGATAACCGCGTTCCTTCAGCACCTTGACCATATTGTCACCATCGGCGATCCAGCGCGCCGACGACTTCGTCGGCATGGCAACTGCGACAAGACCTTTGTCTTCCGCATGTGCCATGCCTGTGAAGGCAAGCGCGGCCATCGCGACTGCCATTGTTAGAGATTTCATGCCTGCCATTGTCTCACTCCCAAAATTGGGACAGGCTTTCCGCCTGCCTTTCTCCCAAAATTTCCGCCCCCGCCTTCCGGCCATGCGGAATTCCTCCAAAACAAATCACAGGGACCGTCAGCCCGCGATCTTGTCCCATACCGCGCAGGATTGCGACCAACGGAAGCGCAGTTTCGGCCATGCACCGCGCGCACTCATTGGGCACCTTCCGCAAAAGCGTGCTTTGCGGCCATGAACAGACCATCGCGCACCAGTGCGTCCGCCTCGACGCGCTTGAACGTAAGCCCAGCAATATCAAGCGCGCTTGCATA
This sequence comes from Brucella sp. LJL56, assembly GCF_054871705.1. NCBI lineage: Bacteria > Pseudomonadati > Pseudomonadota > Alphaproteobacteria > Hyphomicrobiales > Brucellaceae > Brucella > Brucella sp. LJL56. The sequence goes on from NZ_JBTXLQ010000004.1 coordinate 193,070, forward strand.
AAGCCCGCCCATCATGCCGTCGGAGAGCAGCAGCACCTGCTGCGGTTTGCCGTAAAGCGTGCGCCCACCCGCAACTTCCAGCCCGATCAACAGACCGGAAAGCCGCGCAAGCTGGTCGGTCGGCTTGCCGTCATGCACGAGCCAGTCCGCACGAACGGAGAACAGGGCATTGGCGATCAGTTCCGGCCTTTCGAGCGAGGCTTTGACACCCGCCGCAAACGCCGCTCCAGTCGGATCAACCGGACCAGCACCTTCCAGCGCACCGGCCAGCACCGACTTGTCTTTCAGAAGTGCGAACAATTCGCCCGTCATGAAGGTCCGGTAATCCGCGAGACCGCCATCGGCAATCCGCACCCATTTGGCATGAGTGCCGGGCATGACGACAACCGCATCCTGCGTGCCGCCATGCACAAGACCGAGAAGCTTGGTTTCCTCGCCGCGCATAACGTCGGGAGCAGCTTCGTCCCGCCGCGCAACGCCCGGCAGCATGATGACGTGGCGGCGCGCAGGAACACGCACCGCAGCCTTCACAATGCCATCCAGTCCGGCAGGCAGGCTCATATAAGGCGCCTCGATCCAGCCGGTCCGTGAACCGGCCATACCGCAGATCACCACCGGCAGATCGTCCGGCGCGCCAATAGAAGCAAGGTGCCGTTCGAGCGTTGGTTCGAAACCGGCTTCCTTTGCCCGCAGCAAACCGTCATCACCACGGCTCTCACCCAGCACGGTACCGTCCGCATCCAGCGTCCAGAGCCGCAACCGGGTGGTGCCCCAGTCCGCAATTGCCGCAAATGGCTTTTTATCGAGAGCCATCCGGGGAACCTTAGTGGTTATCTCGCGGCAGGCCACGCGTATGCGCGATGTCCTGATACTTGACCGCGTTTTCGAGAACCGCACCAGTTTCCATCTGGCCAACAACGGCGCGCTGGATTTCCTGCCACGGCGTCTGGCTTTCCGGATACTTGAAGCCGCCGGCGGCTTCCAGAGCCTTGTGACGCGCGGCCAGTTCTTCGTCAGAGATCAGAATATCCGCCGCGCCACGACCCAGATCGATGCGCACACGGTCGCCGGTCTTCAAAATTGCCAGACCGCCGCCAGCGGCAGCTTCTGGCGAAGCGTTGAGGATCGACGGCGAACCCGACGTGCCCGACTGGCGACCATCGCCAATGCATGGCAGCGAGCTGATGCCCTTCTTCAAAAGATAATCCGGCGCGCGCATGTTGACGACTTCCGCCGCTCCCGGATAGCCGATCGGGCCAGCACCGCGCATAAACAGCACCGTATGCTCATCGATTTCCAGCGACGGATCATCGATGCGGTGATGATAATCCTCCGGTCCGTCGAACACGACCGCCTTGCCTTCAAAGGCGTTCGGGTCTTTATCGTCGGACAGATAGCGATTGCGGAACTCGTCCGAAATAACGCTGAGCTTCATGATCGCCGACGAGAACAGATTGCCACGCAGCACGCGGAAACCGGCATGCTTCTTCAGCGGCTGATCATAGGTCTTGATGACATTGCTGTCTTCAATGGTGGCGTTCTTGCAGTTTTCGCCGATGGTCTTGCCATTGACGGTCAGCGCATCCTCGTTGATGAGGCCCTGCCCCATGAGCTGATTGACGACGGCTGGCACACCGCCCGCATGGTAATAATCTTCACCGAGATATTCACCAGCCGGTTGCAGATTGACCAGAAGCGGGATTTCCTCACCATATTTCTGCCAGTCGTCGACCGTCAGGTCCACGCCGACATGGCGGGCGAGCGCGTTCAGATGGATTGGCGCATTGGTCGAGCCGCCAATGGCGGAATTGACGCGGATGGCGTTGACAAAAGCGTCCTTGGTCAAAATGTCGGAAGGCTTGAGGTCTTCATAGACCATCTCGACGATACGGCGGCCGGTCAGATAGGACACTTCCTGACGGTCACGGTAAGGTGCCGGAATAGCCGCAGAACCCGGAAGCTGCATGCCCAGCGCTTCAGCAAGCGAGTTCATGGTTGTAGCCGTGCCCATCGTATTGCAATAGCCAGTGGACGGTGCCGAGGAAGCAACCAGTTTCACAAAGCCCTGATAATCGATCTCGCCCTTGGCCAGAAGTTCGCGCGCCTTCCAGACGATGGTGCCCGAACCGGTACGCTCGCCACGGAACCAGCCATTGAGCATCGGGCCGACCGAAAGCGCAATCGCCGGAATATTGACCGTCGCGGCAGCCATCAGGCAGGCAGGCGTGGTCTTGTCGCAACCAATCGTCAGCACGACGCCATCGAGCGGATAGCCGTAAAGCACTTCCACGAGGCCAAGATAGGCGAGGTTGCGGTCCAGACCAGCGGTCGGGCGCTTGCCGGTTTCCTGTATAGGATGAACCGGAAATTCGATGACGATACCGCCTGCCTCACGAACACCTTCGCGCACGCGCTTGGCCAGTTCCAGATGATGCCGGTTACAAGGTGAGAGGTCGGAACCCGTCTGCGCGATCCCGATGATCGGGCGACCCGACTGCAATTCTTCCTGGCTCAAGCCGTAATTCATGTAGCGCTCAAGATAGAGCGCCGTCATGTCGACATTGTCCGGATTGTCGAACCATGCGCGCGAGCGGAACTTCGGAGTTTTCGGAGTGACGGGCTTATTCATGTCTTTGTCCTGCTGGGTAAGAGGCCGCGTTGCGACAACCTCATTTCCTAATCTTCAAATGCTTCGACCACGTGCCGTTTTCCAAACAGGAAAGCATCGGCGACGTGCGTCAGCGGAGCAAGATCGACATCCGAACGCCCCGCACCGATCAATTGCACAAAATGCTTGTAAAGACGCTGATATTCGCGATCCGGCTCGGCCATTTTTTCAGTCCCGGCAATGGTCAGTCGGCTACCGCCATGGCTGAGCAAGACCGTGCCCCTGTCGGTCTCGACGCGAATGTCCCACGTCTGCGGTCCGGTCTGACGCCAATCCAGTTCGAAGGAAACCGGAATGCCGCTTTCCGTCTGGAATTGAAGGCCGGCGGCAATCGGCGCGGCGCGATTTTCCGGGAAATACAGATCGGATTGCGTCAGGAAAAAGCGCTCCGGCAAAATATGCGTGACGATAGACAACGCATTGATACCCGGATCGAACACGCCAAGCCCACCCGGCTCCCAGATCCATTGTTGGCCCGGATGCCAGTGACGCACATCTTCCTTCCAGGCAACCGCAACCGAACGGATCGCGGCATCCTTCAGGAAATCGCGGGCCGGTTCCACCGCCGCCGCCTCACGTGAATGCCATGTCGCATAAAGCGATACGCCCTGCTTTTCAGCGAGCCGCTCCAGCGCTTGCACTTCAGAAATGGTCGCACCGGGAGGCTTTTCCAGCATTACGTGCTTGCGTGCCTTCAGAGCCGCGTAGGCTTGGCTAAAACGCCCCTGCGGCGGCGTGCAGAGCGAAACCGCGTCAATAGCGACATCCGACGCCAGCAATTGCTCGATATCGTGAAAAGATGGCAGGCCGTCCAGCCCGGCATTGCGGCTGGCAATGGCTTTCAGCTCGATGCCATCGACGGCTTCAATGGACGGCAGGTGCTGGTCACGTGCGATCTTGCCGAGACCGACGATTGCGAGAGCGATGTTCGATTGTGCAGCCATTTCAGAGCGCCTTCACGGCAATATCTTCGGCATCTTCGGCTGGGGCCTGCGCCAGTCTGTTGACCAGCGGATAACGGAACGGCTTGGCCGAAATCTCGAACCGGTCGCCGACTTGCGTCTTCACGCCTTCCGAGAAAGACAAGGTTGCCGTACCGAAGAAATGGACGTGAATATCGCCCGGTCGGCGGAACAGCTCATATTTGAAATGGTGATGCTCCAGATTGGCAATCGTGTGCGACATATTCGCTTCGCCCGACAGGAACGGCTTTTCGAAGATCACCTCATCGCCGCGGCGAATGCGTGAAACGCCTTCCACATGATCCGGTAGCGCGCCGACATAGAGTTCCGGTCCAAGCGACGCCTGGCGCAGCTTGGAATGGGCGAGCCAGAGATAGTTCTGCTTTTCGGTCACGTGATCGGAGAATTCATTGGCGAGGCAGAAGCCGAGACGGTGTGGCGCGCCATCCGGTCCGATCAGATAAATACCTGCAAGTTCCGGCTCTTCGCCGCCATCCTCGGCGAAGGAAGGCGAAACCAGTTCGCCGCCGGTTGCGACCAGCGCGGAACCATCGCCCTTGTAGAACCATTCCGGCTGAACGCCGGTCTGGCCCGGTTTCGGCTTGCCGCCCTCGACGCCCATCAGGAACATGCGCATCGAATCGGTCGGCTTTTCGGCAGCCTGCGCTGCCTTGTGCATCTTGTCGCGACCGTCAGCAGAGCCAAGATGTGTGAGGCCGGTGCCTGCCACGATCAAATGAGCCGGATCGGAATGGGTGATCGGCAGGCCGACGCGGCCCGCAGCCAAAGCGGCGTCGAGATCGACGGCTTCGCCCTTACCGCTCCGCTCAACCTGCTCTGCGAGGCCAATGCCCGCCTGAATTGCCGCCCAGGCCAGTTCATAGGTCGTGGACGCGCCCTTGACCACATGCGCCACACCATCATCACCACATGCAGCCACACGCGTTTCACCGCCCGCATCGCGGAACTGTACCAGACGTAACATTGATCCTCCCATTTTCCGCATTACCCATTGCGGAACTCACCCCGACCGCTTGAAGACACCATACGGCGTCAATATACGGTTCGCGTTATTAATATGACTATTTTGCTCCAGCTCGCTTTGTCAAGCAAGCAGACGCACCCGCTCCACCGGTTGGAAAATCCTGCCATATACAGGTAGCTTCAAGCCTTTGTTTTATATTAACAAACGGGAAATTTGCCTGTTTGTCGCACCGGCATTTTGTTGGGAAACGCCGAAAGATACTTGCCATAAAGTAATATTATATGCTTCATAAATGACGAGGCCGGGAGGGCCTTAATGGGAGGAACCACCATGAAACGCAGTTTGACGGCCCTGACGGCCGCCCTGATCTCAGCATCGTCGCTTGCCCTGATTTCCAGCGCATCCGCCGCATCGCTGACGGTCGGCTTTTCGCAGATTGGCTCGGAATCAGGCTGGCGTGCCGCAGAAACGGCCCTGACCAAGCAGGAAGCTGAAAAGCGCGGCTACACGCTCAAATTCGCCGATGCCCAGCAGAAGCAAGAAAACCAGATCAAGGCCGTGCGTGGCTTCATCGCGCAGGGCGTCGACGCGATCCTGATAGCGCCAGTGGTCTCCACGGGCTGGGATGCAGTTTTGAAGGAAGCCAAGGAAGCGGAAATTCCGGTTGTCCTGCTTGATCGCCAGATCGATTCGCCGGAAGATCTTTATCTCACCGCCGTTACCTCCGATCAGGTTCATGAAGGCAAAGTTGCCGGTGACTGGCTAGTGAAGGACGTGGGCGACAAGCCGTGCAATGTCGTCGAGCTTCAAGGCACCACCGGTTCCTCACCGGCGATCAACCGCAAGAAGGGCTTCGAAGACGCGATCAAGGGCCACGACAACATCAAAATTTCCCGCTCGCAGACCGGTGACTTCACCCGCACCAAGGGCAAGGAAGTCATGGAAAGCTTCATCAAGGCCGAAGGTGGCGGCAAGAATATCTGCGCTGTCTATGCCCACAATGACGACATGGCTGTCGGTGCCATTCAGGCCATCAAGGAAGCCGGATTGAAGCCGGGCACCGAGATCAAGATCGTATCGATCGACTCCGTGCCGGACATCTTCCAGGCCATGGCGAACGGTGAAGCCAACGCGACCGTCGAGCTGACGCCAAATATGGCTGGCCCGGCCTTCGACGCAATTGAAGCCTTCAAGGACAAGGGCACTGTTCCGCCGAAATGGATCCAGACGGAATCCAAGCTCTACACACAGGCTGACGATCCGAAAGCCGTCTACGAAGCCAAGAAGGGTCTCGGCTACTGATCCTCTCGTCCTCGGGCCGCGGTTATCGCGGCCCGGAATGACCTTTGCAAAATGCAATGGAAGACTGCCATGGCTGCAAAAGACGCTGCATCGGCGGCCGCAATGCCGCTTCTTGAAGCTCGTTCGATCACCAAATCTTTTCTGGGCGTGACTGCGCTCGACCATGTCGATTTCACGCTCAACCGTGGTGAAATTCACGCGCTGCTCGGCGAAAACGGCGCGGGCAAATCGACGCTCATCAAGATATTGACCGGCGCCTATCACGGCTTCGACGGGGCGATCCTGCTTGACGGCCAGCCGATTGCGCCCGCTTCCGTTGCGGAAGCGCAGACGCTCGGTATCGGCACGGTCTATCAGGAGGTCAACCTTCTCGAAAATTTGACAGTTGCAGAAAACCTGTTTCTGGGACGCCAGCCGAAACGTTTCGGACTGGTCGACCGTAGCCGTATGGAAAAGGATGCGGCAGGTCTCCTTTCCCGCTATGGCCTCGCCATCGATGTCGGCGCGCCCCTGTCCGCCTATTCAGTCGCCGTCCGCCAGATTATCGCGATTGCGCGTGCTGTCGACCTGTCGGGCAAGGTACTCGTTCTTGACGAACCAACCGCCAGCCTTGATGCGCGCGAAGTCGAAATGCTGTTCGGGGTGTTGCGTCAATTGAAGGCCGAAGGCCTCGGCATTGTCGTCATCACGCATTTTCTGGATCAGGTCTACGCGATTGCCGATTGCGCCACCGTGCTACGCAACGGTCGTCTGGTTGGAAGCCGCAATCTATCGGAATTGCCGCGCACCGATCTCATTTCCATGATGCTCGGCCACCAGTTGCAGGAAACCGTGCGCCGCCAGCTCACCGAAGAAGTAAGCTGCGAGACGGTCGCGCCGATCCGCTTTGCGGACTTCGGCAGACAAGGCAGCGTCGCCCCGTTCGATCTCGCCATCAAGCCCGGAGAAGCCGTCGGCATTGCCGGGCTGCTTGGTTCAGGCCGCACGGAAACCGCACTTTTGATGTTCGGCGTCGATCAGACCGACAGCGGGACACTGACCGTCGACGGAAAGGAAATCAGGCTCCCCTCGCCCGTCGCGGCAATTGGCGAGCGTTTCGCCTTCTGCCCGGAGGAACGCAAGACCGATGGCATCATCGGTGATTTCTCGATGGCAGAAAACATTGCGCTCGCCGTTCAGGCGAAGCGCGGCTGGTCCAGACCGATATCGTCGCGTGAGAAGACGGCGCTCGCGCAGCGCTACATCAAGGCGCTCGATATTCGCCCGCCCGACCCCGACAAGCCGATCAAGTTCCTGTCCGGCGGCAATCAGCAGAAGGCCATTCTGGCCCGCTGGCTCGCCACCGATCCTCGCCTGCTGATCCTCGACGAGCCGACGCGCGGTATCGACATCGGCGCTCATGCTGAAATCCTCAAGCTCATCGGAGAACTTTGCGCCGATGGCATGTCGCTGGTCATCATCTCATCTGAATTCGAGGAGCTTGCCGCCGTTGCCAATCGCGTCGTCGTCCTGTCCGACCGCCGCCATGTGGCGGAACTGAAAGGTGAGGAAATCACCGCCGACAACATCGTCCGGGCAATCGCAGAGACCGGAAGCGAAAAGGAAACTGCGGCATGATGAACCGCATCGGCAGAAAGCTGAAAAGACTGGCGCCGCAACTGGCAGCTCTGGCGCTGATCCTGACGGCAAATACAATCATCGCGCCCGGTTTTCTCGACATCTCGTTTCAGAACGGACGGCTCTACGGCAGCCTGATCGACATTCTGGTGCGTGCAGCGCCCGTCGCGATTCTGGCTGTCGGCATGACACTGGTGATCGCAACGCGTGGCATAGATCTGTCGGTCGGGGCAGTCATGGCAATCAGCGGCGCTTTTGCCGCGTCACTCATTGTTGCAGGCTATCCGCTTGCAATCGTCATTCCGGCAGCGCTTGGCGTGGGCCTTCTGTGTGGCTTGTGGAACGGCTTTCTGGTTGCCGTCTTCGATATCCAGCCGATCATTGCAACGCTCATTCTGATGGTAGCAGGGCGCGGCATCGCACAGCTTATCACCGAAGGCGCGATCCTCACCTTCAATAATGAATCCTTCGCCGCGCTTGGCTCCGGCTCCTTCCTCGGCATACCCGTCCCGGTTCTGATATGGATTCTGGCTGGTCTCGTCGTGGGCCTTGCTGTGCGGTCCAGTGCGCTTGGCTTCCTGATTGAAGCGACCGGCATCAATCGCCGCGCGGCGATGCTGGCAGGCGTCAAGGCGCGCTTTCTCCTGTTCAGCGTCTATGCGGTTTCAGGCGTCGGCGCTGCCCTTGCCGGGCTGATCGCGGCGGCGGATATTCGCGGCGCGGATGCCAACAATGCCGGTCTCTGGCTTGAACTCGATGCCATCCTGGCTGTCGTCATCGGCGGTACCTCCCTCAATGGCGGGCGTTTCTCGATCATGGCTTCGTTGCTCGGCGCGCTCATCATCCAGTCGATCAACACAGGCATCCTGATGGCGGGCTTTCCGCCGGAATTCAACCTTATCATCAAGGCGGTCATCATCGTGATCGTGCTTACCTTCCAGTCACCGGCAATTGTCCAGCTCATCACCTTCCTGCGCTCGGAGCGCAAAGGCAATGGAGCCAGCACAATCGGCCAAAGCCAGCAGGGAGCACGGCAATGAGAGCTCTTCGCAATCTGCCCTTCCTGACCACAGTCGCGATCTTCCTGCTCGCCTATGCGCTCTGCGTCATCCAGTTTCCGAACATGCTGTCGACACGGGTCATCGGCAATCTTCTGACGGACAATGCCTTTCTCGGCATTGCCGCAGTCGGCATGACCTTTGTGATTATCTCCGGCGGCATCGACCTTTCGGTCGGCTCCGTCATCGCCTTTACAAGTGTCTTCGTTGCCGTGCTGGTCGGACAGCTTGGGGTGCATCCGCTTGTGGCCTTCGCGCTCGTTCTGGTGATTGCTGCATTGTTCGGGGCGTGGATGGGCATGATGATCCATTTCCTCGGCATCCCGCCTTTCGTGGCAACACTTGCCGGCATGTTTCTGGCACGCGGCGCAGCATTCCTCATCTCGACGCAATCCGTGCCCATCGCGCATCCATTTCTTGATACGTTGCAGGGGCTTTATTTCCGCCTGCCGGGTGGCGGCAGGCTGACATTCATCGCCATGCTCATGCTCGCAGTCTTCATCGCCGGCGGTGTTATTGCCCATCGCACGCGCTTCGGCGCCAATATCTATGCGCTGGGTGGAAACCAACAGTCGGCGGAACTGATGGGCGTTCCGATTGCTCGCACGACAATCGGCATCTATACGATGTCGGGCATCCTTTCCGGCCTCGCCGGGATCGTCTATACGCTTTACACCTCGTCCGGCTATTCGCTGGCAACGGTGGGGGTGGAACTGGACGCCATCGCTTCGGTGGTGATCGGCGGAACCTTGCTGACGGGCGGTGCAGGCCTTGTGGCCGGAACATTCGTCGGCATTCTCATTCAGGGGCTGATCCAGACATACATTGTTTTCGACGGCACGCTGTCTTCCTGGTGGACGAAAATAGCAATCGGTATATTGCTGTTCCTGTTCATTGCTCTGCAACGAGGACTTGCGTGGTTCTCTGATCTAAAACTGGCCAGGCAACGCATGAAGGAGGCCTGAATTGGGATTGCTGGAAACGGCCATAACCGGACGCAAACGCCATAACAGCCACGCTGTCGTGGTGGGTGAACTGGGCCGCGGCATCGTCGCGGGAACCATTCCTGCAGGGTCCATCCTTCCGGGCGATCATGAACTGTCGTTGCGCTTCGGCGTCTCCCGCACAGTTTTGCGAGAGGCGATGAAAACACTTGCCGCCAAGCGCCTGATCGAACCCAAGGCCAAGGTCGGCACGCGTGTTCTGGGCCATGCAAGCTGGAACTTCTTCGATCCCGATGTGCTGACATGGCGCTTTGAAGCAGGTTTCGATGAGGTCTTTGTGGACCATCTGGCCGAAATGCGCATGGCACTGGAACCGGCAGCAGCGGCCGCGGCCGCAGAGCGCGCTTCCAGCGACGAGATTGTCGAGCTTTACGCGCTCGCTGCCAAGTTCGACGATCCAAGTCACACGCCGGAATCCATCGCCAAGGTCGATCTTGAATTCCATCTTGCCATTGCCCGCATGTCCGGTAACCCGTTCATGCGTTCGGTCAGCGGATTGATCGAGGCCGCACTTGCAGTCTCATTTCAGCTCTCCTCACCAGCGGCTTCGCGCGAGGGTATTACCGAATGCGCGGCCAATCACCTGCGTATTGCGCATGCCATTGCATCGCGTGATCCGCAAAAGGCGCGTCTGGCGATGGAAAACGTCATTAAGGTCGGCGTCGAGCGTATACGGGACGTGATCTGAACGTCAGGACACGTTCAGGTCAAACTGCGGCTCTCCACGCAGCGTATTGCTGACCGTACAGATTTCCTCGGCCATTTCGGCAAGGCGATGTTTTTCATCATCCGTCAGATCGCCATCGAAATGGAAGGTGATGTTGAACCGTTCGATACGTGACGGACCTTCGTGGGCTTTGTCGCCCTTCACTTCCACCCGAAGATTGGTCAGTTTTTCCTTCAGTTCGAGCTTGCCTGCGGCAATACGTGCGCTCAACGCCATGCAGGCGGCGACCGACGAATAGATGAGGTCGAGCGGGTTGAACCCTGCCTGACTGACACTGGTGACGATTTCAACCACACCGCCTGTCGGCGTGGTGATGACGGGGAGCTTTCCATGCAACATCTCGGCGACGGCGCCCGTCTCGCGGGTTCTGACTTTCAGTTCGCTCATTCCTGAATTCTCCTGTAGTCTATATGCCGTGCCAGCCAGCAGCCGACGGTCATGCCTGTTATCCCGCCTTTGGCATCGCGATGGAAAACAAGCTTCCACTCGCCGGGCGATGGCGCATCCATCGAACGCTGCACCGGCAGCAACCACACATCCGGGCCCGCCTCATAGAGCGGATACATATCGCTTTTGCCGAGAAAGCCCTCAAAGGTGCCATAGAACGCACCGCCCTGATTGACGATCAGAAGATCGGCTTCCAGTTCGTCACTGCGATAACGCCCCGCAATATCCGGCTTCCCTGCACCTTTCAGGCGCCGCATTGTCAGGCTCAGATTTTCATCTTCGCGCGCCAGATGGATCGTATCACCATCGCGACGGATCGTGGTCATCGAAGAACGTGCTTCGTTCTCGGCCACGACGTCCATGATTTCCGGACCGGTGCCGAAACGTGCTTTCATGCATCCACATCCCGCATCTTCGAGGCCCAGCACAAGACCTGTTTCGTGATCGAGCCATGAGCCGAACCATCCAGCATCGGCTTCGACCCGCACCGTTTCCGATACGGAAACCCCAAGCGCAATATTCATCAGCTTGAAGGCAACATCAGATGCGCCACCTTCAAAATTGAACATGGCGATTGTCGAAAGACGCTCATCGGCGCAATGCCAGCGCTGGCAGCGCCAGCCGCGCAAAGCACCGCCATGGCCGGTCAGCCGCTTGCCGCCTGTTTCCTCAAATTTGAGACCGAGACCGTAAGGCGCTGACGCACCATCGCGGAATGTCTGCGGCCCGCTCAGGCGACGATAGATTCCGTTTTCGTCGTCGCGGGTTGCGTCGATGAACTGTTCCCAGGCAATCATGTCGTCCAGCGACGCGCAGATGCCCGCATCACCCATCCAGTGGAGGCGGTTGACGGCAGGCAGGAAGCCGCGCACCGTATCGCCCTCATAGCCGGTGCATTCGTCGAACAGCGCGGTATCGGGGATAAGCTCTGCCGTCTTCATGCCCGCAGGCTGGAAAACACGCTCCGACAGCAGTTCGACCAGCGACCGGCCCGTATGCTGCTCGATCAGATCAGCCAGAATGCGGAAATTGCCATTACAGTAGGAATAATGCGTTCCCGGTGCAAAATGCGTGGTCTTCAGGCGGCGCAGCAGGCTTTGCGCCTGTTCGGGCAGAAAAACGCCTTCCGGATCGGCCCCGCACAGAACCGTCAGCGCCCAGTAGTCACGCAAGCCCGACTGGTTGTTGCATAGATCGCGCACGCTGGGGCGCTTTTCCGCAAATTTGTCGAGATAGGCGGCAAGGGCATCGTCAAGTACTTCCGGCTCGCCGACACTGTCGAGCAGAACGGCGCAGGTGAACTGCTTGCTGACCGAGCAGATCGGCATGCGCGTTTCGGGCGTCATCGCCTTGCGCGCAGCAAGATCGGCAAAGCCCCATGCATGGCGCAGCACAACCTTGCTGTCCTTCAGCACCGCGACCGCACCGCCCGGCCCCTTGTAATTCTGCGGAATGGTATGAACGAAGGCTTCAAGCGCGGAAAGATCGAATTTTGACATGATGCTCAGGCGACTCAGATGAAAATCAACAGCCGCCACGAGGCATCATTTTGTCCGTTCGATCAAGGCCATGGCCGCATGCGGATTATGCGCCTTATAGCCGCTGATGACATAGAGATAGACATCGCGGGCAATATGATCGGCAACAGGCGGAGTGACGGTCTTCAATCCTTCGGGAATTTCTCCAACGGCTATCGCCTGCGCGCGCGCTGCCCACTGGTCGAGATCGCTTTCGCTATAGCCAAGCGGTTCGCTTTCCTTGGTTCCCATGATGCGAAGATAGGCGAAAGGTGCAGTCATATCGGCGAATTGCGGAAAGTCACTGTCGCCCGCAATCACCACGGCCACCCCATATTCACGCAGCAAGGCGATGAACTCCGGTGAATTGAAACTGTCGTGGCGTACTTCCACTGCATGGCGCACATCACGCCCGTCCACACGCTTCGGCAGAAGCTTCAAAAAGGCCTCGAAATCCACGGGGTCGAACTTCTTCGTTCCCATGAACTGCCAGTTGACCACACCGAGCTTGTCCTTCAGTTCCATCATGCCGCCGGTCATGAACCGTTCAATGCTCTCGCCCGCCTCCGCCAGCACACGGCGGTTGGTGGAAAAACGCGGCGCCTTCAGTGAAAACACAAAACCTTCCGGCGTTTCATCATGCCATTTAGCAAAGGTCGCAGGCTTCTGAGGCCCGTAATAAGTGCTGTTGATCTCAATGGATGTGAGCTTGCTGGAGGCATATTCAAGCTGGCGCTTCTTCGACAGTTTTTCAGGATAAAAACTCTTGTCCCACGGTTCATAGGCCCATCCGCCAATACCGATGCGGATCTTGCCCGTGTTTTCCTTGGCCATCGCCGTTCCTCCATACCGGTGCATCATGAGTTCATACAGTTTAGTCATAATGTTTAATCTGTATTCGCACCGCTGGCTATGTTCATATCAGCGTGTTTGACTGGGAGGAGAAGCAAGCGGCTGAACCTGAAAACTTTGCCGCAAAACTAAACAGGCCCGGTGCACCTGTCGGCCATTTGGGTGCGTCTGACCATGAATTCCCGTTCCCCTAAACACATAGGTTGTCAGAAATTTACGGCAATCTTTTTTGAAAAGAGGCGGAGAAACCGTCCTTGCAAGGCGAGCCGAACGGCAAGCCAGACATGGTGAGATTGAGGAAATGCATCACATGACGAGCAAACCCAATGCCCGTACCGGAGGTCAGATTTTGGTGGATGCGCTGCGCATCCATGGCACTGACCGGGTATTCTGTGTCCCCGGCGAGAGCTATCTCGCCGCGCTTGACGCCTTTCATGATTCCAGCGACGCGATTGATCTGATCGTCTGCCGGCAGGAAGGCGGCGCGGCCTACATGGCGGAAGCCTATGGCAAGTTGACCGGCAAGCCGGGCATCTGCTTCGTCACGCGCGGGCCGGGCGCAACCAATGCCTCGGTCGGCGTCCACACGGCCTTTCAGGACTCGACGCCGATGCTGCTCTTCATCGGACAGGTCGCCAGCGATCAGGTCGAACGCGAGGCGTTTCAGGAAATCGATTATCGCCGCATGTTCGGCCAGATGGCCAAATGGGTCGTGCAGATCGACGATGCCGCGCGCATACCGGAACTTGTGAGCCAAGCCTTTCACCGCGCCGTCAACGGACGCCCCGGCCCGGTCGTGATCGCACTGCCGGAAGACATGCTGACATCTTTTGCCGCCGTCAGCGACGCACCTGCCTATAAGCAGGTTCAGATGCATCCAGGCGCTGACCAGCTCCAAGACATGCAGGCGCTGCTCGCGAAGGCCGAGCGGCCTCTGGTCATCGTCGGCGGTGGCGGCTGGGATGCTAGCGCCGTCAGCGATCTGCAGAAATTTGCCAAGAACATGCATCTGCCGGTCGCCGCATCCTTCCGTTGCCAGGATATGTTCGACAACACCCATCCGCTTTATGCCGGTGAAATGGGAACCTCGATCAGCCCCAAGCTGGCGCAGCGCGTGCGCGATGCCGATCTTCTGATCGTGATCGGCGCGCGCCTTGGCGAAATGACGACACAGGGCTACGAACTGGTATCCATTCCGGTGCCGCAGCAGAAGCTCGTCCATATCCATCCTGGCGCAGAGGAGCTCGGCCGCGTCTATCATGCTGACGTTCCGGTCAATGCCTCCATGCCTGCCTTCTGTGCGGCGGCGGCAAAGCTCGCGCCGGTTGCCGATCCGCGCTGGAAGACATGGACCGACAGCGCCAATGCCGATTACCGCGACAACATCAAATCACCCACCATCCCCGGCGATGTGCAGATGGGTGAAGTGATGGAATGGCTGCGCGCGCATCTGCCAGCCGATGCCATCATCACCAATGGTGCAGGCAACTATTCCGCCTGGCCGCATCGCTTCTACCAATACCGCACCTATCGCAGCCAGTTGGCGCCGACCAATGGCTCCATGGGCTATGGCGTACCGGCTGCGGTCGCAGCCAAGCTCACCGCGCCGGAACGCACGGTGGTGGCTTTTGCAGGCGATGGCTGCTTCCTCATGAACGGGCAGGAGCTGGCGACAGCAGCACAATATGGGGCCAATGCCATCTTCATCGTCGTCAATAACGGCATGTATGGCACGATCCGCATGCATCAGGAACGCACCTATCCGGGCCGCGTTTCCGGCACCGGCCTTGCGAACCCCGATTTTGCAGCGCTTGCCCGCGCCTATGGCCTGCATGGCGAAGTGGTGGAAAAGACGGCTGATTTTGCCCCTGCCTTCGAGGCTTGCGAAAAGTCCGGCAAGCCGGGACTGATCGAAATCCGCATCGATCCGGAAGCACTTTCACCGAAAATGAGCCTCAGCCAGATGCGCGAACAGGGCCTCGCCAAACAACGATAAGCCGGCCCCGATAAAAACACGCTTCCCTCTCGGCCAAGAGGGAAGCGTGTTAATAAACTTTCAATGACCACTGCTTCATCGAACTCGCGATCAAGCCTGCGCTTCTCCGCAAACCTGCCGATTATCAAGTGCTTCAACCATCAGTTCCACGGCTGACGAGATCGGCGCGACGATCGGAACATCGAAGCTTCCCTGCAATTGTTCCGCAGCCTCACCTAGCGGTCCGCCGCCGATAATGACCGCTTCCGCTCCATCCATGATGCAAAGCTGCACTGCCGCTTCCAGCTCCATGCGCAAACGCTCACCATCACCTGCCAGTTTTTCCGGATCGCCCGGCGTGCAACGAATACCCGTATAAAGATGCGACAGGCCGAGGCTTTCCGCCCGTGCCGCTATCGCATCGGCAAGATCCGGCGTTACTGTCGCAATGCCGAAACGTCGTCCGTTCCGCGTTGCCTCGACCATCGAGGCTTCGCATATGCCGAGAACCGGCACGGCCAGGCTCTCCTGCAGATGCACGACACCGGGATCGCCATAAGCGCTGACGATGACCCCGATGCAGTTCGAATCCTGCCCCCTGCCGATTTCGATGACCTGTGCCGCAGAAGCATGAAGCTGCTCGTCATTGACGATCATCGAGGGGCTGCGCGTGGCGGTGGCTGCTTCAATCCGAAGCCGTCCATCCGCCCTGCGTCTGGCAATATCGAGCATCATCCCGCTCGTTGCCTCCGAGCTGTTTGGATTGATCAGCAGGACATAAGGGGATGATGCAGTCATGTTCAGGCCTGTTCTTTAGCAGTTTTAGTGAAATCGACTGTCGGCTCCTCGGCTTCCACCGGTTGCGTCAGGTCTTCCATGGACCGGCCATAGGTTTCCGGTCCAAGCTGGATGCAGAATGCGAAGATCGCGTACATCGATGCAGCAAGACCGAAGACACCGATCATGCCGTAAGTATCGAACAATGCGCCCGCAATTGTCGGCACGAAGGACCCGGCTGCCGAACCGCTCGCGAGGATAAGCGCCACACCGAAGCCACGGATACGGGTCGGATAGAGTTCCGGCGCGTAAATCCAGATCGACGTGTTCAGCAACAGGACGAAGAACTGGAACAAGGCTCCAAAGAACAGCACAAGATAGATATTCGTGCCGAGATAAATGATCGAAAGCGCTGCAGCACAGGCACAAACTGCACCCAGGGTGAGAACCTTCTTACGCGGGAAGTAGTAGCCAAAAGCCGATGCCGCAATGGCGCCGAGCACGCTGCCGCTCTGGATGATCATGCTGTAAAGAAGGCTGCCCGAAAGCGTATAACCCATCGAAACGAAGATCATCGGCATCAGCGTCAGGACAGAAAGCTGTGCGCCGTAGCTCATCAGGATCGCAATCGCCACCGGGACGGTGCGGCCGAGATAAGGAGCCTGAAACAGTTCCTTCCAATTGCCTTTGACCGGCTTGACGTCACTATCTTCCATCTTCGACAGATATTCGGTGACTTTCAGGTTCTTAGGTCTAAGCGTTCCTGACGCCAGAATGGAAAGCACCTTGTTTGCTTCATCGATCTTGCCTTGTGAGGCCAGAAAGCGCGGTGTTTCCGGTACGTAACGGCGGAAGAAAACGACAAGGAAAGCGGGGATAGCCAATACGGCGAAGAGCCAGCGCCAGTTGTCGTCGCCCGGAAAGAGCGTGAAGACCAGCAGGCCGAAAGCTGGTGCGAGGAAATTGCCAAAGCCGCCTGCACCAACATTGACGAGACCGGCAGCGGTTCCGCGGAACTTCGGCGAACAGAATTCGGCAAGCATCGTCACCGCGGTCGAAATTTCGCCGCCGACACCAAAACCGACAATGGCACGTGCGAAGCAGAGCCAGCCGAAGCTCGGGGCGAGTGCACAAAGTGCGGAACCGACGGTGAAGAGAAGTAGATTGATGGTCAGCATGACACGGCGACCGTACCGGTCGCCGAGAATGCCGGACAGGAGACGGCCTGCCGCCGCACTTGCGAAGGTGATGGTGTTGAGGAAACCGATATCGGCACCCGACAAACCCCATTGTTCGCGAAGGATCGGCCCCACAAGGCCAATCGTATTCTGCTCAAAACTGTCAAAGAGACAGCCGATCAGGATCAGCGCGAGAATCTGCTTGTGCGCAGTCGTCACACCGATGTTTCCCAAAGCATTTTCCATCTGCTTGATGGCCGGTGATGTCGCACCGGATTGTATCATTTGTTCCCCTGCCATAACGGTCCAACTCCCATGATATTAGCCGCATGAAATTATTTTTTCATAATCAAACATCAGAAAATCAATTTTTACAAGAACTTTTTTATCGTTTATTTTCAGATAGATAATCTGCACAATCCTTGAGCGAAAAAGATGCAAAATTAATCAAAAGCTGCTAATAGTTAGGCATTCTGAAAATCTGATTTCATCAGGCAGGCCATGAAACCCACCGAAAAGTCCTTTCTGACCCGTGTAAGAGACGTCATGGGCGAACTGCCGCCAGCCGAAAAAAGGCTTGGTGAATTCGTCTGTGATTTTCCGGGGGAACTGGCGAGCTATTCGGCGTCGGAACTGGCAGCACTCGCCCATGTTTCCAACGCGACTGTGACGCGCTTCGTGCAGCGTCTCGGCTACGACACTTATGAAGAATCGCGACGTCACGCTCGCGAAGAAAAACAGACCGGATCACGCCTATTTCTGTCGAGCGCCACCGACACGGAGAGCGGGCAGTCCCTGTCCTCGCATGTCGGTCAGGGCATTGCCAATCTGGAAAAGACCTTCCTTTCCATACGCGAAACGCAGATCGATGCCGTTGTGGAAGCGATGCTTGCTGCACGCAAGACATGGGTGTTCGGCTTTCGCAGCAGCCAGCCTTTTGCGGCCTATCTGCAATGGCAGATGATACAGGTGATGGACAATATCGTTGCGGTTCCCGGACCGGGCCAGACACTTGGCGAATATATTGCCAGCATCGGCCCCGATGATCTGGTCATCGTCTTCGCGCTTCGCCGCCGTATCGCGAAGATGGACGACATTCTTGCCGCCATCGAAAAGCGTGGCGCGAAACTTCTCTACATCACCGATGAAGGCGCGCCGTTCCGGGCTTCCGCACAATGGCATTTTCATTGCCAGACACTGGCGCCCGGCCCGTTGTTCAATCACGTCGCGGTCATGGCGCTCTGCCATTTATTGACCACGCGGGCGATTGAAAAAGCAGGCGCTTCCGGACGAAAGCGCCTGCGCGATATTGAAGTCTTCGGCGATCTGCTCGAAGAGCTGTAAACCTGTTATTTTACGGGCGGCGCGTACATGAGCCCGCCCTTGTTCCACAATGCGTTGATGCCACGGTCAATCTTGAGCAGGCTGCCCTTGCCGATGGTGCGTTCGAACATTTCACCATAATTGCCGATCTTGGAGACGATATTGTAGGCCCATTTCGGCTCAAGGCCGAGCTGCTGGCCGCTGTCGCCTTCGGTTCCAAGGAATCGGCGCACGTCCGGCTTCTTGGAATTGAGGTCCGCTTCAGCAGAGGCTTGCGTAATGCCCAGTTCCTCTGCCTCAAGCATTGCAAACAGGGTCCAGCGAACGATGTTGAACCATTTGTCGTCACCCTGCCGGACGGCGGGTCCAAGCGGCTCCTTGGAAATCACTTCCGGCAGAACGGTGAAAGCATCGGGTTCGGCAAGCTTGAGACGCTGCGCGTAAAGTGCTGACGCATCGGTCGTATAAACGTCACAGCGACCGGTTTCGAACGCCTTCAGAATACCGTCAGCGGAATCGATGACCACCGGCTCGTATTTGATGTTGTTGGCGCTGAAATAATCGGCAACGTTCTGTTCAGTGGTCGTCCCCTGTTCGGTACAGACCGACGCGCCATCGAGCTTCAGGGCGCTATCGACGCCCAGATCCTTACGGATCATGAAGCCCTGTCCGTCATAATAGGCCGTGCCGACAAAATGGACACCCATGCCCGCATCGCGTGAAAGCGTCCAGGTCGTCTGGCGCGAAAGCAGGTCGACCGCGCCGGACTGCAATGCGGTAAAGCGCTCCTTGGTCGAAAGCGGAATAAAGCTCACCTTGTCAGGATCGCCGAAAACTGCCGCCGAAACAGCACGACAGAAATCGATGTCGAAGCCGGTCCATTTGCCCTGGTCATCCGGCGACGAAAAGCCCGCGACGCCCTGGCTGACGCCGCAATTGATCTTGCCGCGTTCCTTGACCGTCGAAAGCGTATCCGCCTGCGCCCCGCTTTGAGCGGACAGGGCAAAGCCCACCGCCAGCAACGAACCCAAAACTATCTTTTTCATTGTTCCTCCTCCCAGAGTTTCGGCAAAAGCCGATCCATTGCCCGGCGACATGCCGCCGGGCTTGTTGTTTGTTCAGTTATCCGACTACGAACTACTTCAGAGCAGCCGCGAAGCTATCCTCCAGAACGCTTAAGAGATGATCGGCATTGGCGCGTGTGAAGATCATCGGCGGACGCATTTTCAGCACATTGTCGAATGGACCTTCGGTCCCCATCAAAATGCCGCGTTCGCGCGCGCCATCATTGATTTTCTTGGCCAGCGCCGTCGCCGGTTCCTTGGTCTTGCGATCCGTGACCAGCTCGATACCGAGAAACAGCCCCTGCCCGCGCACATCGCCGATGATATCGAAGCGCTTCTGCATCGAACGGAAACCGTCGACGAGATAATTGCCGATGTCGAGCGCGTTGCGGCGCAGATCGTTGCGTTCGATCACATCCAGCACCGCCAGCCCTGCAGCGCAGGAAACCGGATTGCCGCCGAATGTGTTGAAATATTCCATGCCATTGTTGAAACTGTTGGCAATCTCGCGGGTCGTCACCACTGCCGACATCGGATGGCCGTTGCCGATTGGTTTGCCCATGGTGACGATATCCGGCACCACATCCTGCATTTCGAATGCCCACCAGTGGCTGCCGACACGGCCGAAACCGACCTGAACTTCGTCAGCGATGCAAACACCGCCAGCCGCCCGCACCATCGCGTAGACTTCCTGCAGATAGAATTCCGGCAGGAAAACCTGTCCGGCAACGCTCGGGATCGACTCGGCAATGAAATAAGCCGGGCCGCGTCCAAGGCTTTTGATGGCCTCGATCTGTTCTGCAATGCTGTCAGCAAAGCGCTTGCCATGTTCCGCCAGCGGCCAGTTTTCCGGCGCGCGATAGCTGTCGGGGATGGTGGCCTCGAACACATGGTCCGGACGTCCCTTGCCGCCCTTGCGCTTGTATTTATAGGGGCTGAGATCGATCAGCTCCTGCGTCGTGCCATGATAGGCCCAGTCGAGCACCAGCGCATCGCGCTGACCTGAATGTGCGCGCGCCATGCGCAGCGCCAGACTGTTCGCTTCACTGCCCGAGCAGGCAAAAGAGGCCACCGCCAAGCCTTCCGGCAAGGTCGCCGTCAGGCGCTCGGCATAGGAAACGATATTATCATGCAGATAGCGCGTATTGGTGTTGAGGATCGCAGCCTGTCTGGCGATCGCTTCCACCACTTCCGGGTGCGCATGACCGAGATGGCAGACATTGTTGAAGCAATCGAGATAGGCACGGCCCCGATTGTCGATCAGCCATGCCCCTTCGCCGCGCACGAACTTGATCGGCTCGGAATAGGAGATGGAGAGGTTCGGCAGCAAAATGTCCTTGCGGGCGCTGACGATTTCGGCGCGCGTGCGTCCTGTCTGGTGGAAGGCTTCCGCCGGAATATCGGCAAGGACTGCGGCATCTGGGAAAATATCGGCCCAGACATCGAGATAAGCATTCTCGCCGACGCCCAGAATTTCCGCTGCCGTGAGGCCGGTATCGGTCGAAATCTGGAAATGGAGATGTGGCGTCCAGCCGCCATTCTCGTGCATGTCGCCCATAGGGCCGACGAGATCACCGGCGGCGAGCTTTTGCCCCGGCTTGAGGCGGGACACAGCTTCGTGCGCCATATGGCCCCAGAGCGTGATGAAGGGCGGACAGCCTTCCGGCTGATGCTCCAGTGCGATCAACCCGCCATAGCCAAGCGGCGCGGTCTCGATCTCGACGCTTTTCACAGTGGCTGCAAGCGGCGTGTAGACGGGCGTGCCTGCAGGCATGAACAGGTCGAGGCCCAGATGATGGACACGCCGCTCGCCTTCGACAAAGCGCGAACGGAACGCCTCATCGGTATAGACCGTACGCTTTTCGCCCCATGGCCCAATGCCGAGCTGCACATGGTTGCGGGCGCAGAAATCGTCCCACCAGGCGGTGGCTTCCTTCGGGCGCTGCCCGGCGGAATCGACCGTCATCACATGGGCCGGATCGCCATAGGGCACCAGCGCCTTGGTCATCGTCGCCGGATGCGGGTGAACGATCGGGGCGAAGTTCTTTCGGTTGGCACTCATCCAGTGGCGGACCGCACCGGCACCGTCGACAGCATCGAAACCGCAGGCCTTGCGCAAAATGGCGGTGGCAAAGCGCGGGTTCATGGCATCGAGCTTGTGCAGAAGCCGCCATGCAGGCGCTTCGCTGATCGCAAGATAAGGATTATCGTCGGTCTTTTCGCGACGCGAGGCCGACAGCGTGACGCTTGTGACGAGACGCATCGCAATCAGATCGAATATGAGATCGATTTCCTGCGGCAGAAGCGGATATTTCGCATGGAACCCGGCAGCAAGGGCTGCGGCTGCACCAATCGGGTCGTCCATGTCCAGAACGGAATAGGCAGCGGCAACCGCCACTTCGGCGACCAGAACGGTGTGAACCGCATCGCCGAAATCGATCAGCCCGGCGATACGCTCATTGTCCTGCGGGTCGACCAGCACATTCCAGTCATTGGCGTCGCTGTGGATCACCTGCGCGCGCTGCAGCGGCAGTTTCGGCGCCACATCACGCTCGAAACGAACAAGGAAGCGCTCGACGACGGCGCGATCTTCCGGCTTGTCGATGAAATGCAGGCGGTCACGGGCCCGGCCCGCATGGCGCACGTCCCAATCGAAATCACGCAAGGCGCCCGGATGGATAAAGCCCTGCAAGGCGCGGTCCAGTTGCCCCAGCGCGCTACCCAGATTGTGCATCAGCGCTTTGGTGCGCTTAACCTCGGCCAGCGGCGTGCCGGGAAGCCAGCTTGCCACCCGCAACGCATGCGGCTTGCCCGCTTCCTTTTCGGCAGAAGCCAGAACCTCACCCGACAGGCTCGCCTTCAGGCGCGGCACGGCGAGCGCCGGATCGGCCTTGGCCAGATGCTGCAGAAGCGCGGTCTGGAACTCGCTTTCCACGCGCGGCTCGCTGGCATTGACGACCTTCAGAATCCAGTCCCCTGATCCATTGCCCGTCTTCAGCCGGAAATTGCGGTCGCGCTCGCTGTCGAGCGGCGAGGCACTTGCCGTCACACCGAAATGAAGCTGAGCCAGCACTTCAGCCTCTTGGGGAGAAAAATCGGGAGCGGGATGCGAAAGATCGGTCATGGGAGGCGCTTCACGGGTTGAATATGAATGGGAGATCACAGGATCAGCTTGGCATGTCCGCGATTTTCAGGCATCAGACAAGACGTCGGTCAGACCGGCACTTTGCCGGAATGAGCCGGCACATTTACGGCAACACGAAAGAACCGACCATGCGGGAACTGGATGCGAAAGATCGCGAGATACTGGCCATTCTCTCCAAGGAAGCACGCATTCCGCTGAAAACGCTGGCGGGCCGTATCGGTCTTTCGCGCAGCGCAACCGGAGAGCGCGTCGCCAATCTTGAAAAGAACGGTGTCATACGCGGCTACAGGGCCGACATAGGCCAAATCGACAAGAATGTCATTCGTGCCATGATTCTGGTCAGTCTCAAACGCACCCCGGCGCTCGGTCTTCTCGATGAACTGGCGCGTCATGCCGAAGTGCGCCGGGTCTCCTCGGTGAGCGGCCAGCTCGATTTGATTGTCGAGGTGGAAGTTCCCTCCATAGACCGGCTCAACAGCTTGCGCGATCTCATCGCTACTCATGAAACTGCAGAGGATCTCACTACGGCAATTGTGCTTCGCCGTGATATCGAGCGTGAAACCGTTTGAAATCAGGCTCCACAACTTTAGTTTGGACTATTACAATTTAAGGTAGACATTCTACCGCAAGTCGAACATAACGCCCCTGGGTTGAAAAGGAGGGGACATGAAGACGCTTAATCTATTCATTATCGGGTTCGGCTTTACCGCGCTCGTCATCACATGCATTTTTGCCATTGGCGGCGGTACGATCTAGAGCGGTTTCAGTTAAGACGGAATCGTAGAACCGCTCTATCTCTTTGTGTTTACGCATTATCTTACGCAAAACCGCTTCGCACTTTTGCTGGAAATGCTTTGACCGGCAACGAACGACAATCTCACTATAATTCATGCCCGCAGCAGGGGTTCCCCAAGGAATATTGCTGCAGATTCGCGCACAGCGCGGATCATGAAATCGCTCAGCACCCGGATTCGCGGTGCAGCCACCACATCGATGTGACAACTCATCCAGTATTCACGCACCAGATGCATCTCGCGCGGCAGAACCGGAACCAGTTCCGAATGCCGGCTGGCAATGAAATAAGGCAGAACACATAGGCCATATCCGATCTGCGTCGCGATAAGCTGCGCATGGATGCTGGAGCTTTGATAGGTGCAGCGCTGCCCCGGCAGGATTTCGCGCATGTAATCGAGGCCCGGCGTGAAAACCATGTCGTCGATATATCCAATGAAGGGATGCCGGGCCATATCCTCGCGCGTCCTGATCGGCGGATGCCGCTCCAGATAATCGCGATGTCCATAGATGAAAAGACGATAAGGCGTCAGCTTCTCGCTGTGATAAGGACCAGTGCGCGGCATATGCAAGGTGATCGACAGTTCCGCCTCACGGCGTGATAGCGACATGATCTGCTGGATCGTCACCACCTCCACGAACAGGCTCGGATAGGATTGCGCCAGCACCGGCAGACGGTCGGCAAGAAAGAAATTGCCGAAACCTTCCAGTGTCGAAAGGCGCACGACGCCCGACAGTGCCGCCAAATTGCCGGTGGCTTCGGTGTGGAACTTCATCGCCTCACGTTCCATGACTTCGGCAGACGTCACCAGCCGTTCGCCGATCGGCGTCAGCAGATAGCCGCGCGGATTGCGCTCGAAAAGCTTGGTCGCAAGCGCCTGTTCCAACCGGTCGATCCGACGCAGAACAGTGACGTGGCTGGTGCGCAATTGCCGTGCCGCCGTGGAGAGCTGGCCGGTGCGGGCAACCGCCAGAAAATATTGCAGATCGTCCCATGTGAACTGCCGCATCCACCCCTCCCAAACAATTGCAGCAGCTTATGCTGCTCTATCTGTACGTTTTTGAACAGACACTGTTCAAAAATTGTTGTTCGTGTACGCATTTGTCAATGCTACCGTTCTAATTCAACGCCCGAGCGGAGGAACAAATCGGGCGGAAGCAGAGGGTGGCTTGTCGTGAGGAAGACGGCCCCGCCCCATCTGAAAAAACTGCTTCATAAGGAGGATTCCGTACGGCTTTCCGTTGCGGTTTATGGTGTTATTGGGAGGAGCACTTCATGAAATGTCTCGCACTTGCAACGGCAGCGCTTTTCGCCGCCACGGCTATCTCGTCGGCGGCGGAAATTTCCGACGGTAAGGTCAAGATCGGCATTCTGAACGATCAATCCGGCGTCTATGCCGACTTCGGCGGCAAATGGTCGTTCGAAGCTGCCAAGATGGCAGCCGAAGATTTCGGCGGCAAAGTGCTCGATGCGCCGATTGAAATCATTACGGCAGACCACCAGAACAAGCCGGACGTCGCCTCGAACATTGCGCGCCAGTGGTACGACACCGAACAGGTCGATTCCATCATGGAACTGACGACCTCGTCAGTCGGCCTCGCCGTGCAGGCCCTGTCGAAAGACAAGAAAAAGATCACCATCAACACCGGCGCCGCCACGTCGGAACTGACCGGCAAGCAGTGCACGCCTTATGGCTTCCACTGGGCCTATGACACTCATGCGCTTGCAGTCGGCACCGGCGGCTCGCTCGTGCAGCAGGGCGGCGATACCTGGTTCTTCCTCACCGCCGACTATGCCTTCGGCTATTCGCTGGAAGAGCAGACGACCAAATTCGTCGAATCCAAGGGCGGCAAGGTGCTTGGTTCCGTGCGTCACCCGCTGGCAACCACCGATTACTCGTCCTTCCTGCTGCAAGCACAGGCTTCCGGCGCGAAGGTGGTCGGCCTCGCCAACGCAGGTCTCGACACGTCCAACGCAATCAAGCAGGCGGCTGAATTCGGCATCGTTGCCGGTGGACAACGTCTTGCAGCATTGCTCTTCACCTTGTCGGAAGTACACGGTCTCGGCCTTGAAGCCGCTCAAGGTTTGACGCTGACGGAAGGCTTCTACTGGGATCGCGACGATGAATCGCGTGAATTCGGCAAGCGTTTCTTCGAGCGTACCGGCCGTATGCCAAACATGATCCAGGCAGGCACCTATTCCGCCGTCACCCAATATTTGAAGGCGATCAAGGAAGCAGGCACGGACGAAACCGAAACCGTCGCCAAGAAGCTTCATGAAATGCCGGTCGAAGATGTCTTTGCTCGTCACGGCAAGGTCGGCCCCAACGGACGCATGATCTATGATATGTATCTGATGGAAGTGAAGAAGCCGGATGAAAGCAAAGCGCCTTGGGATTACTATAAGGTGCTGGACACCATTCCCGGCGATCAGGCCTACATGAAGCCGGAAGAAAGCGGCTGCCCGCTGGTAACGCAGTAAGAGGCTGGTTGAATGAACGCAGCAACTGGCAATATGGCGGCCCTGCATGAAGCAGGGCCGGACGGTGGAGGCTCATCCGGCAGGACCGTTCTGTCGGCGCGCGGACTGGGCAAGTCTTTTGGCGGCTTTCACGCGGTCAAGAATGTCGATCTTGACGTGGAACACGCGCGCGTTCACGCGCTGATCGGCCCGAATGGTGCAGGCAAAACCACGGTTTTCAACCTCCTGACCAAATTCTTGCAGCCTTCGAGCGGTGAGATCACACTTCTTGGCGAAACCATTACCAAAACCGATCCGGCCAAAGTGGCCCGCATGGGGCTGGTGCGCTCATTCCAGATTTCGGCCACCTTTCCGCATCTGACGGTGCTGGAGAATGTGAAGGTCGCGCTGCAGCGCCCCAACGGGCTTGCCACGCAGTTCTGGCGCTCATTGTCAGCACTCGACCGGCTCGATGCACAGGCGACCGAGCTTCTGGAACGGGTCGGCCTTGCCGATGCCCGTTATGCGCTGGCCGCCGATCTGTCCTATGGCCGCAAGCGCGCGCTCGAGATTGCCACCACGCTGGCGCTTGACCCCAAAGTGCTGCTGCTCGACGAGCCGATGGCCGGCATGGGCCATGAAGACGTCCACACCATTGCCGCCCTCATTGCCGATGTGGCGAAGGATCGCGCGGTGCTGATGGTCGAGCACAATCTCAAGGTGGTGGCCGATATCGCTCACCATGTCACGGTGTTGCAACGCGGCGAGATTCTCGCCTCCGGCAGCTATGCCGACGTCTCGAAGGACGAGCGCGTGCGCACCGCCTATATGGGAACCGAACATGAATAAAGGCCAACCGCTCCTGTCCGTGCGCGGGCTGAATGCCTGGTATGGCGAAAGCCACGCCCTGCATGGCGTCGACCTCGATATCTGGCCCGGCGAAACAATCACGCTTCTGGGCCGCAACGGCGTCGGCAAGACGACAACGCTGCGCGCCATCATGGGCATCATCCGCAAACGCACCGGCTCCATCACACTGGACGGCAAGGACATCATGCGCGTGCCTTTGCATCGCATCGCCCATGCTGGTCTCGGTTTCGTGCCGGAAGAACGCGGCATCTTCGCCACCTTGAGCGTGCACGAAAACCTGCTTTTGCCACCAGTTGTCGCCAAGGGCAGTCAGGGCATCATGTCTCTGGATGAGATCTACGAACTCTTTCCCAATCTGCATGAGCGCCGCAACAGCCCCGGCACAAAGCTTTCGGGCGGCGAACAACAGATGCTGGCAATTGCGCGCATCCTGCGCACCGGGGTCAAGGTGCTGCTGCTCGACGAGCCGACAGAAGGTCTTGCGCCCGTCATCGTGCAACGCATCGGCGATGTGCTGGTGGAGCTGAAGAAGCGCGGCATGACCGTACTTCTGGTCGAACAAAACTTCCGCTTCGCGGCCAAGGTCGCCGACCGCTTCTACCTCATGGACCATGGCGTGGTGACGGAAAACTTCCCGACCGCCGAACTGCCCGCCCGCATGGCGGCGCTCACGCACGCGCTGGGGGTATGACACGATGACAATGATTTTTGGAATACCTTTACAGGCACTTCTCGGGCAGTTGCTGGTCGGGCTCATCAACGGCTCGTTCTACGCTATGCTGAGCCTCGGCCTTGCAATCATCTTCGGGCTTCTGCGCATCATCAATTTCGCCCATGGCGCGCAATATATGCTGGGCGCTTTTGTCGGCTATCTGCTGTTGAGCTGGCTCGGCATCGGTTACTGGCCAGCGCTCATCCTGGCCCCGCTCATCGTCGGGCTGGGTGGCGCGATCGTCGAGCGCGTGGCCCTGTCGCGGCTCTACAATCTCGATCCGCTTTACGGCCTGCTCTTCACCTTCGGCCTTGCGCTGGTGATCGAAGGCACGTTCCGCTATTATTATGGCGCTGCCGGTCAGCCCTATGCGGTGCCGCCTTCGCTTGCGGGCGGGCATAATCTCGGCTTCATGTTCCTGCCGAACTATCGCGCCTGGGTGGTTGTTGCCTCGCTTTTCGTCTGCCTCGGCACCTGGCTTCTGGTCGAAAAGACCAAACTGGGCGCCTATCTGCGTGCCGCGACTGAAAACCCCACCTTGGTCAAAGCCTTCGGCATCAATGTGCCGCTGCTCCTCACCTTCACCTATGCGCTGGGTGCCGCTCTTGCCGGTGTTGCAGGCATCATGGCAGCCCCTATCTATCAGGTCAGTCCACTGATGGGCTCAAACATCATCATCGTGGTCTTTGCCGTGGTGGTTGTCGGCGGCATGGGCTCGATCCTTGGCGCCATCATCACCGGCTATGTGCTGGGGCTGGCGGAAGGTCTCACCAAGGTCTTCTATCCAGAAGCCTCCAGCATCGTCATCTTCGTCATCATGGCTATCGTCCTTCTGGTTCGACCCGCCGGACTGTTCGGGAAGGAGGCCTGATATGGCTGATACCGCTCTCAAGGCCACTTCCAAGGCAACTGCGGCCCCGCGCGACAGCAAGGCACCTGCCGTCAACAGCCTCTCGATCATCGTCCTCGGCATCGCGCTGGTCGGACTGCTGGCTGCACCCTTCATGGTCTACCCCATCTTCCTGATGAAGATGCTGTGCTTTGCGCTGTTCGCCTCCGCCTTCAACCTTCTGCTGGGTTATACCGGCATTCTCTCCTTCGGCCATGCGGCCTTCTTTGGCGGTGCTGCCTATATCACAGCCCATACGGTGAAGGTCTGGGGCGTCACGCCGGAACTGGGGCTGGTACTCGGCGTTCTCGCCGCAGCAGCGCTTGGCCTCGTCATCGGTTATCTCGCCATTCGCCGTCAGGGCATCTATTCGACGATGATTACGCTGGCGCTGGCGCAGATGTTCTTCTTCTTTTGCCTGCAGGCTTCCTTCACTCATGGCGAAGACGGATTGCAGGGTGTGCCGCGCGGGTTTCTCTTCGGCATCATCGATCTCAACCAGCCGATGAACATGTATTATTTCGTGCTGGCCGTGTTCGTGCTGGGGGTCTTTATCATCTGGCGTATCATCAATTCGCCCTTCGGCATGATCCTGAAGTCAGTGCGCGAGAATGAAAACCGCGCGATCTCGCTCGGTTACTCCGTCAACCGCTACAAGCTTGCAGCCTTCGTCATGTCGGCAGGGCTTGCAGGCCTCGCGGGCGGCTTGAAGGCGCTTGTCTTCCAGTTTGCAACGCTGACCGATGTCGGCTGGCAGATGTCCGGCGAAGTGATCCTGATGACGCTTCTCGGCGGCATCGGAACGCTTATCGGTCCCATCGTCGGTGCGGCCTTCGTCGTCGCGCTGCAGAACTATCTCGCAACATCCGACTTCCCGGTCACGATCGTGACGGGCGTCATCTTCATGGCATGCGTCCTCCTCTTCCGTAAGGGAATCGTGGGCGAGTTCTATGCATCGCGGATCGGAAAGAAACTCTTCGGATAATACCCAAGCCTGCGGGAGGCAAAAATCCCGTTAACTGACTGGATATGACATTATGACCGACACCTACGACTACATCGTGGTTGGCGCGGGCACGGCAGGTTGCGCGCTTGCAAACCGGCTTTCCGCAGACCAGAACCGCTCCGTATTGCTGCTGGAGGCAGGCGGAAAGGACAATTACGCCTGGATTCACATCCCGGTCGGCTATCTCTATTGCATCGGCAATCCGCGCACCGACTGGTGTTTCACCACGGAAGCCGAACCGGGACTGAACGGTCGTTCGCTCGGCTATCCGCGCGGTAAGGTGCTTGGCGGCTGCTCCTCCATCAATGGCATGATCTATATGCGCGGTCAGGCCCGCGACTACGATCTGTGGCGTCAGGCCGGATGCGACGGCTGGGGCTGGGACGATGTCCTGCCGCTCTTCAAGAAGTCGGAAGATTATTTTGCGGGTGCCAGCGATGTGCATGGCGCGGGCGGTGAATGGCGCGTCGAAAACGCCCGCCTGCACTGGGATATTCTGGATGCCTTCCGCGATGCAGCGGTCTCTGCGGGCATCCCCGCCACCGACGATTTCAATGGCGGCGACAATGAAGGCGTGTCCTATTTCAAGGTCAACCAGAAGCGTGGCATTCGCTGGAATACCGCCAAGGCGTTTTTGCGCCCGGCACTGGATCGCAAGAATCTGACGGTCGAAACCGGCGCGCATGTGCGCCGCATCGAAATCGAGGAGCTGCGCGCCACCGGCGTCACCTTCGACCAGAACGGCACCACCCGCACAGTGAAGGCAAAGCGCGAGGTCATTCTGGCCGCCGGTGCTGTCGGATCGCCGCAAATCCTCGAATTGTCGGGCGTCGGGCGCGGCGACGTGCTGCAGCAGGCGGGCATCCCTGTGAAGCTGGAGCGCAGGCAGCTCGGCGAAAACCTTCAGGATCACCTGCAATTGCGCTGCGCATACAAGGTCACGGGCATTCCGACGCTCAACGAGAAGGCCAACAAGCTTGTCGGCAAAGCGATGATCGGGCTGGAATATCTGCTGCGGCAATCCGGTCCCATGTCGATGGCGCCAAGCCAGCTCGGCGTCTTCACCCGTTCCGATCCGTCCTACGAGACTGCCAACCTGCAATATCACGTGCAGCCGCTGAGTCTGGAAAAGTTCGGCGAAAACGTCCACCCCTTCCCTGCCTTCACGGCAAGCGTGTGCAATCTGCGCCCCGACAGCCGCGGTTCGATCCACGTCAAGTCGCCGGATCATCGCGCCCAACCGGCAATCAGGCCGAACTATCTCGCCACCGAGAGCGACCGTCGCGTTGCCGCCGACGCCATCCGCATCACGCGCCATATCGTGGCACAGGCACCGTTGCAGAAGTTCCGCCCGGAAGAGTTCAAGCCCGGCCCTGCTTACGAAACGCAGGAACAGTTGGAAAAGGCCGCCGGCGATATCGGCACGACGATTTTCCATCCGGTCGGCACCTGCCGCATGGGGCAGGACGCGGAAGCAATCGTCGATCCCCGCCTGCGCTTCAACGGCATTGCGGGCTTGCGCGTCGCCGACGCCTCGGTCATGCCGACCATCACTTCCGGCAACACCAACTCACCGACTCTCATGATCGCCGAGAAGGCCGCACAGATGATTATTGCTGACAACCGCTAGAACAAGATTTCCGAGCGCCCGGTCAGCGGAAATGGCAATCCGCTCACCGTCTCGTGAACGCAATTTCGGCATCATCGCTTCGGCAAATTCTGAAATAATTTTCCTTGTTTATTGCCCGACAAAAGGGAATTATCGGCAACAAGGTGGGCAGGGGGAGAAAGATCATCTCAAAAGATCGTTTTCCAGGACCGGCTCTCCAAAGTCTTTAAACAAGGAAAACAAAATGTCGTCAGTCCTTTCCCGCTACACGCTGACCCGTCGCGCCGGTCTGAAAGCCCTTCTCTTCACCGCAGCCGCACTGACCGTCGGCTTCGCTGCCGCACCGAGCCACGCAGAAGACAAGACCATCAAGGTTGGCATCATGGGCGGCGAAGACGAAGACGTCTGGAAAGTCGTTGCCGAAGAAGGCAAGAAACACGGCCTCAACATCGAGCGCGTGACCTTCAATGATTACAACCAGCCGAATGAAGCTCTGGAACGCAAGGAAATCGACGCCAATGCCTTCCAGCACAAGCCTTACCTTGATGAACAGATCAAGCAGCACGGCTACAAGATCAGCGTTGCCGGTTACACCGCCGTATGGCCGATCGGCATCTATTCGCGCAAGGTGAAAAGCCTTGAAGAACTGAAGGAAGGCGCGGTTGTTGGCGTGCCGAACGACCCGACCAATGAAGGCCGCGCGCTGCGTGTTCTGGAAGCCCATGGCCTCATCAAGCTGAAGCCGGATGCAGGCATTCTGGCAACCCCGATCGATATTGTCGAAAACCCCAAGAAGCTGGAGATCAAGGAACTCGACGCCGGTGTTGTCGGCCGTTCCATCGATGACCTTGATGCAGCCATCGTGAACAACGACTGGGCTGCGAAAGCTGGTCTGAAGAAGGAAGAAGCGATCGGCTGGGAATCCAAGGAAAACAACCCATACAACAACTTCATCGCGGTCCGCACCGAAGATGAAAACGCCGAATGGGTGAAAAACCTCGTGGCTTCGTTCCAGAACGACGCCGTGAAGGCCGAAATCGACCGTGCCTACAAGGGCACCGGCATCCCGGCCTGGAAATAATTGCCTTTGATGCTTGAAAGACCGCGCCGGAACCATTTCCGGCGCGGCTTTTATTGACGTACCGACAAAAATTGCCCTAAAGCATCGCCACAGCGAAAGCTGATGGCTTGAGCCAGGCATCATCCTTCCTTGAAGCCTTATCGAATACAACAAGCCGCTGCCCGCAGCGGCCTATCCAGACATAGAAGAAACGACCGTGACCATTGAAAAGCCACCCGCCACATCAGCGCCCATCGTCGAAATGAAAGACGTGCGCCGAATGTTCGGCGATACGGCAGCTATCAACGGCGTTTCACTTTCCGTCGCGCGCGGTGAAATCCTTGGCATCATCGGTCGCAGCGGCGCGGGCAAGTCCACGCTGATCCGTTGCGTCAACGGCCTTGAAAAGCCGGATGCCGGTTCGATCCTGATCGAAGGGCGCGAAATCACCGGCCTTGGCGAAGATGCGCTGCGCCCCGTGCGCCGCCGCATCGGCATGGTGTTCCAGCATTTCAATCTTCTGTCGGCCAAAACCGTTGCTGAAAACATCGCCCTGCCCCTGAAGATCGCTGGCAAGCCGAAGGCAGAACGTGTCAAGCGTGTGGCAGAACTGCTGGAACTGGTCGGCCTTTCCGACAAGGCAAAGCAATACCCCGCCCAGCTTTCCGGCGGCCAGAAGCAACGCGTCGGCATTGCCCGCGCCCTTGCCGCTGAACCTGCCGTGCTGCTTTCGGACGAGGCGACATCCGCACTCGACCCGGAAACCACGCAATCTATTCTGGCGCTCTTGAAAGATATCAACACCAAGCTCGGCCTCACCATCCTGCTCATCACGCATGAGATGGAAGTGATCCGTCGCATTGCAGACCGCGTCATCGTGCTCGACCACGGCGCCATCGCCGAGGAAGGCCCGGTCTGGAAAGTCTTCGCCAACCCGCAATCGCCTGTAACGCAAAGCATGTTGCAGGTGCTGACGCCGGAACTGCCTACCATCTGGCGCGATCGGCTGGAGAAATCCGGCAACCTCGCCGTGCTGAAGGTAAAGCTGTCGGGCGCAGCCGCAAAAGGCGCGTTCTTCAACGATGTTTCCGCTGCCACCGGCGTGGCGCCGCAGCTCATCCATGGCGGCATGGATACGATTCAGGGCGAGCCGGTCGGCACGCTCTTCATCGGCCTGCCCGCAGAGGACAAGGCGAAACTCGACGCCGCAATCACCTATCTCAACACCCATGCAGACGCCACGGAGGTACTCGGCTATGTCTCAGGCGATGCTTGATCTTCTCTGGCGCTCCTTCTGGGAGACCATGATCATGACCGGCTTTTCGAGCCTGATCTCGCTCGTCGTCGGTCTGCCGCTCGCACTCATCATGATCCTGACGGAGCGTGGCGGCCTCGCACAGAACCTGACGCTGAACACGATCCTCGGCGCCATCATCAACGGCTTCCGCTCGGTTCCGTTCATCATTCTGCTGGTTGCGCTCATTCCCGTCACGCGCTTCATCGTCGGCACATCCATCGGCACATGGGCATCCATCGTGCCGCTGTCCATTGCCGCCATCCCCTATTATGCGCGCATTGCGGAAGTATCGCTGCGTGAAGTGGATCACGGCCTGATCGAAGCCGCGCGCTCCATGGGCGCAAACCGCTGGACCATCGTGCGCGAAGTGCTCGTCCCCGAAGCCCTGCCGGGCATCGTCGCGGGCTTTACGGTCACGATCATCACTCTGGTCGGCGCATCGGCAATGGCGGGCGCCATTGGCGCAGGCGGTCTGGGCGATCTTGCCATTCGCTACGGCTATCAGCGTTTCGAGACGCAGATCATGATCGCGGTCGTGATCATTCTCATCATCATGGTTTGCGGTATCCAGTGGATTGGCGACCGGCTGGTGAGCCGCCTCGACAAGCGCAACCTTCGGGCTTGATTAGAGCGTCGGGCGCCCTATTGGGCGCACAAAGGTCGCTCAACAGTTTAAATTATGCCGCAATCCTGCCTATCTCTTCCTCTCACGGAAACCCGCTTCCAGCGTGTTTCCGTCGGGGTCGAAGACCAACGCCGCGTAATAGCCCATTTCCTCCGGCCCCTGATAGCCAGGGCCACCGCTATCCTTGCCGCCCGCTTTCAGCGCGGTTTGATGAAAAGCTTCGACCGCCTCACGGCTTCCTGCCGTAAACATCAGATGCAGGCGGTCACCGGGCTTGTCCTCACCATCACCTGCCCCATCCGGGCTGCCATGGATCCACAGAAACGGTACCGGCGCTCGTTCTCCCCCGCTGACGAAGAAGCCGCTGCCTGATCGGGCAATGACCTCCAGGCCAAGTTCAGGCATGCAGCTTTCGTAAAAAGAAAGGCTGCGATTGACGTTACGGGCTTTGAATCCGATGTGATCGAAGAGCGACATGAGATTCAATATATCGCGGCCAATTATAAAGAAAAGCGGCGCTCCCCAATTTGGAAAGCGCCGCTATCAATCTTCAATACTTGGCAATACGGAAGGTTATCCGCGCGTCCGTGCCAGACCATCCTTCGCAGGCTGGTATTTCGGATCAAGCTGCACGGCACGCGAATAAGAATTCGCAGCCTTGGCCTTGTCGCCATTGTGCTCGTAGACAAGCGCCTGATTGGCCCAGCTTTCGGCAACATTCTTGTCGAGCGTGATGGCGGTGTTGAAATCGTCGAAGGCGTTGTCGTAGTCGCCGAGCGCCACATAGGAAATGCCGCGACCGTTATAAGGCTCCGGCGCAGTCGAATTCAGCGAGACGGCCTTGGAGAAATCCTCGATGGCCTGCTTATGCTGGCCCTTCGCCTGATAGATCAGACCGCGATTATGGTAGGCGCGACCATCCGTCGTCTGCAGGGCAATTGCCTGATTGAAGTCGTTGAGCGCCTGATCGAGACGTCCGGCCTGACGGTAGACATTGCCTCGGCCGATATAGGCGGCGTCATATTGCGAATTGAGCTGGATGGCTTTGCTGTAATCCTGCACGGCCTTGGTACTGTCACCCATATAGCGATAGACCAGCGCGCGGTTGGCATAGGCCTGATAGAAATTCGGGTTGAGCGCTATTGCCTGATCGAAATCGCGCAGCGCTTCCTTGTAGCGCCCGGACTTGCCATAGGCGGAGCCACGCACGTTGTAGCCTTCCGGATCACGCGGATTGCTCTGGATTACGCTCGTCAGCGAACTGATGTTCTCGCTCGACCCCTGAGCACGATCAACCGTACTCAGTGCTGTCGTCGTGGAGCTTTGGCAGCCCGCAACGGTCAAAGCCAGAAGTGCGGTGGCAATGATGAGGCCGTTTCGACCTGCTCCACCCAATGCCCCGATTCCCGAAACTTTCGTTCCAGACGATTGCATCACCTTTAAGCGTGTGGGCAACGACTGCATTCCTTTCAGCTCGCATAGGGCGCAAAACCCTTCTGCTTCTTCTCCATCCCGTAGCCAGATCCGTTTTGGGGGATCTCGCCTCTGCCGGATTGTTCTGTCTGTTACGGTACTATACTGGTCTCAACCACCAGATAAAAACAGCAAAAAGGCGGCATTTTCTTCAGTTTGGTTTACTTTTGGATAGCCCGCTTGACAGTTGGATACCCTAACTATTGTTTTTACACATATTGGCATGCGAGGAGTCCAGAAACTTTTCGTAACGCCGCATTAAAAATGGAAGCCTGAACAAATGAAAATATATGTATTGGTCTGATTTTCGAGATTTGCACGCTTCGGATGCAGGCATCGAGCAAATGTCGAATTCAATCCACTCGCTGACCTAAAATCGCTTCCAAGGTGCGGGAAACGATCGCAAATATCTGAGGTCAAAACATGCAAAATCCGGCGCAAGCGAAAGCCAGCACCGGAAAGCAAAAAAGGCGCTGTTCAACAGCGCCTGTTTTAAAGTCGATCAGCGAGCGCCAGGACGGCCGCCGATGAGGCCTTCACGCTGTGCGCGCTTACGGGCCAGCTTGCGTGCACGACGAACGGCTTCTGCCTTTTCGCGAGCGCGCTTTTCGGACGGCTTTTCATAGTGGCCGCGCATCTTCATTTCGCGGAAGATACCTTCGCGCTGCATCTTTTTCTTGAGAGCGCGGAGAGCCTGATCAACATTATTATCGCGGACGAGTACCTGCACGTGTATTCCCGTATCAGTTAGAATTTCGGTTAAGCCTGAGGCCGTTAGGGGGTCTTTTAACGATTTCAGCCGGTCTGACCGGCCGATCAACGCCCAAAGGCTCCCAAGCTTCGCAACGGATACGCTGCAAATTGGTCGTGGCTATTACCAGAAAGAGCCTAGCCTGTCCACCTCAAGATGCAACTTTGCCCACCGGCTTGCGCGAAATACCGGCTTGCACACGATTTACTATAGTCGCAATCGTGCGAATAGGCTAAGCGGCACGTGTTTCCCGCATAATTCAGCCTCAATGACTGCCCATAGCATTTCGCCAGAAAACCGATAGTGCTTCCTCTCAATTTATCCGATTCTCCTGATGCCCCTCCGCAAACGACTCGTTATCCAGTTCACAGGCTATGAAGGCCTGCACCCCAAGGCCGTCCGCGTGCGCCACGCGCAGGCCCTGAAGGATTTCGACCGCTTGTGGAAAGCAAAGACCAAGCTTCCGCCCATGACGGAAGAGCCTGACGATTGCGGTACGACGACCGCTGTCACTCTGGGCAATGGCTGGCAGACGGAAACAGAGTTCTGCCAGTTTGGCACGGCTGATATTTTCGATGATTACGCCGCGCGCTCGACGCCTAAGCGGATGCTGACCGGCTTTCACGCATTCTTGAACATTCTCTTCACGGGAACGCTCTGGCGCTATCTGACGACGAGCTGGCGTTTCGTCCTGTTTTTCCTCTGGCCGTTTCTGCTGTCGCTGGCGATTCTGGCTGTAGCGACGCTGCTGGCCTTCGCACCGATAGCCGCAGGCTTTTCGGCGCTGCACCTTCTCTGGTCTGTTCCGTTAGCCGCCATCGTCGCAACCCTGCTCGTGCGCAAGCCCGGCGACCGGTTTTTCATGTCCTATCTGCTCGACGACTGGTCGGCTGCGTATGATCGTATTTACGGCCGCAACGAGAAGCTCAACCAGCGGCGCAAGGCTTTTGCCAATGCCCTGAAACGAAAGATCGAAGCCAGTGATGCCGATGAGGTCATCATCGTTGCACATAGTCTCGGCACGGTTCCGGCAGTGGAAGCGCTTGCCGACCTTCAGCGCGAGCGTCCCGATCTTCTGGCGAAACAGCCGGTTTCGCTGCTTGCCATCGGCTCATGCCTGATGATGATTGCCCTGCACCCCAAGGCAAAGTCGCTGCGCGAGGACGCGCGCGTGGTGATCGAGGAAAGCCCCGTCCTGTGGTCAGAATTTCAGGTGCTGACCGACATCATTCACTTCTACGGCTCGGACCCGGCCAAGGTTCTCAAGCTGAAGACAGCTAACCCGCCGCTCATCCACCGCATCCGCTTCAAGAACGTGCACAGCGAAAACCGCTACAAGCGCTCCAAGGGCAACTTCTTCCTGATGCATCTGCTTTATATGCGCGGGGCGGAGAAAAAGAATTTCTACGATTTCGGCATGTTCCTGCACGGCCCGTTCTTCTTCCGTGAGCTGATGACGGAGCACAAAGAAAAAGCCGCCCCGCTTGATGAAGAAGGGCGGCTTCCAGTTCAGTATCGCGAAGCGGCTTAGCTCTCCGGTGGCTCCACCACGGCAATGGTGAGCCAGGTTGCGGTCAGTGCTGGCTTCAGCGAGTTTTCGATCTCCAGCGTCACATCATAGTGATTGACCACCCGGCCTGACGGGCGGATATCTGCATCCGCCAGCTTGAAGCGAGCACGCACGCGAGCCCCGGTTTTGACCGGCGATTGGAAGCGCAATTTGTCGAAACCGTAATTGATGCCCATGGTGGCACCTTCCAGCATCGGCAATGCCTCATAAGCCAGCGTCGAAAGCAGTGACAGCGTCAGAAAGCCGTGCGCGATGGTGCCGCCGAAAGGCGTTTCCTTGGCAGCGCGTTCCGGATCGACGTGAATGAACTGATGATCGTCGGTTGCATCCGCGAACTGGTTGATCATTTCCTGCGTGACTTCGCGCCACTCGGAACATCCGATTTCCGTGCCGATTGCCTCGCGCAACTGGTCGAGCGTGATTGCGTCTTTCATTCGCTGGCTATTCCTGCTGATGTGATTTGCCTTGTGTTTAACGCATAAAGTTCAGGCAGCAACCAGAATTTCCCGGGCAATATCATCCCAGTGCGAGAAAACCTGATGCGCTCCTTTGGCCGAAAGCCGCTCGGCATGGCCTTCATAAGTATGTCCGCCGCCTGTATAGCCAAACGCGGTCATCCCGGCTGCGACCGCGCCTTCGACACCAAAGGGCGAATCCTCGATCACCACACAGCGCGACGGATCGACACCCATCTTGGTCGCAGCAAACAGGAACAGATCCGGTGCAGGTTTGCCGCGCTTGACCATGGTAGACGAATAAACGGCATCGCCGAAATAGTGGCTGATGCCGGTCTTCTCCAGACTGAAGGCAATACGCTCGGGTTGCGACGACGAAGCCACGCAGCGCTTTTGCGGCAGCTCGCGCAGAAAGTCGGCAATGCCGACTGTCGGCTGCAAGGCTTCCGCGAACAGCGTTCTGGTGACAGGCCAGAATTCGCCGTCAACGCCGTCCGGCAGACGATGCCCGGTCATATCCTCGATCATCTTCATGATGTCGGCCTGCTTCATGCCGATGCCCTTGGCGACCGTGCCCTGCGGCAATTCCATACCGTGATTGGCGTAGACCCGCTCGAACGCAAGACAGGAAAGCGGCTCACTATCGACGAGAACGCCGTCGCAATCGAAGATTACAAGATCGAAAGGGGATACGCTGTTCATTTTGGCTCCAGTGGCCCGCTAAAGGGATGCATATTTTGTCGCGCAGATTGGGGGTGCGCGCCTGTCAGTGTTGATATAGAGACTGTTCATCTAATACGCATCTATATCAACACAAGCGTGACAAATTTATCTCGCCGGTGCGGTTCTGACGTTTTGCGGAGAGTTTCATGACGACAAATGTGGCACTGGTAGGACTGGCGCGCGATCTCGCAGCGCGGGCTGAAACCGGCAAGCCGATCCGCATCGGCCTGATTGGCGCTGGCGAAATGGGCACCGACATCGTCACGCAGGTGGCACGCATGCAAGGCATCGAAGTTGGCGCACTTTCGGCCCGCAGGCTGCCGAACACGTTTAAAGCCGTGCGCACCGCCTATGGCGACGAGAACAACGCACAGGAAGCCAACAGCGAAGCGGCAATGACCCGCGCCATTGAAGCAGGCAAGATCGCCGTCACCGGCGACAATGACCTGATCCTCTCCAACCCGCTGATCGATGTCATCATTGACGCCACCGGCATTCCGGAAGTGGGTGCAGAGACCGGCATCAAGGCGATCCGCAACGGCAAGCATCTCGTCATGATGAATGTCGAGGCGGATGTCACCATCGGCCCGTATCTCAAGGCCGAGGCCGACAGGCACGGCGTGATCTATTCGCTCGGCGCGGGCGACGAGCCGTCATCCTGCATGGAGCTGATCGAATTCGTGTCCGCCATGGGCCACAAGGTCGTTGCCGCTGGCAAGGGCAAGAACAATCCGCTCAATTTCGATGCGATCCCCGACGATTATCAGGAAGAGGCTGACCGCCGGAACATGAATGTCCGCCTGCTGGTGGAATTCGTCGACGGCTCCAAGACCATGGTTGAAATGGCGGCCATCGCCAATGCGACCGGCCTCGTGCCGGACATTGCGGGCATGCACGGCCCCAAGGCCGCCATCGACGAACTGAACCGCACCCTGATCCCGAAGGAAGACGGCGGCGTTCTCAACAAGACCGGTGTGGTCGATTATTCCATCGGGCGTGGTGTGTCGCCCGGCGTCTTCGTCATCGCCAAGATGGAACATCCGCGCCTTGTCGAGCGTCTGGAAGACTTGAAGATGGGCAAAGGCCCCTACTTCACCTTCCATCGACCTTTCCACCTCACCTCGCTGGAAGTGCCGCTGACGGTGGCGCGCGTCGTGCTGCATGGCAAGACCGACATGGTGCCGCTGCCGAAACCCGTGGCAGAAGTCTGTGCCGTTGCCAAGAAGGATTTGCAGCCCGGCGATCACCTGGATGCCATCGGCCAATATTGCTATCGCTCGTGGATCATGACAACGCCTGAAGCGCGTGCGGCGAAGGCCATTCCCTGCGGCCTGCTCCAGAATGGTTCGGTCATCGCGCCGATCAAGAAAGGCGAGCTCATCACCTATGCCAACGCCACCCCGCAGCCCGGCTCAAAGATCGCCGAACTGCGTGCTTTGCAGGATGCCATGCTAGGGCAGTAAGGCAGTAGGGCGATATGGCAGTATGTTTAGGGGAGTAATGGATTAAGGCGAAGACGGGCAGCATGTCCGCAAGTCAAACATACTGCCCTAATGCCTTACTGCCCTATTGCCTTCCCCTAGTGGTCGAGCGCCTTCACAATACTCTCCACCATCTTCTTCGCATCGGCGAAGAGCATCATGGTGTTGTCGCGGAAGAACAGTTCGTTTTCCACGCCCGCATAGCCGGAGCCCATGCCGCGCTTGATGAACAGAACCGTACCGGCCTTGTCGACATCAAGGATCGGCATGCCGAAGATCGGTGACTTCGGATCGGTCTTCGCAGCCGGATTGGTGACGTCATTCGCGCCGATCACGAAAGCCACATCGGCCTGCGCGAATTCCGAATTGATGTCTTCCAGCTCGAACACTTCATCGTAAGGCACATTGGCCTCGGCCAGAAGCACGTTCATATGGCCCGGCATACGACCGGCAACCGGATGGATGGCGTATTTCACTTCCACACCTTCGGCCTTGAGCTTGTCGGCCATTTCACGCAGCGCGTGCTGGGCCTGCGCCACCGCCATACCGTAGCCCGGCACGATGATGACCTTGGAAGCGTTCTTCATGATGAAGGCCGCATCGTCGGCAGAACCCTGCTTGACCGGACGCTGTTCGACCTCACCAGCCGGACCGCCGGACGTATCGCCGCCAAAGCCGCCGAGAATGACCGAGATGAACGAGCGGTTCATGCCCTTGCACATAATGTAGGACAGGATCGCACCGGATGAGCCGACCAGCGCGCCGGTGATGATCAGCGCCAGATTGCCAAGCGTGAAGCCGATGCCTGCCGCTGCCCATCCCGAATAGGAATTGAGCATGGAGACCACGACCGGCATGTCTGCACCGCCGATTGGCACGATGATCAGCACGCCGAACACCAGCGACAGAAGCACAATCAGCCAGAACACGAAATGACTTTCGGTGTTCACCAGCACAACGACCAGCAGCACGATGGCTGCGGCAAGAACGGCGTTGATGACATGGCGGCCCGGCAGCATGATCGGCTTGCCCGACATGCGACCGTCAAGCTTGAGGAAGGCGATGATCGAGCCGGTGAAGGTGATCGCGCCGATGGCGACGCCCAGCGACATTTCAATCAGCGCCTGACCGTGGATCTGGCCCACTTCGCCGATACCGAAGGAATGCGGCGAGTAAATTGCGGCAGCGGCCACCAGAACGGCAGCAAGACCGATCAGCGAGTGGAATGCGGCAACGAGCTGCGGCATGGCCGTCATGGCGATGCGGCGCGCAATGACCGCACCGACACCGCCACCAATGGCGATGCCGATGACGATCAGCGCCAGACCGCCAAAGCTTGGACGCGCCAGCAAAAGCGTGGTGACGATGGAAATCGCCATACCGATCATGCCATACATATTGCCCTGACGGCTGGTCGTCGGATGCGACAGGCCGCGTAGCGCGAGAATGAACAATACGCCGGAGACGAGGTAAAGGAAGGCTGCGAGATTAACGCTCATAATGGTTCAGCCTCACTTTTCTTTTTTCTTGTACATGGCGAGCATGCGCTGGGTGACCAGGAAGCCGCCAAAAATGTTGACGCTCGCCAGAATGAGCGCAATGAAACCGAAGCCGGTTGCCCAGCCAGAAAGCGAAAGGCCGACGGCCAGAAGCGCGCCCACCACGATCACCGATGAAATGGCGTTGGTAACGGCCATCAACGGGGTGTGCAGCGCAGGTGTAACCGACCACACGACGTAATAGCCGACGAAGATCGACAGGATGAAAATTGCAAAGCGGAACACGAACGGATCGATTACGCCGCCC
This sequence comes from Brucella sp. LJL56, assembly GCF_054871705.1. Classification (NCBI taxonomy): domain Bacteria; kingdom Pseudomonadati; phylum Pseudomonadota; class Alphaproteobacteria; order Hyphomicrobiales; family Brucellaceae; genus Brucella; species Brucella sp. LJL56. Next base: position 235,251 of record NZ_JBTXLQ010000004.1, read on the forward strand.
GATGCGGCATGCGCGGCAGCCGCTGCTGCGTCACCCAGACCGCCGGCATTTTCCGCTGCCTGTCTGACGGCATCTGCGGCCTGGTTCAGGCTCTCAAGAGCTTTATCAAGACTTGTTTCGGCCATTATGCCTCTCCTCCATCAACTGGAGATTTGGGGGAAGACGAAGACTTTGCGGCAGCCTTCGGTGCTTTTGCAGGCGCTTTTTTCGCCGATTTGGGCGCGGCTGGCTTTGTATCGCCGACTACTTCTGCCTTCGCCACTTTCGGCTTCGGTGCCGCTTTCGGTTTGGCAGCGGGTTTCGCTGGCTTTTCGGCAGCAGGTGCGGCTGCGACAGGCGTAGCATCGGCCTTGGCGAAGGCCGGGTGCAGAATCTTGCCCTGATGGGTCAGAAGCGTCGCCTTGACCAGCTCTTCTTCCGGATCGATCTTGAGAAGCTTGGTTTCCTTGTCGACCAGCGTTTCGAGGAAAGCGATCAGGTTGCGGGCATAAAGCTGCGATGCGCTCGCAGCGATGCGGCCCGATACGTTGAGATGGCCGACAATCCTGACACCATTCACTTCGGCGATCTGACCAGCGATAGCGCCTTCGACATTGCCGCCGCGTTCGACAGCCAGGTCGATCAGCACCGAGCCGGGACGCATGGAAGCGACCATTTCCTTTGAAACCAGACGCGGCGCCGGACGGCCCGGAATGAGCGCCGTGGTGATGACGATATCCTGCTTGGCGATGTGATCGGCAACGAGCGCGGCCTGTTTCGCCTGATATTCCTTTGACATTTCCTTGGCATAACCGCCGGATGTTTCAGCAGCCTTGAACTCGTCATCCTCGACGGCGATGAACTTCGCACCGAGCGAGGCGACCTGTTCTTTCGCAGCCGGGCGCACGTCGGTTGCCGTCACCACGGCGCCGAGACGGCGCGCAGTCGCGATGGCCTGAAGACCGGCAACGCCCGACCCCATGACGAAAACCTTGGCGGCTGGAACCGTACCCGCCGCCGTCATCATCATCGGCATGGCGCGATCATAGACCTCTGCCGCATCGATCACGGCCTGATAACCGGCAAGGTTTGCCTGCGACGACAGCACATCCATCACCTGCGCGCGGGTGATGCGCGGCATGAATTCCATCGTGAAAGCCGAAATTCCAGCCTTGGCAAGCGCCGCAACAGCGTCTTCATGGCCATAGGGATCAAGCATGGCAAACAGTGCTGCTCCCGATTTATACCCTTTGAGTTCCGTATCCGTCGGACGTCGCACTTTAAGCACAACATCCGCCGTTTTGGCATCCGCCGCCGCGCCGATCCGCGCACCCGCCGCCGTAAACTCGGCATCGGGAATGCGCGATTTCTCGCCAGCGCCTTTTTCCACCACAACATCGAAACCGAGCGCGATGAATTTCTTCACCGTCTCCGCCGATGCCGCAACGCGTGTCTCGTTGGGATCACTCTCTTTCGGGATAAATAACGTTTGGGCCAAGCTGGTTTCCCTTTCGTGGCGTTCTTCCGGATTTGATTCCGGTCAGGCAGAATTGCGGGCTTCCGGGAAGAAGCCTTTTAAAAAAATGAACTACAGACATGCATAAACCCTCGGCACGGTACCCCATGCCAAGGCATTCGATCAAATTGTGCGGGTTAATCCGGGTTCAGATGTTCTGAAGCCGCATCGGCGCGCCACCAGATGTCACCATCTGGCAGCGAAAGGATGCGCTAGAGGATGAACCAGGCAGCGACACAGACGAGAATGAAAAGAACGGTCGCGGAGAAGAAACCACCAGCAAAAAAGCCGAACGCCATGGCAATCATAAGGGCAACGAGCGCCACCGTGGCCCATTTCACCAGGCCCGCAAAACCGGCATAAGTTTTCTCATGCTCAGCATAGTCCATCGGTGCGCCAAGTTCAGCCGGAGCCGTCGTATGATGTTCTGCCATTTTCGTTCCACCCATTCAGATTTTCCACCCAACATTGATGATGTTAAGCGAAAACACCTGCAATCTTCAATGTGCGACCGACTAAAGCCGTGCATTGACAGCAAGGCTTTTCGTCGCAGCTACCCTCTCTCCGCAAGAAGCGGTTCCGCAATCTTCGTAAAGCGAAACCACCCCTCTGGCTATATTTAATTGTTTAATCTGGCGGAAGATTTTTCCAATCTTAGACTACAGTGGCGGCCTTGGATCAGACATTTACACGCCGAGACCGGTATACTTTGCAGTCGGCAGGATTGTCAGCGGCACAGAACTGCCGTGCATATCGGCAAACATGGCGCGACGTTCATGCGGCTGCGACTTGAAAAACGGAAAGCGCACGGCCACCGCATCGCGGATATTGCGGATGGGAGCAGCACCGAGCCCGACTCTAATTCCATAGCCTTCATGTTCGCGCGCATCGGCCATCATGGATGTGCCGAAAATGCGCTTGTAGAATGCCATGTGCTCCGGCTTTACCGAGGCAAGGCATTGGTCTGCTGCGAAAAACTCGGATGCCATCGCCGCAATGCGCAAGGTGATATAAGGAATGGCCGGATATTCGCTCAACAGCTCCGGATCAGCGGCAAAGCGTGTCGGATCGACAAAATGCATGCCGCTATTGAGCAGCGGATCGAGAATATCCGGAAACAGCGCATAGCTCGTGCCGCGACGATGATCGGGCGTAATGTGATGGATGCGCAGCGTGCTGACCAGTTGCCCGTCCACATGCACACCATAGACAAAGGCATGGCTGTCACGGTCAATGTCATCCACGATGGACGGCACTTCCGCCTCATGCATGACATTGCGGGTGCGATAGGAACGGTAGCGCAGACGACCGATTTCCTCCAGATCCTCTGCATGGACGATCCGGCGATATTCAACCCGATCGAGAAATTGCAACAGCTGTCGCGCGAAATTGGACAATGGCGGTTTTTCGCCTGTAACAGCCGTATTCGTCATGCAATCGATTTCCGCACCCCACAAATCAGTGCGCAGAATATGCACCTTTAACAGCGTGTAAAGATATAACTTTGTGCGCTGCCTTCTTATTGCCTTGCAATCAACATTCCGTCGCCACAATTGAATTGCGCTTTTGCGCACGACAAATAGGCCGGAAATGCGAAATGGCCCAATTACGGGCCATTTCACGACTTTGCCTTAGTTTGAAAACGGGGCGTCAAAGCGCATTGGCGATAGCCTGAAATGCGTGCATCGACTCGTCCTTCATATCCTGTCCGTCGATATTGTAACTGGAATGCGCGGAAGTCTTGGCAATGACGACACGCTTGGCAGGATTGACATAGATGAACTGCCCATAGATGCCGACAGCACTATAATCACCCTGCCAGTCAGCCGGTGTCCACCACTGATAACCATAGCCGAACGGAATCTTGCCGAATGCATCCTTGCGACCGGGCATGAGATAGGGCGCATCCGGCGTCACCGAATCATGCACCCATTGCGCCGGAACAAGCTGCTCGCCCTTGAAGTTGCGCCCTTCATTGAGATAGAGCAGGCCGAAACGCGCATAGTCGCGAAGCACAGCATTCAGTCCTGCAGCCGCCGCAACTTCTCCGGTCGGATCGACCAGCCAATAGGCATCCGCCTCGGCGCCAAGCTTCGACCACAGCCGATCCTCGAAATATTTCTGAAGCGGGATTCCGGTTGCACCCTCCAGCATCAGGCCGAGCACTTGGGTATCCGCCGACACATAATGACTATCGGTGCCTTGCGGACGCTCGTTCTTGAGATGCGCCGTGAATTTGGCGATCGAGCCTGTCAAAAGCTCAGCCGCATAACGCACGATGTCCGAATTGAGGTCGGCATAATTTTCGCTGAAGCCAATACCCGATGCCATCTGCATCACATTCTTGACCATGACGCCCTTATAGCCGCCCTCGGCCAATATCGGTGCATAACGCTCTACCGGCTGGTTGATGTCGATCAATCCGTCATTGACGGCATTGCCCACGAGAAAGGACACAAAGGATTTCGACAGGGAAAAAGCAATCGCCTGCGTATTCTCGGTATTGCCGTGATCATATTCCTCATGAACGATGACACCGTCTTTCAGCACGATGAAGCCGGTTGTACCGCCACGCTGAAGCCAGTCGGCAATTTTGCGCGTTTCGCCCTTATAGACAAAGGTTTCCGGAAGGGGACGTTCAGCCTTGGCAAGCCGACTGACCTCGCCCTCATGCGGAATCCGTACCGAAGGATACATTTTGTATAGATTGCGGAATCTTTCAAAGATGTGCTCGGGCTTGAATACCTGCGCATATTGATAGACCGCCCAGGTCTCATGAATCTTCTTCCAGAACACGGCAGTGCCGGCACCTGCAAGAATGACAAGCCCGATCAAAGCATACAGACCATAGCGAAGAAAACGTTTCATTGCCTCCCCTTTAAATTAGTAGATTAAATTTAAGGATTTCCTTATAGTAATATAATGAAATACTTATACAGATCCCGTTGAGACAATAAGTGCACGATATCTATGCCTTAAAACATCCCAATTATTTATCTTATATTCAAATTATGGTGAGAAACACAAGAAACCTCAGCGACACAAAGCGCCGCAGATAAAATATCAGCAGACCGCCTTATCCTGCGACCGCCCCAGAACCCATAAATTTTGAGATTTTATTCTGTAAAAACAGTCAATTAATCCATGTCTCCCGACAGTGGGAACCGGTTTTGGGATAAGACATGCATGAAAACAAAAGCTTAAAGCGTGTCGTACGAGTACGATAAAATGCGACACGCTTTAGAGACAATTCAACGACTTCACCGTCGAACCCGGTCTCAATTCATGGAAATTCAAGCTACGGTTCGCCCACCGTCGCGTCGTGCTGCGGCTTTCATGGTCATGGCGGTGATCGCTTCGACCGGCACGGGCATACCGAGAAGATAGCCCTGAACGAGATCTGCACCCGCCGCCACGCGGATCAGCGCAAGCTGTTCCTCGGTTTCCACGCCCTCGACCGTCACACCCAGCCCAAGCTCGTGCGAAAGCTGGGTAACACCGCGAAGCAGCATCAACGACCGCCGGTCGCTAGTGATGTCACGGACGAAGGAGCGGTCGACCTTCACCTTGGTCAGCGGCAAGGTATTGAGATAGCTGAGGCTGGAATAACCGGTTCCGAAATCGTCCAGCGCGATATTGATCCCGGCATTCTTGAGACGCTGCAGCACCATCGAGGTCTTGTTACGGTCGGAGATGATGGCGCTTTCCGTCACTTCAACCTCAAGACGGTGGGCCGGAAGTCCTGATTTCTGCAAAGCATTCGCAATGTCGCGGGCAATGTCGCTGCTTTTCAGATCAATGGCCGACAAATTGACGGAAACGCCGATCCGGTCCCCCCATGACAGGCAATCGGCACAGGCCTGGGCCAGCATGAAGCGCGTAATATCGGTAATGATACCCATCTCTTCCGCAAGCGGAATGAACTCGGCAGGCGGTACGAAGCCAAGTTCCGGATGTTCCCATCGTGCCAGCGCCTCACATGCGACAACGCGCAGGGACTGCGCGCTGACAATGGGCTGGTAGACCACCTTGATCTCGCCGTGATCGATGGCAAGTCGCAGATCGGCTTTGAGTTTCTGGCGTCCGCGATATTTGGTATCCATTGCATCGACAAAGATCGACCAGGGTTTGTCTTCCCTGCTTTTGGCTTCGTAGAGCGCCAGATCGGCATTGATGTGCATGCTGCCGACATCGCATCTTTCGAGATCCTCGATCGCGATGCCTGCACTGATATCGATATGAACCTGATCGCCGTCGAGATCATAAACCCCGGTCACAACGGCCATGATGTGATCCATCACACCCGCCGCTTCAGCCTCGCTGCGCAAGTTGAAGACAAACACCACGAATTCGTCGCCGCCGAACCGCGAGGTGATAAAACGCTGCGGATCGAGCGAACTGAGCCGCTCCGCAAACAGGCGCAACAGCACGTCACCTGTATGATGTCCCAGCGTATCGTTGACATGCTTGAAATGATTGATGTCGATGACGATGAGAGCGGCCCGCGTGCCCATTTGCTGGTGGGAACGCATGGCTCGTACCAAGGTCTCGAAATAATTGCGGTTCGGCAGGCCGGTCAGACCGTCGTAGCGCGCCATATGCTGGATGCGCGCTTCCGCTTCCACGCGCTGCGTCACATCCTCGAACATCAGGACCGCCCCCTCATTGAGGGTCTGGTTGCCGATACATTCGATATAACGCTGGTTCGAAAGCTGGAAAATGTCGCGGGTACGTTTGCCGAGCAGAAGATCCTGCATGCGCACATATACGTTCTTCAAATCTTTCTGCGGAAACAGCCCCTTCTTCGCGCAATAGCGCAACAGAACGTCGAGCTTGCGGCCATGCAGCTTGGTATGTTCGGCAATCTGCAGCATCGCCTTGGCCTTGTTGTTGATAACCGCGATACGGTGCTGGCTGTCGAACATCAGCAGGCCCTGCGGCATGTTGTTGAGCGCCGCATCGAAACGCCCGGCCACGATGGAGAGGCGCCGCTTGCCCATGACCGCGGCGAAGAGAAACTCGCGCAGGCCATTGGCCATCTGGATATTGGATAGGAAATACGGGATCAGCAGCAGACCGATAATGACGTGAAACGGCGTTCCGGCCAGAATGAGCCCGGCCAGAACCGGAATAAGCGTGCAGGCCGACATCAGGACGACGGCTTTCGCCGAAGCATAATTGCGGCCCACAATGGAAACGACCGAGGCGAGCAGCACGGTCAAACTGGCAAGCTCGGCGAAAGAATCCCGCAGCACATAGCTTGAGAAGAAGCACAACATGCCAAGCGTCAGGCAGACAGCGGATGCGCCAATCAGATAACGCGTTTCCCACCGGTCGAGATCGGCATGGGAAAGCGACTGCTGTTTTGCCTGATCGAACTTGTGCATGTCGAAGATGCGACCGACGGCTATGACGGCGAAGACACCGGCAAAGACCAGATAGCGCCAGTCGTCAGTTTTTACATAGATGACGACGCAGGCTACAACGTGCGCGAGCAAGCCGAACCAAAGCGTCGTACGATTGCCGTACAGCGCTCTGAGAAAAGATAGCCGCACATCTGCAGGTATCTCAGGTTTACGGCTTTGCCACATTCGATGCATTAATCCCTTACACGGGGAGGCAATATCGCACTAATGACTTAAAAATATCTTTCGGGATATTAAACCACAAGCTGTCATGGCAACCACCATAAGATGTATTCAGATATTTTTTAAGGAAACCCACAGACGCACAACCCTCAAAGGCCAATTACAACCACAGGCATTCATCTTTTAGTCGTCCCAATATTACTGAAATGCCTATAACGGGAGAACAGGAACAGGTTAGTTTCCCTGTTTCCGAGAATTAATCCAAATTAGTCGAAGTGGATATTCTACTGCCAGACCCCGACCGGCTAGAGGAAAAACCTGTCCCACAAGTCACGATGCGGGAAATAGTCGCCCGTGAAACTTTCCAACTCTGTCAGAGTTGATGCCCCCCATCAATGGTAATGATTGAACCCGTCATATAGCGGCTCGCATCGGAAGCCAGCATCAGCACAACCCCGTCCAGATCTTCCGGCTCGCCAAGGCGCCGCATCGGGTTTCGACCTTTGAAGTAGCCGCCCGCAGGACCCTGTAGTTGCTCTTCATTGATTCGGGTCGGAAACCATCCCGGCGAGATTGCATTGACGCGAATATCGTGGGCAGCCCATTCCAGTGCCAGCGCCCGCGTCATCTGGGTAACACAGGCCTTGGACATCGAATAGGCTGCAGCCCCTTTCTGTGGACGCTCGCCCAGAATGCTGGTCGTATTGACGATGGAACCGCCCTCGCCGCGCTCGATCATGCGGCGGGCAGCCTCCTGCGCCACGAAAAAGGCACCGGCAACATTGACCTCGAATATATGCTCAAGCATATCGCGCGTCGTGTCGAGCGCGCGTGCCATATGGGCAACGCCGGCATTGTTGAAAAGCGTCGTCACCGGCCCGAAACGCGCCTCCGCCTCATCGAAAGCGCGTATGATTTCATTCGGATGGGTTACATCCGCCATGATTTCCAGAACCTCGCCACCCGACGGGCAGATGCTTTCACCCGCATGCGTGCGTGAGATCGAAATCACCCGCGCCCCATGCCCCGCCAGTACATGGACCATTCTTAGGCCCAACCCCGAAGACCCACCCGTCACGGCAATGACCTTGCCCTTGACGGAGAAAAGCTGATCGTCAGTCATTCATCCCCTCAACTGCCAATCTCTCTCTTTATCCATTCCTAGATTATCGGGAGCAGCATTTGAACCATCTTCGACCGTAAAAATCGGTTCAAATCAACACAATACACAGAAGGCACGACGAAAGACCTATGGCGTAGCCGATAGACGACACCTGTTCGTGATTGCGCGCGCCATTGCGGAGAAGTAAGGAACAGAGCAGATAAGAGCATAATCCGACTGGTGGATACGAACATTATGCCCAAGACTTCTCGCCCTCTCGTCGCCGTGCCGACCGATGTGAAGCCATTTGAAAACTACACCTGGCACGCCGCACCCCAACAATATCTGGCAGCCGCCATCGACGTTGCGGAAGTAACTCCGCTGCTGGTGCCGAGCTTCGGCGACAAGATGGACCTCGACGCCATTCTGGATGCCGTCGACGGGGTTCTCGTCACGGGTTCCAAATCGAACGTTAACCCGGCGCTCTACGGCGTCGAACCGAGCGCCGCGTTCGAACCCTATGACAATGCCCGCGACGCGACTTCACTACCGCTCATCCGCGCCGCCATTGAAAAGGGTGTTCCCGTGCTGGCCATCTGCCGTGGCATACAGGAACTGAACGTCGCGCTTGGCGGTACGCTCGCCACCGAAATTCAGGAGCTCGAAGGCCGGATGGACCACCGCGCGCCTGAATCCGAAAGCCAGGCCGAGCGTTTTGCCATCCAGCACCCGATCAAGCTCAACCCGAACTCATGCCTTGCGGAAATCCTGAAAGAAGAAAGCGTGCGCGTGAATTCCGTTCACCGTCAGGCCATCGACAAGCTTGCCCCGCAGCTTGAGGTCGAAGCCGTCGCCGAAGACGGCACGGTAGAGGCCGTATCGGTGAAGAACGCGAAAGGATTTGTCGTCGGCGTCCAATGGCACCCGGAATATTGGGCGCATTCCGATGCCCCTTCCCGCAAGATCTTCGAGGCTTTCGGCGATGCGGTGCGCAAGCATAGTTTAGGGGAATAGGGGAATAGGGGAATAGGGGAATAGGGGAATAGGGGAATAGGGGAATAGGGGAATAGGGGAATAGGGGAATTTGAAAGAATCGGATAAGCTAAAGCAAGTTATTTTCTGCTTACTCCCTTACTCCCTTACTCCCTTACTCCCTTACTCCCTTAATCAGCGATCGCAACCACACCGCAATCCCCGGCTTCCGAGCCGAAGACGAGGCGGTGGCCCTGTTCATCCCAGCCCATGCTGGTGATCGCGCCCTTGCCGGGGCGGCGCAACAGAACTTCCTTGCTGTCGGCGAAACGCGCAACCAGGATCATGCCGTCATTATAGCCGATGGCCGCGATGTCCTCGACCGGATGGCAGGCAACCGATGTCACCATGCTGTCGCCGCGAAGACCAAGCTCCAGAGGAGCCTTGCCCATCGGGCCATCCTTGCCTGCAAAGGGCCAGACGATTGCTGCCGGGGCACCCGACGTGGCGAGCCACTTGGCCTTGGCGCTCCACGACCAGTCTTTCACCTTTGCCGGATAGCCGGTCATGCGCATGTGCTTGGTGTCTTCGAGACGCCAGCCATGCAGGGCATTTTCCTGCATCGAGGTGACGAGGAAGCGGCCGTCGGGCGAAAAGATCACGCCGATATGCGCGCCCTTCCATTCCAGTTCAACGGGTTTCGCCGCCGTTCCGGTCCAGATCAGGGTTGCACCATTATAGCGCGCTATCGCCAGCCGCTGGCCCTTCGGCGCAAAGGCGATGCCCTCGACGCTGCGTTCCTGCGCAAATTCCTGCACCTTGCCGTCGGAGGTGCGCACCCAGGCGGTGCGACCCGATGCAAAACCGACAGTTCCGCCGGGGCCTGCTGCCACTGCGGTCATCCATTTGCGCGGTATCTTCGCAAGTTCGGTTACCGTCCCGTCGGCATCCGTGCGGCAGACGCGACCGTCTTCGCCGCCGGTGACAAGCGATTTTCCGTCAACGGAAACAGTTGCGCTCAGCAGCCCGTCATGAGCTGCCAAGGTCTTGTTTCCATTGTTGAGCTGATGGATCGAGCCATCCGCCATTGCGAAAAAGGGAATGCCGCCGACAAAGCGCGCATAAAGACAATGACCTTCGAGGTCGAGCGGAGCTACTGTAGGCATCGGCTTCCGGTATTTCCTGTTTACTTGACTTGGCTGTTTTCGAAGCCGGCTTTCAAGGCAGCAGGATCGAGTTCACGACCGATAAAGACGAGACGGCTTTCACGCTTTTCGTCTTCCTTCCACGCGCGCTGGTGGTCGCCCTCGATAATCATGTGCACGCCTTGCACTACATAGCGATCCGGGTCGTCCTTGAAAGCGATGATGCCCTTGAGGCGCAGAATGTTCGGCCCCTGCGTCTGGGTGATATTCTGGATCCATGGGAAGAATTTCGCCGGATCGATTTCACCAGCCCTGAGCGATACTGACTTCACCGTCACATCATGGATCGGCGAGGCGTGATCATGGTGATGGTCATGATCGCAGTCGGGGCCGCAGACATGATCATGGTCGTGATGATCGTGATCATGCGCATGATGATGGTGGTCGTGCCCATGGTGATCATGATCGTGATCGCAATCCGGTCCGCATACGTGATCGGGATGGTCATGGTCGAGGAAGTGCGGGTCGTTGTCCAGAACACGCTTCAGGTCGAAGGCACCGCGATCCAGCACGCGGTCGAGCGGAATCGAAGCGCGTTCGGTGCGATGGATGATGGCATGCGGGTTGATGGCGCGCACGGTCGCCTCGATGGCAGCCAGTTCCTGCAGCGTCACGAGGTCTGTCTTGTTGATGAGCACCACGTCGGCAAAGGCGATCTGGTCTTCCGCCTCGCGGCTATCCTTCAGGCGTAGCGGCAGGTGCTTGGCATCGACAAGGGCGACAACGGCGTCGAGGCCGGTCTTGGCGCGCACGTCATCATCCATGAAGAAGGTTTGCGCAACCGGAACGGGATCGGCAAGGCCGGTGGTTTCCACGACGATGGCGTCGAAACGACCCGGACGGCGCATCAGGCCTTCCACCACGCGGATCAGATCGCCGCGCACGGTGCAGCAGATGCAGCCATTGTTCATTTCATAGATTTCTTCGTCCGACTCGACGATCAGGTCGTTGTCGATACCGATCTCGCCGAACTCATTGACGATGACGGCATAACGCTTGCCGTGATTCTCGGTCAGGATGCGGTTGAGAAGAGTGGTTTTACCCGAACCCAGATAACCGGTCAGAACGGTCACGGGAATGCGGCCAGCTTCAGTGGTCGTCGTGCTTTCAGACGGAGCTTCGGTTCGGGCTTCAGCCTGGCTCATGGTCATGCCTCTTGAAGTTGTGGCCCGGTGTGGCCAGCGTGAAGCGGCACGGCACCGAAACCTCGGATAGGACAATTCATATAAGGGAAGGGCAACGTGAATGCCATATGCAATGCTATAATATTACATCCGCCCAATCACATTCACGCCAGTTGGTGCACAGGTTTTGCGGGGCTAAAGCATGTCTCCCAAAAGCGGGAACCGCCTTCGCGGGGAAATCAGTCCACTGGACTGATTTCTGGTCCCGCTACGATGGGATAAAGACATGCGTGAAAACAAAAGCTTAAAGCGTGTTCCCTGAATATAATAGGATGCAACACGCTTTAACCCGCCTGACTGGCGAGGCGTTGCGACTTGAACCGGGCGAGATCGAACCTGTCGACATCGCGCAGCAGGTCGATAAAGCCTGCAACCGCGTTGGCGATCAGTTTTTCACCAGCTTCAGCGGTTGCGGCAGCAGCGTTGCCTGCGACCCCCTCCGGGTTGAGATCGTGCATCTTCCAGCCGAAGGCATGTGGGCCATAGGCCCGCAGAAACTTGAATTCCTCGGCATAACGTGACTGGGCATTGGAGAAATTGCGTGCCTTCGACATATCCACCAGATCGGGGCACAGCGCCAGCATCACCGATGTCTCGATGAAGCCGCCATGAATATCGAGCGCTTTTTCCTCCGGTGTAATCAGGCCTTCCGGCAGACCGAAACGGGTCCAGCTTGTAGCAACCGCCAGCATGTCGAGCCGCGTGCGCAACTCTGTCGCTACAATCGTCATCAGCGGCGAATTTCCGCCATGTGCGTTCAGCATGACCAGTTTGCGAATACCGCCTGCATGAAGGTTTTCGCCGATGCCGACCCACTGGTTCACAGCCTCGGCGAAGGCGAGGCTCTGCGTTCCTTCGGTATCCATGTGCTCGATGGAATAGCCGACCGGCTGGGCAGGCAGAAAATTGACATTCAGCTCGGCAGGCAGCGCATCGCTGACGCGCGCAACAATGCCTTCGGCGATAATCGTATCCGTTTCAAACGGCAGGTGAGGCCCATGCTGTTCGTGAGCGCCAAGGGGCAGAACGACAATCATGTCGCTGTTTTGATCGCGCAGATCGGTCATGTTTTCCTCGCTTTATTCTTTTCTTTGAGCCTGAGACCCTAACGCTCGTTAGCCATGACAGCAACCGGGCCTTGTTGTTTCATAAGTCGGACAATATTTTACGATATATGGATGGATGGGACTATCGATCAGGCGACAGGAACTATTTCATTTTAACGCGCATCTCGTCCGAAAACTGTTTCACACTTTTCGGGGTGCGCTCCAAAGCGGCAACAAGGGCGAGGTGGCGATGAGCAAGGACAATAAGGCGGTTGTACTCTACCGGCTGCAATCCGTGGCACGACTGTCGCGGACGGTGCTGGCCACGCGGCTTCTCGAACAGGGACTCTATGCAGGGCAGGATGCAGTCATGCTGCAACTGGCTGCGGAAGACGGGCTGACGCCAGGCGTTCTTGCACAGCGGCTGGGTGTGCGCCCGCCCACTATCACCAAAACCATTGCGCGCCTGCAGGGCCAGGGTTTCGTGGCAAAACGCGCCTCGGAAACCGACCAGCGCCAGTCGCATGTCTATCTGACACAGACCGGTCTCGAGACGATCAAGGCAATCGAGAAATCCATTCGCAAGACCGAAAAGGACATGCTGAAGAGCCTCGATAAGAAAGACCGCAAGACCTTCCTCAAGATGTTGAGCCGGATGGAGAGCAATCTTGCGCTTCGCGGTGTCACACGCCTTCCCGACGAACCTGAAACGGACGTGCCTGAAGAGGACGACGTGGAATAAGCCTGCCGTTTATCGGGCTCTAACTATTTGTTTTGACGCGTATCTTGGCTGGAAACCGTTAAACACTTTTCAAGATGCCTGCTATCGAAAATGCTTCCAATTCAAGGATTGCAATGGCATAACCGTTCGCAGGACGGACGGTCGCGTCACACCTTGTCAGGTTGCGGCCGCGTCTCCGATTGCGGCACGGACCAATTTGGGGAGGCGACTTGGCCCAGAAAATAAAGCTATCGACCATCGCTGATGCGCTTGGTGTTTCGACAGCCACAGTTTCGCTCGCTTTGCGCGACAGCCCGCTCGTTGCCGACCAGACCCGCGAAAAAATCAAGGAACATGCCCGCACGATCGGTTATATCTATAACCGTCGCGCCGCGAGCCTGCGCACCTCGCGCTCCGGCATTGTCGGTGTCGTGGTGCATGACATCATGAATCCGTTCTTCGCGGAAATTCTCAAATCCATCGAAACGGAACTGGACCGGTCGCGGCAGACCTTCATCCTGTCCAACCATTACGACCAGCTTGAAAAGCAGCGCACCTTCATGGATACGCTTCTGCAGCTCGGCGCGGATGGGGTGATCATGTCGCCCGCCATCGGCACGCCGCCGGAAGATATCCAGCTTGCGGAAGATAACGGCCTGCCGGTCGTGCTGATCGCGCGTAGCGTCGATGGTGTTCATGCGCCGGTTTTCCGGGGTGACGATGCCTATGGCATCGGCCTTGCCACCAATCATCTGATTTCCCTCGGCCATACGCGCATCGCCATGATCGGCGGTACGGACCAGACTTCGACAGGCCGTGACCGTTATCGCGGCTATGTGCAGGCAATGGACAAGGCTGGCCTTGAGGTTCGTCCCGACTGGCGTATTGCCGGGCCGCGCACGAAACAAGGCGGCTTTGAAGTTGCGCCACAGTTTCTGGCATTGAAGGACAAGCCGACGGCTGCGGTCTGCTGGAACGATCTGACGGCCATCGGCCTGATGAACGGCATTGCCCGCGCCGGGCTGGTGCCGGGCGAGGACATTTCCGTGACCGGTTATGACGACCTTGAGGAAGCGGCCATCGCGACGCCAGCGCTCACGACCGTCTGGAACGGACAGCGCGAAGTGGGACGCCGTGCCGCCCGCGCGCTGCTCGACCAGTTGAACGGTGTCGAGGTTTCTTCGATGCAGGAACTCATCAAGCCGGAACTGCATATCCGGCAATCGACATCCAAGCCAAGACACGGCTGATTTTCCCCGCACCGGTGGCCTCTTGGCGGACCGGTTTTCTTTACGCATTCTCCCAGGCAAAACCGCTACGCACTTTTGCCGGAAATGCTCCGTGACATGAGGAATGCCATGACAAAACGCGACGCGACTATACTGGTGCTCGGCAACTTCGATGATTATGCCGTGCAGAGGCTTTCGGGTGAGTTCAATGTCCAGCGTATTGCGCGCGGCGACACTGCACTTCTGGATGCGGCCTGGGCGAAGGACGTAAAGGGCATTGCCAGCATGTCGACCGTCGATGCGGCGCTGATCGACGCATTGCCCAATCTTGAAATCGTCGGCAATTTCGGTGTCGGTTACGATGCGGTGGACGCAAAACATGCCGGTACGAAGAATGTCATGGTCACCAACACGCCTGACGTCCTGACGGATGAAGTGGCGGACACGACCATCGGCCTTTTGATCGATACGGTGCGCGAACTGTCGAAGTCGCAGGAGTTCCTGCGCGCCGGCAACTGGGTCAAGGAAGGCCGCTACCCGCTGTCGAAGCTTTCATTGCGTGGACGCAAGGTTGGTATTTTCGGGCTCGGCCGCATTGGCAAGGCGGTTGCCCACCGCGTCGAGGCTTTCGGCCTGCCGATTGCCTATCATAATCGCCGGAAATCCGCCGATGTCGCCTATGAATATCATCCGAGCCTGCTCGAACTTGCCAAGGCTGTCGATACGCTCATTCTGGTGGCGCCCGGCGGCGAGGAAACAGCCAAGGCCGTGAATGCGGAAGTGCTGAAGGCGCTCGGACCGGAAGGCGTGCTGATCAATATCGGGCGCGGTTCTGTGGTGGATGAAGATGCGCTTGCCGAAGCACTACAGAACGGAACGATTGCCGCAGCCGGTCTTGATGTCTTTGCAAACGAACCGCACGTGCCGCAGGCATTGCTCGATGCCCCCAACACAGTTCTGCTGCCTCATATCGGCTCTGCCTCGGTCAAGACCCGCCGCGACATGGCGAATCTTGTGATCGACAATCTCATCGCGTGGTTCGACACTGGTTCGGCGCTGACGCCTGTGCCGGAGACGGTTCATGTGAAGGGAGTAAGGGAGTAAGGGAGTAAGGGAGTAAGGGAGTAAGGGAGTAAGGGAAAAAACGCTTATTCTCGGTCAAGGCAAATATTTTACTTGCCTTGTCCACCACCTGCCAGCACCCTATTCCCCTATTCCCCTATTCCCCTATTCCCCTATTCCCCTATTCCCCTATTCCCCTATTCCCCTATTCCCCTACTGAACTCACTTCGCCTTCATAGAAACCGCTGGCGCGCCATCTGGTCCCAGCGATGCTACCCATTGACTGATGGCAGCGATATCCTTTTCACCCAGCATATGATCCGCATCGATCGTGCGGGCATCAACGCGCGCGCCGCCGGAGCGCAGCAGTGCGGAAAGCGCTGGCGCAAACGGTGAATAGAGTTTGTCCTCGTCGCCCGTAATCGTCAGAACACGCGTCTTGCTCAGATTGGCGACCGGAACATTATCCAAAACCGGCATCGAGCGCATCAGGATAGCGCGTTTCACCAGATCGGGGTGAAGTATCATGGTTGCAGCCAGAAGATTGGCGCCATTCGAATAGCCCACGAAAGTTGCATGGGTAAGATCGAGATCCTTTTCGTCGGCCAGACGGGTGAGAAAAGTCACGAAGGCATTGGCTTCGAGCTTAACGTCCTTCTGGTCGAATTTGACCGGCGAGATGCGCTTGTACCAGCGCGTACCGCCATCCTGCATCACGCGGCCACGAATGCCAAGCAATGTGGCGCGCGGCCAGATCCTGGAAGCCAGCGGCACAAGGCTGGTTTCATTCCCGCCTGAACCATGCAGCAGAATCACCAGTTCATTCGAAGCATTTTCCGGCTTGTAGAAGCGGTGAATGAACTGCTTGCTGCGCGAGAAATTCTGCTCCGGGGTTGTTTCCGTATCCATCTTCTTCTCGCGCATTGTCACGCCTTCACCAAGCTTCGGAGCACCCTGCTCTTCCTTCATCGACGCGGCAATAGCGCTCAGAACCTTGCCCTGACCGTTCGTCGAAACAGGCTGCCCTTCGGCCAGAGCCGAGCCAGCCGCCACCGTGAATGCAGCCGCCGCCAAAGCGGCAATAAACATCTTCTTTACCATGATCTCTACATAGCCAATGAGACGTTAACGAAGGTTTGAAGGCAGCTCTTCCCGGGTGCGTCCCCACCCCTGCCGGCGATATCAATTTTATCCGACACATCTCTCCGAAATCGCTCTCCGCGCCTTTTCGGGATGCGCTAATGTAATGCCGTTAACAGCAGAGTTTTAGCGAGAATATGGCAGAATGCACGAAAAGTTACATCGTGTTACAATTCTGTTACGCTTTCACGCGGTTTCAACAATGCGTGAACAAGGGGCAGGTCCCAAATTATCCATGCTTTTGACGCGTTTACGTGGGAACCTATCTGCAACTTGAGGGTCAATTTTTTTGGAAGTGGGAATGACCATGAGCAGCTTCAAACCGGGACGTTTTTCATCCGCTCGTCTCACTTATGATGCGGTGACGCCCAAAAGCCTCTACCTGAACCGTCGCTCTTTCATGGTCGGCGCGGGTGCTCTGGCTGCTGCCGGTGTCGCATCGTCGGCTTTTGCCGAACCGCTCAAGGCCAAGGCTTCCGCCTATAAGGTCGATGAAAAACTGACCCCGCAGGACGCGGTGACGACCTATAACAACTTCTACGAGTTCGGCACGGACAAGAGCGACCCGTCCGCCAATTCCGGCAGTTATAAACCGCTGCCATGGAAGCTTACGGTCGATGGCCTTGTGAAACAGCCAAAAGAATTCGACATTCAGGACCTGATCGCGAAGATGCCGCTCGAAGAACGCATCTATCGGATGCGCTGTGTCGAGGCATGGTCGATGGTCATTCCGTGGATCGGATTTCCGCTCGCAAGCCTTCTGTCGCAGGTGGAGCCGCTTGGTTCCGCCAAATACATCGCCTTTACCGGCGTCGTGCGACCGGAAGAAATGCCGGGCCAGACCGGACTCTTTCAGGTTCTCGACTGGCCCTATATCGAGGGCCTGCGTCTCGACGAAGCCAATCATCCGCTGACCATCCTTTCGGTCGGCCTTTACGGCGAGACATTGCCCAATGCGAACGGCGCGCCGATCCGGCTCGTGGTGCCCTGGAAATACGGCTTCAAGGGGATCAAGGCGATCACGAAGATCAGCTTCGTCGAAAAGCAGCCACCGACCTCATGGCAGCAACAGGCCGCCAACGAATATGGCTTCTACGCCAATGTGAACCCGGAGGTCGATCACCCGCGCTGGAGCCAGGCGACCGAGCGGCGTATCGGCGAAGGCAGCTTTCTCGGCTCGGGCCGTCGCCCGACATTGCCGTTCAATGGTTATGGCGACGAAGTCGCGTCACTCTATGCGGGCCTGGACCTGAAAGCGAATTACTGACATGGCGACAGCGACCCAGACAAGTAACCAGACAGCCAGGAAGAAAACAACCCGGCCCGGCGAATGGAAAATCTGGCTGCTCTATGTGGTCGGTTTCGTTCCGGCAGTCTGGACGTTCTATCTGGGTGCGACCGGCAATCTTGGCGCCGATCCGGTCAAGACTTTTGAACACACGCTTGGCCTGTGGGCTCTGCGCTTTTTGATTCTGACCCTCATGGTAACGCCGATCCGCGACCTCACAGGCATCGCGTTTTTACGCTACCGGCGCGCACTCGGCCTGCTTGCCTTCTATTATGCGCTGATGCACTTCGCCACCTATATGGTGCTTGATCAGGGCCTGAACCTGTCCGCCATCATCACCGATATCGTGCGACGGCCCTTCATCACCATCGGCATGATCAGTCTGGTCCTGCTGGTGCCGCTGGCGCTCACCTCCAACAACTGGTCGATCCGCAAGCTCGGCCGCCGCTGGAACAGCCTGCACAGACTGGTTTATGTCGCGATAGCGGGGGGCGCCATCCATTTCATCATGTCGGTAAAGAGCTGGCCCGCCGAACCGGTTATCTATGCCGGGATCGTCAGCGCGCTGCTTCTGTGGCGTCTGGTGCGCCCGCACGCCCGCAACCGCAAGCCTGTTGCCCGCCCGCGCGGCCAAGCAATGGCGCTAAAGAAATAATCCCGAAATGCAGAGCAACTTTCTACAGTTTCTAATATAGAAACTTAAATTCCTTATTCTAAGGGATACCCCCATGACATGACGATGCAAATCATGTCAGTATCCCCGCGATTTCCGCACGCTGAATAATTCCAGACAGCGGCAACCGACGAATACGGAATGCATATGTCTTCTCTCCTGAAATCGGCTCCCGTCCGCATCGCAGGCAAGTTCGTCTTCATTTTATTCGTCCTTATCTTTGCGATATGGGCCAGCTTCGCCATGTGGTTCCAGTTGCCCTTCGGCGATGCCATGCGCGGATCGATTATTGCCGTCTGGCTTCTGATCGCTCTCGGGGTGATTGCAGGCGAAAGACATTATAGCTGTTGGCGCAGGCGACTGGTCTTCTGCCTTCTGGCGCTGGTGATGCTGGGGGCATGGTCGACGGTGCGCCCATCCCTCAACCGTATATGGGCGCCCGACGTTGCCCGCACGGTAACGGGGCAGATCAATGGCGACATGATCACCCTTTCCAATGTCCGTGACTTCATCTGGCGGACAACGGAAGATTTTACACCCAACTGGAAAGAGGAAACCTACGACCTCAGCAAGATCACGTCCGTGGACGTCTTTCTTTCCTACTGGTCAGGCCCTGCAATCGCCCACACGCTTCTGTCATTCGGCTTCGAGGATGGTCGCCATGTGGTTTTTTCGGGAGAAATTCGCCGCGAACACCATGAGGTCTATTCGCCGATTGCCGGTTTCTTCCGCAAATATGAGCTGGCTATGATTGCCGCCGAAGAGCGCGACATCATCTATCTGCGCACCAATGTCCGCAAGGAAAACGTCTATCGCTATCGCGTGAAACTGCCGCAGGCAGGCGCGCGCGAACTCTTCCTGTCCTATGTCGAGCTTGGCAATGAACTGGCTGAACAGCCGAAATTCTACAATACGCTGACGGCGAACTGCACCACGATCATCTTCCACATGGCGCGCGTTCTGGACCCGGCCTTCCCGTTCGATTACCGCATTCTCCTGTCGGGCTACCTGCCCGGCTATCTGCACGATCACGGCTGGATCGAGAATGGCGGCACGCTGGAGGAAACAAGGGAACGCGCGTCGATCGATGCAAGAGCGCTGGCAGGCGGACGCGACGGCTTTTCGGAACGAATCCGCAAATAAAAACCCCGCCGAAACCGAAATTTCGACGGGGTTCGCATCGATATGAAGAAATTACACCGCAGCGGTGATGATGATTTCAACCTTGTAGTCAGGCGTTGCCAGCGCAGCTTCGCCGGTAGCGCGGGCAGGCGTGTGAGCCGGATCGACCCATGCGTCCCAGACAGCGTTCATTTCGCCAAAGTCCTTCATATCGGCAAGCCAGATAATGGCCTGAAGGATCTTGGTCTTGTCGGAACCCACTTCCTTGAGAAGACGGTCCACCTCGGCCAGAACGGCCTTGGTCTGTTCAGTGACGCTGGCACCCGGATTTCCCACCTGACCGGCGAGATAAACGGTGTTGCCGTGAACAACGGCCTGGCTCATGCGCGGGCCGACTCCGATGCGACGGATGCTCATGGTGAACTCCTCTCAATACTGCTCTTCTGCGGGAATGCTCCCGCATGTGAATATGTTGCGCATCCTTATTAAAGCCCTAGTCTGCTTTGGCAATGCCAATGCCAACCCGATTTGCGCATTTTCGGCAAAAAGAGCATTTCCAGCAAAAGTGCGAAGCGGTTTTGCGTGAGGATAATGCGAGGAAACAAATACTTGGAGCGGCCTCAGCGACACAGCTTCAACTGGAACCGCTCCAAAGAGGAGGACAGCCATGTCGGAACCACTCGCAGAGATATATCGCGACTATATTGCATGCCTGAACCGGCAGGATTGGGATAACCTCGGGCTTTACGTGCATGAGGAAGCAATTCATAACGGCAGACCTTTGGGACTTGGCGGTTACCGCACGATGCTGGAACAGGATTTCGAGGCGATCCCCGACCTGCGCTTCAACATTGAGCTGCTTGTCAGCGAACCACCCTATATTGCCAGCCGACTCCAGTTCGATTGCACGCCCAAGGCGCTATTGTTCGGGCTTCCGGTCAACGGCAAACGAATCCAGTTCGCCGAGAATGTTTTCTATGAATTCGAGAATACGCTGATAAGGAAAGTCTGGTCAGTCATCGACAAGGCAGCGATTGAAGCGCAACTGTGATATAGCGCCCGTCACCATTGACTCTTTGTCCCCCTCCCCCTATAAGCCGCGTCACGTTCGCCCGCGCGGTTTACGGATGGTTTTGTGCTGTCCGTCGCAAGGGACAAGAACCAGCTCCTGTTCAATAGAGCATGATCCCGAAAAGTGAATAACGGTTTCGGACAAGATCGTGTTCAACGGAAAAACAGAATTAAGAAGGGCCGCACACCGCGGTATTAAATAAATGAAGCGCACTTACCAGCCATCCAAGATCGTCCGCAAGCGTCGCCACGGTTTCCGTGCACGCATGGCAACCACCGGCGGCCGCAAGGTTCTCGCCGCTCGCCGCTCGCGCGGCCGTAAGCGGCTTTCCGCTTAATCTTTTCCCGCGCTGTCGCGCGGTGAATAAAGACATGAACAAGCCGAAACAAATACTCCGCCTTCGCAAGAGAGCGGAGTTTTTGGCTTTGAGGAATGGTGAAAAGCGACGTGGTCCACTGTTTCTTCTCGAAGTCCGCGAGCGGGCGCAAGAAGAATCGAAAACCGCCAAAATCGGCGAAAAACCCCGTGCAGGTTTCACCGTAACGAAGAAAAACGGCAACGCCGTGATAAGAAACCGCATCCGCCGCAGGCTGCGAGAAGCGGTTCGTTGTCACGCAGGGCGTGACATGGCGCCTTCGACCGACTATGTGATCGTAGCGCGCGAGCAAGCCCTCACTGCGCCCTTTTCGCGACTGACCGAAGAACTCTCCCGCCGCATCAAGGCGAAGGGTGAACGGCGGGGCGATGGGAAACGCCGAACGGAAAGACCGGAATCAGGACCCGTCAATGGAAAATAATCGTAATTTCTTCATCACCATTGCCCTGTCCATCCTCGTGCTAACGCTGTGGCAAGTGTTTTATCTGGGTCCGAAAACGGAAGCCCAGCGGGAGCAGGCACGCATTGAGGAGCAGCAGCAGCAGAAACAACAGGCGACGCAACAGCAGGCTCAAAGTGGCGACACGCCGCAGATGCCCGCCACCTCCGGGAACATTCCCGGCCATGGCGATGTTGCAGCCGCGGGCGGCACGCTGACCCGCGAAGCAGCCATTGCCCAGACGCAGCGCGTCGAAATCGACACGCCTTCGCTGCGCGGTTCGATCAACCTGACCGGCGCGCGCCTCGATGATCTCTTCCTCAAGAATTATCACGAGACCGTCGACGACAATTCTCCGAATATCGAACTGCTCGCGCCTTCCGCGCTGAAGCAGGGCTATTTCGTAGAACTCGGCTTTACCGGCAACGACACGACCGGCCCGGTTCCGGGACCGAACACGGTCTGGACCGTGGAGGGCAACAACAGGTTGACCCAGGCCACGCCGGTCACGCTGACCTATACCAACGAGAAGAACATCACCTTCAAGCGCGTCATTTCGGTTGACGACGCCTATATGTTCGCCGTTGAAGACACCATCACCAACAATACCGGCGCGCCGATCTCGCTGGCCTCCTATGGCCGCGTGACCCGCTTCAACCAGCCGGAACATGCAAGCGCGACCTATGTTCTGCATGAAGGCCTGATCGGCGTCATGGGTCAGGACGGCCTGCAGGAAATCAAATATTCCAAGGTCGAAGACGACAAGGACATCTCGTTCAAGGACGTCATGGGCGGCTGGCTCGGCATCACCGACAAATACTGGGCCGCAACGCTCGTACCGCCGCAGGACGAAAAATTCACCGGTCGCTTCTCGCACTTCACCAATGATCGTCCGCGCTATCAGACCGACTTCCTCGGCGCGCCGATGACAATCGCGCCCGGTCAGGCACAGACGCTGAAGAACCACGTCTTCGCCGGTGCGAAGGTGGTCACACAGATCCAGGCTTACGAACAGCAGCTTGGCATCAAGCAGTTCGAGCTCCTGATCGACTGGGGCTGGTTCTACTTCATCACCAAGCCGATGTTCTATCTCATCGACTGGATCTACAAATTCTCGGGCAACTTCGGCGTCGCCATTCTGGTCGTCACCGTTCTCCTCAAGGGCCTGTTCTTCCCGCTTGCCAACAAGTCGTACAAGTCGATGGCACGCATGAAGCTGGTGCAGCCGAAGCTGACTGAAATCCGCGAGAAATATGCGGATGATAAGATGAAGCAGCAGCAGGAAATGATGCAGCTCTACAAGCAGGAAAAGATCAATCCTCTGGCCGGTTGCTGGCCGGTGCTGGTGCAGATTCCGGTGTTCTTCGCGCTCTACAAGGTGCTCTACGTCACCATCGAAATGCGCCATGCGCCGTTCTTCGGCTGGATTCAGGACCTTGCAGCGCCCGATCCGACCTCGCTCTTCAACCTGTTCGGTCTTCTGCCTTACACCGTGCCGCACTTCCTGATGATCGGCGTCTGGCCGCTCCTGATGGGCATCACGATGTTCCTGCAAATGCGCATGAACCCGACGCCTCCAGATCCGACGCAGGCTGCCATCTTCACCTGGATGCCAGTGATCTTCACCTTCATGCTGGCTTCGTTCCCCGCTGGTCTCGTGATCTACTGGGCATGGAACAACCTGCTCTCCATCACCCAGCAGGGCATCATCATGAAGCGCCAGGGCGTGAAGATCGAACTCTTCGATAATCTCAAGGGCCTCTTCAAGAGAAAGCCGAAAGAAGCGAAGAAATAGACTTGAAAGAACCCCGCTTCGGCGGGGTTTTTTGTGCCGTCATGTTGACAATGCGGCCCATAACATTGATGCGTGTACGCAAGAGAACACACCGACCGGGACAGAACCATTGAGCGAGCAGGATAAGAAGCAGGCGGCAATCAGGGCCGCTCAGGCAGCGGCGGATGCAGTCCGGGAAGCCCAGGCGGCACTCGTCGAGGAAGGACGCCTGCTCTTCAAGAAATCATGGATATTCATCCGTGGCGTCCCGTCGATGAATTTCCTGCCGCCCGAAGGACCCGTGGAGATCGCCTTTGCAGGCCGCTCCAATGTCGGCAAGTCGTCGCTCATCAACGCGCTCGTCAACAAGAAGGGTCTTGCGCGTACGTCCAATACACCGGGCCGCACGCAGGAACTGAACTATTTCGTGCCGGACGGCTATTCCGGCGAAAACGGCGACCTGCCGCCGCTGGCACTGGTCGACATGCCCGGCTATGGCTTCGCCGAAGCGCCGAAAGCGCAGGTCGATGCCTGGACGCGCCTGGTGTTCGATTATCTGCGTGGACGCACCACGCTGAAACGTGTCTATGTGCTGATTGATTCCCGCCACGGCATCAAGAAGAACGACGCGGAAGTGCTCGACCTTCTCGACAAGGCGGCTGTGTCCTATCAGATCGTGTTGACCAAGATCGACAAGATCAAGTCTGCGGGCGTACCGCGCCTGATAGAAGAAACGCACAAGCTTACCTACAAGCGCGCCGCCTGCTTCCCCGGTATCATCGCGACATCGTCGGAAAAAGGCGAAGGTTTCGACGAGCTGCGTGCAGCAATCGCGCTGCTGCTGAAAGAATACTGATAATCAGCTCGGGCAGCTTTCCGGTTGCCCGTCCAAACCTTCGTTCAATCGTTCGAAACGGGCACTCACATGCCCGTCACCGCGCCGGATGTGCAGCACGTAGATACTGTCGAAATCATCGCTGCGCCATTTCGGCACCGCAGCTTTATCTCCGCCATTGTCCTTCAGCAGATTTCTGGCCAGCTTGTAGAGCTGCTTGTGTTCCCAGCCAACCAGTATCGTCGCATTGCTGTATTGCGGCTGCTCAAGCGCCGCCTGCAGCTTGCCGATCTCGTCATAGCCAAAGCGCGTATCGACCGGCATTCCAAAACGGATGGCAGTCGGCTCCACCGTCGCCAGCGGGCGGTTATAGGCATAGGAAATGCCGCTATCCGTCTTCTCCTTCGCGGGATCAGGCGCGAAAATGGCATCGGGCTTGCCGAAATCCCGTGCGAGGACGGCGGGCAATTTCAAAGAGCGATTGAGGCCCCGGCAGTCGAGCTGTCCCATGCCATCTTCGGGCTTTTCTCCGTGACGGACGAGAATGATTGTTTCGGTCGTTGGTGCCGGTGCAGCATAGGACGCAGTTGCGCCAAGTACGGTAGCAAGAACGGTGAGGAATATTTTGCGCATGATGCGATCTCTGAAAATCATTCCGGTTCAAAAACCTGCATAGGCCGCAGACCAGCTTTTTGTTGGGCATGTTTCGGGCCGCAAATTCAAATAATCGCGAACGGGTAAGCGAAAAATAAGCATCTGCGGATTCCAATTGCGATAAATCCGGTCTAGAAGAACCTGCCTCTTTTTGCCCTGTCGCCTGCCATGGAGCCCGCGATGACGACACTTGAAAATCCCGAAATGCAAGCGCAACTCCTGTCGGCTGCCCTGCCCTATATGCAGCGCTACGAGAACAAGCATGTCGTCGTGAAATATGGCGGCCACGCCATGGGCAATCCGGAACTGGGCAAGGCCTTCGCGCGTGACATCGCGCTTTTGAAGCAATCGGGCATCAATCCGATTGTCGTTCATGGCGGCGGCCCGCAGATTCAGGCCATGCTGACGAAGCTCGGCATCGAATCCCGCTTCGAAGGCGGCTTGCGCGTCACCGACGAAAAGACCGTCGAAGTGGTGGAAATGGTTCTGGCCGGTTCCATCAACAAGGAAATCGTCGCCCTCATCAATGCCGAAGGCGAGTGGGCAATCGGGCTTTGCGGCAAGGATGGCAACATGGTCTTTGCGCAGAAGGCGCACAAGACCGTCATCGATCCCGATTCCAATATCGAGAAGGTGCTGGACCTCGGCTTCGTCGGCGAACCGGCGGAAGTGGATCGCACCCTGCTCGATTTGCTGGCACGTTCCGAGATGATTCCGGTCATTGCGCCAGTGGCACCGGGCCGCGACGGCCACACATATAATATCAACGCAGACACATTTGCCGGCGCGATTGCCGGTGCGCTCGCCGCAACGCGCCTCCTGTTCCTGACCGATGTGCCGGGCGTGCTCGACAAGGACAAGAACCTCATCAAGGAACTGTCGGTTGCCGATGCGCAGGCGCTCATCAAGGACGGCACGATTTCCGGCGGTATGATCCCCAAGGTGGAAACCTGCATCGAAGCAATCCGCCGTGGCGTGGAAGGCGTCGTCATTCTGAACGGCAAGACCCCGCATTCGGTGCTGCTGGAGCTTTTCACCGAGCACGGTGCCGGCACGCTTATCGTGCCGTAATAAGAAGAAGCACGCTTATCGTGCCTTAAGGATCGACCATGACCGATATTCCGGACAGAGCTGCCTTCGCCCACGTCACCGACTGGGTGTTCGACCTCGACAACACGCTCTACCCGCACGCCGCCAATCTGTTTTCGCAGATCGACGTGAAGATGACGACCTATGTCGAGACTTTGCTGAAGCTGCCGCGTGACGAAGCGCGCAAGATCCAGAAGCAGTTCTATCTGGAATATGGCACCACGCTGAAAGGCCTGATGGAATGCCATCAGATCGACCCGGACGATTTTC
Organism: Brucella sp. LJL56; assembly: GCF_054871705.1. Classification (NCBI taxonomy): domain Bacteria; kingdom Pseudomonadati; phylum Pseudomonadota; class Alphaproteobacteria; order Hyphomicrobiales; family Brucellaceae; genus Brucella; species Brucella sp. LJL56. The sequence continues at coordinate 261,587 of NZ_JBTXLQ010000004.1, forward strand.
TCAGACAAGTCCATGACATCGACTATTCCTGGCTGACGCCCGATCCGGCGCTCGGACAGGCGATCAAGGCGCTGCCGGGCCGTCGCTTCATCTTCACCAATGGTGATCGCAGTCATGCCGAACGTGCCGCCAGCCAGCTTGGAATCCTCGATGATTTCGACGATATTTTCGACATTGTCGCGGCAGGCCTGACACCGAAGCCGGAACGGGCCACCTATGACCGCTTCCTCGGCGCTTTTGGCATCGATGCGGGCAAGGCAGTCATGTTCGAGGATCTGGCGCGCAATCTGGTCGTTCCCAAAACACTCGGCATGAAAACCGTGTTGGTCGTGCCGAACAATTTTGAGCCTACATTTTCCGAGATATGGGAAAGCGATCCCGAATTCACCGATCAGGTGGACTATGTGACCGATAACCTGACCCAGTTTCTGGAAACCATAATTGCAGACCGATAGGCAATTCACCGGCCTTGAAAAACGCATCGACAAGGCCGCCCACCGCCTTCTCGACAATCTGCCCCGTCACCGGATCAGCGATGCGCTGATCGAGTTTCTGGTCTTCGGGCTGAAACAGGCATGGGCCTGCCTTTTCGGGGGCGCCATGCTGGCGCTCATCATGCTGACCCGCTGGTTCTGGCCGGATGGCGGTGCAGGATTCATCACGCGCTACGATTTTCTGTTCCTGTCCGCGCTTGCCATCCAGCTTGCCATGCTGCTTTTCAAGCTGGAGGCATGGGAGGAAGCCAAGGTCATCCTCATCTTCCATGTGGTCGGCACAGCGATGGAAGTGTTCAAGACCCATGCCGGTTCATGGGTCTACCCGGAGGAGAATTTCTTTCGCATCGGTGGCGTGCCGCTGTTTTCCGGCTTCATGTATGCGGCTGTCGGCTCCTACATGGCGCGCATCAATCGCATCTTCGATATAAGGCTGAACCACTATCCACGACTCTGGATGACCGTCATTCTGGCCGCCGCAATCTATATCAACTTTTTCGCCCACCACTTCATCTGGGATATGCGCTGGCTGCTGTTCGCCGCGACCTTCGCCCTTTTCTGGCGCACCAGCATGCACTACCGCGTCTTCCGCTTCCGGCACAAAATGCCGCTGCTGATCGCCTTCCTGCTGACCTCGCTCTTCATCTGGATTGCAGAGAACATAGGCACATGGTCCAAGGCCTGGCTTTATCCGAACCAGCGCAATGGCTGGGAGCTGGTCTCAATGAGCAAGCTCGGCTCGTGGTACCTCTTGATGATTATCTCAGTCGTGCTGGTGACGCTCGTTCACCGCCCTCGTCCCTATCAAGCAGAAGAAAAGCCGCAAAAAGAAACGCCCGACCATTTGGCCGGGCGCATCGAACAGAAAATCCGGGGCGATCAGAGCTTATAAAAATCCTTGATCTGTTCCCAGGCTTCGTCGGCGGTTTCGACAAAGTTAAGCAGTTCGATATCGGCAGGCGAAATCGTGCCCTGCTCGGCCAGAAACTCGATATTGATGGCCTTGGTCCAGAATTCCTTGCCGAACAGGATCAACGGCATCCGCTCCATACGGTTGGTCTGGATCAGGGTCATCGCCTCGAATAATTCGTCCATCGTGCCGAACCCGCCAGGGAACACGCAGATCGCCTTGGCCCGCATCAGGAAGTGCATCTTGCGGATCGCAAAATAATGGAAGTTGAAGCAGAGGTCTGGCGTGACATAGACGTTGGGCGCCTGTTCGTGCGGCAGCACAATGTTGAGCCCGATCGTCGGGGCACCGACATCGGCCGCACCGCGATTGCCGGCTTCCATGACGCCGGGGCCGCCGCCCGTCACCACGATGAACTCGCGATAATAGGTCGTCGCGGAATATTCGGAGCAAAGCCGCGCAAACTTGCGCGCTTCCTCGTAATAATGCGCATTGGCTTCGAGGTTCTTCTTCTGAATCTCGTTCTTGGCCGCCCATGCTTCGCCGCCCGGTTCCGGAATGCGCGCACCGCCAAACATGACGACAGTGGACTTGATGCCCCGGTCGGCCAGAATCATTTCAGGTTTGAGGAGTTCAAGCTGCAACCGGATCGGTCGCAGTTCGCTTCGGGTCAAAAAATCCTCGTCCGTAAAGGCAAGGCGATAGGCAGGGGCTTCGGTCTGTGGCGTCTGCGGTACGGTGCGCGCCTGCTTGACCGCTTCCTCTGAATTCGGGAATGGCGTCCAGCCAGACTTCTCCATCGGGTTCATTCGTCTCACCTGCTCCTTCATTATCGCCATTCAACGCATAACAGCATCCATTCTGGCGCTAAATGCTTAATCTGTCTCAAACGTGGCACAGCAATCGGATCACGAACGACATTGACCCTCATGGCGCCTTCGCTTAATCAATTGCCCAGCAAACGGGCCGGACTTGTCCACGCCTGCCTTCCGCCGCCCCTTCATGGAGATCGACCCTATGACCAAGCCAGACCTCGCCTCCCTTGAGAAGACAATCGACAAGGCTTTTGACGAGCGCGACGGTATCAACACGGCAACGCGCGGCGAAGTGCGCGAAGCCGTCGAACACTCGCTCATTCTGCTCGATCGCGGTGAAGCCCGTGTCGCAGAAAAACAGGCGGACGGCAACTGGCATGTCAACCAATGGCTGAAGAAAGCAGTTCTGCTCTCCTTCCGTCTCAACCCGATGGAAGTCATCAAGGGCGGCCCCGGCCAGTCATCCTGGTGGGACAAGGTGCCCTCGAAATTCGACGGCTGGACGGCCAATGAATTCGAAAAGGCCAGCTTCCGCGCCGTGCCGAACTGCATCGTGCGCCACTCGGCCTATATTGCGCCAAACGCGATCCTGATGCCGTCCTTCGTCAATCTCGGCGCCTATGTCGATGAAGGCACGATGGTCGACACCTGGGCGACCGTCGGCTCCTGCGCGCAGATCGGCAAGAACGTTCATCTTTCGGGCGGCGTCGGCATTGGCGGTGTTCTGGAGCCGATGCAGGCCGGTCCAACCATCATCGAGGACAATTGTTTCATCGGCGCCCGTTCGGAAGTCGTTGAAGGCTGCATCGTGCGCGAAGGCTCAGTGCTCGGCATGGGTGTTTTCATCGGCAAGTCGACCAAGATCGTGGATCGCGCAACCGGCGAAGTCTTCTACGGCGAAGTGCCGCCCTATTCGGTTGTCGTTGCCGGCACCATGCCGGGCAAGAACGTTCCCGGTGAAAACTGGGGCCCAAGCCTCTATTGCGCCGTCATCGTCAAGCGTGTGGACGAAAAGACCCGCTCCAAGACCTCCATCAACGAATTGCTGCGCGATTGACCGACAATTCAACGTGCTGAAAACAAAAGGCGACGCTTTTGGCGTCGCCTTTTTCATTTGAGACTTGTCGCCCCTTCGGATGGCGCAACGCCTCTGATCCGGGCAATCCGGGGAGACATTGACGCCATCCTCCGGGGAGATTTTGTAGCAGCCTTCGGTTGTCTGCGTATCTCATGCGTGAGGGGGACGAACGCAGGAGACAATCGCAGGACAACCGACAGGCTCAGCTATCAGAGCAAATTAGTTCTGGTAGCTGGATGGGGAGGCATCGCCGAAGCGATGAGCCGAACCGTCCTGATTAACCGGCGCAGACTGATGAATGGCAGCCGGAGCCGTATAATCGATGTTGCTGCGGGTCGAAGCGACCGGGGTTTCGCCAGGAAGAACGAAAGCCTTGTCCTGAGCAGCCATTGCAGGCGGCTGGCCGACAAACGGGTTTTCAGCATAGGCAGCACCGGCGCTAAGAGCGACAGCAAGAGCGGCGAGAGCGAACTTCTTCATTTCTTTATTCCTTTTCTCCATAGCGTCCCCGGCATCAGCTTTTCGTGGCTGGAACTCAAGATCGTGTCCTGAGCGCAAAGGGGACATTCGGTTAACTGAGCCTTCGTGGCCCGCCCTAAGGTGTCAGGCACATCTGGGAGGAAATGCCCCGACACCATCGGAAATACATGCAATGCGGGTATTTCATTCATGTCCGGTCCAGATGAACCGGAGAGGCCAAAGTCCGAACGGACTTTTAGTTCTGGTAAGAGGAAGGCGATGCATCACCGAAGCGGTGAGCCGAACCATCCTGATAAACCGTTGCCTTGTTGATCGAAGCAGGAGCCGTGTAGTCGAGCTTCTGGCTCTGGGTCGCAACCGGGGTACGGTCATTTGCATAAAGATCGGCAGGTTCGCCGACATGCGGGTTTTCAGCAAAGGCAGCACCGGCGCTAAGAGCGAGGGCAGCGGCAGCAAGAACAATCTTCTTCATTTTCCTATCTCCTTGGAAAGTGGAGCGGCGTTTGTTCGTCGTTCCGATGCTGCTGAAATGGGTGACAATGGGTAAAAGTTCCAGTCACGAAATTGTTTTGTTGATCACACATTCGTGCAGGATTTTTTTGGAAGAACGATAATGATAATTTGTAAAAACTAACAGTAACAATGATTTAATTGATATACCAGCAATCACGCGACTGTTACAATCCTACATTTGTTCAAAAAGCGCGAACAGTCTGTCCAAATATATTGTCCAATGACAGTGAACAATGAGGCCATTTTCCGCAAAATCGACGTTAAAGAAGCGAAGCGGGCTTCGTCGAAATGACACCCTGATTTGCCTCTGACATCGTTTAGCCAGTCAATTCAGCCCTTACTAAACAAAAAAGCCGCATCGAAATGCGGCTTGGTAAGGCTTGATGGATCGAATGAACCGGCCTTCAATCGAACGCCGTGACCCTGTCAGTTGTTTGCGACCGCGACCGAACGCCCGGCGATGGAAACCCACTGGCCGGAATTGGCGGGCGACTGCATCTTGATATAACGATAAGAGGTTTTCTCGACCGGCAACACCTCATCGCGCAGATTGTCGAGAATATAATCGCCATGATCGGTACGCGCCGTCAGAACGACGTGCGCTTCGCTGCCCTGCACCATGGTGATGAGAAGTTGCGACGGGCTGATGCCGCGCGCCATCAACTGGGCGCGTTTCATCAAAACATAGTCCTCGCAGTCACCCTTGCCGTTGACGGGCATGGTCCAGTGATCGCGCTTGCCATAATTATCCTGATCGGAAACAGGCTTGATGCGATGATTGACGGAACTGCTGACCGATTGCAGCAGCTTGGCGCGCTGAGGGGTCATCTTCATCGGCGGCAACACGCGATGCGCGCCGCAATCGCGCCGATTGCGATCGCAGTAATCCTTGTGTCCGTAAGGAATGCTTGTTAGCCCGCCTGCTTCACTCCATTGCGCGGCCTTGGCCGGTATCGTTGTCGCCCCGAAGAGCACCATCATGCCTGCTATCGCAGAAGTGACAAAACGCATGCGCAGTTTCCCATTTTAAAGAGTCCCCGTTGACCGGCCCTTTGCGGGTCTCGTTATCAACTTTTTTTTAACTAACGATGACAGGGGGCCTCCGGTCAAGGAAATTTCGTTCCCAAATTGAAACCGCTTGAGAAAAACAAGTGAAAGGCGAAAAATGCATCCTGCCGCAACCGCCGGATTATTGTTTCATCCGGTGATATCTATCTGTTTATTTCAACGCGCATCTTAATCCGAAAACCGCTTCGCACTTTTCGGGATGCGGTTTGTTTTCACGCGCATCTTAGTCCGAAAACCGCTTCGCACTTTTCGGGATGCGCGATAATCTCTCCCTCAGACGATTCCTTTTACAAAAAAAGTCCCGATCTCATGAGCTTAGCCGTCAATCCCGCCGATAACCTTGCTGCCCTCATCCGCTGCGCATCCGTAACACCTGCCGAAGGTGGCGCGCTGACGGCGCTGGAAGCGATGTTGAAGCCGATGGGTTTTTCGGTGGAGCGGCCCATCTTCCGCGATGAAGGCACGCCGGATATTGAAAATCTCTATGCGCGCAAGTCGGGCAATGGCCCGCATCTGATGTTTGCCGGGCACACCGATGTCGTGCCGCCCGGCAATAAAGGCGACTGGAAACACCCACCCTTCGGTGCCGCTATTGAAGACGGCGTGATGTATGGTCGCGGTGCGGTGGATATGAAGGGCGGAGTTGCCTGTTTCGTGGCCGCAGTTGCCCGCCACATCGAAAAGCACGGCAGCATCAAAGGCAGCGTCTCCCTCCTCATCACCGGCGACGAGGAAGGTCCGGCCATCAATGGCACGGTCAAGCTTCTCGATTGGGCGAAACAGCGCGGCGAAAGCTGGGATGCATCAATTGTCGGAGAGCCGAGCAATCCGAACGCACTTGGCGATGCGATCAAGATCGGACGGCGCGGCTCGCTGTCCGGCACGATCACCGTCCATGGCGTACAGGGCCATGCCGCCTATCCGCATCTGGCCGAAAACCCGGTGCGTGGCATTACCACGCTGGTCGACAGCCTGCTTTACCCGGCTTTCGACGAGGGCACGGCCAATTTCCAGGCCAGCAATCTGGAAGTGACCAGCATCGACGTCGGCAACAAGGCCACCAATGTCATTGCAAACAAGGCAACGGCCTCGTTCAATATCCGCTTCAACGATACCTGGACGGCAGAGACCTTGCAGGCCGAAATCATCGCGCGTCTCGAAAAAGCCGCCCGAGACAATCGCCTGCGTCCAGGCCGCGAAACGCCGATCAATTATGAACTCACCTGGCGCGAGCATCCGAGCCATGTGTTCCTGACCCGCGACGAGAAACTGATCGGCACGCTGACGGATTCGGTCGAGGCGGTAACCGGCAGACGTCCGGAACTATCGACATCGGGCGGCACATCCGATGCCCGTTTCATCAAGGATTACTGCCCGGTGGTCGAATTCGGCCTTGTCGGGCAGACCATGCATATGGTCGACGAGCGCGTGGCCCTTGCCGACCTCGAAGGCCTGACACAGATTTATGAACGCTTCATCGCCGATTTCTTTGGGTAACGCATAATCCCGGAAAGTCGCATGACTTTTCCGCCAGGATTACGCGAAATTTGGGAACCTCATGCCAAGCCTGGACGATATTTTCAGATATTTCTGGGGCGTCTGGAAAATGATGCTCGGGCGCAAGGAAGGACTGGGCTATCTCGACATTTCCGCCGAGGGCTTCTGGTCATCCTTTTTTGCGATAGCGATTGCGCTGCCCCCCATGTTCGCGAACTGGGTGTCCTATGCGGCGGACCTCACGGCTGGCCGTGACGAGGCAGGCTTGCGCTTCGCCATCGTCACCCGCGCCGCAGTCGTGGAGATAGCGGCGTGGATCATTCCGCTTGTCATCATCGGCCTTCTCGCCAAGCGCATCGGCATTGCCAAACGTTATGCGGCTTTCGTGATTGCGACCAACTGGGGCAGCGCCCTGATTTCATGGATCTTCGCACCGATCACGTTGCTGCAACTGTTCTTTCCCGGACAGCTTGATATCACGACATTGTTCGCCATCATCATGTTCGGCATATCCATCGTGCTGGGTTACCGGCTGACATTCGTTGCGCTGCAACGCCCGCATGCCTATGTGGCACCGTTCTTTGCCTGCACCGTTTTCGGTTCGCTCTTCCTGACTGTCCTGCTGCAGAATTTGCTCGGGATCGGTTTCGATCCGCACGCCTATTAAGCTAAGATGGCGCGAATGCCTCGATCTTAGAACGGAAAGGCGTAGTCCACACCAACAAGATAAAGCCCATAAGGCGGGGCAACCTGCCCGCAGGCCTTGCGATCTCTGGCTTCCAAAGCAGACTGCAGATCATCCGCTGTCCAGCGACCCACGCCCACTTCCATCAGGCTGCCTGCAAAGGACCTGACCTGATTGTGCAGGAAGGACCGCGCCGAAACGCGCATTTCTATCATGTCACCAATCCGAGTGATGTCGAGCCGGTCGAGCGTCTTGATCGGGCTCTTGGCCTGGCATTGCGTTGCGCGAAACGTGGTGAAGTCGTGCTCTCCCAGAAGCCGCTTCGCCGCTTCATGCATCGCTTCAGCATCAAGCCGCTTCTGCACCCACCATGCGCGCTGATAATCAATAGCCAGAGGCGCACGGCGATTATGGATGCGGTAGAGATAATGCCGCGCCCGCGCAGAAAAGCGCGCATCGAATGTGTCCGTCGTCTTCTCGACATTCAGGATACTGACGCGCTCGTCCGCCATGACCAGATGCGCATTGACCGCATCGCGCACCTTGCCTGCGCCCCAATCCTTGGTGAGATCGACATGGACAACCTGTGCCGTCGCGTGAACACCAGCATCGGTGCGGCCCGCAGCGCTTAACGTCAGGTCTTCGCCACAGAATTTCTTGAATGCCAGTTCAATGGCATTCTGCACCGCATGGCCGTTTTCCTGCCGCTGCCAGCCGACATAGGGCGTGCCGTCATATTCGACAGTGAGCTTGTAGCGCGGCACCGCCTACAGAACCTTCATGACCTGTGCGCCACGCAGAAACTCCTGCGCAGGCAATGGCTTGCCGCCGGAGCGTTGCAGCGTGACGAGCCGCACGGCACCCTCACCACAAGCAACCGTCAAGCGATCATCCAGCACCGTACCCGGCTCGCCCTTGCCCTCACCCGGCGTCGAGCGCTGAAGTTTTATACGTTCGGCAGCGCCGTTGATTTCCATCTCGCACCAGGCACCAGGAAAGGGCGACAGTCCGCGAATGGTGTTGTGCACATCCTTAGCAGGCTTCGACCAGTCGATGCGTGCCTCGGTCTTCTCGATCTTGGCAGCATAGGTGACGCCTTCTTCCGCCTGCGGCTGCAGGGCAAGGCTTTCACGCTCCAGCGCACCCAGCGCACGGATCATCAGGTCGGCGCCGATCATGCTCAGACGATCATGCAGTTCGCCTGCTGTCATGTCAGGCGTAATCGCGACCTTTTCCGCCATGGCAACGGGACCAGTATCGAGCCCTGCATCCATCTTCATGATCATCATGCCGGTTTCGCTGTCACCCGCCATGATGGCGCGCTGGATCGGAGCAGCACCGCGCCAGCGCGGCAGCAGCGAGGCATGGCCGTTATAACAACCCAGACGCGGCGCATCCAGAATGGCTTGCGGCAGCAGCAGGCCATAAGCCACGACAATCGCGACATCGGCCTCGAGGCTTGCGAAAACCTCCTGCTCTTCCGCGCCCTTGAGGCTTTTCGGCGTGAACACCGGAATGCCGAACTGTTCGGCCTTCTCATGCACCGGCGACTTGGTCAGCTCCAGCCCGCGACGGCCAGCCGGACGCGGCGGCTGCGTATAAACTGCAACAACCTCATAACCGTGACCGATAATGGCGGTGAGGATCGGCACGGAAAATTCCGGCGTCCCCATGAAAACGACACGCATTAAAGCACTCTCTTCGATGCTCGCTGGCTGGCGAGCTTCTTGAACTTCTTGATGACCATATCGCGCTTCAGCTTGGAAATATGATCGATGAAGAGCACGCCGTTCAGGTGGTCGATCTCATGCTGCAGACAGGTGGCCATCAGTCCGTCGGCTTCGATCGAATGCGGCTTGCCGTCGGCATCGAAATAATTGACCTTGATGGCCGCTGGCCGTTCCACCTCGGCATAATAATCCGGGATCGAAAGGCAGCCTTCCTCATAGGTGCTGGCTTCATCCGTGATGCCGATGATCTCGGGATTGATGAAGACATGCGGCGCTTTCGGTTCACCTTCCTTGGCAAGGTCGATGACGAGCATACGGATCGGCTCGCCCACCTGAATGGCGGCAAGACCAATGCCCGGCGCATCATACATGGTGTCGAACATGTCGCCGGCGAATTTGCGCAGATGGTCGTCAAAGCGCTCCACAGGCTTGGAAACCTGGCGCAGGACGGGATCGGGAAGGATGACAAGCGGTTTTACAGACATGGGCTTTCACGTAATAGCTCGCGTGAGAATCGTCAATTACACTTTGCAAAATGTTCTTGTTTTGATCTCATCAAGGCGGCACGAATCAGCTAAGCTTCTCTCATGGAAAACCAGAATCTCTTGAATGAGCCGCTTCTGCAGCTCGGCGCCACGTCGTTCACGCTCGGGAATATCCTGCTTGCGGGCATCGTCGTGCTGGTGCTGTGTCTTGCCATTTTTCTGATCGCGGCAACACGCTCTGCCCGGCTTCGCGCAGTCGCGGAAGCGCAGGCCGAAGACCGTGCCCGCGATGCCGAATATCGCATGGCGGAAATCCTCAAAGCGCAAGCCGAGATGCAGGGCCGAATGCAGACCATGGCGGAAGTGTTCGGTTCGCGACAGGCGGAACTCAACCAGTCGATCCGCGAGCGACTCGATGGCATGACGCATCGCATCGGCCAGACCATGACCGAACAGACCCGTTCGACGCATGAAAACCTCGCCAAATTGCAGGAGCGTCTCGCCGTCATCGACACGGCGCAGAACAATATCCAGTCGCTCGCCGGACAGGTGGTGCAGTTGCAGGCGATCCTCGCCAACAAGCAGACGCGCGGCGCTTTCGGCCAGTCGCGCATGGAAGCGATCATCGCCGACGGTCTGCCGCAGGGTGCCTACGAGTTTCAGGCAACGCTCTCCAACAGCACCCGTCCCGATTGCCTTGTGCGCATGCCCAACAATGCGCCCTCGCTGGTGATCGATGCGAAATTTCCGCTCGAAGCCTGGAATTCGATGCGCGAAACGGAACAGCCGGAGGCGCGCAAAACAGCAGTCGCCCAGTTTCGCCGCGACATGGAAGTGCATATCAAGGATGTCTCCGACAAATATCTGATCCCCGGTGAAACGCAGGATACGGCTTTCCTGTTCGTGCCATCGGAGTCGATCTTCGCCGATATTCATGAGCATTTCGAGGCGCTGATCCAGCGTGCACACCGGGCGCGAGTGGTCATCGTCTCGCCGTCGCTGCTGATGCTGTCGATTCAGGTCATTCAGGCGATCCTGAAAGACGCCCGCATGCGCGAGCAGGCGCATGTGATTCAGGGCGAAGTGATCCGGCTGATGGAAGATGTCGGCCGTCTCGACGAGCGCGTGCGCAAGCTTCAAACCCACTTCGTGCAGGCCAACAAGGATATTGACGATATTCTTGTGTCGTCCAGCAAGGTCACGAAGCGCGGTGCGAAGATCGAGGCGCTGGAATTCGGCCCCGCGCCCGCAGAGGAAGTATCCCGCCCTCAATCACGGCAGGCGGAAAGCACCCCCACCCAAATGCGTTTGCGCGTGGTGGATGAGGACTAATTGCTTCGGCTTAAAATAGCGACGCTGCTATTTCCCTCATCCTGAGGAGGCGCAAAGTGCCGTCTCGAAGGACGAGGGAAACGCACAACTCGCCCTTCATTCTCAGCCTGTCAAAGGGGCGGGCAACACAACGGCTCATCAAATATTAGCTGGTCGGTCCGAATGACCGAGATCGCGTTCCGGCCAGACCAGATCACGCACGCGCTGCTTCAACACCTTGGCTTCAGGAAAACCGCCATCGCGCTTGCGTTCCCAGATCAGCTCTTCGCGACCATCTGGCATCAACACACGGATTTCAAAAACCCCGCCGGTCCCCGGACGCAACGTCACTTCGCCTAAGTCCTGCCCGAAAGTCTGCAACAGTTCCTGCGCCATCCACGCCGCCCGCAACAGCCAATTGCATTGGGTGCAGTAGGTGATGGAAATGCGAGGAAGATCAGGCACTTGATGAATCCTATTAGGGTGCGGAGGCTGCCGCTTGCGTCAGCCTCCATAATCATAGCTTACTTTTCTTTACGGACACCTTTGAAAGGCGTCCCATCCTTTTTGCCATCCATAAAACGGCCAGTGTCACTATCTCGCTTAGTCCAAGTTTCCGTCTTCGGATTATAGACCTGTGAGCGATCTCGAACAGCACCATTACGGTGTCCATCACCTTTTGGTGGGTTGGTAGCCATAGGATTCCTTTCTTTGAAAAAGAAAAGCCAGCACCGGTTTGGTGCTGGCCTTTTCGTTAAGCTGACCTCTGCAACAACGCTGCTTCGCGACTGCCTAGATGCCTGCGCTCTTTAAGAACTTCGTTCACGCGGGCAGGATTAACATCAAAATTCGCTGCGATGCGGTTCTGGAATTCTCCAGCCCAATGCCGCAACCAAATTTTCACTGCATCATCAAAGGTGAGCGTGTAGCTCGGGATAAAAGAAGGAGCCATTTTGACCTCCATTTCAAGAAGCCCTCTTGAAACGAAAACTCAGAAGTGCGATTCAAACACTGTAGCTGTTTAGCGTCGCATTCCCGATATTTTCCGTCCAGCGGGTTCGGGCATGTCCGCTGACACCATGGGTCACATTACGCATCGAGTTCGAGTCGGTGGGTTTTGTGGCCCTTTAAATTAAAGCCGATACTGTCGGCGCTCATAGACAGAATTGGCTAATTCTCTTCTTTTCATGAGCTTTTCTCCACTATTCACAGGCATTCAAATTACTTGAGCTTTCTTGCCCAAGATTCTTTGACAGAAGCACGACCGAGATCAGTCAAAACATAACTACCTCTCGTCAAGGAGGTACCCTTGCGATATTCGGCCAGTCCTTTCTTATCTAAAGTTCTATGGCTCACCAGGTTACGGATGATTTGACTCAGTCTGTCATCGCTCCGTCCCTGTAAGGGCAACAAGTCCTCATTGGTAGGCTTGACTATTTCGCGCAGCTTTTTGGCCAACACCGAAATCTCCAGCCCTAAATCTTCATCTCCATACTTTGCGATGACGGCAAGTGCTGGGTCTATCAAGTCTACCTCCCGCGTGCGCATCGCATTAACCATCTATCTTTCTGTTTTAGTGTTCACATTTTACCGGTTTAGGAATCCGAATCTAATAATAGTGGATTCGTTAACCATGTCAACTCGCGATATGTTCCCGTTATGTTTTGAATGGGGAAACAAAAAAGGGGCGCAGAAGCGCCCCCTCGATCTCAACCCGTTAATTCGTCAAATCGCTCATAATAAAGCTATACGACTGGATCAATCATCACCCATCTTGAGCGCCTGAATAAAGGCCTCCTGCGGGATTTCGACCTTGCCGAACTGGCGCATACGCTTCTTGCCTTCCTTCTGCTTGTCCAGAAGTTTGCGCTTACGCGAAATATCGCCGCCATAACACTTGGCCGTCACGTCCTTGCGCAGTGCCGAGATCGTCTCGCGCGCCACGATGCGGCCGCCGATTGCCGCCTGGATCGGGATCTTGAACATGTGCTGCGGGATCAGCTCTTTCAGCTTTTCGCAAAGCACACGACCACGCTTTTCAGCCGCCGAGCGGTGAACCAGCATCGACAATGCATCCACGGGCTCTTCGTTGACAAGGATCGACATCTTGACCAGATCGCCTTCGCGATAATCTGAAAGATTGTAGTCAAACGAGGCATAGCCCTTCGAGATCGACTTCAGGCGGTCGTAGAAATCGAAAACGACTTCGTTGAGCGGAAGATCATAGGTGATCATCGCACGCGGGCCGACATAGGTCAGATCGATCTGGAGGCCGCGACGCTCCTGACAAAGCTTCATGATGGCACCGAGATAATCATCGGGCGTCATGATGGTTGCGCGAATCCAAGGCTCTTCAATCGCAGTGATCTTTACCACATCCGGCATATCAGCCGGATTGTGCAGCTCTTTCTGCGAACCATCCTGCATGTTCAGGCGATAGACAACCGAAGGCGCGGTCGTAATGAGATCGAGATCGAACTCGCGCTCAAGGCGCTCTTGAATGATTTCAAGATGCAGAAGCCCGAGGAAGCCGCAGCGGAAACCAAAACCGAGCGCCGCAGAGGTTTCCATTTCAAACGAGAACGACGCATCGTTGAGGCGCAGCTTGCCCATGGCAGCGCGCAGGTCTTCGAAATCTGCCGCATCGACAGGGAACAGCCCACAGAACACCACCGGCTGTGCAGGCTTGAAGCCCGGCAGCATCTTTTCGGTGGGGCGGCGATCTTCGGTGATCGTGTCGCCAACGCGGGTATCGGCCACTTCCTTGATCGAAGCGGTAATAAAGCCAAGCTCACCGGGACCGAGTTCATCCATCTGAACCATCTTCGGCGTGAACACGCCGGTTCGTTCAACAGGATATTTCGCACCCGTGCCCATCATGCGGATGGTCTGGCCCTTCTTGAGCACACCGTCGATGACGCGCACCAGAACGATGACGCCGAGATAGGAATCGTACCAGCTATCAACCAACATGGCCTTGAGCGGCGCATTGCGGTCGCCTTCCTTCGGCGCGGGCAACTGCGTGACGATGGCTTCCAGTACATCTTCGATGCCGATTCCGGTCTTGGCGGAGATATGCACGGCCTGCGCCGCATCGATGCCGATCACTTCCTCGATTTGGCTCTTGACGCGCTCAGGTTCGGCAGCGGGGAGATCGATCTTGTTCAGCACCACCACGATTTCATGGTTGTTGTCGATGGCCTGATAAACATTGGCCAGCGTCTGTGCTTCCACGCCCTGGGAAGCGTCCACCACGAGAAGCGAACCTTCACATGCCGCCAGCGAGCGCGAGACTTCATAGGCGAAGTCGACGTGACCGGGCGTGTCGATCAGGTTCAGCACATAATCTTCGCCGTTCTTCGCCTTGTAATTGAGACGGACGGTCTGCGCCTTGATGGTGATGCCGCGTTCGCGCTCGATATCCATCGAGTCGAGAACCTGATCCTTCATCTCGCGCGTATCCAGCCCGCCCGTCAATTGAATGAGGCGGTCGGCCAGCGTCGATTTGCCATGATCGATATGGGCGACGATCGAAAAATTGCGAATATGGTCAAGTGGTGTGCTCATGCGCGCGATTTAACAGCAAGCAGCAAAATCTCAAAGCTCTATTAAGCGTTAAACATGGGAAAAAGCCCCGCTATCATGATCGTGACAACAAGTCCCCTTTGCCTTGTGGCAAAAAGGCGATAAATCACCGGCAATACAGACGCATCGCGACCACTGTTCGAAAGTGGCGCAACTGGCTTTCATGCAGGAGTTTAGGATGAAGACCGAACCGAACGAAGTCCACAACAGGCCGAAACTGGTCACCGTTTTCGGCGGCTCCGGCTTTGTCGGGCGCGCGGTCGTGGCGGCTCTCACCAAACGCGGCTATCGTGTGCGCGTCGCCGTGCGCAAGCCGGAAGTCGCCTATTACATGGCACCGCTCGGCAATGTCGGCCAGATCCAGATGGTGCAGGCCAATGTCCGCAATCGTGCATCGGTCGAACTGGTCGTCAAGGGCTCCGACCATGTCGTGAACCTGGTCGGCATTCTCGCCGAAAGCGGTCGCCAGCGTTTCAACACCGTTCAAGTGCTGGGTGCAAAAAACATTGCCGAAGCCGCCAAGGCCGCAGGCATCCGCATGACGCATGTGTCCTCACTTGCAGCCGACGCCAACTCGCCGTCAGATTATGCGCGCACCAAGGCGGAAGGCGAAAACGCTATTCTTTCAATTCTGCCGGAAAGCGTCATCCTGCGCCCATCGATCATCTTCGGCCCTGAAGACCGCTTCTTCAACCGCTTCGCCAATATGGCGCGCTTCTCGCCGTTCCTGCCGGTCATCGGCGGTGGCGAAACCCGCCTCCAGCCGGTCTATGTGGGCGATGTCGCGGAAGCAGTCGCGCGTGCCGTCGACGGCAAGCTGATGCCGGGCGGTGTCTACGAACTCGGCGGTCCGGATGTGCAGCCGTTCAAGAACTGGATGAAGGATATGCTGCGCGTCATCGACCGCAAGCGCCTCCTCATTTCCATGCCTTGGTGGGTTGCCCGCTTGCAAGCATCAGTCCTCGGCCTGCTGCCGAATCCGCCAATCACCAATGATCAGGTGACGCTGTTGAAATTCGACAACGTCGTTTCCGACAAGGCGATCAAGGAAGGCCGCACGCTGGAGGGCATGGGCATCACGCCGGAAGGCGTTGACGCCGTTCTGCCTGCCTATCTGTGGCGCTACCGCGTTGCCGGCCAGTACACCAAGACCGGTTTTGCGTGAGACATTTCATTCATCGGAAAATGAATAAGGGGCCGAAAGGCCCCTTTTTGTTTAACCCCATACAAGCAATGCTGCCAGCCCCACCGATCCGACGATCAGGCGCCACCATCCAAATAGCTTGAAGCCATGGCGGGACACGTAATCGAGCAGATAGCGCACGACGAAAACGCCGGAGATGAAAGCCATCACGAAGCCGATCCCGATCAATGCGCCGTCGTTGAACGACAGGATATTGCGGCTCTTGTAAAGATCATAGGCAAATGCGCCTGCCATGGTCGGCATGGCGAGAAAGAACGAGAATTCCGCCGCTGATCGCTTGTCCGCACCGAGCAGCAGCGAGCCGACAATGGTGGAGCCGGAGCGCGACACGCCGGGGATCATGGCAAGGCATTGGATGAAGCCGATGGCGAGGCAGATCGGCAGCGGATAATCCATGACATCGTGATAGCGCGGACGCAGATTGAGCTGGTCCACCCAGAGCAGAATGAACCCGCCTATAATGAGCATGATGCATACCAGCATCGGCGTCTCGAACAGCACGCTCTTGATAAAGCCATGCGCCAGCGCACCAATAAAGGCTGCGGGCAGAAAAGCGATCAGGATACCCAAGACAAAGCGCCGCGTGCGGGCATCGCGCGGAAAATCGGTCAGGATTTTCAGGAGTTTTGCCGAATAGACAGTCAGAATGGCCAGAATGGCGCCGAGCTGGATCAGCACCTCAAAAGTCTTTCCTGTGGATTCAAAGCCGAGAAAATGGCCGATCAGCAGCAAATGCCCGGTGGAGGAAACCGGGATAAATTCGGTCAAGCCTTCGACAAGACCGAGAAACGCGGCTTCCAGCAGATTAAAAATATCCATGAAGTCAGTACCTTAGAATGGTGAGTACAATGGAGGCATCTGAACCGGCCCGCGATTGCGGGTGTTGAGGCGACAACGAGCACGTCGAGCGATTGCTTGTCTCCCGCAAACATAGGTCTTATAGACTTTATATTCCGTTGAGGCGGCGTCGAATCGCTTGGTAGCAGGAATAGCCTGCTGCATGGGCAAACGCCAGCCGCCGTGCCAATCTCCGGACGTTCAATTCAAGCTTCAGTCGAGAGTATCGCGTCGATCATGCTTACGCTTTTTCATCATCCCATGTCTTCGGGTTCGCGCTATGTGCGGCTCATCCTCGGCGAATATGGCGTTGAAGCGGAGCTGATCGAGGAACGACCATGGTCGCGCCGCAGGGAATTTCTGGCACTGAACCCGGCGGGCACCTTGCCCGTGCTTCTGGCTGAAAACGACCTTCCAGTCGTCGGCCCGACGGTAATCGCCGAATATCTGGACGAGACACGCGGTGCCTTGAAACGCAGCCGCCGTCTTCTGCCGGAAAGCCCGATGGAACGCGCCGAGGTGCGCCGCCTCGTCGACTGGTTCCTGCTCAAGTTCGAAAACGAAGTGACGCGCCATATCGCCCGCGAACGTGTGTTCAAGCTGCAGATGGCCGCCGAGATGGGCGGTAGCGCACCGGATTCAACGGCCATTCGCGCCGCCCGCACCAATATCCGCCAGCACATGAAATATATCGACTGGCTGGCCGCCACCCGCGACTGGCTTGGCGGCGCGCATCCAAGCTACGCCGACACGGCTGCGGCGGCTTGCATTTCCGTGCTAGACTATCTGGGCGAAATCGAATGGAGCGAAACCAAAGCGGCACGTGACTGGTATGCCCGGATGAAGTCGCGCCCGGCTTTCCGCCCCCTGCTTTCCGACCGTGTTCGCGGACTTGCCCCGGTGGCTCATTATGGCGACCTCGACTTCTAGTTCCAAAACAGAAAAGCTGAAGCGCTTCCTGATCGAAGAGGCGAAGGCGGTTGGTTTCGATGCCGTTGCCTTCACCACGCCGGACGCAATTCCGCAGGCGCCTGAACGGTTGCGGCAATATATTGCCGACGGCCACCATGCCGATATGGAATGGATGGAAGAAACGGAAGCGCGCCGCAGCGATCCGAGCATACTGTGGCCGGAAGTCCGTTCCATCATGATGCTGGCAATGAATTACGGACCTGACGTCAATCCGCTCGCCATTCTGGACGAAAAGGATCGCGCGGCCATTTCAGTCTATGCGCAGAACCGCGATTATCATGACATCATCAAGGGCAAGCTGAAGCATGTAGCGAGCCGTTTCGCTGCGCGCGCCGGACAGGATGTCAAAGTCTTCGTCGACACAGCACCCGTCATGGAAAAGCCGCTGGCGCAAGCCGCCGGTCTCGGCTGGCAGGGCAAGCACACCAATCTGGTGAGCCGTGAGCTCGGCTCCTGGCTGTTCCTCGGCTCGATCTTCACCACGGCGGAAATCCCGCCTGACCAGCCTGACCGCGACCATTGCGGCTCCTGCCGCGCCTGTCTGGATGTCTGCCCGACCAAAGCTTTTCCCTCGCCTTATCGCATCGATGCGCGGCGCTGCATTTCCTATCTCACAATCGAGAACAAGGGACCGATCCCGCACGAATTCCGCGAGGCGATGGGCAACCGCATCTATGGCTGCGATGACTGTCTTTCCGTCTGCCCGTGGAACAAGTTTGCGCAAGCCACCAGCGAAATGAAGCTCATGGCACGCGACGATCTGAAAGCGCCACGTCTGGCCGATCTGTTGACACTGGATGACCCCGCGTTCCGCACCTTGTTTTCCGGCTCCCCTGTAAAGCGTATCGGACGCGATCGCTTCATCCGCAATGTGCTGATCGCTACTGGTAATTCCGGTGATGAAGCTCTTCTGCCAGATGTCGAACGATTGCTGGAAGACGAAGCGCCGGTCGTGCGCGGGGCGGCTATATGGGCGTTGAAGCAATTGGCCAATCCAGACCACGTAGCTGAAATGCAGAAACGTCTGGCCTCATCGGAAGAGGATGCTACGGTGCAGGCGGAATGGAATATGGAGGAAGTTTGATGCGCATTTTTCTGTTCGGAGCCGGTTATTCCGCCCAGGCCTTTGCTCAAAGGATGACCGGTGAGGCGGAACGCATCGACGGGACCACGCGGCACGAGCAGAAATTCCCGCTCCTTGAACAGGCAGGCATAAAGCCGATGCTGTTCGATGGCGAGACGCCCTCGCCCGAACTTCTCGACCGGCTTGCCCAATCGACCCATGTGGTGGTTTCGATCTCTCCCGGCGAAAGCGGCGATCCGGCGGTCGCCGTCGTTGAGGAAGCGCTTCGCCGCCCCGACAACACCATTCGCTGGATCGGCTATCTGTCGACAGTCGGCGTCTATGGCGATCATCAGGGCGAATGGGTGGACGAGACGGCACCCTGCAAGCCTGCGTCCCGCCGCAGTCTGGAGCGCGTTGAAGCCGAAGAAGCATGGGCACGTTTAAGCGAACGGTATGGAACGCCGCTCGCAATCTCGCGCCTTTCCGGCATTTACGGGCCGGGCCGCAATGCCTTCGTCAATCTGGAGCGCGGCACGGCACGACGCATCGTCAAGGAAAATCAGGTTTTCAACCGCATCCATGTCGATGACATTGCCGGCAGCCTTCGCTTTCTGGCAGGGACCAATACGGGCGGCATCTTCAATATCACCGACAATGAACCAAGCCCGCCACAGGATGTCGTCACCTATGCAGCCGAACTGATGGGCGTGACGCCGCCACCGGAAGTCCCCTTCGCGGAAGCCGACATGACGCCGATGGCGCGTTCCTTCTATGGCGAGAACAAGCGTGTCTCCAACCAGCGTATCAGAGATCTCGGCTACGAATTCGTCTATCCCGACTACAAGACGGCCTTCTCGGCCATGTGGCGTGACGATAGCTGGCGCTGAAGTCGCGCCAATGCTAAAAGCAGGTCTGCAATCGAACCGGGACAACACAGAATGAGCAGCACCGAACTCGCAACCAGATAAGCCGCAACAGCCTTTCCGACCTGTTGCGGCATCTGCCCCGGACCAATTTCCCGAAAAGCGCATCCCGAAAAGCGTGTGACGGTTTTCGGATAAGACGCGCGTTTTAAAGAAGGCAGATCGTCGCCCGAATTTTTTCTCGAGCGGATGCTTCGTCATGCCTTTTGATAACAAACAAAATCCACGTTGGGATCACTCCCTGCCATTTGCGCTCGCGCTGATGGCTCCCTTCGACATTCTCGCTTCACTGGCCATGGACATCTACCTGCCGGTGGTGCCTTCCATGCCCGCAATCCTGCAAACGACACCCGCCATGGTGCAGTTCACGCTCAGCCTCTACATGGTGATGCTGGGTGTCGGGCAACTCCTGTTCGGCCCGTTGTCGGACCGTTTCGGACGCAGGCCAATCCTTGTCGGCGGCGGACTGGTCTTCACCCTTTCGTCCTTCGCTCTGGCAATCACCGACAATGCCACGCTATTCGTGGCGCTTCGCTTCGTGCAGGCAACAGGCGCCTCGGCGGCACTTGTCGCCACTTTCGCAGCGGTCCGCGATGTCTATGCGAACCGCCCCGAAGGCGCGACGATCTACGGCCTTTTCAGCGCCATGCTTTCCTTCGTCCCTGCCCTTGGACCAATCGCTGGCGCACTCATTGCAAAGGGTTTCGGATGGCGGGCAATCTTTGCGATGCTTGGCGTGTTCGGCCTGGTCGCAACATGGCGCGCTTTGCGCCACTGGCACGAGACGCGACCGACCAGCAATGCCTCAAGCACCGGAAGTTTGGGCCGGATCATGAAGGATTTCAGTTTCTGGACCTACACGTTGGGCTTTGCGACGGCAATGGGCACGTTTTTCGTGTTCTTTTCCACGGCGCCGCGCATTCTGATCGAACGCGGCGGTTTCGGCGAGACCAGCTTCAGCTTCGCCTTCGCAAGTGTCGCCATCGTTATGATCGTTGCCACGCGCATCCTGTCACGCCATACGCAAAGATGGGGCGCCCGCACCAGCGTCGCACTTGGCATGGCCGTTCTCCTTGCCAGCGCGCTCCTGCTTTTGGCGGGCGAGAAACTGCTGCAACCATCGTTCACAAGCCTCATCGTCCCGATGTGGCTTGCCGCCGTCGGGATCGTTCTCACAGCATCGATGACAGCAAATGGCGCGCTTGCAGCCTTTGATGACAGTGCAGGCATGGCCGTCGCAGTCTATTTCTGCATTCAGAGCCTGATCGTCAGTCTGGCAGGAACCGCACTGGTCATCTTTCTGCCGGGCGATACTGCCTGGCCGCTGATCGTCTTTTGCACATTCATGCCGCTATTGGTTCTGGTCTTGCTTGCAAAGATACGGAAGAACTGAGTGAAATGGTGGTCGGCAGCAGCAAACTGTCGACCACCATTGAAGGCCCGCCCATCACACAGCATAATGCCCGCAATCCGGTTGCCTTGATTCGCGACCGCAGCGCCCTTTGGCCAAACATGGAATTGCCCCATGCTCGCAAACAAACTGAAAAAGATCGTTCTCGCAGCCTCGCTGGCCGCAATGATCGCGCCCGACTTCGTGCCGATGGCCATGGCGGAGGACATGCCTGCCAAACAGGCTTTCGGTGGCGAAACGCTTCCCGTGCTGGCGCAGCAGCCACAATCCATCGGCTTCTATGCCAAGGGTTGCCTCTCCGGGGCCGTGGCACTGCCGACGGACGGACCGAACTGGCAAGTGATGCGCCTTTCTCGCAATCGTCGCTGGGGCCATCCGCGCATGATCGGTCTTCTGGAAAAACTATCCCGTGATGCAGCACAGGATGGTTGGCCCGGTCTGCTCGTCGGCGACATCTCGCAACCCCGCGGCGGGCCGATGCTCACTGGTCACGCCTCGCATCAGGTCGGTCTCGATGCCGATATCTGGCTGACGCCGATGCCGAAAAAGCGGTTCACCGATGCCCAACGCGAGAGCGTTTCTGCCGTTTCGATGCTGAAGCCGGATTCGCTATACGTCGATCCCAAGAAATGGACCCCTGCCCGCACGGCCCTCATCAAACATGCCGCAAGCTATCCGGAAGTCGAGCGCATCTTCGTGCATCCGGGCATCAAGAAGCAGCTTTGCGACACGGTGACGGGTGACAGAAGCTGGCTCGGCAAGGTGCGTCCCTATTGGGGTCACTTCTACCATTTCCACGTCCGCCTGACCTGCCAGCCCGGCTCACCACAGTGCAAGGCGCAGCCAAAGGTGGCTGCCGGTGACGGTTGTGACAAGTCGCTCGCATGGTGGTTCACTGACGAGCCGTGGAAGCCTGCAAAGCCGTCGAAGGAACCGCCGAAAAAGCCACGTCCGGTCATGGTTTCCGATCTGCCGAAAGCCTGCGCTGCCGTCCTCAACGGCCCTGCGCCGAATTCGGTCGCGGATGTCACCTACGGCGCGCAGTAGAAAGGCTTTTAAAGTAAAACCTCTTTTCAGGTCTCTAGTGCTTCTCTATAGGATTAAAACGATTTAGAGTGCTAATGACAAGGTTATCAACTCGTAAGGTTGCTCATTCATGACGGAACGCCTGCGCATCGCATTGATCGCCCACGATCAGAAGAAGGATGACATGGTTGCCTTCGCAACGGCTCACGAGCAGGCGCTGGCCCGCTATGACATCGTGGCGACGGGCACAACCGGCGGTCTCATTCTGGATGCCTGCCCTTCTCTCCGTATTCAGCGTGTGAAAAGCGGGCCGCTGGGCGGGGACCAGCAGATCGGCGCGATGATCGCGGAAGGCACGGTCGAAGTGCTCATCTTCTTCATCGATCCGCTATCGCCACTACCACACGATGTCGATGTGAAGGCGCTGACGCGTCTCGGCAGCGTCTACGACATTCCCATGGCGCTCAATCGTGCAACAGCGGAAAAACTGATCAAGGCTCTTGATTAAGCCTGCACAAAACTGACCCACCAACGGGAAACCGTTGCAAGTGGAAGACATGACCAGGGAGAGGACATGCTAGCGACTATCGACGCCGAACAGAGTTTCCGGTTTCCAGTACTCGTCGGCGATATCGGCGGCACCAATGCCCGCTTTGCTATCCTCGTGGATTCCAATGCCGAGCCGAAGGAGTTTCCCGTTCTCCAGACGGCAGATTATGCCACCATCGATGAGGCGATACAGAGCGCCATTCTCGATCACACCTCGATCCAGCCACGTTCCGCGATTCTCGCTGTGGCAGGCCCTGTAGACGGTGATGAAATCGACCTTACCAATTGCGACTGGGTCGTGCGCCCGAAGAAGATGATCGCCGATCTCGGTTTCGAGGACGTGACGGTGCTGAACGATTTCGAGGCGCAGGCGCTCGCTGTTGTGTCTCTCGGCAGCGATCATCTGGAGCAGATCGGCGGCAAGCCGGAAGAAGTGATCGCCACCCGCGTCGTGCTCGGGCCGGGCACGGGGCTTGGCGTTGCCGGTCTTGTCCGCACGCGCCATGCATGGGTGCCGGTTCCGGGCGAAGGCGGTCACATTGATATCGGTCCCCGGAGTGAACGCGATTATCAGGTATTCCCGCATATCGAGCGCATCGAAGGCCGCGTCGCAGGCGAGCAGATTCTTTGCGGGCGCGGCCTGCGCAACCTCTATCTTGCCATCTG
Organism: Brucella sp. LJL56; assembly: GCF_054871705.1. Taxonomy (NCBI): domain Bacteria; kingdom Pseudomonadati; phylum Pseudomonadota; class Alphaproteobacteria; order Hyphomicrobiales; family Brucellaceae; genus Brucella; species Brucella sp. LJL56. The sequence goes on from NZ_JBTXLQ010000004.1 coordinate 284,892, forward strand.
CGCCGCCGACAAGGTGACGCCAACGCTGGAGACCCCCGCCGACATCACCTCAGCCGGGCTTGACGGCAGCAATGCGCAGGCAGAAGAAACCCTGCATTTGTTCGTCACTTACCTCGGGCGCCTTGCAGGCGATCTGGCGCTGGTCTTCATGGCGCAGGGCGGTGTCTACCTTTCCGGCGGCATTCCGCAGCGCATTCTTTCCGCGCTGAAGGCCGGTGCTTTCCGTGAAGCCTTCGAAGACAAGGCCCCGCACAAGGCCATCATGCGCGACATTCCTGTCCGCGTAATCACGCACCAGCTTGCAGCCCTCACCGGGCTTTCGGCCTTTGCGCAGGCCCCTGCCCGTTTCGAAGTCTCGACCGAAGGACGCCGCTGGCGCATCGACTGACCGGCAAAGCTTGAGGATGGTCAAGCCGCACGGATAACGTTATAGAAACGCTGCACTGAAATTGCCGCTGGCTTTTTCAGTGCAGCGTTTCCGTATGGGAAGTCGTATTTTTCAACGATAGCCGCCGGGTCAACCGGAAGGCTCTGAGACAAAAAGCGCTTTTGCACGTGAGTCTATTCAAGAAGAAGAACAAGAAGATCGACACGGGCGAAGCCACCCGCGTAATCCGGCGCATGATGTCGGAAAACATCCGCGAATATAAAAAGAACTACATCATCGCCATCCTTGCATCGCTGATCGTCGGCGGCTCGAACGGTGCGCTGGCCTATATGATGAAACCGATGATCGACAAGATTTTTGTCGAGCAGCAGCTCAATCTGGTCTGGATCATCTGCGGCACACTTCTCGCGCTGTTTATCTTCCGTGGCATTGCCGGTTATGTGCAGGCGGTGGAACTGGCCAAGATCGGCAACAATCTGGTCGCGCGCTATCAGAAGCGCATCTTCGACCATCTGATGAAGCTCGGCCTCGACTTCTACAACGATACCCGCTCCGGCCATCTGGCGGCGCAGATCAACCAGAATGTTTCCGGCATTCGCGATCTTCTAAACATGACGATTTCGTCGATCGCGCGCGATCTCATCTCGCTTATCGGTCTCATCGGCACGATGTTCTACATGGACCCGGTCCTGTCGGTTGCGATTTTCCTGATCGGCCCGCCGCTCATTCTCGCCGTTGCCTATATTTCTCGCCGTATCCGCTCCGTCACCCGCGATCTCGTGCATCTCAATTCCCATCTGCTGGGCGCCATGCAGGAATCGATCCAGGGTATTGCCATCGTCAAAGCCTTTACGATGGAAGATCAGTTGCGCGCCAAGATCGGCAAGCTCATTGACCAGTCCGAAGGCCGCAGCAACAAGATTGCCAAGGTCTCCGAACGCACGACGCCCATTTCCGAAATGCTGGCCGGTGTTGCCGTCTCCGGCGTGCTGGCCTATAGCGGCTATCGCGCCATTCTCGAACAGCAGCCGCCCGGTGCAACCTTTGCCTTCATCACCGCTATGCTGCTTGCCTATGATCCGGCACGTCGCCTCGCCCGCCTTCAGGTCGGGCTGGAGAAGGCGCTCGTCAATGCGCGCATGATCTATGAAGTGCTGGATATAGAGCCGCGCCAGCGCGATCTTCCCGGCGCTGTGGAGCTGAAAGCCGGTCCCGGCGAAATCCGCTTCGAGGACATCTATTTCTCCTATAACGAGACAGCCCCTGTGCTGCATGGCGTCAGCTTTGTCGCCAAAGCGGGCGAAACCACCGCCGTGGTCGGTGCTTCTGGCGCGGGCAAATCGACGCTCATCAATCTCGTCCAGCGCTTCTACGATCTCGATAGCGGGAAGATTCTATTCGACGGACAGGATATCGCACAGGTCAGGAAACGGTCGCTGCGCCATGCCATCGCCTATGTCTCTCAGCAGCCCTATCTGTTCGAAGGCACCATTGCCGACAATATCCGCTATGGCCGCCCTGACGCGACGGATGAGGAAATCATCGAGGCCGCGAAGCTTGCCCATGCGCATGATTTCATCCTGCAACAGCCGCAGGGCTACGATACCCCGGTCGGCGAAAACGGTGTGACGCTTTCCGGCGGCCAGCGACAGCGCGTTTCGATTGCCCGCGCCATCGTGCGCAATGCGCCGGTTCTGCTGCTCGACGAAGCGACTTCCGCGCTCGATAACGAATCGGAAAAGCGGGTCCAGCAGGCGCTGGAAGGCATCATGCAGAACCGCACCACAATCGTGATTGCACATCGCCTTTCCACGGTAGTCAATGCGGATCGCATCGTGGTGATGGAAGCCGGTCGCGTTGTGGAGGAAGGCCGTCACGACGATCTGATCGCCATCCAGAACGGCGTCTATGCGCGCTTCTATCAATTGCAGAGCGGCAACGGCGATATCATCACCGAACAGTCGGCAGAAGAATTGCGGACAGGAGAATCCCGATGAGCGGAGAAACGCAAAACAGCGAAATGGGCCTCGTCGTCGTCGGCGCTGGCGGACGCATGGGCCAAACCCTGATCCGTACCATCCAGACCATCGAAGGCGTGAAGCTGGTCGGCGCCATCGAACGCTCCAGCTCTCCCTTTCTGGGCCGCGATGCGGGTGAAGTGACCGGCATTGGGCCACTCGGCGTCACCATCACCGACGATCCGCTGCCGATCTTTGCCAAGGCGCAAGGCGTCCTTGATTTCACAAGCCCTGCGGCCAGCGTCGAGTTTGCAGGGCTTGCCGCGCAGGCGCGCATCGTTCATGTCATCGGCACGACAGGCTGTTCGACCGAGGATGATGAAAAAATCCATGCCGCCGCCCGCCACGCAACCATCGTCAAATCCGGCAATATGAGCCTCGGCGTCAATCTTCTGTCCGTTCTCGTGCAAAAGGCAGCGCAAGCGCTCGACCCGCAAGATTTCGACATCGAAATTCTTGAAATGCATCACAGGTACAAGGTCGATGCACCGTCCGGCACTGCGCTGCTTCTCGGCGAAGCCGCAGCCAAGGGACGCGACATAGCACTGGCGGAAAACAGCGTCCGCGTGCGCGACGGCTATACGGGCCCACGCGAAACCGGTTCCATCGGCTTTGCAACATTGCGCGGCGGTTCGGTAATCGGTGATCATTCGGTGATCCTGGCCGGTCCCGGTGAACGCGTCGTTCTTTCCCATCATGCCGAAGACCGTTCGGTCTTTGCGCGCGGCGCGATCAAGGCCGCACTCTGGGCTCATGGCAAGAAGCCCGGTCTCTATTCCATGCTCGACGTTCTCGGGCTGAATGACTGATTATCTTTATTAATGGAGCGTTGCATATGTCTCGTACTCTCGTCCTGGTCCGCCACGGTCAAAGTGAATGGAACCTCAAGAACCTTTTCACCGGATGGCGCGATCCGGGCCTGACCGAACAGGGCCATGCCGAAGCCAAGGCCGCTGGCCAGCGCCTGAAAGCCGCCGGTCTGAAGTTCGACATCGCCTATACGTCCGTGCTGTCGCGTGCGCAGGTGACCTGCCAGCACATTCTTGACCAGCTCGGCCAGTCTGATCTCAAGACAATCCGCGATCAGGCTTTGAACGAGCGCGACTATGGTGACCTGTCGGGCCTCAACAAGGATGACGCCCGCGCCAAGTGGGGTGAAGAACAGGTCCACATCTGGCGCCGTTCCTATGACGTCCCGCCTCCGGGTGGCGAAAGCCTGAAGGACACCGGCGCCCGCGTATGGCCCTATTATCTCCACACGGTGCAGCCGCACGTGCTGCGCGGCGAGACGGTTCTGGTTGCCGCGCACGGCAATTCGCTGCGCGCGCTCATCATGGCGCTCGACGGCCTGACACCGGAACAGATTCTCAAGCAGGAACTCAACACCGGTGTTCCGGTCGTTTACCGGCTCAATGCCGATTCGACTGTTGCTTCAAAGGAAATTCTCGAAGCCTGATAGCTGTCTGGCTGTGAATTTATCGGGCGCGTCAGCGCGCCCGTCCCTCTTTTCAACGCGAAAAAAGCATTGGCTGAAAAAAAGCTGGCTGAATGTCGAAAACGCGATTGACAGAGGCAGGTCGACCCCTTAGATGGGTCCTCGTCGCCCAGATGGCGGAATTGGTAGACGCACCAGCTTCAGGTGCTGGCGCTCGCAAGGGCGTGGAGGTTCGAGTCCTCTTCTGGGCACCATTTCCAAGTCTTCGAACCACTACCAAGGTTCAGAAGCATCCCAAAAAGCCCGCGCAAGCGGGCTTTTTTGTTTCCGGATTGTCGTCCCGGCAGGATCCGGCTTTGAGCCGGTTAATCCGACCAACAGATTTGGCAGTCGATGCAGTTTTCTCCCTCCGAACGCAACGCTTTCTTTGAATTGCTGAAATGGCGGCGCGATGTTCGTCACTTCAGCAATGCGACCGTGGACGACGGAATCATCGCCGCTTTGCAAGAAGCGATGACCTACGCCCCCTCCGTCGGCAATGCCCGTCCCTGGCGGGTGATTTCAGTCGAGAGTATCCCGATACGCGCTGCCGTCCGCGATATATTCATCGAAGCCAACCGGTCAGCCGCACAAATCTATGAAGGGGCGCGCGCAGAGCATTATCGCGATTTGAAACTGGAAGGCATAGAGGTTGCTCCCCTGCAGCTTGCGATTTTCACCGAAACGGCACCCATCGAAGGGCACGGCCTCGGAAGACAGTCCATGGCCGTCACCCTGGAGCACAGCACGGCGATGGCGGTCCAGAACCTCAATCTGGCGGCAAGATCGTTCGGGCTCGGTGTCGGCATGGTTTCCATTCTCGATCCAAGCGCAATGGAAACGCTTTTCCAGGTTCAGCCTAGCTGGCGTTTTGGCCTTTATCTGTGCATCGGCTGGCCGCAGGCAGTTGACGACACGCCTTTACTGCATAGAAACGGCTGGCAGAAAAACAAAGCGACGATCTGGCATCGTTTCTGACCGCCGCTTGTTGCAACAAGCGGTCGCTCCGCGCATTCTCGTCATACGGAAATCGGAGGCGAGATGAGCCATGCAACAACCGGACTATGATCGGGACTTTGGCGAAATCATCCGCTGGCTGAAGCAGGAAGGCCTCATTTTGCAGACCGACCTTGAAGGCAATACGGAGCTTTCCACCCGAGCCGAGCGCATCGACCGCAAAAGGCGCAAGACAGCAGAATCACTTCCTGACAGCCCTCGTCTATCCTGATCCGCTTCCAACCTGTAAGGTACGTCCCGCGAGGCGGGCTTTCCTGGGAGGAAAATCATGCGACGGATCATTGTTGGAACGTTCCTGAGCCTCGACGGCGTGATGCAGGCGCCGGGCGGACCGGAAGAGGACCGGACCGGTCAGTTCGAATATGGCGGCTGGACCGTGCCCTATTGGGACGATGTGGTTGCCGGAGCGATGGGCGAGAGCTTTTCCAAGCCGTTCGACCTGCTTTTGGGCAGGCGCACCTATGATATTTTTGCTGCCCATTGGCCGCATCAGGTAACAGACCCAAACGACCCCGGTTTTGTACCTGGTGAAGGCGAGATTGCCAGAATGTTCAACGAAGTGACGAAATATGTCGCGACGCACAGGCCGGAAAGCCTGAGCTGGCAGAACAGCGAACTGTTGGGCGACGATATCATCGCCTCATTGAAGGCCATCAAGGCGACCGAAGGTCCCGACCTGTCAGTTTCGGGCAGCAGCGAACTTGCTCATCAGCTACTTGCCAGCGATCTGGTCGACGAGTTGCGGCTGTTGATCTATCCGGTCGTCCTCGGCACGGGCAAGCGCCTGTTCGACGGACAGTCCATGCCAGCAGCCTTCAAGCTGGTCAGCTCCACCGCATCGCCCAGCGGCGTCATCATTGCCAATTATCAGCGTTCAGGCGATCTCAAGACCGGTTCTTTTGCGATGGACCACCCATCGGAAGAAGAGATCGAGCGACGCAAGAACCTTTCCTGATTCCAACCGGGCTTTCCGGCCCCGGACAACCAGGAGCCCGCTTCCTTCGGCTGGGCTTTGTCAACAGCCCGATGAATTGTGCCTATTGCGCTGATCTCGCAATTGGCGGCACAATCCGACGACCTTTTGACCCTAATCCATTTGCTTACAATTATAATAACGGGGAGCCAATATGCGCCGAAGAGGCTTGCTGGAGTTTGAAGGGAACAGAACGCTTTACGGCCTGTTTCTGTTCTGCGCAGTCTGCGCCATTGCGGGCAGTCTCATGAGCTATAATGGCGAAGCTTCCGCATGGCGCTGGCTGCATTATCTGACCAAGCCGACCGCAACGCTGCTGCTGCTCGCAGCCGTGCTTTGCGCCGGGCGCCCCAAATCGAAATCCTATGGTTTCGCGGTCGCCTTTGGCCTGGCTTTTGCCGCACTCGGCGACTTGTTTCTGATGCTGCCCGGCGATTATTTCATGGCGGGACTGATCTGCTTTCTCATCACCCATTGCGCTTATATCTATGCGCTTTGCCGCCGTGCACGCTTTGCCGCGCATAAAGGCGTTTTCGTCCTTTTCGCCATCGCAGCCCTTGCCATCATAGCGGGACTCTGGTCATCGCTGCCGACACCCATGAAAATCCCCGTCATCATCTATGCCGCCGCACTCGGCATCATGGCGGCACAGGCGATGAGCCGCGCGCTCGACACCGAACCGGGAACGCCGCAGCGCTATGCCGCCTGGCTTGCTGCAGCAGGTGGCCTCTTCTTCATGGCAAGCGACACATTGCTTGCCTATGGACGGTTCAGCTTCGATATTCCGCTGAACGGCCTCTGGGTGCTTGCAACCTATTATGCCGCGCAATTCCTCTTTGCTCGTTCGACGGAGGATTTTGCCTATGGTGACTGAAGCACAAGCATTGCAAACCGCATTCGAGCGCCTGCGGCAGGCATGGCTTGAAGATCGGCCTGCCTATGAACAGCGCCTGGACGACCTGAAGCGTCTGCGTGAAAGGCTCGAAGCGAGACTGGATGAAATGGCGAAAGCCATCAGCACGGATTTCGGCAATCGGTCGCTGCACGAAACCCTACTCGGTGAAGCCAGCGTCGTTTTTGCCGAAATCGATGATGCCCTGCACAAACTCAAGCGCTGGATGAAGCCGAAACGCCGCAAGGCCGGTTGGAAAATGTGGCCTGCCAAAGCCGAAATCCGCTATGTTCCACTGGGCGTGGTGGGGATCATCGCACCGTGGAACTATCCGGTCAATCTCGCACTGGCGCCGCTTGTCGCGGCAATCGCAGCCGGAAACCACGTTTTCCTGAAACCATCCGAACACACACCGCACACCGCCGAATTTCTGCAAAGCCTGCTTGCAGATGTTTTTCCAGATGATCGTGTTACCGTGGCACTTGGCGACGCATCGCTTTCCGCGCAATTCGCGTCGCTGCCATTCGACCATCTCTTTTTCACCGGCTCCACCGCCGTCGGGCGCAAGATCATGGCGGCCGCAGCGCAAAACCTGACCCCGGTAACGCTCGAGCTTGGCGGCAAGTCGCCCGCCATTGTCAGCGAAAACGCCAACCTCAAACGCGCCGCCCGCGCAATCGCCACTGGCAAATTCTTCAATGCAGGGCAAACCTGCATCGCGCCGGACTATGTTCTGATCCATCACAGCCAGCGCGACGACTTCGTGGACCTTCTGCGTGCCGAAATGCAGATGCGTTACGGCAGTGCATCAGCGGAAAAAGACCGCACGACAATCATCAATGATGCTCAGGAAATGCGACTGTCGAAACTGCTGGCCGATGCCGCAAACAGGAGCGAGACCGTCATCGAGCTTCCGGCAAACTCCGATCAGCCCCGTTTCATGGCGCCTGCACTGGTGCTGGAACCTGCCACAGACAGCGCGATCATGCAGGAGGAGATTTTCGGCCCGCTTCTGCCAATCGTCAGCTATCGCCTGCTCGACGATGCAATCGGTTTCATTCTCAAGCTTGATCGTCCGCTGGCGCTATACTGTTTCAGCGACAACACGGCAGAGATTGAAATGATGCTCAGCCGCATTGTTGCGGGTGGCGTCTGCGTCAACGATACGCTTTATCACTTCGCCTGCAGCGACTTGCCGTTCGGAGGCGTGGGCGCGAGCGGCATGGGGCAATATCATGGCCATGACGGCTTTCTGACCTTTTCCAAGGCCATGCCGGTCCTGACCAAATACGCCCTGGCTCCAAGCGATCTCATCAAGCCACCCTACACAGGTCTTACCGACAGGCTGATCCGTTTCATTGCAAGGTAGTCGCCTAATTGTGTAGGGGATTGCTATTCAAACGGGCGTGCAACCTGTCTATATATAGGATGTTGCAATACAGTTTCAGACGGATACCAGTTTATCTCACTGGCGGATGTCATAGTCTTTCGGAACCGAATACCTGACAGGTGAAAAACGGGTGCTGAAGAAGAAAGAACCAAACCGGATATCGAAATCCATCCTGACGGCTATCCGGAACAGGCCGGGTTACAGGCCGCTCAACGCCAATATTACCGGCGGCGATATTGTCATTGCATCCTACAATGTCCACAAATGCATCGGCATCGACAAGCAGTTCAATCCGCAACGCACGGCCGAAGTTATCAGTGAAATCGACGCGGATGTGATCGCCCTGCAGGAAGCCGACAGGCGTTTCGGCGAACGTTCCGGCCTGCTCGATCTCGGCCTGCTTGAACGCCGCCATGGTCTCATACCCGTCCCCATCACCTCAACAATGCCCAAGGGCCATGGCTGGCATGGCAATGTGCTTCTGTTCCGCGAAGGCGTGGTGCGCAATGTGCAGCAGCTCAAGCTTCCCGGCGTCGAGCCGCGTGGTGCACTGGTTGCGGACTTGCAGTTTCCGGCAGGCCCCTTGCGCGTGATCGCCGCGCATCTTGGTCTCTTGAAACGTTCCCGCGAGCAGCAGGCCGAAAGCATTCTCACCGCCTTGCAGGAGGCCGACACACTGCCGACCTTGCTGATCGGCGACCTCAACGAATGGCGCATCGGCAAGCGCTCGTCGCTTGCAGCTCTGATGCCGACCTTCAATCACGTCGCCACAGCAGTCCCGAGTTTCCCTTCACGGTTCCCTGTTTTTGCGCTGGATCGCGTGCTGGGTGCGCCGCACAATCTGGTTACATCGGTTGAAGTCCACAATACGCCGCTGGCGCGCCTGGCATCCGATCACCTGCCCATCAAGGCACATCTCGATCTCAAATCGGCAACAAACCTGCTTGAAGAATACAGCCCGGAAATATTCACGAGCAGAGCTGGATAGTTTTAGAGATAAGGCGAACCAAGCCAAATAATCCGGTCCAAAAGTCGCTCCAGAAATGGTCGGTTCTTGAGCCGCGCAAGATTGACCTCGCGGCTACCCTCTATCACCTTGCCGATGCGTTCTTCCACCTGACGTGCCACGTCGCGGTCGAGGATTTCAAGATCGACCTCGAAATTCAGCCGCAGCGAGCGCGGATCGATATTCGACGATCCGACATAGGACCATGCACCGTCGATGGTCATCAGCTTCGAGTGATTGAAAGCACCACCGGCCCGCCAGATGCGACAGCCATCCTTCAAGAGCTGGTCGAACTGGGCGCGCATGGCACGATCCACCAGCTTCAGATTGTTGACGCCCGGCACGACGATATCCACCGACACGCCGCGCCGCGCCGCCGTCACCAGCGCGCTGATCAGTTCGCGATCCGGCAAAAGATAAGGCGTCATGATGAGAATATGCTGCTCGGCAATCGAAAACGCGCCCATCATCATGCGCTGGTTGGTTTCCACATTCTTGTCGGGACCTGATCCGACGACACGCACCAGCGTTCCCGTTCCCGGCGGGTTGTCCGGCGGCGCTATCTTCCAGGCTCCGCCGGTCAGGAGTTCACCGGTCGCAAAGCGCCAGTCTTCGGATGCGATGTGAAAGAGATCGGCAATCGCCGGACCTTCCAGCTTGAAATGCGTATCGAAGGCAACCGCATCACCCGCAATCGCACGCACGAAACCCGCACGAATATTCATGCCTCCGGTAAAGGCGATCTTGCCGTCGACAATGAGGATTTTGCGGTGGGTGCGCAGATTCGCATAAGGCAGGCGCAGCCCGATGATGATATTGCCGTTGAACACATCAACCGCAACGCCTTTGTCCTTCAAAAGCTTGACGATGCTCGGAAAGGAATAACGCGCGCCGACCGCATCGACCAGCACCCGCACCTCCACGCCGCGCTTGACTGCATCGCTCAGAGCATCGGCAAATTTTTCGCCAATACCATCCCGGTCGAAAATATAGGTTTCCAGCATGATGCTGCGCTCGGCCTTGCCAATGGCGTCGAGCATTGCGGCATAGGCTTCGTCGCCCGTTTCCAGCATCTCGATACTGTTGCCGCTGGTGAAATCGTAAAGGCTGACTGCGTCGCCAAGTATCTTCATCGCCCCGAACTGGCGTCCGAAGGCGGCACGCACGAGATCGTTCGTCGTATCAAAGTGCGACAGGTGATAGAGCGCGATCTTGCCCATATTGGCGCGCTGGTGGGTGAGCGTCGAACGCCGAATCCGGTTCACGCCCGCGATGGCATAAACCACCGCCCCGACGATGGGCGACAGCACGATCACACCAACCCAGCCGATGGCGGTGCGCACCTCCTCCTTGGTCATGGTCGCGTGAATGGCAGCGATCGCTCCAAGAACGCCCGACAGGACAAACAGGATATGCGGCCAGTAGTGGGAAACGAGATCGAACATCACATTAACTTTAAGCGGAAAACGACTGCAATAGCAAAGAGATATAATGCCAGGCAGACCAAACGAACAGTGGGGGCAACAACGATCTGACCTGTCCTGAGCAAAAGCTGGTCAAAATCCGGACATGCCTTATATTGTTCAGGAGGCATGAAAATTTGAGGGACGTCTCATGGCAACAGCTCACAATGATTTCGACCGACCAACCCTTCCAAAAGAACTTACCGGCAAGTGGGGGTGGTTCGTCGCCCTTGGGGTGGCACTGCTGATCCTCGGAGGCATCGCCTTCGGCAATCTCGTTCTGGCCACCGTGGTCTCGGTCTACTATGTCGGCCTGATGATGCTGATCGGCGGTGTCATCGAGATCATTCACGCGTTCGGCGTCAAAACCTGGGGCAGCTTCTTCTTCTGGCTCCTGAGCGGCCTGCTCTATACGGCAGCCGGTATTGTCGCCTTCATCAATCCGGTACTGGCGGCCGGTGTGCTGACCTTCCTTCTGGCGGCAGCTCTTCTGGGTTCCGGTGCTTTCCGCATCTGGCTCGGTTTCAAGTCCAAGCCCGCTGCCGGCTGGGGTTGGGTTGTCGCAGCCGGTGTCATCACCTTGCTGCTTGGTCTCATCATCGCCATCAAATGGCCGGTCAACAGCCTGTTCATCCTCGGTCTATTTCTGGCGATAGACCTGATCTTCCAGGGCTGGTCCTTCATCGCCTTCGGCCTTGGCATCAAGAGCCGATAAGCATCATCACGCATCACTGGCAAAGCGGCGCACACTGCGCCGCTTTTCATTTGAACTCGACCTTTCGGCCAAGTCCTGCTAGATGCTCCCCAACATCTTCGCGGCGCGCTTTCACGCGCAGCCCAACGTTTCGCCATCACGAGTTTCTTCATGCCCGCTGACCACCCCGTTTCCAAGCGCCGCACATTCGCGATCATCGCGCACCCGGACGCCGGTAAGACCACGCTGACCGAAAAGCTGCTGCTGTTCGGCGGCGCCATCCAACTCGCCGGTGAGGTGAAGGCCAAGAAGGATCGCATCCAGACCCGTTCGGACTGGATGAACATCGAGCGCGACCGCGGCATCTCGGTCGTCACCTCGGTGATGACCTTCGAATACAAGGATTGCATCTTTAACCTGCTCGACACGCCGGGCCACGAAGACTTCGCGGACGACACCTACCGCACGCTGACTGCCGTGGATTCTGCCGTCATGGTCATCGACGCCGCCAAGGGTATCGAGCCACGGACGCTGAAGCTGTTCGAAGTCTGTCGCATGCGCGACATTCCTATCGTCACCTTCGTCAACAAGATGGACCGCGAAGCGCGCGACCCGCTCGAAATCCTCGACGAGATCGAGGAAAAGCTGGCGCTCGATACAGCCCCGATCACTTGGCCTATCGGTTCCGGCAAGAGCTTTGCAGGCACCTATGATCTGCATAACGACACGATGCGCCGCCAGGACAGTGAAGAGCAGCCAACCAGGGTCAGCGGCCCGGCAGAGGCTGCGGCACTTCTGCCTGAAAACGAGCGCGAAGCCTGGCTGGAAAATGTCGAGCTGGCACGCGGCGTCTGCCGTCCGTTCGATCTCGCTTCCTTCCGCGAAGGTCATATGACCCCGGTTTATTTCGGTTCGGCGCTGAAGAATTACGGCGTGCGCGACCTGATTGAAGCCTTCTGCGATTTTGGTCCCTCGCCGCGCGACCAGCAGGCCGATACGCGTATGGTCGGTTCAACCGAAGACAAGATGACCGGCTTCGTGTTCAAGATTCAGGCCAATATGGACCCGAACCACCGCGACCGCATCGCCTTCCTGCGCGTCTGCTCTGGTAAGCTTTCACGTGGCATGAAGGCAAAGCTGGTGCGCACCGGCAAACCGATGAGCCTGTCCGCACCGCAATTCTTCTTTGCGCGTTCGCGCCAGATCGCCGACGAGGCTTTTGCGGGTGATGTGGTCGGCATTCCCAACCACGGCACGCTGCGCATCGGCGATACGCTGACCGAGGGCGAGGATATTCTGTTCCGCGGTGTGCCGAACTTTGCCCCGGAAATTTTGCGCCGCGTGCGCCTCGACGACGCCATGAAGGCCAAGAAGCTGCGCGAAGCGCTGCAGCAGATGGCCGAGGAAGGCGTCGTGCAGCTCTTTGTACCCGATGACGGTTCTCCGGCCATTGTCGGTGTGGTCGGCGCTCTCCAGATCGACGTTCTGACGGAACGCCTGAAAGTGGAATATTCGCTACCGGTCGGCTTTGAAATGTCGCGCTTCTCCGTCTGCCGGTGGATTTCCGCCGACGACCCGGCCGAACTCGACCGCTTCATTGCCTCGCATCGCGCGGACATCGCGCATGACCTCGACCATGACCCAGTCTTCCTGGCGCAGAACGGCTTCTCTCTCAATTACGAGGCCGAACGCTGGAAGGATATCCGCTTCGCCACCGTCAAGGACTATCAGGTCCGCGACAAGGTTTAATCCGCAAGGCTGGCGGCGATCTTCTCCGCCAGCTTTTCAGCAACCTGCTCTTTGCTCATCTCCGGCCATTCCTCAATGCCGGAATGGCTCAAGATGCGCACATGATTGCGGTCGCCACCCATCACATCGCCTGAAACATCATTGGCGACGATCCAGTCCGCACCCTTTTTCTCCAGCTTGCGTTGCGCGTTTTCTGCCACGTCCTGCGTTTCCGCTGCAAAGCCGACCACCAGACCCGGTCGCTTGTCACTGTGACCGACACCCGCGAGAATGTCGGGGTTCTCGACCATGGCAAGTGTGGGAGCGCTTTCGCCGGGCTTTTTCTTGATCTTCTGCCCGGCTTCATTGGCGGTGCGCCAATCGGCAACGGCTGCAACCATCACCGCCGCATCGGCGGGGAGATGTCGCTCCACTGCCGCCTGCATCTCGCGCGCCGTCTCGACATGGATGACGTCAACGCCGTCGGGGTCGGGAATATTGACTGGACCGGACACCAGATGCACCACAGCACCTAATCGCGCCAGCGCCGCCGCGATGGCATGGCCCTGCTTGCCCGACGAACGGTTGGCAATGTAGCGAACCGGATCAATCGGCTCGTGCGTGGGGCCGGAAGTCATGACAATGGTTTTGCCAGCAAGCGGCTTTGCCGGCGGTGCCAGCAAATTTTCTATTGCCGCGACAATTGCCAGCGGTTCACTCATCCGGCCTGTTCCGGCTTCACCGCTTTCCGCCATCTCGCCCTTCTCCGGACCAATGAAGTGCACGCCGTCCTTTTCGAGCGTCAGACGGTTGCGTCTCGTCGCGGAATTATCCCACATGGCAGGGTTCATGGCAGGTGCAACGAGCACCGGAACTTTGCGGGCAAGCAGTACTGCGCTAGCAAGATCGTCAGCCAGACCATTGGCCATCTTGGCCATCAGATTGGCGGTCGTGGGCGCGACCACGATCAGGTCCGCATCGCGCGCCAGCCGGATGTGGCCTACATCCTGCTCATCCTCGCGGGAAAAAAGATCGGTAAAGACATGATCGGCGGAAACTGCGCCAATGGTCAGCGGTGTCACGAATTGCTGCGCTGCTGCCGTCATCAACGGGCGCACATGCGCGCCACGCTCACGCAGCCGCCGAATGAGGTCCGGCGTCTTATAGGCGGCGATGCCACCGCCGATAATGAGAAGAATGCGTTTGCCAGCCAGCGAAGTTCCTGCACCTGAAGATACTGCAATAGTTTGCGGAGCTTCATTCAGTCCGGCCAGAAGAAGCCGCGCCTCTTCTTCCATGGAGCGCCCATTCTGTGCTGCCCTGATGCGCAGTCGTTCTTTAGCGGCATCGTCGAGATTACGAATCGTAATACTGGCCATCTGATTGCACCTGCCCGTTACAAGTGCAATCACTGAAATCACAACAGGGTTGATCTGTCACTTTAAAAGTGAACTTAGAGCCAAAGATAGAGTTTAATCGCTATCGCCGCGAGTGAAACTGCAATCACCACCTGCGCTATCCGGCCCCAGCGCGAATGCTTGGCTTCAGCGCGACCGATGGCTTCCGCCGTCGCCGCATCGAAGCGCAAACCGTTGGCGGCCATATCATCCAGCGCCACCGAAACTCGCTCCACACGTGCCACAAGTTCCGGCGTCTTGCGCGTGAAATGCAGCAGCGAATAAGCGCTGTCCTTCGCGTCGAGAAGCATGCCTTGCGGTCCAAGATTTTTGGCGATCCAGTCGCCGACGACCGGCTCCGCCGCTTTCCACATATTGAAATGCGGATTGAGCGTACGCGACACCCCTTCCACGACAACCATGGTTTTCTGGAGCATCAGAAGTTCCGGCCGTGTCTCCATGTCGAAAAGCTGGGTCACTTCGAACAGAAGCGTCAAAAGCTTGGCCATGGAAATGGTTTCTGCCGGCTGGCCGTGGATCGGCTCACCGATAGCGCGAATGGCCTGCGCAAAGCTCGCCACATCATGGGTGTGTGGCACATAACCCGCTTCGAAATGCACTTCGGCCACACGCATGTAATCGCGGGTGATGAAGCCATAGAGAATTTCGGCAAGGAAGCGCCGCTGCTGCTTGTTGAGCCGTCCGGTGATGCCGAAATCGACCGCAACGATAATACCTTGCGGGTCGACGAACAGATTGCCGGGATGCATGTCGGCGTGGAAAAAGCCGTCACGCAGTGTATGACGCAGGAAGGACTGGATCAGCGTTTCGGCAAGCTTCTTAAGATCAAAACCGGCTGCTTCAAGCGCAGAAATATCCGACATCTTGATGCCGTCGATCCATTCGAGCGTCAGCACATCGCGACCGGTCCGCTCCCAATCGACGTTGGGCACGCGAAAACCTTCGTCGCCCTTGATGTTTTCGGCAATCTCGGAAAGCGCTGCCGCTTCCAGACGCAGATCCATCTCGATGCGGGTGGTCTGCTGAAGCGTCTCGACAACCTGTACCGGGCGCAGACGGCGCGTGAAGGGCACGTGGCGCTCCTGCATGCGCGCAACCATGTAGAAACCTTCAAGGTCGCGGGCAAAGCGCTGGCGAACGCCCGGCCGAATAACCTTGACCGCAACCTTCTGGCGCGTTCCGTCTTTCATGACTTCAGCCGGATGCACCTGCGCCATCGACGCCGCCGCTATCGGCGCATCGAAATGCAGGTAAAGATCATCGATCTTGCGACCAAGCGAGCCTTCGACGCCGGCAATCGCATCGGCTTGCGGGAAGAAGTCGAGACGATCCTGCAAAAGCTCCAGATCGGCAGCAACATCTTGCCCGACAATATCCGGGCGGGTTGCCAGAAACTGGCCAAGCTTCACATAGGATGGACCGAGCTTGTTCATGGCTCGCGACATGCGCTCGGAACGCTGCATGTGCCGCGCACGCGGGCGCGCCAGAATGCCTGCAATCTTGTGCCCGAACGCCGGAAGACCGGAAAGCCCTTCCACCGGCAAGGCGCTGATAACGCCTTCGCGCGTTAATATCCATCCGGCCCGCATCAGCCGAAAAGCGGCGGATAGATTACTCATGCCTCGATGCCCCGTTCTGACCCCAATTCATCACAGGCACAATCAAAGCTTCCAGCCGGAATGAAGCGCGGCAATGCCACCAGTGAAATTGCGATAACTCACGCGCTCGAAACCAGCCTTCTCGATCATCGCGGCAAAATCCTGCTGCTTGGGGAATTTGCGGATCGATTCAACCAGATAGCTGTAGGAATCGGCATCCCCGGTAATCATCTTGCCGATGCGTGG
Source organism: Brucella sp. LJL56 (assembly GCF_054871705.1). NCBI lineage: Bacteria > Pseudomonadati > Pseudomonadota > Alphaproteobacteria > Hyphomicrobiales > Brucellaceae > Brucella > Brucella sp. LJL56. Next base: position 301,197 of record NZ_JBTXLQ010000004.1, read on the forward strand.
GATGGCGTGGAACGACCACTGGTCGTAAACCTTGTCGAGAACCGGCAGTTCAACCTCGGAGAATTCGAGGCAGAGGAAACGACCGCCCGGCTTCAACACGCGATAAGCTTCGGACAGCGCCTTGTCGATATGCGGAACATTGCGAATGCCGAACGAAATCGTGTAAGCATCGAAGCTCGCATCTTCAAATGGCAGCTCTTCGGCACTGGCTTCAACAAATTCGAGATTGTCGGCAAGGCCCTTCTTGATCGCCCGTTCACGACCAACACCGAGCATCGAGCCATTGATATCGAGAATGGTGACATGGGCCTGACGACCGGAAGCCTCCACAATGCGGAAAGCAATATCGCCGGTACCGCCTGCAACGTCGAGGGAGGTCCAGCCGGGGCGCTTCGACGGCGCCAGCCATGCAATCATCGCATCTTTCCAGACGCGGTGCATGCCCGCCGACATGAGATCGTTCATCACGTCGTACTTGCTGGCGACCTTATGGAAAACGTCGTTGACCAGACCCTGCTTTTCGCTTTCGTCAACCGCCTTGAAGCCGAATGAATGCTCCATGCCACCTTGTGCGCCGACGCGGTCCGCATTGCCGTTCTGCTGGCTCATAGCTCATCCTGCTTTTTGAATAGTCTGACGAAAATGATTTTCGGTTATGCATATAAAGCTTGTGCCGAACGATACAAGCAGAGACCGTCCTCCACTACCCCTTTTGTGATCCGGCACCTTTGAACTGGCTTGCGTTAGCGCTTAAAAATGGCCAAAGAGACATAAAACTGTGCGTGCGCGCTCGCCACGCGTTTTCTCCGGCGCAAACTGCCGCTAAAGTCAAAAAGATAACAAGAAAAGTGGAAAGATCATGGGCGTTACAGTCGTCAGCCATCCGCTTGTCCAGCACAAGCTCACCATCATGCGCAAGAAGGAAACGTCGACAGCCAGCTTTCGACGGCTGCTGAAGGAAATATCGCTGTTGCTCTGCTATGAAGTGACGCGCGATCTCGAACTGACCACCATGCCGATCGAAACACCGTTGATGCCGATGGACGCGCCGGTACTTGAAGGCAAGAAGCTGGTCTTCGCCTCGATCCTGCGCGCAGGCAATGGCCTTCTGGAAGGCATGCTCGATCTGGTGCCCGCCGCGCGCGTCGCCCATATCGGCCTTTACCGCGATCACGACACGCTGCAGCCGGTCGAATATTACTTCAAGGCGCCGGAAGATATCGTCAACCGCCTCATCATCGTGGTCGATCCGATGCTGGCCACCGGGCATTCGGCAATCGCCGCCATCGACAAGCTGAAAGAACGCGGCGCGACCAATATCCGCTTCCTCTGTCTGCTGGCGGCACCGGAAGGCATCAAGCGCTTTACCGACGCCCATCCGGATGTCGACGTGTTCACAGCCTCCATTGATGAGCGCCTCGATGAAAAGGGCTATATCGTTCCCGGTCTCGGCGATGCGGGCGACCGCATGTACGGCACGAAGTAAACACCAGCGCGCATCCCGAAAAGTGTGAAGCGGTTTTCGGGCCAGATGCGCGCTAAAATAAACAACGCAGAGCGCCCCGCGCCTGCTATTGTCCTTGGAAACGGGGGCAGCATGGCGCGGGTTTTTACGATCCTTCTGGTATTTGCGGGACTGGCAATAGCCTTCCCGCTTCTGTTTGAGAAATTCGGCCAGCAGCCGAAAGTCGCTTCAAACACATCCGCTACAGCTTCGACTGCTCCTTCAGAAAACCCCACTGCGTACAGCGGACGCCGCACGCAGATCGCGCCGGACAGTCGCGGTCATTTCATCACGGACATAAAGGTTGCCGGTCAATCCCTTCGCGCCATGGTGGATACGGGGGCAAGTGTCGTTGCGATCAACGCCAGCGCCGCAAGGCGCGTCGGCCTGTCGCTCAAACCTGCCGATTTCAAATATCGCGTCTCGACCGCCAATGGCGAAACCATTGCTGCATCCGCCATCCTGCCCAGCATCGAAATCGGACGAGTCCGGTTGGAAAATGTGGAAGCCATGGTACTGCGTAACGACGCCCTGTCCGACACGCTTCTCGGCATGAGCTTTCTGAAGCGTCTGCGTCACTATGAAGTTTCAAACGGCGTGCTCGTGCTGACGCAATGATGTGATACCGTACTTCCGATATGGACCGAAAGCGGCTAAACCCCGCTGACCACCGATGCCCAAAGACCAATGGAAGCCAGCCATGACACCGGATCAGCGCCTGACCGAGCTCGAAATTCGCGTAGCCGAACAGGAAAAGACAATCGATGAGTTATCATCCGTTCTGGCCGAACAATGGAAAACCATAGATCAGCTTTCCAAGAAACTCGGCGCATTGACCGACCGATTTCTGGAACTGGAAGAACAGACCGCGCCGGAGGTGCCGGTCACCAAGCCACCGCACTGGTAAAGCCATGCTCCAGATCGTCTCCCTCGCCGAGTGTCCCGATCTTGTGCCCATCTGTGCCGCATGGAACCATGCGGAATGGGGCGAATTTTCCGGTTTATCCCTTGAGCAGACAGCCAAGGCTTTCAGCGAAATTTCCCACGAAAACGATGGGCAGGCGGCACGGGTCGCGCTCTGGAACGGGCAGCCCGCCGGCCTTGCCCTTCTGATCCACAGCGATCTGGAAACCCATCCGCATCTGAAGCCATGGGTGGCGAGCGTGTTCGTCGCACCCGACTATCGCGGCAAAGGCATTGCCAAAGGTCTTGTCGGCGCCATCGAGGACGCCGCGCAGGAACTCGGCTATAGAAAAATCTATCTCTATACGAACAAGCCGGACCTATACCGGCAAATAGGTTGGAGCGATTTCGAGCATCTGGAAGGCGACTATGCCGGGATGTTGATCCTGAAAAAGCAGATCGCGCGGTAAGGACCGCGCGATCTGTTGATTACAGCCCGCCTATCGTGCCAGCGGGATCGGGCAGCTCACGCCGGTGCCGCGCAATCCACAATAGCCATTCGGGTTCTTCGCCAGATATTGCTGATGATAGTCCTCGGCATAATAGAGTTCCGGCGCATCCTCGATTTCCGTGGTGATCGGACCGAGATCACGGGCAGCAAGCGCCTGCGAATAGGCTTCACGGCTCTTTTCTGCCACGTCACGATCAGCTTTGTCGAACGTATAGATGACCGAACGATAGGTCGTGCCTATATCGTTGCCCTGCCGCATGCCCTGGGTTGGATCGTGCTCCTCCCAGAACAGGGTCAGCAACTCGTCAAGGCTCACGACGTTGGGATCGTAGACCACAAGCACAACTTCGGCATGACCAGTCAGTCCGGTGCAGGTTTCCTCATAGGTTGGATTGGGCGTCGAGCCGCCCGCATAGCCAACAGCGGTGACGTAAACACCCGGCACCTGCCAGAACAGACGCTCGGCACCCCAGAAACAGCCCATTCCAAACAGAACCTGCTTGTAGCCTTCCGGCCAGGAGCCTTTCAGCGGGCGACCGTTGACGAAGTGCGTGGCGGCTGTCGGGATCGGTTGCGCACGTCCGGGCAATGCCTCATCCGACGAAGGCATCTGCGTCTTCTTGCGATAGCTGTCCAAGAAACTCATGGTCTCCACCTCCTGATTATCGAGCGGTGAAGCGTCCCAGAGGGCGCTCCCGACGATGACCGATTGCATAGAATAAAAGGGCGAGAACGCCGAAAAGAAGCCAGCCCGGTTGCTCAAGCAGCGGAATGCAGACGGCATTCCAGGCTCCTGCCCCTATATAGTGCGTCACGAAGGTTTCTGCATCGGCCAATGTCTCGGGCGCATTGCGCGACCACATGGACAAAAGCGGTTTTGCCGTGAACTGTGATGCTCCGACGGAACGCGCACCGTCAAGGACCGCGAAAATCACAGCCAAAGCCAGAAAAACAACCGCAAAACTACGCAATACAAATCGGATCACGATTCTCTGCCCCGGAATTCCTACCCTGATCTCGGCACCGGTTTTCAGCCTGGTCATCCGAGGATTTGTCTTTTTGATGTTGCTAAAGCATAGCACACAGAGCCCGTCAGACTCAAAGCCACGCAGCAACACAATTGCACGATTAAAATAAAGCCAAATAATTACATATGGTTACGCCTCATATACCGTTCTTTGCACAGGCTCGGTGATTTAGGCACAAAAACTTGCAAATAGCTGTTGAACATATGCATTTTCTGGCTATATTCGCGCCGCACCCGCTAGTTGGCGATTAACCAGCGCCTGTTTCGAAAAGCGGTGCCACGTTTGCAGTCAGTTTTCACCGTGATACACGGTTTCCCGACAGCAAGGCGGACGGAGAGGTGGCCGAGTGGTTGAAGGCGCACGCCTGGAAAGTGTGTATACGGGGAACCGTATCGCGGGTTCGAATCCCGCTCTCTCCGCCATTTGATCTTCCCAAGAATTGACAAGAGATGCACCTATGAACGCAGTCGGCAATTGCTGCGTCTGTAGCCAAGGTAATAAAAGCCGGAGGTTTGGGCCTCCGGCCTTTATTTTTTAGTTCAGGCCTTCTTCCTTGAATGCCTTCTGCACGTTTGGGCGGGCCAGCACACGCTCGCGTAATTTCAGAGCCTTGGGATAAGCACTGAGATCAAGCTTGAGGCCGACACCCCAGCCAATGATGACAGACGCATAGGCATCAGGCTGCGTGAAATCATCGCCAAGCCAGTAAGCATTCTTATCCGACAGCATGGCTTCGAACTGGCCCAGGCGACGATTGATATTGGCGATAACGCCAGCTTTTGCTTCCTCGCTCAGGTTAGGCGCGAACAGACCGCTAAAGGCCGAATGCAAGTCGGAGCAGAAGCCGAGCGCTTCCTGCAGGCGTGCGCGTTCAATCGTGCCATAGGCAGGCTTGAACGCCGCAACATCGGAATGGTCACCGATATATTGGAGGATTGCCGCGTTCTGCGTGATGACGTTGCCGGGCTCCACTTCCAGCGCGGGAACTGCTCCACGCGGATTGATCGCAAAATAGTCGGCACCATCTGCCGTCGTCTTGGCCTTGAGGTCCACGGCTTCCAGTTCATAAGGCAGGCCTGCTTCGCTCAGAATGATATGGGGTGCGAGCGAACAAGCACCCACCTTGTAATAAAGCTTCATAGAAATCTCCGATCAGTTTCGATGAAAGATCTCTACCAATTCTGGTGTGCCCTGCAAGAAATTGGGGATCACATTTCTTTGTGATGCACCATCATTCGAAAGATCATCCAATCAAAGGCGATTTATCAGAAAAGAGATGCGATCCGTGCTGGCTTGGAAGATTGCATTCGCGTCACGACAACCATCTTGTTGAACTCACCGCGCTTGAAGGCACGCAGGAAGCGGGCGTAGTCCTTGAACACTACACAACCGTTGGAATCACCACGGCGCCCCAGCATGAAAGTATGCGCCAGCAGACCATCGCGGTTATAGCGGTTATTGCCGTCAACGGGCGTAAGGCGGATCGCCTCGACACCATGGAACAGCGCCTCGCGCATGCGCAGATCATAGGTATGCGGCGGCGTGGGTCCGCGGTTCTTCTGGTTCACATAGCGCGGGTTATCACGCATCGGGCCGAGACCCGAATGTGCTTCCAGGCGTTCTCCGCCCGGCAGATAAACAGTAGCTGCTGAAATGTCATAGATAGCGACTTTGCTGCGCGAAGCCTGATTGAGAAGCGGGCTGAACAGGCCGGGGCGTGGCTCCTCGGTTGCACCGCTTTCCGGCGCATAGGCAAGCTCGGTCTTTTCGCGCATGCGGGAGCGACGCAGCGAAGGCTTGGCGCCTGGTAACGGTACATCATCGGGCAGGAACGCGTCGCGGGCGGCCTCGTCTTCTGCGGCCATATCGGTCTTCTGGTCCGGAGCAAGTTGCGGAACAGGAACAGCAATGCCGGCGGGAAGGTTCGCCTGCATTTCAACGGCATCCGCCTCTTCTGCTTGCGAAAGAGGCGCTATCTTGCTGAAAGCCGACGCAGCTTCCGCTGCGGTCGACATCGGCGCATAGGCCACCACGTTCGCACCGGCAGTCGCAGCCGGTTGCTCTTGCCCCACGCTCGCCACAACAGGCTCTTCACGCCGGACGCGGTCAGCGCGCAATTCGACAAGAGATGCCGTATCGACGGGTTTGTCCTCGATCACGGAGTCAGGCCCAATATCGGCAATGATCAGCTCATCGCCCACGCCTTTGGTGCGGCGCCAGTCGAGATTGGAATAGGCCGTATCGGCAGTATAGGCCTTGATGAAACTTTGCCTGATCTTCTGTGATGGCGCGATCTTGTGATCAACAACTGCAAGTGCCTGCGGCGTTGTCAACGAAACCCGGCGCATGATTGGAGCGACAGGCGCAAAGGCCGGCACGACCGTTTCCAGCGTACTGAGCGCGGTCATCATCCAGCTTCCAGCCACGAGGCCCGTCGCTGCGAAGACCGCAACGCGCGCAAACCCCTTGAAACCGAATGGAAGCCTGATGCCGTTGCTGCGCGGTGCCGCGTAGTCATACACTTCTGTTACACACGCCATGATACAAAACCCGAATGGAATTCAACTTTCGCGACACCGCCTTGCATGTCAGTTCGGCAAAAAGACGAACAAGACATGACAAGACCGTGACTGGAAGGTCGCCTCCAGCATCGCCAATTATGGTAACCAAATCCTTTACGGGATGAAGAAATCCGGTTCAGCGGGCCTCGGAAAACAATTCAGGCGGTCAGGAGATAGGTGCCCTGCGTGGCGCTCGGGAATTCCAATCCCTCCACGGCCACGCGATTGCGTCCGCGATGCTTTACACGCATGAGGGCAAGATCGGCACGGGCCGCCGTTTCCCATAGTGTCTCACCACCGCGCACCATGGCGATACCGAAACTGCATGTCAGTTGGCGCCCTGCAGGCAGCACGGAAAAACTATGGCGGGCGACGCGTCCGCAGAGCGTGTTGCCCAGCCGCTCGCATGTCTCTGCATCGCCATGAACCAGAAGAACAAACTCCTCACCACCAATGCGCCCGACAATCGTCGTGTTTGCTGCCGACGTTTGCAGGATACGGGCGAACTCTACCAGAACCTGATCACCGGTCGCATGGCCCAACTCATCATTGATCGACTTGAAGTGGTCTATATCGGCGATGATGACCCCATAATCACCGCGCTGGGCCTCGGCCAGGCGCAGATGCGCGTGACGCTCAAGGCCGCGACGATTGAAAACACCGGTCAGCGGATCGGAGTCGCGTTCCGCCTGCAACTCCTTCACCACATCGGAAGTCGTCACGACCAGAAGAACAAGCCCGGCAAAGACACCGGCAAACGCACCAAATATCATGATGCCTTGCCAATAGCGCGAATGTATCAGCTCGGAAGGTCGTGCAATTTCGGGGGAGAGCCCCAGTGCCATTCCAGCCTGCACATAGAAATGCACCGTCAACAGCAGCAATGCGCCAAACAGCACGCGCTCGATCCAGCTTCGGTGTGCGAGATCACGCGCCTGAATGCAAAGAACGGCAACCAGACTGCCCAGAGTCAACTGGACCGCAGGCGCAATCCGCGCATAGCTTGTATCATTCGCAATGAAGTAGATCATCGCTCCCAGAAGAGCGAGGCCGATCAGGCCCGATGCAGGGCGGGAATAATGCTTGCCCATGCGTATCATCACACCTTCGCAAAGCAGCCAGCCGCCCATAAAATGGAAAGTTGTGGCAATCGGCGAAGTCAGGGTCAGGCTGTTCGAGATCAGCGATATCGGAACCAGAAGCCCGAAAGCAAAGCTGGCAAAGCTCAGGCCGAAAAGCAAAAGATGCCTGCGCTTCGTGTCGAGCATCCAGATGCCCAACATCGTCGCAGCAAACAGCAATACTACCAGCGGCGGCACAAACTTCACGAACAGGCCCTAAATCGGTTGAAAATGAGAATGCAAAAACGTTATTTCAAATTGAACCTGATGTGCAATTACAAACCAGCATCAAAGTCAAGTTGTTAGCTTGCAATATTGATGAGCATTAAATCCTAAAGTAGCAATATAGAGAATAAGCGATTGCTAAAAATAAATTGAAAACAACATCCTTCGGCCAGAATCTTTTCTCACGCAGATTTGACCTTAAAATTTATCCCCAGAAGCTTTTCGGCAATCATGCGACCGATAGGAATGGAAGACGTCGCAGCCGGTGATGGCGCGTTGCACACATGAAGCATTCTCTCCGTTTCCTTGAAGAGGAAATCATGCACCAATGTGCCGTCATCAAGAACAGCTTGCGCACGTATTCCCGCTCCCGGTGCACCAAGATCGGAAAGCTCCAGTGTCGGGCAATATTTCCGGCATTCCTTCAGATAGCGTGTGCGAGACGCGGAATTGCTGAATTCGGATAAAGCCGAGCGCCAGTTCTTCATCGCCATCTTCCAGAAGCCCGGAAATGTCGACATATCCGCGACATCACCTGCACGGAAACTGCCTTTGCCGTACCCTTCGCGGGAGAAACCCAGAACCGCATTCGGTCCGACGGTCACGCCGCCGTCAATCGTCCGCGTCAGGTGAATGCCGAGAAATGGCAGGTCGGGATCGGGGATCGGGTAGATCAAATGCTTGACGATCTTCGCCTTCGATTGCGGCAAGGTATAGTACTCGCCACGAAACGGCACGATGCGATGGCTGATGTCCAGTCCGGCAAGCCGCGCGATGCGGTCCGACTGCAATCCGGCACAGGCGACCAGTCTGGACGCGCGAATGGTCTCACCATTCGCCATTACCATGACACCCTTGCCATCCTCCCGGATTGCCGTAACCGGCGAATTGAGCCGCACGATACCACCACGCTCGATGATCTCGGCTGCCATGGCCCGCGATACCTTTGCGTAATCCACAATACCGGTTGCCGGAACGAGGAGCGCCTCCAGCCCGGCTACAGCGGGTTCGACCTTGCGCAGCGCCTGCTGGTCCAGATGCTGGAACGCGATGTCGTTCTGGATTGCGCGCCTGGCGAGCGCCTCCATGCGTTCGACCTCCTGCGGAGAGGTTGCCACCAGAAGCTTGCCGCATGCCTCGAAAGGAATGGAATATTGCCTGCAAAAGGCTTTCGTGGCTTCGGCGCCGGCCCGGCACAATTGCGCCTTCAATGAACCCGGCTGGTAATAGATGCCAGCATGGATGACGCCGCTATTGTGTCCCGTCTGGTGGCGCGCAAAATCGTTTTCCTTCTCCAGCAGGATGATCCTTGCGCCCGGCTCTGCCTCCTGCATGGCTTTTGCAGTCGCAAGCCCGACAATACCGCCGCCAATGACGCAATAATCATAATCTGCCACGAAGTCCCCTCCTCTTGCCCTTTTCCGACGCAAAAGCCTGCCTTGCTACCGCTCGACAGGATGATTACCTGTTACTTATACGATTGCGGCCTTGGTTGCAGCACCGCAAAATGGCATTCTTTGTCAAACCCGTTCCCCCATGCGGAGAAGTTCCATGCGCCATCAGTTCGACCTTTTTGCTCCTTCCCCCGCGGAAAGGGAGCAACGGGCAGAGCTGCGCCCTGCCCGCGCCAAGCCCGGCAAGACGACCGGCATCGATGAAGCGGAAATGGTGAAGCGACTGAAGGACAGCGGACGTTACCGCATCCTGCAGCGGCTCGATCCGCCACCGACAGTACCGGATGCCGACAAGGTGGCCTTTCCGCGACTGGGCATCGTCGTCGATACGGAAACAACCGGCCTCAATCCCGCGCAGGAAGAAATCATCGAAATCGGCGCCGTTGCCTTCCGCTACGCGGATGACGGCTCCATCGGCGATGTCTGTGCCACTTTCGGCGCGCTGCAGCAGCCGTCGAAGCCAATCCCGGCTGACATTACCCGCATCACCGGCATCACCGACGAGATGGTAAAGGGCCAAACGATCCCGCGTGAGAAGCTGGACGCACTCATCACCGAAGCCGACATCATCATCGCGCATAATGCCGGTTTTGACCGTCCGTTTCTCGAACGTTTCTCAATCGCTTTCGCCGACAAGCCGTGGGCTTGCTCGGTCAAGGAAATCGACTGGACGGCACGCGGTTTCGAAGGCACCAAGCTTGGCTATCTGATCGGCCAGAGCGGTTATTTTCATAACGGGCACCGTGCCGAGGATGATTGTCAGGCACTGCTCGCCGTGCTGATGGAACAGTCGGGCGAGACGACACCTTTTGCCGAGCTGCTGAAAGCCAGCCAGAAATCGCGACTGCGCATCTATGCCGAAAACAGCCCCTTCGACATGAAGGACAAGCTGAAAGAACGCCGCTATCGCTGGTCGGATGGCAGTGACGGACGCCCGAAATCGTGGTGGACGGAGATTGGCGAGGATGAACTCGACGCCGAGCTCGATTATCTGCGCACCGAGATTTACGGCTGGCGCGATGCCGATCCGCTGATCCAGAAGCTTACCGCCGTGGATCGCTACAAGGAACGCGCGCCGCTTAGGCCCAATAAATAAAAAGGCGGCATTCATGCCGCCTTTTTATCAAGCAATAACGGGCCATGGGCGTTGCGCTGGCCGCATATCTTCATAAGCTTTGGCGAGACGCAAAACGCCCAGATCGTCGAAACGCTGGCCGAAAATCTGCAAGCCAATTGGCAGTCCCGTCGACGTATAACCGCAATTGATCGAGATCGCAGGCTGTTCCGACATATTCATCGCAACGGTGAAGGCGATATGTTCGAAAGGGCGCTGCGGATCATTGACCGGAGATGCCCACTCTGCCGGATAAGTCGGCATCGGAGCGGTCGGTGAAAGGATAAAGTCGAAGCTCTTGGATGCTGCGAGCGCGGCGTTGCGCATGGCGTCCATCTGGGCAAAGCCGAGGTAGACTTCCTCGCCGGAAAGCCCTTCCGCCGTCTCGGTCCATTGATAGATATAAGGCAGAATCTTCGCACGGTTTTCCGGCGTCATCTTCTTGATGTCCGACCATGAACGCGCACGCCAGAAGCGATCCAGACCATCGATCATGGTACGGTTCACGAACAGCGCCACCGGCTCGATAATCGCGCCTGCATCAGCAAAAAGCTTGGCTGCGGCTTCTACGGCAGCGCGGGTTTCATCCCCTATCGGCTCGCCGAAACCGGCATCAAGCCATAGACCGATCTTCAGGCCCTTGACGTCGATGTCGAGGTTCATCCAGTCGATATCCTGCGGGGGCAGGCTCATGCCGTCGCGGCGATCCGGTCTCGACAGAACCGACATATAAAGCGCGCTATCGGCAACCGTGCGGGTCATCGGCCCGGCAACGCGACCAAGGAATGGCGGATCAATCGGAATGCGCCCGAAGGACGGCTTCAGACCGACGAGACCGCACCAGCCAGCAGGTAGACGGATGGAGCCGCCAATATCGGTGCCAATGTGCAACGGGCCGTAACCGGCAGCACCGGCGCTGCCAGCGCCCGCGCTCGAACCGCCCGGATTGGTGTTCAAGTCCCACGGGTTGCGCGCAAGCTTATGAAAGCTCGACAGGCCCGACGACAACATGCCGAGATCGGGCATGGTCGTCTTGGCGAGCAGCACGCCGCCAGCCTCGCGGGTGCGCGCCGCTGGCGGTGCATCAGCGGCGGCAGGCTTCAGCGGCAGCGCCGCGCAGCCAAGCGGAACCGCCGTACCTTCGGTCGCGATATTTTCCTTGATCGTCAGCGGCACACCATCAATAGGCCCGGCGGGCTCACCCTTCGCCCAGCGTGCTTCCGAAGCCTCGGCTGCCGCCCGTGCCGCATCTGGATCATAAGCCCAAAGCGCATTCAGCTTCGGCTCATAGGCTTCGATGCGGGTGATGACGGCTTCCGTGACCTCGACCGGCGAAAGCGACTTCGCCTTATAGGCGGACACGAGTTCAACGGCTGACAAATCGGCTAGATTCGACATTGGATATTTCCTCAAATCACTCAGGTAATTTCAGTGTGGAACTTGGACGTCGCACTCGCTTGCGGCGACCGGAAAATGGCTTTGGCACGGCATCGACCAGCGCCCGCGTATAATCATGCTGCGGATTGTCAAAGACCTCATTCGTTGGCCCCTGCTCGACAATATTGCCGCGATAGATCACCGCAACGCGGTCGGTGATGGCGCGCACGACGCCGAGGTCGTGGCTGATGAAGAGATAGGACAGGCCGAACTTTTCCTGCAAATCCATCATCAGGTTCAAAACCTGTGCCTGAATGGAAACGTCGAGCGCAGAAACCGGCTCGTCAGCAACGATGAGCGCCGGTTTGGTGATCAGAGCGCGCGCAATGGCAACGCGCTGGCGCTGCCCGCCGGAAAACTCGTGCGGATATTTTTCCGCCGATGCTCTTGGCAGGCCAACCGCTTCCAGCACTTCCGCCACGCGGTCGTCACGGTCTTTGGAGCTGGTGCCGCTTTCCAGCGACACAATCGGCTCGGAAATGATCCGCTTGACCGTATGGCGCGGATCGAGCGAACCGTAAGGGTCCTGAAAGATCGCCTGAAAACCCTTGCGTGCCTCGCGCAGACCCGAGCGATCCAGTGCATAGATATCCTGCCCGTTGATGAGAATCTGCCCCGATTGAGGGCGCTCCAGCCCCATCACGGCGCGGGCCAGCGTGGATTTGCCGGAACCGCTTTCGCCGACAATGCCAAGACTTTGGCCTGCTTCAATCTCGACATTCACACCATGCAGAACGCGCAGTGATTCCGACCTGGAGAAGAAAGACGCGCGCGGGAGCTGATATTCGCGTACCACATTGCGCACCTGCAAAATCATATTGCTCATAACACCACCTCACCTTCGCGCGGATGCAAGCAGGCGGCGCGATGCACGATGCCGTCATTCTCGGCGATGAAATCGAGACCCGGTATCGCCTGTCGGCAATCGTCCTGCACGAAGGCGCAGCGGTCGGCGAAGGTGCAATAGGGCGGACGTGCCAGCGGGTCCGGCACCACGCCGGGAATGGCGGCAAGGCGTTGACGCCCCGTGCCGTGGCTGCGCACCAGTGCCGCACCATGGGGCGAGGCTGCAAACAAGCCACGGGCATATGGATGCGCCATGCGGTGGAAGACGGCTTCAGTGCGGCCAGTCTCGACGATGCGGCCGGCATACATGACCGCGATGCGATCAGTCATTTCCGAAACCACGCCGAGATCGTGGGTGATGAGCATCAGAGCTGTGCCGGTTTCGTCGATCAACTCATCCATGAGATCGAGAATCTGCGCTTGCACGGTGACATCGAGCGCCGTTGTCGGCTCATCTGCAATCAGCAGGTCCGGCTCGCACGCTATCGCCATGGCGATCATCACGCGCTGGCGTTGACCGCCGGAAAGCTGGTGCGGGTAGAGATCGAGATTGAAACGCGGTGCAGGCAGTCCCACGCGATCCAGCAAATCGCGCGCCTTGCGTTCGGCATCGGCACGGCTTTCGCCCAAATGCAGACGACGACCTTCGGCAATCTGCGCACCGATAGTCTTGACCGGATTGAGCGCCGTCATTGGTTCCTGGAAGATCATCGCCATGCGCCGTCCGCGCATCCTGCACAGTTCCGCTTCCGGCTTGCTCGCCAGATCCTCACCGTCGAAGCGCAATGTGCCGCGCACGCGCATTCGATCAGGCAGCAGTCCCATGGCGGCAAGTGCAGTGATCGACTTGCCGCTGCCGGATTCACCCACGATACCGAGGCGCTCGCCACGGTTCAGCGTCAGCGTGATGCCGGAGACAATATCTGCCGAACGAACGCCAAAGGGCAGCTCAACGGACATATTGTCCATTTCAAGAAGGGGTGTTGTCATCTCTGCCTCCGCACGCGCGGGTCGAGCACATCGCGCAATCCATCGCCCAGCATGTTGAGGCCGAGCACGGCCAGCGTAATGGCGAGGCCGGGGAAAATGGCGAGCCATGGAGCGTCGTAAATAAAGGTCTGTGCGTCGTTGAGCATCTTGCCCCAGCTCGGCATGGGCGGTTGGGTGCCAAGCCCGACATAGGAAAGGCCCGCCTCGGCAACGATGGCGAGCGCAAACTGGATCGTCGCCTGCACGATCAGCACATGGTTGATGTTGGGCAGCACATGCAGAAGCGTGATCGACACATCGCCACGCCCAGCACAACGGGCCGCCTGCACATACTCCCGCTTCCAAAGCCCTAGCGATGCGCCACGCGTCACACGCGCAAAGACCGGGATATTGAAAATGCCGATGGCGATCATCGCGTTGACGGCGCCGGGCCCGAAAATCGCGGTTATGATAACGGCCGTAAGAAGTGCTGGAAACGCAAAAGCCAGATCGGTCATGCGCATGACGAAACCGTCCACCATGCCGCCGCGTGCAGCCGCGAAAGCGCCAAGCGGAATGCCGATCCCGGCCCCAACCAGCACGGCGATGATCGACACGGCGATGGAATTGCGCGCGCCGACCATGATCATGGAAAACACATCGCGGCCGAAATTATCCGTCCCGAACAGATGATTGAGGTTTGGCCCCTGCAACTTGTCGCGGAAATTCATGGCCGTTGGCGAATAGGGCGTCCAGAAAAAGGAGACCAGCGCCATCCCGACGAGGATTACCGTAATGATCGAGCCAATGGTCAGACTGCGGCTCAAAAGCACCGTTCGGAAAAAGCCGGGCTTCGGCAGGATTTGCGTTTCGCTCATCGGCTGCCTCCCGTCGAAAGGCGCGGATCGATGAAGCCATAGACAAGATCGACGATGAAATTGACCGCGATCACGGAAGCCGCAAGCAACGTCACCAGCGACTGCACAGTGATGAGATCGCGCTGGGCAATGGCCTGAAACACCAGCCTTCCAAGGCCGGGCAGATTGAAGACGTTTTCGATGATGATGGTTCCCGCCAGCAGAAAGGAGAATTGCAGTCCGATGATGGTAACGACCGGGATCAGCGCATTGGGCACCGCATGACGCCAGAGTGCCGCCTTGCGCGTCAGGCCCTTTGCCCGCGCGGTGCGAACGAAATCTTCACCCAGCGTTTCGATGACCGCGGATCTGGTCACCCGAGCCAGAATGGCGGCAAGCGGCAGCGCGAGTGCCAGTGCGGGCAGAAACAGCGAACGGATGCCGTTCCAAAAACCGCCTTCCCAACCCGCAAAGCCCGAAGCTGGAAACCAGCCGAGCTGCAAGGCGAACAGCAGGATCAAAAGCAGGCCAAGCCAGAAATTCGGGATGGCAACGCCGACCTGCGCCACCCCCATGGAGAGCACGTCGCCGGTCTTGCCGCGCTTGGACGCCGCATAGACGCCGACCGGAATGGCGACCGCGACCGACAGAACCATGGACAAAAGCGCCAGCGGCAGCGTGACCATGATGCGCGGTCCGAGCAGTTCGCTGATCGGCACAGAATAGGTATAGCTCGTGCCGAAATCGCCTTTCAGAAAGCCGCCAATCCATTCGAGATAGCGCCACCAGAGCGGCTGGTCGAGGCCGAGCTGTTTGTGAAGCGCTGCCAGCGTTTCTGGCTGTGCATTGATGCCGAGGATCACCGCCGCCGGATCGCCCGGCAGCACCTGCATCAGTAGAAAGACGATGACGGAAGCCGCAAGCGTCGTCAGCAAGAGCGAGACCAACCGCCCGGATATGTAAGCCAGCAAAGCGACCTCCTTGAAAAGACGGATATCCGCTTTCCACATTCCAACTCGCCGCACGCCCTCCCCTTATCTTTATGGGGTGCGCGGCTATTCGCGTAAAATTGTCCCGCCGAACATGCGACGGGGCAAGCTAGTTATTCAGCCCAATAGGCTTGTGTCAGATCGTCGGCCGGGATCGGCATGTTCTTCCACAGACCCTTGACGTTCTTGTTCCACACACCGATTTTCGGCAGTGCATAGAGGAAGATGTTCGGCTCATCGGCGGCAAGCTTTTCCTGCAGCTTCTTCACGAGTTCGAGCTGTTCCTCGTCGCTTCCAGCCTCGGCATAGGCCTTGTAAAGCGCCTTATATTCCGGGTTGTTATAGTTGAAGTAGTATTTGTCGCGGGCATAGATATCGAGATCGCGCGCTTCGGTATGAGCGATGATCGTCGCGTCGAAATCCGAGCGCTTGAACACCTGATCCAGCCACTGCGCAAACTCGATCGGTACGAGATTGGCCTGAATGCCGACTTCCGCCAGCATCGCTGCAATGATTTCGCCGCCGCGACGCGCATAGGCCGGTGGCGGCAGCGTGATGGTGATCGACGTGCCTGCCGGAACGCCAGCTTCTTCCAGCAGTTGCTTCGCCTTGGCCGGATCATACGGATAGGTTTCCGACAGATCGACATAGCCCGGATCAACCGGCGCATAATGCGAGCCGATGGGCGTACCGAAACCGGAATAAACACCTTCGATCAGCGCCTTGCTGTCGATGGCATGGGCCAAAGCCTGACGCACTTTCAGATTATCGAAAGGCGCCTTGGCATTGTTGAGCGACAGCAGAACCTTGCCCGCGGTATCACCCACCTCGACCTGCAACTTGTCGTCACTCTTGAAGCGGCTGATCAGCTCCGGCGCCTGGAACATCGGGAACACGTCGATGTCACCGGCGAGGATAGCAGCAGCAGCAGCGGACGGATCGCTGACGAAGCGGAACGTGACGGCGGAAAGCTTTGCAGGCTCGCCCCAATAATCCGGGTTACGCTCAAGCTCCACACGATCGCCCTGCACCCAGCGCTTGAACTTGAACGGGCCCGTGCCGACCGGCTTGGTCTTGTTCTCGCCGGCCGAATTCGGCGCGACCATCACCGCGTCACCCCAGCCCATGTTGAACAGGAAGTTCGAGGTCGGACGCTTCAGCGTCACAACGGCGGTTGCGGGATCAGGACATTCCGTGCTCGCAATCGGCTCAAACAGCCCCTTTTGCGCATTGGTGGAATCCGGAGCCACTGCGCGTTCATAGGAGAACTTCACGACCGAGCAGTCGAACGGCGTGCCGTCATGAAACTTCACGCCCTGACGCAGCTTGAACGTATAGGTCTTCTTGTCGTCGGAGACGGTCCAGCTTTCAGCCAGAAGCGGCTTCACCGTGCCGTCCTCGACGATACGCACAAGACCTTCATAAAGATTGGCATAGGTAACCTGCCGGATACCGGCGGCGGCATTGGCCGTCGGATCAAGGCCCGGCGGCTCCAGCACTTCGCCGACGACCAGCGTATCTTTCGCAAAAGCACCGTTGATCAATGCCAGCATCGCAGTCGTTATAAGCCCGGCTTTCAGTAAATTACCCATTGTTCCTCTTTGGCTCCCCTTGCCTCTTTTTTAAATCGAGCGCCCGCCATCCACGTCGAGCGCAACCCCGGTAATCATAGAGGCAGCAGGCGAGCAAAGGAAAGCCGCAGCTTCAGCCAGATCGTCGGGTTTCAACAGGCGGCCCATCGGGATGGAATCGCGGAACTTCTTGCGGATTTCCTCGGTGTCCTCGCCCATGAATGTGGTGAGAAGCGGCGTTTCACCTGCAACAGGGTTCAGCGCCACGACGCGGATTTTCGCAGGCGCCAGCTCAATGGCGAGCGCCTTGGTCACGGAAACAACCCAGCCCTTGGTGGCATTGTACCAGGCGAGATTCGGACGCGGGCGACCAGCACCGGTCGAAGCGACGTTCAGAATAACGCCTTCGCCATTACCCTTGAAATGCGGAATTAGCTTGCGCGTCATCAGATAGACACCACGCACATTGACGCCGAGAATGCGGTCGAATTCTTCCGGCTCCACCAGTTCGGCATTTTGCGGCTTGTGGCCGATACCAGCATTGTTGATCAGAATATCGACCTTGCCGAATTTCGACAAAGCGGCTTCCACCGCTGCATCGACATCGGCTTCCTTGGAAATATCGGCAGCCACGGCCAGCGCCGCATCGCCGATTTCGCCTGCGACGCGCTCAGCGCCTGCCTTGTCGCGGTCAACGATGACCACCTTCGCGCCGCCATCAGCGAAACGCTTTGCCATGCCTTCGCCAAACCCCGAACCTGCTCCCGTGATGAGCGCGACCTTACCTTCAAGCGACACTGCTATTCTCCTTAACCGTGATACACGGAAATCGTCTTCAGCAAGGCAAACCCGTAGAGCGCCTCAAAACCCTTTTCGCGGCCATGGCCGGATTTCTTCACGCCGCCGAATGGCAGTTCGATACCGCCGCCAGCGCCGTAATTATTGATGAATACCTGACCGGAATGGATGGCATGCGCCAGGCGGAACTGCCGTCCGCCATCATTGGTCCAGATGCCGCAGACGAGGCCATAGGACGTGCCATTGGCAATCGCGATAGCTTCTTCTTCGGTATCGAAAGGCAGGATGACCTGTACCGGACCGAAGATTTCTTCCTGCGCCAGACGATGATCGGCAGGTACGTCGCGGATCAGCGTCGGCAACACATAGGCCCCGCCTTCCGGCGCTTCTTCCGCCAAAACGCCTTGCGCAGCAATTGCCAGACCGCTCTCTTTCGCAAGATCCAGATAGCCGTCAACAATCGCCTTCTGGCGCTGCGACACCACTGGGCCGACCGACAGATCGGCACTGGCCGGACCAACCTTCAATGCGCGATAGCGCTCACTCATACGCGCCACAACATCTTCATAAATGCTGCGCTCGACCAGAATACGTGATGACGCCGAACAGGTCTGACCGGCATTCTGAATTCCCGCATTGACCAGAAACGGCAAAGCGCGGTCGAGATCGGCATCGGCGAAAACGATCTGCGGCGATTTTCCGCCAAGCTCCAGCGTCACCGGAACGGTGTTCTTGGCTGCTGCGGCCTGCACAGCCTCGCCCGTGCGCACCGAACCCGTAAACGAGATGTGATTGACGTCTGGATGTTCGGAGAGCGCCGCTCCCGCTTCTGCACCAAGCCCGGTCACGACATTGAGCGCACCCTTCGGCAGACCGGCCTTTTCGGCAATTTTTGCAAATTCCAAAATGGTCAGGCAGGCTTCCTCAGCAGGTTTGATCACGGCTGCATTGCCCATGGCAAGCGCTGCGCCAAGGCTCCGGCCCAGAATCTGCATCGGGTAGTTCCACGGAATGATATGGCCCGTGACACCATGCGGTTCATAGATCGACAGGACCGTAAAGCCGTTCTGATAGGGCAGCGTATCGCCATGGACCTTGTCGGCGGAAGCGCCATAGAATTCGAGATAGCGCGCCAGCGCCACCACATCGGCGCGGGCCTGTGTGACCGGCTTGCCGACATCTTTCGATTCCAGATCGGTTAGAAGGTCGATGTTCTTCAACACTTCTTCCGAAATGCGGTGCAGCACGCGACCGCGCTCGGTCGCCGTCAGCTTGCCCCAATCGCCGGAAAGTGCGCTACGGGCTGCCGCTACGGCCTGATCGATATCGGCCTTGGTGCCGCGCGCAATCAGCGCAAGATCGCTGCCGTCGGAAGGATTTCGGAGCGTGATATGCTCGCCGCCAACGGCATCCTGCCATTCGCCCGCGATAAAATTGCCATAACGGAGCAAGCCTGCTCCTCCCGTCTTGTTCTCATGCTTCATTTTCATTCTCCCGAAGAGGCATTTCCGCCTCAAGTCTCGCGGTTGTGGCGCGAATATGCGCGCGCGCCAGCCGTTCGGCCTCTTCCCCGTCGCGCGAAGCGATGGCTTCAACAATGGCACCATGTTCGCGGATTGCATCGCACGCCCTGTCCACGGACAACGAGAACGAAGGCGCAAAAACCTGTGACGTCATGCGCAAAAGCGGCACAAAGGCAATCAGCGAAGCGTTTCCCGCCGTATTCATCACCGCCATGTGGAAATCGACATTGGACTGGGTATAGGCTTTCGCATCCCACGGATCGACCACAGCCGACTGGCCTGCAACATGGGTGCGCAATCTGGCGATATCCGCATCGCTCGCCCGCTCGGCGGCAAAACGCGCTGCCACGCCGTCCAGCACTTCACGCACCGCATAGGCATCGATCAGGCGGGTGAGATCGGCGGAAGCGACACGAACCCCCCTGCCCGGTAGGTGAATGACCAGCCCATCCCGCTCCAGAACGCGCAAGGCTTCACGCAAGGGCGTCCGGCTGATGCCGAACTCTGCTGCTATATGTTCCTGCCGAAGTATCGCGCCCGGCGCATAGTCACCAGCATAGATTCGCTCGCGAAGTGCCTCTGCCACTTCGTCCAGCAAACGGGTCTGACTGCGCCATTCAAAAGCCGCCAATAGAAAAGCCTCCCAACTTTTCTGGACACAATATCCTGGATACAAAATCAGTCAATCTGAAAACGGATGTGCTTTTCAGAAATCAAACGGAGAATGAAAGACCGAAAATTTGGCAAATAATGCTTAAAACGACACAAACTGTCGCGCCGGGAGTTTGCCTCAGGAGAGCCTCTATCGGTGGCCTGTCGGAAGAGCCCTCACTCGCTGACGATTTCCGCCAGCATTTCGGCAAGCTGGCGGATTTGATCAGGCCCATTGTCCATGTGCCGGATGACGATTTCCATCGGTTCGACGAACGGCAATCCCGCAGTCGCAGGCACAACCCGATGACCGGGAAGCGCGACACGCGTCGGCAGCAGGCTGACGCCCAGCCCCTCGGCAACCGCACTTTGAATACTCGCCAGACTGGAGCTAGTGAAAACCACGTGCCAGCGCCTGCCTGCCCGGTCGAGGGCTTCCATCATGTCGCTGCGATAAAGCCCGTTGGGCGGAAACACCACGAGCGGCAGCGGGTCGACATGGGAAACGGGAAAATCGGCGCTATCAAGCCATGAAAGCGGTTCCGGCCAGTGCATGGTCCCCACGGTTTCGCCGCGCTTCTGTTTCACCATGACAAGGTCGAACTCACCGGTCTCGAAACCTTTCTGCAAGTCACGGCTGAGACCGCTCGTCACCTCGAGTTTTGTATTGGGATGCGTACGCATGAAACGTGCCAGCGCAGGCGTAACCAGCCGTGAGGCGAAATCTTCCGGCAGCCCGAGGCGAAACACGGCGGCGAGCGCCGTCCCGGTCATCGCGGCTGCGGCCTCGTCATGTAGATGCAGGATGCGGCGCGCATAACCCAGCAGCTTTTCACCCGCATCCGTCGGTCGCACATCATGCCGGGCGCGTTCCAGAAGCGCCTGTCCGGCGGCCTCCTCCAGCCGTATGATCTTCTGGCTCACAGTCGATTGTGTCGAGTGCAATTGCAAGGCCGCAGCCGTAAAACTGCGGCTGTCGACAACAGCCACAAAGGCCCGCAAAAGATCAAGATTGAAAGAAGTATTCATAAATCCACTGGATATCAGTTCAACATTTAATTTCCAAATATGACACCCTGCTTGTATGAACGCAACAAGCAGGAGAACCAGCCGATGCGTCAAACAATATTCAGCTTGAGTGCCTTGGCATTGATTGCAGGGACGATAGTTATGACCGAACCGACATTGCCGGGCCACCACGCCGCAGCCCAAGCCCAAGCCGAAACTTCTCTTCTTCAGGCCGCAACATCTGGCGATCTGGCTGCGGTCAATGCAGCCATCAAAGCCGGAGCGGACCTCGAAGCGCGCGGCAAGAATGGCGAGACGGCGCTTCTGGCGGCCACCCATGCCAATCATGTCGATGTCGCCCGTGCGCTCATTGATGCTGGCGCCGACGTCAATGCCAAGGATGCCATCAAGGACAGCCCCTATCTTTATGCGGGCGCACGCGGACACCTCGAAATCCTCAAGATGACGCTTGCGCACGGTGCTGACCTGAAGAGCACCAATCGCTATGGCGGAACGGCACTCATTCCCGCCTCCGAACGCGGACATGTCGAAACAGTGCGCACGCTGATCGAGGCTGGCGTCAAGGTCGATCACGTCAACAATCTTGGCTGGACGGCGCTTCTCGAAGCCATCATGCTCGGTGATGGCGGCCAGCGCCATGTCGATATCGTAAAGCTTCTCATCGATGCGGGTGCCGACGTCAATCTGGCAGACAATGACGGCGTCACGCCTCTTCAGCATGCCCGCAGCCGCGGCTATGCGCCGATGGTGGCCCTGCTGGAAAAGGCGGGTGCGAAATGAGCAGCGACAGTACATTTCTCGATCAGGCTATCAAGCTCGCCTTCGACAATGTCGAACAAGGCGGACGCCCGTTCGGTGCGGTAGTCGTCAAGGGCGGCGAGATCATCGCCACAGGCGTCAATCGCATGCAGGCCGATTGCGACCCGACCGCCCATGCCGAATTGCTGGCATTGCGCGCAGCAGGCAAGACCTTGCAATCACCGCGTCTCGATGGCTGTGAAGTCTATGCCAGCGGTCAGCCCTGCCCCATGTGCTTTGCCGCGATGCGCATGGCAGGCGTCGAAAAAATCCGCTTCGCCTATTCCAATGAGCAGGCCGAGCCCTTCGGTCTTTCGACCGCGAAAATCGCGGCTGAACTTGCCAAATCTCTCAGCGCGCAGGCAGGTATCAGCTTCGAGCATTTGCCGCCGATAAACGATCCTGGACTGTACCAAGTCTGGAAAAACAAGAGCGCATCCCGAAAAGTGTGAAACGGTTTTCGGATAATATGCGCGGTTCAAAACAAAAAGTTAGAGCGCCGATCTGATTCAATCAGATCGAAACGCGCTCTAAGAGCAAGGCAGGCGCCTGAGACATGCAGACCACCACCCATCCGGCGACCGGCAGCAAGAACGCGGCAAGCCTCGCCCTCATCGCGCTCGTGGTCCTGATCGGCCTCAATCTGCGTCCATTTCTGACCGCGCCGGGGCCTGTTCTTTCGGACATCGTAGCCGACACCGGGATGGGTTTCGGCGCGCTTTCCCTGCTCACCTTCCTGCCAATGATGCTGATGGGACTTGGCGCTTTCGCTGCCCCGCGCATCCAGTCGCTGTTCGGAACCCGGCGCAGCATGTTCGCGGCACTTGCCATTCTTGCAGCAGGCTCCCTCCTGCGCGGCATTGTTCCTGACGGTGTTTCGCTGGTGCTGACCGCCATCCTGTGCGGTGCAGGCGTTGCGATGATCCAGGCATTGATGCCGGGCCTCATCAAGGCCAACTTCCCGTCGAGCATCGCCACCGTGACCGGGCTCTATTCTGCCATGATCATGGGCGGCGGCGCGCTCGGCGCACGGCTGACACCGTGGCTTGCAGGCCCGGAGCATAACTGGCGGTTCGCCCTCGCCGTCCTTGCAATTCCAGCCGTACTGGCGCTGCTGACAGCAATTCCCATTCTCCGCGAAACGTCATCGTCGGGCAAAAAATCCGGAATAACCGGGCACCTGCTGCGACGCCCCCGCACCTGGGTGCTGATGGCTGCATTCGGTCTCGTCAATGCAGGCTATTCGTCTATGGTCGCCTGGCTTGCTCCCTATTATCAGTCGCTGGGGCTTGCTGCGTCCACCACCGGCAATCTCGTCGCAGCAATGGCCGTCGCACAAGCGCTGGCCGCTTTCGGACTGCCGCTGCTTGCCCGCCACGGTATCGACCGTCGCCCTTGGTTGCTGCTGACACTGGCCATGCAGGCTATTGGCTTCGCAGGTCTTGCCTTTGCGCCGCAGCTTTCGCCCTTCTTCTGGTCTGCCATCTGCGGCGCAGGTCTCGGCGGCAGCTTCGCGCTCGCCATGATTACCTCGCTCGACCACCTGCCCAGACCTGAGGAAGCCGGCGCTCTCGCGGCCATGATGCAGGGTGGCGGCTTCCTGATCGCCGCTCTCGGCCCGGTCGCCACCGCTTTTCTACATGGCCTGACCGGTTCGTTCGCCTCCGGCTGGATCATGCATCTCGTTCTGGTCGCAAGCATCTGTCCGCTCTATATGAGCTTCAATCCGCGCAAATATGCGCATGCGATGAAACTGCCGGTTCCGGCGGAAAGTGGCACACAATAGTGTTACCGGGCCGGTTAACGACCCGAAAACAGTGTTCGTCGGGTGATTTTCGGCTAGATAGCTTGCTGACCTTACCGATACGGTTAAGGTTACAGGAAATCTGTCTTTTATTTTGCGGCACCTGGAACGGTTCCTCTTCACACGGAACCGCCCGCCGCCCTGGTCCCGAACACTGGTCATGAAATGAAGCACGAAACCGCTATTCAGCAAGCCGCGTCCGCAGCTCCGGACGGTTTGCCCAAGCCGCGAATCTATTGGGCATGGGCGACCCTGATGGTGGGCCTGACGCTCGCCGTCATCGATGGCACGATTGCAAATGTCGCCCTACCGACGATCGCCGCCGACTTTTCGGCTGGCCCTGCCGCTTCTATCTGGATCGTCAACGGCTACCAGCTTGCGATCGTGGTCACGCTGCTTCCACTTGCGGCGCTCGGTGAAATCTATGGCTATCGGCGCGTTTATCTGGGCGGCGTGGCGTTGTTTACGGTCGCTTCCGTGGCCTGCGTGTTCTCACGCTCGCTGGAAGCGCTTACTTTCGCCCGCATCGTTCAAGGTCTGGGCGCAGCCGGCCTGATGAGCGTGAATGCCGCCCTTCTGCGCTATACGGTGCCGCAGGCGAAATTCGGCACGGCCATCGGCCTCAATGCGCTTTTCGTCGCCGTTTCGTCGACCATCGGGCCGACACTCGCCGGTGTCATGCTCTCCTCCCTGAGCTGGCCCTGGCTTTTTGTCATCAACATTCCGCTCGGCGTTGCTGCCGTCGTGATGGGCATCAAAAGCCTGCCCGAAAATGACCGCTCTGCGCGCAAGTTCGACGTGGTCAGCGCAATTCTGTCAGCGCTTACCATCGGCTTGCTGGTCACCACCATCGACAGCGCAGGTAACGAGATCAATTCCTCGATCGTCCTCTTGCAAGCGGTCGTCTGCGTGACCGCAGGCGTTCTCCTCACGCGGCGATCGCTGCGCATGGCCGACCCGCTGCTGCCACTCGATCTCCTGCGCATACCGGTCTTCACACTCTCCATCTGCACGTCGATCATGTCATTCCTCGCCCAGATGATGGCATTTATCTCGCTGCCTTTCCTCTTTCAGGTCGTCTTTGGCTTCAGGCCGATAGAAGTCGGTTTGCTGATGATGCCCTGGCCTATCGCTCTTGCATTCGTCGCGCCGCTATCGGGCAAACTGTCCGACAAGCACTCGCCGGCGATCCTGGGCTTACTCGGCCTTATCATATTCGCCATCGGGCTTGCTCTGGTCGGCATGCTGCCGGAACATCCGTCGATCCCTGATATATGCTGGCGCATGGCAATCTGCGGAATTGGCTTCGGCCTGTTTCAGGCACCGAACAATCGAATGATGATTACCTCGACGCCGCGCTCGCGCAGTGGTGCCGCAAGCGGCATGCTGGGTACAGCGCGCCTCCTCGGCCAGTCGCTAGGGGCGGCATTCGTCGCATTTCTGCTGTCGCAATGGGGCGTCGAAGGAACACCCTATATTCTCTTCTTCGCATCCGGATTTGCACTATTCGCCTCACTTATCAGCGTCACGCGCCTTGGCCGCTGACTTCATCCACAGCTTTGGAGAGAACCGGCAAATAACTTGCACAAAGAAGCAAAATTCCCTGTTGCAATCTCCGAAGCGTTGGTCCATATAGCGCCTGCCTGACGGAAACGAACGGTTTCCGGAATGACTGGCGCGAGCGGGTGTAGCTCAGGGGTAGAGCACAACCTTGCCAAGGTTGGGGTCGAGGGTTCGAATCCCTTCGCCCGCTCCAGTTTTTCTTCAGATCAGGTTTTACGAAGGCTGCCGACAGGCGGCCTTTCGTGTTTTCAGGACCGAGCAAATATTCGGACTTTAGCTAGAGTGGTTCCGTTTAAAACAGAGTCGTTGAAACCTCTCTATCCGTTTGTTTTTACGTATGTCTTTATCCCAAAACCGGTTCTCACTTTCGGAAGAAATTCTCTAGAGCAGCTTGAATGGCAGGCCTGAAACGAGCACCTTTATATAGCGTTTCTTCTGAAAATAGCCGTTGAGGGAAATACGCGGAATAGCCGCCACCTGCATCTCGTCTGTTTGCTGCAGCACGCCCGGCTGGGTGGTCACCCCCACATCGAAGCCTGCTTCGGAAACGGCCTGGATCTCGCGCGCTCCAGCCGCCGCCTTCCATCCATATGGATAGGCGAACGATCGCGGTTTGTAACCGGCATAGCGTGCCACGGCATCGGTCGAATCAGCAATTTCCTTTGCCAGCCTTTTGTCATCCACACGACGCAGATTGACGTGGGTGACCGTGTGGGCTCCAAGATGCACAAGCGGATCGACAGCAAGATTTCGTAACTCCGATGGGCTCATTACTGATTCATCGACAAGAGAAATTGCATCAATCCCGACCCTCTGCGCGGCTGCATCAATGCGGGCTACTCCTTCGTCTTCATCGAAACACTGCATGAACTGCACAAGCCGGGCAAAGGCCACCGATTTTTGCGCCGAATTTGTCGAGCGGATATCGACAGCACCGCCGCCAAAGTCAAACCGGAAGCTGTCAGCTTCCGTCACCAGAGCGGCGGCGGTTCTCCACCACATGGACCGCTTGCGCTCCACAAAGCCGGTTGTGATGAAAACCGTGTAGGGGATATTATAGCGGGAAAATACGGGGGCCGCGAATTCCGCATTATTCCGATAACCGTCATCCAGTGTGAAAACGACATACTTCTGTTGGTTATCCGGCTCGGAAAGCAGTTTTGGCAAATCATGCAGATGCACCGGAACGAGGCCCGCTTCCAACGCCGCCTCTATCGCCATTCGGAGTGTTTGCGGCGTAATCGAAAGAATGGCATTGGGATCATATCCATCCTGCGCATCGTCGGGCTTTACGTGATGCATCGTGAAGACAACACCGCGGCCACCGGCAGAAGGGAAAAGCGTCGCTGCACCGGAAAGCGCGATAGCCTCCAGCCCTGCCCGGATCAGCGGATACTTCAAACTGCCCTTTATTGACCGCAGCGACATTGTCTCGAATACATTTCCCCGACGGATCGGCTTCGTGAAAGGCAGAGCGCCAGTCCTGAACCCCATTTGCCCTATAGCAATTTCATCACCCTGCGTGAATTGCTTTCACCGCCTCCTATTTCAAGCAAAAAGGCCGCACGCAAAGCGTGCGGCCCTTTATCATACTGTTCGTTAAAACTAATACATCAAAGCAAAGTCGAGCTCTTCCACCAATCGGTTCCGCCATCATGCGCATATTGGTCAATTTCAGCCAATTCCTCGATGCTGAAATCCAGCCCCTTCAAGGCTCCCAGAGAGTTTTCCAACTGCTCGACCGAGCTCGCGCCGATGAGCGAAGACGTGACACGCGGATCGCGAAGCGTCCAGGCAATAGCCATCTGGGCCAAGGTCTGCCCACGACGTTCCGCAATGGCGTTCAGCGCCCGGATACGTCCCAGCAATTCTTCGCTCTGGGCGCTGGCTTTCAAGGAACCGCCCTGATTCGCCCGCGCACCTTCTGGGATGCCATTCAAATAGCGCGATGTCAGCAACCCCTGGGCCAGTGGCGAAAAGACGATGCAGCCGGTGCCCAGTTCCTCAAGCGTGTCGAGCAGGCCATTCTCGATCCAGCGGTTGAACATGTTGTAATTCGGCTGGTGAATGAAAAGCGGTACGCGTTCTTCCTTCAGAATCGCCGCCGCCTTCTGAGTGAGTTCGGGCGAATAGCTGGAAATGCCGATATACAGCGCCTTGCCCTGACGATGCAGATGCGCGAGCGCTCCCATCGTCTCTTCCAACGGGGTCGTGGCATCGACGCGATGCGAGTAGAAAATATCGACATAGTCGAGCCCCATCCGCCGCAGCGATTGGTCGAGACTTGCGATCAGGTATTTGCGGCTGCCACCGATCCCGCCATAAGGTCCAGGCCACATATCCCAGCCAGCTTTTGAAGAGACGATCATCTCATCGCGATAGGGTCGAAAATCGCTGGCCATGATGCGACCGAAATTTTCTTCCGCAGATCCAGGCGGCGGTCCATAATTATTCGCCAGGTCGAAATGGGTGACACCCAGATCGAACGCACGACGCAGAATGGCACGACCATTTTCATAAACATCCCGGCCACCGAAATTGTGCCAGAGACCAAGTGAAACTGCCGGTAGATCGATACCGCTTCGACCGGTCCGGCGATAGATCATATTTGTCTGGTAGCGATCAGCCGCTGCATTGTAATGCATGACGCATCTCCATGAGTGAAATGGTTCGACCATGCATGGAAGGCAGCGCCGGTTCCACACATATCAGGTGTGGCGCATACTTGAGCTCGAAAGGGACCCGAAGCAACCATAATTTGTTGAGATTACCTCAACGAATGAATGAGAGAATGTCAACGACCAGCATATCAAAGCGCAGTCGCTTCCTCGGTGACCACCAACTTCGTCAAGCCTTGTTCCTCACGGATAAGATCAATCAGCCTTCGCAAACCAGCAGGGACCTGTCGCCGACTGGGATAATACATGGTCAGGGGTGGTCCTTCTGAAGCCCAGTCCGGCAACACCGCTTCAAGCGCACTTTTAGCAATATACTTCTGGACCAATGGCTCCAGACAATAGGCAAAACCAACGCCGCCCAGGGCGGCCTCAATGGCCTGCTCAGTCTCATTGGCGCAAATCGGCCCCTTCACATCCACCCGTCGCAGCGATGCTCCGTTTCCCAGTTCCCATGCATAACGGGAATTGTCGCCAAGCCTCGTCTCTATACACGGCAAATGAAGCAGGTCGTCAGGCATTCTCGGATGCCCTACCCTCGAGATCAAAATTGGGGAACCAACTACAATCCATTGCAACGGACCAGTCAGCGCCACACCGATCATATCTTGCGGCACCCGGTCACCATAGCGAATCCCCGCGTCGAAACCATCGGCGACGATATCGACCATCTGGTCATTTATGGTGATATCGAGATGCATGTCCGGATAGGTTTGCGTATAACGCGGCAAGATGGGTGCAATGATCAACCGCGCGGCATCGCGCAATGCATTCAGCCTTATGCGTCCCGACGGGAAGTCCCGCTGGCTGGTCAGCGCCTCGATGGCCTCGCCTATCGTCCGCAACCCGCCTTCAAGTTGTGCCGCAAACGCCGCGCCGGCTTCGGTTGGCGTGAGAGAACGGCTGGTGCGGTTGAGCAAGCGCACGCCCAGATCCGCCTCCAGTTTTCTGATCCGATGACTGATAGCGGATGTTGAGACTCCGATTTCGTTGGCGGCGTGTTTCATGCTTTGTCGCCGCACGATTGTCACGAATATGTTGAGATCGGCGAGCAGCGACCGGTCGAGGTTCACCATTGTCTTCCTTCGATGAGCGCCCTGTCTGATAGCTCAAACATGCAGGTTTATCGCTCTTCTGAGCGCTGGGAAGTTTTAGCGGCTGTTTAAACGCCAAAACCCCGTGGTGTATGCCACGGGGTTTTGTTGATTTGGTTGCGGGGGCAGGATTTGAACCTGCGGCCTTCAGGTTATGAGCCTGACGAGCTACCGGGCTGCTCCACCCCGCGCCATTGTTTTTATGATGAACCGGTTGGGTATTTTTGCGCGTAT
>NZ_JBTXLQ010000005.1:0-77584 GCF_054871705.1 Brucella sp. LJL56
TCAAGGCCACGCCACATCGTGCTGGCCGAAGGCGAAGACCCGCGCATCATCGATGCGGCGCTGCGTGCCGAACGGGAAGCCATTGCCCGCGTCACACTTCTGGGGTCTGAAAATATCATCGGCAGACAGATCGACGGTTCAAAGATCGCGATCATCGATCCCAAAACATCGGACAGAAGCGCAGATTACGCGCAGAAGCTCTATCGGCTGCGTCAGGCCAAGGGCATGACCGAAGAACAGGCCGAAGCTATGGTGAAGACACCGCTCGGCTTTGCCGCCATGATGGTGCGGGAAGGCGATGCGGATGGAACCGTGGCCGGTGCGGTTGCGACGACAGCCGATGTGGTGCGCCATGCCCTGCAGATCATCGGCAAGGCCGAAGGCGCTTCGCTTGTCTCCAGCTTCTTCCTGATGCTGTTGTGCCAGTCGCATCATCAAAAGAAAGGCGCTTTCGTCTTTGCCGACTGTGGCCTCGTGGTGGAACCGGATTCCGCCCAACTGGCCGATATCGCCATCCAGTCGGCCGATTCATACCGCCAACTGACCGAGAAAGACCCGGCCGTGGCCATGCTGTCCTTCTCCACCGGCGGCAGCGCCGCGCATGAACGCGTATCGAAGGTCGTTCAGGCAACCCGGACGGTGCGGGAGCGCAAACCCGATCTGTGCATTGATGGCGAGTTGCAGTTCGACACCGCTTTCGTGGAGGCGATCAGCCATGCCAAATCACCGGGTTCTCCTTTGAAGGGCAATGCCAATATCTTCGTGTTCCCCAATCTGGAAGCCGCCAATATCGGCTACAAGATTGCCCAGCGCATCGGCGGCGCACAGGCCATCGGCCCCGTGCTCCAGGGCCTCGCCAAACCCGCAAACGACCTCTCCCGCGGCTGCTCCGCCGATGACGTCCTCCACATGATCGCTATTACAGTCAATCAGGTAATGTGAGGGACAATAAGGCGCTACTTGCGGACTGCTACGACTTCAGGAACCGCGCAGCGATGCCATAGAGAAACTGCGGTAGCACCGTAAAGGCATAGGGCGCATAGACCCGTTCCAGCCGCTGATGATACTCGCGTCCCCATGGGCCGATATTTACTACAGGATAAGAAAGCGCCTTTGGATTGGCGCGGTCGATAAACTGAGCGGCGGGCGTGTTGGCCGCGATGACTTCGCTATCCATCGCGTCGGGGATATGACCGAAGAAGCTCATATCCGAAATCCCGGCAAAGATTTCCCTATATCGGATCGTCGTATCGAACTGACGTTCCGCATCCGCACGCGCCTTTTCCAAAGAATCTGCAAAACGCTGTTCTTCAGCCGTTTCAGACCCCATGCGAACATGCGGATAGACGAGACTTCCGAAACCTATAATGACCGTTGGGCCTGTGATACGTGCCTCGGCTACCATGCAATTGACGAGTTCTCGCGTCATGAGGAGTGGGTTGTCGCTACTCGAAAGTTCGGCCTCCATCACGGCAAGCCGTTCCAGCGCCGCATCGCCACCGATACGGCGGACCTCCTCGCGCAGCTCCGCCGTAGTTAGAATTCGTCCCTTGTAATTTATGTCGGCTTCACTGCCGACCAGCTTTGCAAATCGCTCCGCTTCGACATTGAAGTGAGTGATCGCGCGATCCAACGCCTCGCCGACAACCGCCTTGAACCGCTGGAACAACGCGTCGGGCGAAACGGAATGGGTCAGCCAGTTGAAGGCGATCCATGTTCGTTCCGGTGTGGTCACTTCATAGCCGCCACGGAAATCCCGCGCCTCCAGGCAGATCGGAGGCGGCGAAACTTCGCCATCCGCCGTGTCGCAGAGGGTTGCATTGGCTTCCACCGCCCGCATAATTTCGGATGCGATAAGGTGCGCGCTGACACCTTCGAACGGATAGCTCGCATGTGACGGCTGCCCAACGACGAAAGCAAAGGGAAGCTGCTTGCCGATTGTGCCACGATAAATGGCGCGGCCTTCCGCGCCGTTACCTTGATCGCTTGTTGCATCCAGATTGATACCAGCGACGATGTCGAGGCCCCATCGTTCGGCAAGCTCAGGCAAGGCGTCGCGCAGGCTGCGCATTCCCCGCGAACCGCGCTCTTCGTCAGGGGTCGCGAACAGGATCAGATTGCCTTCGCGATCAAGCTGTTGCGAGAAATATTCCAGTGTGGCGATACCCGCTGCTACGCCGCTCTTCATGTCGAGCATGCCGCGTCCTGGGATGTAGTTCCCGCTCTGGAAGTCAGCGAGCGCCTTTTCTTCGTTCGGTGCAAGCGGGCGGCTCGTAAGATCTGCCAGAAGAGCTTCCAGCAAGGCGTCCGGTTCGAAAGCCAGATGCTTCAAATCGCGATAATTGCCCGTTTCCACCACGTCGAAATGTCCGGCCAGCGCCAGGGTTCGCCGCCCGGTACCGCGAACGACCGCGATGACATTCTTCGTCATCGGCGAACCGTGACTGTCGATGACGGCAATGTCGTCTGGATTTTTCTGGAAATAAGGAATCTCACGCAGAAGCTCGGCAAGCTTCGGACCGAAGGATGCCTCATCAGGCGTTCCGGTCTCGCTCGGCCATCGTACCATGCGATAGGAGAGTTCTCGCACCCGTTCCGTCGGGTTCCATTCTTTTGGGGATGTCACGGTCTTTCCTCGCTCAATAATTCCCCGTCTCCGTGCCTTGTTGAAGGCACAGACAGGTTCTCAAAACTGGTTTAAACGTCGACTTACTGGTTGAGATGTTTTTTGAGGAACGCTCTCGTTCGTTCATTTTCCGGATTGCTGAAGATCACGTCCGGCTTGCCTTCCTCAACCACAACGCCCTTGTCCATGAAGAGCACCTTGTCGGAGACTTCAGCGGCAAAGCGCATCTCGTGGGTCACGATCAGCATGGTCATGTGCTCCTGTGCAAGCTGCTTCATGACCTGGTTGACCTCCTCAACCAATTCCGGGTCAAGCGCGGAGGTCGCTTCATCGAACAGCATGACTTTCGGCTGCATGGCAAGTGCACGAGCGATAGCCACGCGCTGTTTCTGTCCGCCCGACAGGCGCGACGGATACATCGAAGCCTTGTCAGCAAGGCCAACCTTCTTCAAAAGTGAAACGGCCAGTTCCTGTGCTTCCTGCCTGCTCTTGCCCTTAAGCTTGATCGGGCCGAGCGTGATATTTTCCATGACATTGAGATGCGGAAACAGATTGAAGTGCTGGAAAACCATGCCCATCTGCTGGCGCACTGCATTGATGTGCCGCTCGAAAGCGCGTCCGCTCAACGACTGGTTGACCTGAACGCCGTCCAGCAGGATTTGGCCTGAATTGACCGTTTCCAGATGGTTGATAGAGCGCAGCAAAGTACTTTTACCGGAACCGGACGGACCGATGATCGCGATGATCTGGCCGCGTCCGACAGACAGGTCGATACCTTTGAGGACTTCGAGTGCGCCATAAGACTTGTGGACGTCCCGCACTTCCACCATGGGGTTACTGTTGCTCATCGGTAAGCCTCGACTTTCTTTTCCATCCAGTGCAATCCGGCTTCCAGGATGAGATTGAGTACGTAGAAGATCACTGCGGCAGTGATGTAGAATTCAAACGGGCTGTAGGTTTCGCTGATCGCCTGTTGCGATGCATGCACGAGCTCGGTAATGCCGATCACCGACACGAGTGCCGTATCCTTCAGCAGGGCGATGAGGTTGTTACCCACCTGTGGCAGCGCGTTACGGACGGCCTGCGGCACGATGATGTAGCGCAGTGTCTGACCACTGCCGAAGCCAAGAGAGCGTGCGCCTTCATTCTGCCCCGGATCGACGGTCTGGATCGCGGTGCGGAAGATGTCAGAATTATAGACCGCAAAATGCAAGCCAAGGCCGATGATACCCGTCCACACAGCCGGTATGTTGATGCCGATCTGCGAGAGACCGTAATAGAGCAGGAACAACTGCAGAAGCAGCGGGGTGCCCATGAAAAGCCAGATGAAAAAGCGAACAGGATAGCGCACCAGCCAATTGCCATAGAGCACGAGCAGGGCGAATGCGATACCGCCGAAGAAGCTGACAATGGACGAGGAGACAGCGATGATAAGCGTCCACCAGACGCCCGTCATCAGAAGTTCGGTATAGGGCGGGACGATGGAAAAATCGAGTTGCATGGGATCACCGCCTATTTGAGTGCGTAGCGGGCTTCGAGGAAATCGACGAAGCGTGCAACAATGTAGATGAGAACCATGTAGATGGCCGCGGCGATGCCGAAGATTTCAAACGGGCGGTAGGTCGAGCCGATGAATCGTTGGGCCGTGTAGGTCAATTCGACCACGGAAATCGCTGAAACCAGAGCCGATCCCTTGATCAGCATGACAGTGTTGACGCCCAGCGAGCGGATCATGAGCCGTGCTGCCTGGGGCAACACCACAAAGCGCATCGACTGTCCGCTGCCAAAGCCGATAGAACGGGCAGCCTCCCTCTGACCGACATCGACCGTCAGAATGGCGCCCCGCATGGCTTCGGCGTAATAAGCGCCGATGTTGAGACCAAGACCGATAGCACCTGCTGCGAACGGTTCGAGATTGATGCCAATTTGCGGTCCACCGAAATAGAGAACAAAAAGCTGCAGCAGGCACGGTGTGCCGCGAAACACGCTGACATAAGCTGTTCCGATGAAACGCAGCGGCCAGAAGCGCGAAAGTTTCGCGGCTGTGGCAAGAGCACCCACGCTCAAACCGATGAGAATGGCAAGCGCCGATATTTCGACGGTAACCAGGGCGGCCTCCAGGAAGTATGGAAAGACCTCCGCCATCAAAGAGAAATTCATTATCTCCCCTTTCCTGTCTGGAAAACCAAGTCGGAAAGCCAAGTTGCCGGGACACTTGTTTTAGCAGTCGTCCCGGCAAGGGGTTTCATACGGTTAGCGGATGTCTCGACCGACCCACTTGGTCGAGATTTTCTCGTAGGTACCGTCAGCTTTCATGTCATCGAGAGCCTTGTTGATCGCATCCTTCAGCTCGGGGTTCCCCTTGCGCAGAGCAATCCCGACATTATCGGTGCCCTTAAGTTCAGGCGTTTCGAGCTGACGAACCTTCTCACCGCTTTCCTTGATGGCAATCAGGATCGGAATGTCGTCCGATGCAATGGCGTCCACGCGTCCCGAACGAAGCTCGAGCAGCAGTTCCGGAATGCCCTTATAGGTACGGACGGTCCAGCCGCCCTGCTCGCGCGCCCACTTGTCACTGGTTTCGCCAAGCGTAACGGCAATGGTCTTGCCCTGCTTCAGTTCGTCCATGGACTTGATTGGCGAAGCTTCCGTCACGAAGATTCCACGGCCACCGCGATAGTATGGGCCTGCGAAATCGACGGCCTTTTCACGTTCCGGCGTAATGCTCATGCTACCCACGACGACATCGAATTTGCCTGCACGCAGTCCGGCAATGATACCGTCGAAAGCGGTGGTCACGACAACCGGCTTCACATCAAGGCGCTTGGCGATTTCAGTGCCGATATCAACGTCGAAGCCGACAACCTGGTTCTGGCCGTCAACAAAGCTGAACGGCGGAAAAACGCCACTCATGCCGATACGCAATTCACCGCTCTGCTTGACCTTTTCGAGGTCACCCGCATGAGCGGGCGCAAGCATCATCAGCGCGCCGACGCCGGCGGCAATGAGCGAAGACAAAAGGGTTTTCATTTCATTTTTCTCCTAAGTGACCGTAACGCGATCACGGGCGATGCCCGTTCCGAGCGCCTGGCGGGACGCATCTTTCCAAATCGTCGACGCCCGACAGGCGGCGACAAATTTCTCGGGAAAACCGATTCGGAACAGGCAAGATCATCGCGTCCTGGTTACCCAAGAGCGGGAGAAAGAAAAGCTCCATCGATCTACCTCCGAAATTCCCCTTGCCGGTTGCGCTGCTGCTTATCCGGCTTGTTTGTTTTCAAGCAGGCTAACGGAGCAAAGGATCAACGAAAACGCCATTTCGGCATAGAAATGTTCAGCAATTTGCGATAAACGCAATTAAACTGACGAAATCGTCAGAACAGTGGTGTATTGATGGATGATCTGGATCAACGATTAATCTCGGAACTGCGCATCAATGCGCGCGCGTCCATCCCGACGCTTGCCAGCATTCTGGGTGTGGCGCGCGGCACGATACACAGCCGGATGGAGCGTCTGATCGCATCGGGTGTCATTGCAGGCTTTACCGTGAGGCTGAAAGATCACGGTTCCACCGACATGATCCGCGGTATCATGATGATCGAACTAACCGGACGAAACATCAAAAGCGTGATCGCGACGTTGCGTAAAAACCCTGGCTTTTCGGCTGTGAACACCACGAATGGAACATGGGACCTGATCGCCGAGATTGAAGTCCCCAACATGAATGAGTTTCACCGGCTGGTGACAGGTATTCGCGCCATGGACGGAATTGCGAAGTCCGAGACGCACATCTTTCTCGGACCCGCTTGAGCAAACGGCGGCTTATTCTGCCGCTTCCGCCACATAACCGAATTGCATGATGGCATCCGGCGCGGCGACACCCGGCAGGATACGACCGTCATCCACCGGCGCACCCATCTGGGTGGTCATCGGAATGACGCCTGCCCAGATCGGCAGGGCATAATCGGCATCATCATCCTTCGGCGGACCAGAACGAACCTTTGCCGAGGCTTCATTCAGTTCCAGTTCCAGAAGCATGGTGGCCTTCAGTTCCTTGGCCATCATTGGGCGCAGCCCTTCCCAACGTCCTGGTAGCAGACCGTTCACGAAACTGCGCAAGTGATGTTCTTTCGTTGCAGCATCCGTCACCTTGCGCGCTGTTCCGAAAGCCATGACCGAGCGATAATTGCAGGAATGATGGAATGCCGAGCGGGCGAGAACCAATCCATCAAGCAGCGTAAAGCTCACGCAAACTTCAGTTTCGTTGCAGCTTTCCAGCATACGGCTGGCGGATGATCCGTGCCAGTAAATGAAATTGCCTTCCCGCCAGACCAGCGTCGGCGTGACATAGGGCGTTCCGTTAAACACATACGCCACGTGCGCCAGAGGCTGCGCATCGATGATTGCGTGAACCGTGGCTGCGTCATAGGCACCGCGCTCATGCATGCGTTTTACGCGGCTGCGTTCGGAAGGGACTGTCGTCATGGCCGATATTTCTCCTTTATGTTCGGCCAGATTGGCGCCATAGTGGCTTTGAGAGAATAGCCACTTTGAATGAATATAATAATGCCAATTTTCAACACGCTTCCAGAGTTAGGGATTGACCGCGCCAGCGATATCCCGCTCACCACCCAGTTGGTCGAGCAGATCAGGCAGGCGGTCCTGGCCGGGCGCCTGAAGCCTGATGCGAGATTGCCGTCCACGCGCGCCTTGTCACTGGAACTGGGCCTCTCCCGCACCACCGTTCTCGCCGCATTCGACCAGTTGATTTCCGAAGGCTATCTAGAGGGAAGGCAAGGCTCCGGCACCCATGTCGCGGCAGAACTTCCAGACACCAGTCTAACGGTCAACCAGCAGCCTGCGCACCGAGCGACAACGCCCCAGCGTTTTCATCGAGAGGAAACCAAACCCTTTCGGCTGGGCGTATTTGATAACGATCATTTTCCGCACAATCAGTGGGGCAAACTGCTCGGGCGTATCTGGCGCGCGCCCTCCCCGGACCTGTTGGACAGTGAGGACATGTTCGGCTTCCATCCCCTGCGGATATCATTGGCCCGCCACCTGCACGAATGGCGTGGTATGATCGTATCACCGGAACAGATCATCATTACCGCAGGTAGTGCCGACGCTTTTTCGCTCATCAGGGAATCCCTGTTCGTGCCTGGCGACAAGCTGTGGATGGAAGAACCGGGTTATCCGCCCGCACGCAAGATACTTGGCGTCAATGGCCTCGACGTCATCCCTATTCCTGTCGATAGAGGAGGCCTTGACGTTTCGGTGGGGCGAGAAAGAGCCTTGGATGCCCGCGCAGCCTTTGTCACACCGGCGCGACATCACCCAACTGGCGTAACGATGACTTTGGGTCGCCGGCTGGAACTTATCACTTGGGCGAGAGAACACGATGCCCTCATCATTGAGGACGACTATGACAGCGAGCACCGTTATGTCGGTCAGCCCCTGCCATCCCTGATGTCACTCGACCCGGAACGCATCCTCTATATCGGAAGCTTCTCCAAAGTCTTCTCACCACTCTTGCGACTGGGTTTTCTGATTATACCGTCGCATATGACTGATCGATTCAGAGCGCTGCGACAAAGTCTGTTCCCCGCGCCATCGCCATTGGCCCAGCCAGCATTGGCAAGTTTTATCGAAACGGGAGCCTTTGCCCAGCATATCAGGCGCATGCGGCGCATACATGCATCGCGGCGGCGGAAGCTGATCGCGGCGCTCGCTCCCGGAGATCCGAAGCTTTTCCGAATTGAAGCCCCTCCTGCCGGGCTTTCATTGCTGCTGGCTTTGCCAGACGGGCAAAGCGATACGCGCCTTGCCACTATTCTCGCAGATGCTGGTATCGAGGTTTATCCGCTATCAACGCTCTATACAAAACTGACGCCACGTCAGGGGCTTATCCTCGGATTCTCAGGATTTGATGAAGCTGCATTGGAGAATTCGGCAACAGCGCTGATAAAAATTCTCGAACAATCGAATTAGAGAGTGTGCATTAGCAATTTCGTAAACTTTGGATTCAGCATTTCCCCGTAAGCTTCGACTGGCAATTAGCTCGGAAAGAGCGTTGCAGCCCACTTGTTTTGCGTTACGGGTGCTCATGCGTTCTTCGGTTGTATCAGTCATTGCCCTTGCCTGCGCCGCTTTGACGGGCTGTACGTCAAGTTCCGGCATCGACAGCATCATGCTCCAGTCGAAGACCTCGGCTGAGACCACGAGTTCGGTCGCTCGCCCGGTCCCGCCCGCTCCCTTGAGCGAAATGGCAAGCGCACCGCAGCCAATGCCGGTATCCCAGCAGGAAGAAGTTTTGGCCTGGGCCGGCCCCATACCTGATGCGGGCCCGTTCAAGGCGGAACCACCTGCGCCCATCACGCCACAGCCACAGCTACAAGAACGACCACAGGCGCGCATCTCGGTTCCAAAGCCCGAAGTCGCAGCCTATCCGCCAGTGCGTCTTGCACCGCAAGAACGGTCGAAAATCTACAGTCATCGTTTCCGTGATGCGAAACCGATCAATTTTGGACGCTCTTCTCCGCGCAAGCTGGCAGTGCACGGCGTAGACGTATCTCGCTGGCAGGGCGATATCGACTGGGTAAAATTGCGCACGCAAGGGGCAAACTTCGCCTATATCAAGGCAACCGATGGTGGTGACCATCTTGATCCTAAGTTCCGCGAGAACTGGCGCGGGGCGAAAGCGGCGGGTATCAAGCGCGGCGCATACCATTTCTTCTACTGGTGTCGCGTAGCAAGCCAGCAGGCTGACTGGTTCATCCGCAACGTTCCGAAGGAAGCCGACGCGCTTCCACCTGTCATCGATGTCGAATGGAACGGCGATTCCTCCTGCAAGAGACGGCCTTCTCCGGCGCAGGTACGGGAAAAAATGCAGGTCTTTATGGACAGGCTGGAGCAGCATTACGGCAAGCGGCCAATCATCTATACCGCACCGGATTTCTACGATGACAATCTGAAAGGCGCCTTCACCAATTATCCATTCTGGCTGCGTGCCGTCGCCCAGCATCCATCCAAGGTCTATCCGGGTCGCCCGTGGACCTTCTGGCAGTATTCAGGATCAGGGCTGTCACAGGGCGTGAATGAAAAAATCGACCTGAATGTCTTCCACGGCTCCGAAGACGATTGGCACAGATGGCTGGCGCGCGCCGCCAGCTAGAGCATTTCCAGCTTAAATTGAATCATTGGAATGATCTAATTCTTTGTTTTTACACGTATCTCATCCGAAAATCGTTTCACATTTTTCGGGATGCGCTCTAATCGCTTGCGGAACTGGCCACCGGCCAGTTTGAGTGTTATGAGGTCATATCAGGGATAACCGAAGCTTTGCCTCGAAACCCGGCATGCAACATCGCCATGCCGGGCCATTTGCTGCCCGCATGGTGTTACCATGAAAGGGAATGGCAAGTATGGACGTTCGGCTATTCGTGTTGGCGCTGGCAACCTTCGTTACTGGCACCGCGGAGAATATCATCGTTGGCATTCTTCCGGGCATCGCCCGCGGTTTGAATGTTTCAGTCAGTGCCGCCGGGCAACTGACTTCTGTTTTCTCGATTACCTTTGCTCTGACTGCACCACTGGCACTCATCCTCACGGCGCGGTTTGAGCGAAAAACCATTCTGATCAGTGCACTGACCGTTTTCATTGCAAGCAATATCATCGCATGCATCAGCCCCAACTATCTCATCCTGTTTGCCGCTCGTATGTGCATGGCTGCTGCAAGCGCAGTCGTCTGTCTGATTGCCACAATGCTGGCAACCGAACTGGTCAGCCCTGCGATGCGCGGACGCGCCATTGGAATCATATTCATGGGCATCAGCGGATCGATGGTGGCAGGCGTTCCAGCAGGAATGATCGTCAACGATTGGCTGGGCTGGCGCACAGTATTCTTCTGTCTGGCATTGATGGCAGCTTTGGCTCTGCTTCTATCATCAGCTTCACTGTCCCAAGCCGGATGCAGTCTGGGCGGTGTACCGCCCTACAAACCTCATCTGAAATCATTCCGGCTGGTGTCAGCGCAACTTGTTTCCATCCTTATGATCGGCGGTCATTTCGCATTATTCGCCTATCTCTCGCCATACCTTCTGGAAGCAGTGCAAATCTCTTCCCAAAACGTTATCTGGGCAATGGTGGCCTTCGGTGTAGCTGGAATGACCGGAGGATATCTGGGAGGGTTGCTTGTTGACAAACTGTCACCGCGGCTGGCTCTCGTGCTGACGCCACTTTTCTATCTGACGGCCCTGGCGGCGATACCGCTCACGACTGGGTCCAGCACTATTTTCGGCGCGGTACTGATGATCTGGGCCTGCATCAGTTGGATGATATCGCCCGTCGTTCAGAGCTTTCTCATCACAACCGATCCAGCAACCGCAGATGCAGGTGTCGGGATCAATCTGTCAGCCATGCACATAGGCGTCGCGCTTGGCACCGCGACAGGTGGGCTTGCACTGCAACGCTTGCCCCTGCAAGCCCTGCCCTGGATCGGGTGTTTTCCAGTCGCGCTTTCGCTGTTGTGCGCTCTCAACGCTTCCCGATATTTTCCAGGTCGTAGGACGTCGATTGATACATCTCGTTGATCCAGTTTCCGAAAAGAAGATGCGCGTGGCTGCGCCAGCGATTTTCCGGCTGGCGCGTCGCGTCGTCACCGGGAAAATAATTCGCCGGAACCTTCGTTTCAGGCTGAGCCTGAATGTCACGGAAATACTCATCCGCAAGCGATGTAGTGTCATATTCCACGTGATTGAACATGTGTAGCGAGCGATGACGGGGGTCATCAAGCAGGCAAAGCCCCGTCTCTGGACTATCGACTAGCACTTTCAGATCACTATTGGCCGGAATGTCGCTTTTGCGCACTTCAGTCCAGCGCGAAACCGGGATCTTGAAATCATCCGAAAACCCGCGAAGGTAGGGCGATGACGGTGCAAGGTTGCGTTGGCTATAGACGCCTGATGCCTTACCCGGCAGTTCGTACTTGCCCATGCCATGGAAATGATGAACAGCGGCTTGCGCGGCCCAGCATATATTCAGAGTCCGGTGTACATGGGTCTGCGTCCAGTTGAAGACACGCTGCATTTCGTCCCAGTAGGTGACTTCCTCAAATTCGAGACGTTCGACCGGAGCCCCTGTGATGACAAAGCCGTCAAATCGCTGGTCCTGCACCTCTTCCCACGGCTGATAGAAGGATAGCATGTGATCAGCAGGCGTGTGGCGTGCCACATGATTGGTGATACGAACAAGGGTCAGCTCGACCTGCAGCGGGGTTGCTCCGAGAAGGCGAGCAATCTGCGTCTCGGTGGTAACCTTGTTGGGCATTAGGTTGAGCAGGCCGATCTTCAGCGGACGAATATCCTGACGAACGGCATCTGCTTCGCGCATGACCATAACGCCCTCGGCCTGGAGAACACTGGTTGCTGGCAGATCATCAGGAATTTTAATCGGCATGTCGCGTCGGTCCCTAGTTTATGCTGGAGATGACGCGAGTGGCTTTATCCGTATATTTGCCGGTTTGGCCACATCCTCTCTTTACAGAGAGTACCACCTTGCCCGGAGAGGCAGGTTGGCGTTGGGCGTCTCCCCAACTCTTGATGTGATGTCACTTCTACTCAAACTCTTTCAGAGTGGCAATAGGGTTTGAGTGTCACCTTAAAGTGTATGAGAAACTTCCGCTTCGCGAACCAAACGGTTCGTGGATTTTACACTCACAGACACCCTGAATTTGGAATAAACGCCCTTTTTAAATGCTTTCGATTGCGACTTTCAAAGCGCTTACGCGCTGGGCCGATGTCCGAAATGACTGTTCGACAGCAAAACCGAAGGCGATAGCGCGAAAATCCTTCTCTTCGAGCGGGACGCGGCACGAAGCATGAACTTCTGTCGCGCCAGTCGCTTCAATTATTCGGCCCACATTCTCAGCGTTGACACCGCTGCCGGGCATGATGCTGATGCGCCCGCGAGCAATTCCAGTCAGCCGCTGCAAATTATCCAGCCCCTCTTCCGCAGTTTGTGACAGGCCGGACGTCAGGATGCGCTCGCAACCAAGTGCAATTGCCTGCTGTAGTGCAACCGTCATATCTGGAACCAGATCGAAAGCGCGGTGAAGCGTCGTTCCAAGACCTTTTGCCTCCGCAAGCAGTCTTTCCAGCATAGTAACATCCAGTGAACCATCATTCAGCGAAGCGCCGACAACGACACCAGTCAAACCAGCACTTCTGGCGTTGCCTATGTCGGACACCATTACGGCCTCATCTTCAGTCGAAAAGCGGAAGTTGCCCGCGCGCGGTCTGATCATTGCGTAAACTGGGATCGGTGCTTTCGAGGCAAGCTCCATCAAAGTCTGTGAGGGCGTCAATCCACCCAGTTCAAGCGCAGAACAGAGCTCGATGCGATCTGCACCGCCTTCGATTGCCAACCGCAACCCTTCAGCGCTATCTACGCAGACTTCAAGTAACATACTCACGTCTGATGCCCCAATATCGCTGCCCCCACCAAACCGCCATCGCTGCCGAATATACCTGGAACGACTAACGGCCTGTCAGTTTTTCGCAGAATTCTGGCTCTCACCGCCGTGTCAAGCGCCGAAACCAACTCCGAAGCGGTAGCAAGCCCGCCGCCTACCGGAATGATCGACGTACCGGTTACGTTGACGACTGCGGCGAGCGGATCGGCCACCAGTTGAAGATAGGCGGCAATTGTCCGTCTTGCCTCCTGACGACCTTCCAGCCATTCCCGCAGGACTCTATGGCTGCTCGCTTCGATACCATTCAGAAACTGGTGTAGTCTCTCGATCCCGCGTGCGCCACCAATCGTATCGACACAACCAC
Source organism: Brucella sp. LJL56 (assembly GCF_054871705.1). Taxonomy (NCBI): domain Bacteria; kingdom Pseudomonadati; phylum Pseudomonadota; class Alphaproteobacteria; order Hyphomicrobiales; family Brucellaceae; genus Brucella; species Brucella sp. LJL56. The sequence goes on from NZ_JBTXLQ010000005.1 coordinate 13,462, forward strand.
TTTGCCCGCAACCACAACTGAAGCGTGGGACCAGCACAGTTTGTCCGTCGATTTCTACACAGGTGTTGAGGATCGGGCCGTGCCCCCATTCGCCGGTCAAGCCGCCTTTACCACGAACCAACCGACCATCGACAACAAGCCCGCCGCCAACACCAGTACCCAACACTATGCAGAAAACAATCTCATGTCCTTTTCCAGCACCTTCGATTGCCTCGGCGAGGGCCAGACAATCGGCATCGTTGGCGGCGATCACCTGTCGCTGCAATCGCTCGCCGAGTTCGAAGCTTAGCCTGTGATCGGTGATGCAAGGGATATTGGCAGAGAAAGCGGTACTTGTATCCGGATCAACCAATCCGGCAATGGAAAGCGCTAGTGGCCCTTCGTCGTTCGATGCATGAATACGAAGCGCTGTTTCCAATGCGCCCCCGAATTCTTCCCAACTGTTTGCTGATGTCGGCAGTTTTTCAAGAAGCTCGATACTTCCTGGATGTGTTGAACGCGCCAGCCGGATGAAGGATCCGCCAACATCTGCGGCGAACACAGTTCCAGCCCGTTGAGACTGACGCATCCTTCTGTCGTGCATGATCAATCTTCCGCCGATACGTTTCGATGTTCCATTCAATCATCGCAAATGTATCGGCAGTCAATCGCGCAGCGCAATCTATTCTACGGTTTCGGCGCTACAAGCGAGATGTTCACGCCTTGCGGGTCCTTGCATTGAACAACCCATTCGCCATTCGGCACTTCCATCGGCTCTTGCAAGACCGCTCCGCCCAGAGACTTGACCTTGCTGGCAGCATCTTTGACGCCATTGACCATGAAGTAGAAACCCCAACCTACATGGGTACCGGGAGGTGCGGTCATGATGCCGCCGTGATCGGCGCCATCGACACTAAACACCTTGTAGTTTCCCATGGGCCCCATGTCGAAGTCGCGTGAGAGCTTCCAGCCAAATACTTTCTCGTAGAAGGGAAATACCGTCTCGCAATTCTGGGCGTATAGTTCATGCCAGCCCGGATGTCCCGGTTTACGCGAACCAAAGTCGGCCGGTGGCGGCATGTCGTCCTTCGGCTCAAAGAGTGCAAAGACGCCACCTTGTGGGTCCGAAACAATCGCGAACCGTCCGATGTCCGGAATATCCTGCGCGGCCCTTAAAACCTTGCCGCCTTCTGCCTCGACTTTCCGGGAATATTCATCGGCATTTGTCACACCGACATAACCGATCCAGCCGGGTTCACCTCCACAATCCTCTTTTGGCATATCCGCCATCGACATCATGCCGGCGATCATGCATCCGGGCACTTCGAACAGTGTATACTTCATGCCGGGGACTCCGGCATCTCTCGCTGTCCAGCCGACAACTTTCGTATAAAAGTCCTGCGCGTTATCAGCGTCTGTCGTCATAAGTTCGTACCAGACGAACGGAGAAGAACCGTTTTTCATTGAATGTACTCCCTTGGATTTTGTTTCGCGTTCGAACGATCAGCCGCAGCAGCTATGTTTGGAAGCCTGCGCCTCATATTCATCGTGCCGCTTGACGAAATGCATCGTGCCATTTTCATTCCGCCCCTTGGGCGCGCGGTCGAGGATCATCAGAGTGCCGATCCATTCTTCAATGCCGCGTGCATAGCTGGAATAGGTATGATAGATCGCGCCGTTTTCATCCTTGTAAAAAGCGCTCATGCCGGGCAGCTCATCGAAAGCATCTTCTGCCGCCAGCTTTTCGAAGTTGTAGAAAACACGATTGTTCTCGAGTTCATCCTTCGTAAAGGAGACGTGGTAATCGAAATTGAAGTCGCTGCCTTCTGACGAAACCCAGGGGAAGTGCCAACCCATCCGCTTCTTGTAAGCTTCCAGCTTTGCCAGCGGTCCGCGCGAAACGGCGGCGAGCGTGACGTCGTGATTATTGAGATGTGTCACGGCGCCATCAAGATTATCGGCCAGGAACGAACATCCTGTGCAACCTTGATCCCAGTCGGGTCCGAACATGAAATGATAGATCAGCAACTGGCTGCGCCCGTCGAACAGGTCAGAAAGTGTTTTCCGTCCCGAAGGCGTATCGAATGTATAGTCTTTATCAACCTTCACCCACGGCAGAGCCTGCCGCTCACGATTGACCTTGTCGCGCAGATGGGTGGCTTCTTTCTCGCTTGCCAGAAGCGCGCGCCGCGCCTCAAGCCAGACTTCTCGGGATACGACCTCATTCATGGTGCAAGCCCTCCTCCGGCTTTTGCCCCGTGTCCATGCCCAGATAACAATCTTCCCGCTTGACGATTTACATTGATATCAATATTAATAATGCATGTCAAATAGCCTCGATGTACCTTTTGAAACAACACTTCTGGTTCGGGACACCTGCCTTTGTTTGCATGTTCAGCGCGCCGCACGCGCTCTCGCCCGACGTTTTGACGATGCCCTGCGTCCGGTTGGGCTGACCAATGGGCAATTCTCATTGATGATGTCGCTTAATCGCCCGACGCCACCGCCGATGAAGCCGGTTGCCGAACTCCTGGCCATGGATCAGACGACTTTGACTGCAGCCTTGAAGCCATTGCAGCGGCAGGGCTGGGTGGAGATCGTCGTAAACCCGAACGACAGACGCGAGCGTTTATTGCAGCTCACATCTGAGGGAAAGACTGCTCTTGCTGCAGCCGTGCCTATATGGAAGACCACGCATGCCGATATCGAGAAACAGCTCGCAAGCGGCACTGGTGACGACGTTCGCCGGGATTTGCTGGTTCTGTCCTCAGTCTGATTGCAGAAGGGGCGCTGATTGCGCCCCTGCCCTGACCACTTATTTCTTTTTCTTAGGCTCGAATTCCTTATTGTAAACCTCTTCCGCCATACGCCGGAGCGAACGTCCGATCGCGGCATATTCATATTCATTGAGGTTGGCCAGCGAGATGCGGCCTGCAGGCTGCAAGGTGCCGAAGCCTGTGCCCGGCAGCATAACAATGCCGGTTTCATCCGCTATGCGGAAAAGCAGCTCGGTCGGAGAGATATTCTTCTTTACCCATGTGGCAAAGTCATCGCCATACAGACGGCGGACAATATCTTCCAAGTCGAGCAAGGTATAGTAGTCGACCTCGTTCTCACCGGACTGAGGCGCCAACCCCAGTTCGCGATAAAGCGCTGCTTCGCGATGGCGGATCAGCTTTTTAAGCTCGGCTTTGTAGGAATCTTTTTCGTCCATAAGGCCAAACAACGAGAACAGCACCATCTGGACTTGCTGAGGCGTTGACAGACCTGCCGTATGGTTTAGCGCAACTGTACGACTATCCGCGACGAGCCTGTCAATGAACTTCAGCTTCGATACATCCGGCGTCAATGAGGAATAGCGCTCGTTCATTTCCTTCTTTGCCGATGACGGAAGATTCTTCAGTTTCTCATCCAGAACATTATCTTTCTGCATTGCAATGACACCCAGACGCCAGCCCGTTGCACCGAAATACTTCGAGAATGAATAGACCAGCATCGTATTATAGGGACAGATCGCGAAGAGCGATTTGAAGTTGTCCGCAAAAGTGCCGTAGACGTCATCGGTCAGGATCATGAGATCGGGGCGCTTTTCCTTTACGATCCTGGCGATCTGCTCAAGGCCACGTTGATCCATCTTGACCGAAGGTGGGTTGCTCGGATTGATCAAGAAGAAGACCTTGACCGACTTGTCGAGCAGCTTGTTCAGCTCTGCTTCCGGATATTGCCAACCCTGATGCGGGTCGGCATTGATGTGCACTTCCTTCAACCGATAATTGTTCAGTTCCGGTATTTCGATGTAAGGCGTGAAAGCGGGCATGCCGATGGCAACGGTATCGCCTTCATCGAGAATCTTGTTCTGCTTCAGCGTGTCGAAAATATAGGTCATGGCGGCAGTTCCGCCTTCTACCGCAAAAACATCGAGTTGATCGGAACTCATGTAACCGCCGATCATCTCGCGCACGAGATAATGCTTCACGATCTCCTCGCTGATCTTCAGCATGCGCGGCGGAACCGGATAGTTACATCCAAGAATACCTTCCACCATTTCGTGCAGGTATTCCGAAGGGCAAAGGCCAAGCTGATCACGAACATAAGACAGAGCCCGCCCGAGAAATTTTACTCCCGGCTGATCGCCATTATCGGAAAGAAAACGCTGGAATCGCCCTTCTATTCCTTCGACTTTCGGCAAACCGCCGACGCTTGTCGACATATAAGAGTATGAAAGTTCCGCTTCGGCGACGGCAAAAAGCCCCAGCCGCAGAAAGGCGCGACGCGGTAGGGTCGCAAGGAAATTCGGATTTCCGCGACCGGCGTTCAGCATGGTCAGGTCAGCCTTGCTGGACGCCAACTGGATCAGTGCATCCTTAAGTTCGAACGGGCTGAGCTTTGCATATTTGCTATAATCAGTCTTCACCATGATCTACTCCTCAGGAGAAAGCGACCACCAGCGGCCCAAGCAATGTCAAAAAGACATTGGCAAGCGCGTAGGTGATTGCGAACGGGGTGGTAGGAATGGAATTACCTGCTTTGTCCAACACTTCGCCAAAAGCAGGATTTGCACTGCGCGAGCCGGAAAGCGCGCCCGCAAACACAGCCACATTGTCGTATTTCAGCACGTAACGACCAAAGAACATCGTGATGATTAGCGGAAGGATCGTTACGACCACACCGATCAGGAAAATGGTGAGACCACTACTGATGATTGTCTGAACGGCCTGCAAACCTGACTGGAGACCGACAACCGCTACAAATCCCGCTAGGCCAAGATCACGCAGCAATGTTGAGGCTCCGGTCGGCATATTGCCGATAGTCATGTTGCGACTGCGATACCAGCCGAAGAGCAGACCCGACAGAAGCGCACCACCACCGCTACCAAGCGTTAGCGGTATTGAGCCGATGCGCACGACAGCCAGACCAATCAAGAGACCTAAAGCAATGCCGAGCCCATGAAACACGAAATCGGTCTTGTCGCTTGGAGCAATCACCGGACCTATAGACTTCGCAGCACGCTGCAGATCCTGATCAGTGCCGTATAGTGAAACGACATCGCCAGCATTGATGACCGTATCCGGCTGCAACGGCAAAGGCTTATCCGCCCGTTTTACTCCGGTAACGTAGACGCCGTGGCGTAGCTCGGAACTTATACTGTCCTTGATCGCAGCTACGGTCTTGCCGACATAATCCGGTGAGGTGATCGTGACATCACGGATCTGCACAACGACATCCATGCCTTCCGAGGCTTGCAGCTCCGCGCCGATCTGATTGCCGGACGCAACGACCCCCGCACGCCGACCGGCCACGAGAACAATATCGTCACGCTCCAGTGTCAGATTGGGCGCAAGACCGATAATCTTGTTGGCGCGTTTGACACGTTCTACGGTCATGGCGTTTTCAACTGAGGTCATCGCCTCAATCTGAGCCACAGTTTTTCCGGCGGCCTGCTCCACCTTGTAGATGCGTCCCACCAGGTCGGGAGCAGCTTCACTTTCGCCCTGTCCCAATACCCTTATGCCGGCCAATAGTTCAGCTTCGGCTTTGATGGCATCGTCACGAATAGTGCGCCCCATGAATTTCGGCAGCAGATTGACGCAGACGATAATCGCACCGAAGGAACCGAAAATATAAGTGACGGCGTATCCAACCGCGACATTGGCCTGTAATCGCTGCACTTCGTCAGCGGCAAGTCCAAGTTTCGAAATGGCCGAGCTTGCCGTTCCGATAATCGCCGATTGTGTTAGCCCGCCAGCGGCGATACCTGCCGCGAGCCCCTTGTCCAAGCCGAATATGCGCGCCATGATTACAACCGTTGCCAGACCGCTGATCGCAAGCACCGCAGCCATTGCGATCTCGCGCAGCGACTGCCGCCCGAGCGAACGGAAGAATTGTGGACCGCTTTCGAAACCGACTGCATAAATAAAAAGGGCGAAAAGCAAAGCCTTCACCCCATTGTCGATCTGGACACCTACCTGACTGATTATCACCGCGACAAGCAGTGACCCGGCAACTCCTCCCAATTGGAACTTGCCGAAGTGTATCTTGCCGATGGCATACCCCCCGGCCAAGGAGAGGAATAAAGCTATTTCGGGTGCCTGCTGAAATATTGCCTGAAGCCAATGCATCCGTCCCTCCAAGCTCCGATAACAACCAAAGATTAGCTAGAGCGGAAATGCCAAAGACAAGAGGTCGACAACACAAATGTAAAAAGAAACCACGACCGCGCAAACATAAGTTAAAAAGTTGAGATCGCCCTCTAGAACCATTCTATTTGAGGATGAAGGCAATTTCTTTACAACGATCTTTGATAAAAACTTGAAAGTGATGAATATGAGATGGATGGCCCGGAAACACCGGATACAGACATAAACTATGTCAAATGCCCCTGTTCACGACGAACCGGCTGGCTACATATGGAATATTGAAAGCAGGCGGAAAGTAATGAACGAAAAACGCGAACCCCATATCGTTGTCGTCGGTGCTGGTTTTGGCGGATTGCAACTGATCCACGACCTTCGAAAGGTCGATGTGCAGATTACACTTATAGACCAGCGCAATCATCATCTTTTTCAGCCGCTTCTATATCAGGTCGCGACAACCATTCTTGCTACGTCCGAAATCGCATGGCCGATCCGGCATCTGTTTAAAGATCGGAAAGAGGTGACTACGTTGCTAGGCACAGTCACCGATGTGAATACTGATCGTCGTCAGGTACAGCTCGAAAACGGCACTGAAATTTCATATGATATGCTCATACTCGCGACCGGAGCGCGCCATGCCTATTTCGGCAACGATCAATGGGAAGCGCTAGCACCCGGATTGAAGGCGCTTGAGGATGCAACCACCATTCGCCGCCGCTTGCTTCTAGCCTTCGAACGGGCGGAGCGGGAAACAGATGAAGCAAAAACGCGGGCGCTGTTGACATTCGCCATCGTGGGTGGCGGCCCAACTGGTGTGGAACTTGCCGGTATTATCGCGGAGCTTGCCAAACAGACGATTTGGCCGGAGTTTCGGAATATCGACACGCGGCAGACACGCGTGATGCTGCTTGAAGCAGGTCCACGCATTCTGGCGGCGTTTCCTGAAGATTTATCGAATTATGCGTTGAAAGCGCTCGAAAAACTGGGGGTGGAAGTAAGGCTCGGAATTCCGGTCAAGGACATCGCAACCGAAGGCGTTACGGTGGGCGAAGAGTTTATTCCTTGCCGAACTGCAATCTGGGCCGCGGGCGTTGCCGCCTCTCCTGCGGCGACATGGTTGAATGCCGAAAGCGACCGCGCAGGACGCGTAAAAGTGCTATCCAACCTCAATGTACCGGGACATGATGATATCTTCGTCATCGGTGATACTGCATGGGTCGAAGGACCGGACGGCAAGCCGGTTCCTGGCATCGCGCCCGCCGCCAAACAGCAAGGTGCCTATGTTGCCAAAGTCATTGGAAGCCGCATCGAAGGAAAGACGCCGCCGATGCCGTTCCGTTACAAGCACCAGGGCAACCTTGCGACCATAGGCAGAGGCGCTGCTGTGGTCGATATGGGGCGCTTCAAACTCAAGGGAATCATCGCCTGGTGGTTCTGGGGTATCGCGCATATCTTCTTCCTCATCGGAACGCGAAGCCGTGCAGCCGTCGCCTGGAGCTGGCTCTGGACCTATATTTCCGGACAGCACAGTGCCCGATTGATAACACAGGGCAAGCCGGTCGAACGCTGAATATAAAACGGCCCGTCGGAAGCGGGCCGTTTTGTTGTTCAAGCCAGTGGCAGTTTATTCGGCAGGTTCCATTTGTGGAACAATATCTGTGATAACAGGCGCTCCGTTCATCGCGGCAGCAAGCTTACCGGTATCGAGTTCGTTTTCCCAACGAGCCACAACGATGGTTGCAACCGCGTTGCCAACAAGATTGGTCAGTGCACGGCATTCAGACATGAATCGGTCGATACCGAGGATCAAGGCCATGCCCGCAACCGGGACAGACGGAACGACAGACAGCGTTGCTGCAAGCGTGATGAAACCTGCGCCGGTAATGCCTGCGGCGCCCTTGGAGCTAAGCATCGCGACCAATAGAAGCAGAATCTGATCACTCAGCGACAATGGAATATCCGTCGCCTGCGCAATGAACAGTGCCGCCAGCGTCATGTAGATGTTTGTACCATCGAGATTGAACGAGTAACCGGTCGGAATGACCAGGCCGACGACTGAACGCTTGCAGCCTGCCTTCTCCATCTTATCCATCAGTGCGGGGAGCGCAGCTTCCGAAGATGACGTACCCAGAACCAGAAGCAGCTCTTCCTTGATGTAGCGGATGAGTGCAAGGATCGAGAAGCCGTTGTAGCGAGCAACCGCCCCAAGAACGACAAGCACGAACAGCAATGACGTAAGATAGAATGTGCCGATCAGCAGCGCGAGATTGGCAATCGAACCAATGCCGTACTTACCGATGGTGAACGCCATGGCACCGAAAGCACCGATCGGAGCAGCTTTCATGAGGATCGCAACCAGTTTGAACACAGGTGCAGTCAGGACATGAAGAAAGTCGGTAACAGGCTTGCCCTTGTCACCGACCAAGGCCAGCGCGATACCGAACAGGACCGAGAAAAACAGCACCTGAAGAATATCGCCTTCGGCAAACGCTCCAACAATTGTCGTTGGAATGATATTGCTCAGAAAGCCGGTAATGCTCTGCTCATGTGCCTTGGCAGCGTAATTGGCAACCGCTTTCGGATCAAGCGAAGCCGGGTCGATATGCATTCCGGCACCTGGCTGCACCACATTGGCGACGATAAGCCCGATGATCAAGGCGAGCGTCGAGAATGTCAGGAAATAGATCATTGCCTTACCGGCAACCCGACCGACCTTCTTCATGTCGGTCATTCCGGCAATGCCAGTTGCAACGGTCAGGAAAATAACGGGCGCAATAATCATCTTCACGAGTTTGATGAATGCATCGCCTAGCGGTTTCAGTTGCGTGCCCAATTCCGGATAGAAATGGCCGAGCAGAATACCGGCAGCAATAGCCACCAATACCTGTACATAAAGATGCTTGTAAAAGGGGATTGGGCCGCGCGGCTCGGCCGCCGCACCTGTCGGTACTGCAATCATGATATCCTCCGTTTGGCCCAGCATGGAACTTGTCCAGCCTCCCGAGCCTTTCAGCCTCAAACTTCAGCGGTATAAGCCGCTGCTAATAGTGTTGATTGCAATGTCCGTGCCAGTTTGCTGGCACCTTATTAACTAATTGTTTTTATTTGATTTAGTGCTCTTTACTCGAATAGAAACGCAAATAAAGTGCGATTATCCGCACATTTCTGTTTCCGATCTGTGTGAGATATTGCACAATGTTAATAATGAGCTCGACCCCATCAACAATGGACATCCAGACCCACCCAGCAAGTTCCAACCGCCGCACATGGGCGTTGTTCGGATTGTTTTGGGCTGCAGTTTTCACGCTTGCTTTCTGGATTGTCGGCGATATGGCGCGAGACAAAGCCGTCCTGACGTTGAGCGAACAGGCAAGGATCGATGCCAACCTGAATACCGCGTTATTGCGCGCCGTTCTCGACAAGCAACGGGCACTTCCTCTGGTACTATCAAAGGACAAGGCGCTGGAAGCGGCGCTACGGGACAAAACGCCTGCAACAATCAATCCGTTGAACGAAAAACTAGAGACGCTGGCTGAAGGTACGCAAGCAGCCGTCATCTATCTTGTGGGCATGGATGGCATTGCCATTGCTGCAAGCAATTGGCGCGGGCCAGTCAGCTTTGTCGGCAACGATTATAAGTTTCGTCCATATTTCCACGATGCATTGAAGAATGGCGCTGCTGAATATTTCGCGCTCGGCAATGTCAGCAACCGTCCCGGTCTATATATATCCCGCCGTATTGATGGTCCGGGCGGCCCGCTCGGCGTGATTGTCGTCAAGCTGGAATTCGATCGACTGGAGAGCGACTGGAACAATGCCGGGCGACCAACCTTTGTGACGGATGAGCGCAATATCGTTCTGATTACAAGCCTGCCTTCCTGGCGTTTCATGACCATTGGTTCAATCGACCAGGAACAGCTCCGGTCCATCCGTGACAGCCTTCAGTTCGGTGATGCTTCCCTGAGCCCCCTGCCTCTGTCGGTGAAATCAAGTGATGGCGATGATGTTATGCTTATTGATGCCTTGTTACCCGGCAATGCTCGCAACACCGATTTTCTTGCTATCCGTTCGGTAGTACCGTCCACCCCTTGGCAGATGTACAGTCTCGCGCCAATTCGTCCGCAAATTCCAGCGGCTATCCGCGAGGCCCGATTGTTCGCTTTCATCGCATTGGCTGCAGCAGCAATGGTCGGCGGACTGCTTCTAAGACGCAGACAAAAGATCGTGGCACGCATTGCCGATGCCCGGCGTACGCAGGCAGAACTGGAAGAACGAGTTGAAGAGCGTACCCGCGATCTCAGCCTGGCACGCGACAGACTACAAGCCGAGATCAGCGACCACCACCGCACCGAAACAATGCTGCAAGGTGTGCAGCAAGATCTCGTTCACGCCAACCGGCTTGCCATTATGGGGCAAGTGGCGGCGGGCGTGGCACATGAAATCAATCAGCCCGTTGCAACCATTCGTGCCTATGCAGACAACGCAAAAACTTTCATCGAACGGAAGCGCCTTTCAGATGCCGCTGAAAATCTCAACGAAATCGCAGCACTGACAGATCGTATCGGCACAATCACCGGCGATCTGAAAGCACTCGCGAGAAAAGGACGCTCACCCTCCGAACCAACGTCGCTCCGTCAGGTCATTTCAGGCGCACTCGTATTATTGCGGAGCCGTTTCTCCGGGCGCATAGATCAACTTGATATAGCGTTGCCACCGCCCGAACTGCGTGTCATCGGTCATTCGATCAGGCTTGAGCAGGTTTTCATAAACTTGTTTCAAAATGCGCTGGAGGCCATTGATTTGGAAAAGAATGATGGACGAGTAGAAGTTCGTACTCACGAAACTCACGGTAAGGTTATCATAACGATTTCCGACAATGGATCGGGCATACCGCAACATATTCGCGACAATCTGTTTTCTCCCTTCAATACATCGAAAGAAAAAGGTCTTGGCCTTGGTCTTGTGATCGTCAAGGAGATCGTCACCGACTATGGCGGAACCATATCCGCCGAAAGCAGCGTCATAGGCACATCGTTCCGCATAGAACTGAGAAAAGCATGATGGATAAATCCCCCTCGGTCATTCTCGTGGATGACGACAAGGCACTACGCCGCGCCACCCGTCAAACGCTTGAACTTGCCGGTTTCGATGTTGCTGATTTTCCAAACGCCTTCGATGCCTTGACCAGCGTTACCTCCGATTATGACGGCGTGGTCGTTACAGATGTTCGCATGCCGCAGATCGATGGTCTCCAGTTCTTTGCACGGATCAAAGCGATTGATCCAGATCTGCCCGTGATCCTGATTACCGGCCACGGTGATATTCCGATGGCCGTGCGGGCCATTCAGGACGGCGCATATGATTTCATTGCCAAGCCGTTTGCGGCCGACAGGCTCGTGCACAGCATCCGCCGCGCACGGGAAAAGCGCCAACTGATCCTTGAAAACCGCGCACTGCGCGAAGCCGCCGATAATGTAGAAGGCGATCTACCGCTGATTGGCCAGACACCCGCGATGGAAAACCTGCGCAGAACTTTGCGCGATATTGCCGACACGGATGTCGATGTGCTCGTGGCTGGTGAAACTGGTAGCGGCAAGGAAGTCGTCGCACAGTTGCTGCACAAATGGAGCCGTCGCCGCAAAGGTAATTTTGTGGCGCTCAACTGCGGCGCCTTGCCCGAAACGGTGATTGAAAGCGAATTGTTCGGTCATGAGGCAGGCGCCTTCACCGGGGCCCAGAAAAAGCGGCTGGGGCTTATCGAACATGCAAGCGGCGGCACGCTGTTTCTGGATGAAATTGAAAGCATGTCCACTGCGACGCAAGTTAAACTCTTACGTGTCCTTGAAATGCGGGAAATTACTCCACTCGGTACGAATGACGTTCGTCCGGTCGATCTGCGCGTCGTGGCGGCAGCAAAAATCGATCTTGGCGACCCTGTACAGAGAGGTGATTTCCGTGAAGATCTGTATTACCGGCTGAATGTCATCACCCTTTCCATTCCACCGCTTAGAGAAAGACGGGACGATATTCCATTGCTTTTCGCACATTTTTTGACACGAGCTGCAAAGCGCTTTAGTCGCGATGTGCCAGCAATCGATACCGCCATACACCGCCATCTAACGAACCACAACTGGCCGGGGAATGTCCGCGAACTGGCGCATTTCGCCGACCGTGTGGCACTTGGCGTTGCAAAACCAGCCCAATCCCCGCAGCCAATGGTCAGCAATCAAGAGCCCCTTCCAAAACGGCTCGAACGCTACGAAGAAACTCTTATTCGCGAGACGCTCGCCGCCAATAATGGCAATGTTCAGGAAACAATCGACGCGCTCGGTATTCCGCGAAAGACCTTTTACGATAAGATGCAGCGCCATGGCATCAATCGTGCGGACTATCGCGCCAATGGTGATTGAAGTTCATCTGCCATCTGTCTGGGAGGACCATGATGACCTTGAAACTCTACCTTCACCCATTCTCGTCATATTGCCAGAAGGCGATAACGGCCTTCTATGAAAAGAACATCGCCTTCGAAGCAAGAATGCTCGATGGTACGGAACCGGTAGCCAGCGAGTTCGCTGCACTTTGGCCATTCGGTAAATTTCCAGTACTAACGGACAATGGAAAACTGGTGTTTGAGGCGACTGGTATCATCGAATATCTTGAAGCTGCCTATCCTCAGACCAAGCGATTGATCCCGTCTGATCCACTTGCCAGTGCGGATGTGCGAATGTGGGATCGTTTCTTCGATAACTACATCAACTATCCACAACAACGCCTTGTTTATATTGCAATTGGCCGAGAACACGATGACGGCGGCAACCGTTGGCGAGCGGCGTTCGATACAGCCTACGCATTTCTGGATCGGCATATGGAGCGGCGCGAATGGGTCTCGGGCGATGATTTCAGCCTCGCCGACTGCGCCGCGGCACCTTCCCTGCTCTACGCAGACTGGACCTGTGCCATTCCCAAAAAATTCGCCAATGTTTGGGCCTATCGCAAACGCCTGCTTGCACGACCGAGTTATGCCCGTGCCCTCGACGAAGCACGGCCATTCCGTCAGCTATTTCCGCTGGGAGCACCTGAAGAAGGTAGAGATTGATAGCTATCGCGGCGAAGCGATGAGCCGGCCCGTAGAGACGTGCTGCATGACTTCCATCGGAATCCCGTAGATTTCCTCAAGGCGTTCCGGCACCATGATCCCCTTGGGGGTCGATTGCGCGATCAACCTGCCGCTGTGAAGCGCGAACACCTCATCGCAAAAGCGCGCAGCCATGTTCACGTCATGCAACACGACGAAGACGCTCAGTTCCTTTTCGTGTGACAGCTTACGCACAAGCGAGAGAACTTCAATCTGGTGCGCGATATCAAGCGCCGATGTCGGTTCATCAAGTAAAAGGCATTCAGCATCCTGAGCAACCAGCATGGCAAGCCAGGCGCGCTGACGTTCACCGCCTGAAAGCGTGTCGACCAAACGATCCGCGAAAGGGCCGATCCCGGTCAGTTCGATCGCTTCCTCCACTTTCTGGCGGTCGGCTACTCCGAAGCGACCAAGGGCGCCATGCCATGGGTACCGTCCCAAAGCGACGAGTTCCTTGACCAACATGCCTGCGGCAGGTGCCGTCTGCTGTGGCAGATAGGCGAGCTTACGCGCGAACTCACGGTCACCCCATTCACCGAGTGCTTTGCCTGAAAAGCGTAAAATGCCGCCGGAGGCGGGCTGTTGCCGGGCCAGGATTTTCAAAAGTGTCGATTTGCCTGACCCGTTATGCCCGATAAGCGCTGTCAGACTTCCCGCCGGTATCGACATCGTCAGTGGCTGCAACAGTGTGCGTCCAGCAACTGAAAAGGTGACATTCTCAAGTTCGAACAGAGCGAAAGCCATCAATCTCATTCCTGATTTTGGTCAACTCTAGGGTCAGGACCTAGATATCTGTCCTGCAATAAAGCAGTTCATCAACGGTTGATAGTAAAATATGAGAAAGATATACATGTTTTGAGAAACGCCATCGGGAAAAAAGAGTTTGGGCTTCCATCCGCACATGAAGAGCCACATCGAGGACGTCAGCTTGCTGGACGATCTTCACTATCGCGTGTGGAATGGCGCAATAGCCGACGTATGGTCAGTCAATTGCGGACCGGCCGCGCGCGGAGAATATGTTTCACAAGCGCCGCGTCTTTTTCTTATACTTGAAAGCCGAGGTGAGCTGACCATCGGTCCTGAACAAACCAATCATGCGTCGGTCAATGCTCACCCGCAGCAAAAGCTCTGCTACATACCTGCGGGCATGACGATCTGGAGCCATGTGACACGCCCCGGAAAACTGAAGCATCTCGATTTGCATTTCGATATTGCGGCTCTGCAACAGCGCTTCGGTTACATGCTGAACAAAAGCAGCATGGAGAAACCGCGCCTGTTCTTCTCTAGCCCGAAGATTGAGCAGATCGGCTCCCTACTGGCGGCAGAATGTCTTTCGAAGGCACCGATGCACAACCTTTATGGAGAAGGTTTGCTAACGGCGCTTGTTGCCGAACTCTTTGAAGCACAACTGGAACAAAAGATCCGTAACAGCAAGCTTTCGCCGCGACAACTGCGCCGTGTGACCGAATTCATGGAAGACAATTACGCCCGTGTTATCCGCCTGCAGGAATTGGCGGCGCTCGCCGGATTATCCGAATCCTATTTTTGCAGCGCCTTCAAGGCCTCGACTGGCATTTCGCCTCACGCCTGGCAGATGCAGAAACGCATCGACCGGGCCCAGATATTACTCCGGCAACCAAGTGCGTCACTACCGCATATCGCAGCCCTCACCGGTTTCGCCGACCAGGCGCATTTCACGCGTGTTTTCAAAAAACTGACCGGCATCACGCCTGCGGCTTGGGTCAGACAGCAGTTCCACTAGACCCGGATCCGTTGATATTCAAAGGGCGCCGTACATTAGCCAAAGATCATTCAATTGGGCGAAATAACGAACAATCTTCCAGAGATATCTTGATGTAAATACTCATATTAATTTGCGACGCGTGGCAACGCCGACGCATTCGTCGCACCCGGCTGAAGCCCTAACGGGTATCAAAAAGCCGGAGCACATATGGGATTTCTCAAGGGGCTTGCACCGGATGACGACATCGATAAAGCAACATTTCCTGACCCTGCTGGCCAGCGGTGCAGCACTTGCAGTTCTGCCGCTCTCAACGGCCGGTGCGCAAGACGCGAACAATGCGGTTCGCCTCGACACAGTCATTGTGCAGACAGGAAATGGCCGCAGCAATGAAGGTGTTGCGCCTGTAAACGGTTTTGTACCGACAGCAACGACGACGGGTTCGAAAGACAGCGTTGCCATCGAGAAGATCCCGCAATCCGTATCCGTCGTGGGTCGGGAGCAGATGGATGCCATTGGCGCGCAGAAGCTGGATGAAGCGCTCCGCTATACACCAGGCGTGTTAGGACAGCCTTTCGGCGTCGATAACGATACCGACTGGCTCTATATTCGCGGTTTCGAAGCCACCCAATATGGCACTTATCTCGACGGCCTGCAGAACTTCAGCTACGGCTTCGGCGGCTTCCTGATCGATAGCTTCGGCATTGAGCGTATCGACGTTCTGCGTGGCGCGTCATCTGCTCTTTACGGCGGCTCCAATCCGGGCGGTATTGTCAACTATATCAGCAAGCGCCCGACCGGCGAACGGTTGCGCTATCTCGAAACGGGCATCAATAGCTACGGCAACGCCTATCTCGGTTTCGATGTCGGCGACAAGGCCAGCGATACAGTCAATTACCGTGTGAACGGTAAAATCCAGGGCGGTGACAATTATACGGACTTCGCAAAGGAATTTCGCGGCGTCATCTCGCCGAGCATTGAATACAAGCCAGACGAAGCGACAAAGCTGACCATTCTCGGCAACTATACCCATCTTGATCTAACCCATGATGGCGGTGGCTTTCTTCCTTATTACGGCACGGTCGTCCCCACAGAATTCGGCAAGATTTCGCGCAAGCGGAACTTCACCGAGCCTGATATTGACTCTTACAAACGCGAACAGGCTTCCATTGGTTATGAATTCGAACACCAGTTCGACAATGACTGGACTGTGCGCCAGAACGTCCGCTACGGCTTTTCCCATGTGAAAGAACACAGTCTCTATGCGTATGGTTACGAAGGCTTCCTGCCGCAACCAGCGCCAGGCAATCCGAATATTGCCCGCATCAATTTCAAGCACGATACCACGGTCAACACCTTCCTTGCGGACAATCAGCTTGAAGGAACGGTCGAGACCGATGCGCTGACACACAACCTTCTGTTCGGTGTGGAGTACCGTTATTTCCATATCGATCAGATGCAACAGACGGGCGGGGCGACCGTTATTGACGGCTTCAACCCGGTTTATGGTGAACCGCAGGGGCCAATGTTCGATCCCTATATCGATCAGAATCTGCGACGTCACCAGATCGGCATTTACGCTCAGGATCGAATGGAGTTCGGCGACGGCTGGATCGCGACGCTCAACGGTCGTTACGACTATGTCAAAACCGACGCGACAGGATTGCCAAGCTACGGGTATAACAAGGGCAAGGCGTCCGGGCGTGCGGGTCTCGGCTATGAGTTCGACAATGGCATAACGCCTTACGTCAGTGTTGCCACCTTCTTCAATCCTATCATCGAAACGCTGGCTGACGGCAGCTACGCTCAGCCGGAAACGGGGACGCAGTATGAGGTGGGTGTCAAATACCGTCCGGAACTTTTCGACGGATTGATTACCGCTTCACTGTTCGACCTGACCAAGGAAAACGCCCTCACTGGTTCCAGTTTCGCTCGCGAACAGCTTGGCAAGGTCAACTCTCGCGGTTTCGAACTGGAGGTTCAGGCTAATATCACCGACGCATGGAAATTGACCGCTTCGGTAACCGCCTATGATCTGAAGATCAAAGAGAACGACAGCAACCCCGACATCATCGGCAATCGTCCCTATCTCCTGCCCGAACAACAGGCCTCCGTCTTTGTTGAATACAAGGTACCGGATGGCGCCTTTCAGGGCGTGACCCTCGGTGGCGGTGTACGTTATCTCGGTTCTTCCTACGCGGATGAAGAAAACACGCTCAAGGTGCCGGCTGTGGCACTTGCAGACCTGAAACTGGGTTATGAAAAAGACAATTGGGGCGTTGACCTCAACGTTACCAATCTGTTCGACAAGAACTACGTCGCAGGCTGTCAGGGCATCTATGTCTGCGGCTATGGTGAAGGGCGCAAGGCACTTCTGAAAATCCACACCAAGTGGTGATCTGACTATTAAATAGCGAAGAAGAGTGCCACAGAGTTATGGCACTCTTCGAAGTTGTCTATAGAGTTTGCATGAACTCATGCAGGACGACCGCTTGATTGTGCTCTTCGTCCTTCGCGCCGTATAATAGCGTCAGTCGGCCACCTCTCGCCTTGGCATGGGCGATCAAATCCTTCAGTGCAGGCTTACTTCCTTCGAGTTCCTCGCGGTACTTTTTCTGAAAATCGTTCCATTTCGCGGGATCATGGCCGAACCATTTACGAAGATCGGTCGATGGCGCGATGTCCTTGGCCCAAAGGTCTATATCCGCCTTCTCCTTCGTCATACCACGCGGCCAGACACGGTCTACAAGTACGCGATAGCCGTCGTCCGGCGAAGGAGCTTCATAAATCCGCTTCAGTTCAATCGTCGTCATAGGAACGGCTCCTCAATGCCTTTCCGACACATATGGCGAGTGAAACACCTTCGGCAAGGCCAATCCGACCTCGTGGGATGAAAGAAAGAAAAGGCCGCTGCTGATCGAACAACTTACGTCCGACAGACAGCGGCCTTTGACGGCTTAAGCAAAGACGGTCGCGACTGCCTTTTTCGTGGCTGCTACAACCTTGTCTGCTTCCTCGGGCGTGAGGCAGAGCGGCGGCGCAAATCCCAGAATATCGCCTTCAGGCATGGCGCGACCAATAACGTCATTGGCCAACAGCGCAGCAGAAACCTGTGCGCCGATCTTCAGCGACGGATCGAAAAACCTGCGGTCGTCAAGGTCTTCTACAAATTCGATTGCCGCCATCAGGCCTTCGCCGCGAATTTCACCTACATGTTTGTGATCGCCAAGAGCGTCCTGCAGCGCCTTGCGGAAATAAGCGCCGGTCGAACCCGCATTTTCTACGAGGTTCAATTCATCAATCAGCTTGAGATTGGCGACGCCTGCTGCTGCGCAGATCGGATGGGCGGAATAGGTCCAGCCGTGGCCGATAGGCCCCATCTTGTCCGATCCCTGCACCAGCACCTGCCACATACGGTCGGAAACAATCGACCCCGAAAGCGGTGCATAGGCTGAGGTAAGGCCCTTGGCGATGGTGATCAGATCAGGCTTCATGCCGTAGTGATCAGAACCGAACATGCTGCCCAGACGGCCAAAGCCAGTGACGACTTCATCGGCAACAAGCAGAATATCATAGCGATCAAGAACGGCTTGAATTTTCTGCCAATAACCAGCCGGTGGTGGGACGATACCGCCAGTACCCAGAACAGGCTCGCCGATGAAGGCTGCAATCGTATCCGGCCCTTCAGCAAGGATCATTTCCTCGAGCTTGTCCGCGCAATGTTGCGAGAACTGCTCTTCGCTCATCGAACGGTCGGCACGGCGGAAATAATATGGGGACTCCGTATGCAGGATCGGTGCACGCGGCAGGTCGAACGCGTTGTGGAAGGTCGCAAGTCCGGTCATGCTGCCCGTCATCACGCCTGAACCATGATATCCGCGCCAGCGCGAAATGATCTTCTTTTTCTCGGGACGGCCAAGAATATTGTTATAATACCAGATCAGCTTGATGTTGGTTTCATTCGCATCCGAACCCGAAAGACCGAAATAAACGCGGCTCATATGCTCCGGTGCGCGATCGATAATCATCTTGGCGAGTGTAATGGACACTTCGGTGCCGTGACCGACATAGGCATGATAATAGGCGAGCTTGCGCGCCTGCTCTGCAATCGCATCTGCAATTTCCGTGCGGCCATAACCAACATTGACGCAATAAAGACCTGCGAATGCATCGAGGCTCTTGCGGCCATTCACGTCAGCAATATACACGCCCTCGCCGCCTTCCAGCACACGCGTTGGCGTTTCACCGCGGGCATGCATGCCCATGTGCGTGGACGGGTGAAAGAAATGATCGCGATCCCAGGCGGTGAGTTCATTGCTATTGTTCAACATGGGTATGTTCCTTTCCTGTCGCCACGTTTTCACGCGGCGGTATCGATGCAGAGATATTTGAGTTCGGTGAAGGCTTCGATGCCCTGATGGGAACCCTCGCGGCCAAGCCCGGATTGTTTCCAGCCTCCGAAGGGTATCGGTGCGCCGGTGATCTTTGCGCGGTTGATGGCCACCATTCCGTATTCGAGCGCACGCCCCATGCGGAGCTGCCGTGCACCGTTTGCCGTTACAACGTACGCAACGAGACCATATTGTGTCGCATTGGCACGTGCGATGACTTCGTCTTCATCATCGAAAACCGTGACTGCGGCTACCGGTCCGAAAGTCTCGTCGTGCATTATCGCAGCATCGTCTGCCACATCGACCAGCAATGTCGGCTCGAAGAATAGTGCATTTTCTCCCACGCGGTTGCCGCCAACGAGCACCTTGCTGCCCCGCTTCTCGGCGTCCCGCACGTGTTCTTCAACCTTGTCGACCGCACGGCTATGCATTAGCGGCCCGATTTCTGTAGCCGGATCAAGCCCGTTACCAACTTTAAGTGCGGCGATGCGCGCAGCGAAGGCTTCGGTGAAGGATTTCAAGATGCCGCGCTGGACAAAGATGCGATTTGCAGCAAGGCAATCCTGACCGGAAGTGGCAAACTTTGCAGCCATGGCGACATCGACCGCCCGCGTGACATCGGCGTCGTCGAAGATGATCAAAGGTGCATGCCCGCCGAGTTCCATGACAAGCCGCTTCACGGTGTCGGCACATTTGGTGGCAATCAGCCTGCCAATTTCGGTTGAGCCGGTGAAGCTCAACGCCCTGACACGCTCATCGCGGCACATTGTGTCGACGATTGGCGCGGCCTTGCCGGTTACTACATTGAAGATGCCCGCAGGCAATCCAGCTCTTTCGGCCAACTCGGCCAGGGCAAGCGCTGAAAGCGGTGTTTCAGAAGACGGATGCACGACGACCGGGCAACCGGCAGCAATCGCTGCGGCTGCTTTGCGTGTGATCATGGCATTCGGAAAATTCCACGGTGTGACAAGCGCCACAACACCAAGCGCCTCGCGACGCACGAGCATCTCGGCATCCGCTAGATGGCTCGCTATGGTTTCGCCGTTCAGCCGCTTGGCCTCTTCCGCAAACCATTCGATAAAAGATGCGCCATAATCGATCTCACCACACGATTCTGCCAGTGGTTTGCCCTGCTCCAGCGTCATGAGCAATGCGAGATCCTCGCGATTTGCGGTGACCAGCTCGGACCACCGCCGCAAGACTGCAGATCGTTCCTGGGGTAACTTATCACGCCAGGCCGGAAACGCCTTTACAGCGGCATCAATCGCAAGCGTCGTCTCCGCTTCACCAAGGCTTGCCACACGGGCTAGCCGTCGGCCGGTCGCAGGATCGAGAACGGAGAAGGTTTCCGCTTTGCCTCCTGCTACCCAGCGTCCATCGACATAGCCGAGTTCGCGGAAAAGATGCTTATCCCGAAGCCTGTTAAGCCCGTCATGTTGTATCGGATGATCCAGAACGGCGTTCATTGTTCTTCTCCCAGTTCTGGAAGAATCTTGTCACAGGATCGCTCTGAATTCGGACCAAAGGCACATCAACAGACATACGAGTTGGACTAAATTTAAAAGCCAGACAGTCTGTTTGGGCTAGTCCGCCACTTCCTTGAACAACGACAAAGGCGCGCTCGCTTTTTCGTCTTTGACCAGCTTCGTCACGATATAGGTGAAGTACCGCTCTATGCCGATGTTCTGATCCAGAACGCGGTCGATCAGGCGCTGATAGCCATCAATATCACGTGCAACGATCATCAGAAAATAGTCCACGCCACCGCCAACCGACCAGCAGGACACAATTTCCGGAATGGCTATGATAGCCCTTTCGAACCTGTCAAAATCGCTTTGACGATGATTGCCCAGGGTGATCTGCACAATGACGTGTGCAATGGGGGCTATTTTTCGATAGGCAATGCGTGCGTGATAACCAATCACGATACCCGCATCTTCCAGCTTGCGTAGCCGCAACCAGCAAGGCGTCGCAGAAAGCCCGACCTTCTCCGCCAAGGCAAGCTTGGTGATCCGCGCATTCTCCTGAACGGCTTCAAGAATACGCAAATCGACGGCGTCGAGCTTCAAGGCGGCTTTCATTCTGTGGATCCAGCATCTGCAAACATTCCCGTTCTCATTGGCATGCCCCTGCGTCGCTGACAAGACTCGAGCGTTGAAAAGTCGTTACAGATCAAAATTGTAATGATCCAATTTAATTATTGACATGATGGGAATGGTCTTTCACACATATAGCCAAGAACAAAAAATCAAGCATATGGGGAACGAGGATGCGGCCTTACGGTTTCGCACGTGGTGCATTATTGTGCCTTCTGTCTGCTCTTTCGGTGCAGCGCGGCAAAACTTGACGCAGTCCTCCCCATTTCCATGACGCTATGAGAGGCAGCGCCGTGCCAAGAATGATTGCTGAAATAATTGGCCTTGATGAAATCGAAGCCGCTCACGCCAAGCTGAAAGGTCTTGTCGTGAAAACGCCGCTTACGCGTTCCGAATATCTCAGTGAACTTGCCGGAAACCCGGTTTATCTTAAGCTTGAAAATCGACAGACGACCGGTAGCTTCAAGTTGCGCGGTGCGAGCAATGCCATCCTTGATCTGTCGCCGGAAGATCGCACACGCGGAGTTGTGACTGCGTCAACCGGCAATCATGGACGTGCCCTTGCACATGCCGCATCCGAACAAGGATTGACCGCCACCGTTTGCCTTTCATCGCTCGTGCCTCGCAACAAGGTCGATGCAATCCGCGACCTTGGTGCAGACGTGCGCATCGTTGGAAAATCCCAGGATGATGCCATGGAAGAGGTCGCGCGACTGGCCCGCGAAGATGGAATGAACGTCATTCCTCCATTCGACGATCCGCGCATTATTGCCGGACAGGGTACAATAGGCTTGGAAATTATTGATGACAATCCCGGCACTGAGACGGTTCTCATTCCCCTTTCAGGTGGGGGACTTGCTGCTGGCATTGCGGCGGCAGTGAAAGCCCGGCGCCCTCATAGTCGTGTGATTGGGATTTCAATGCGTCATGGCGCAGCCATGGATGCCAGCCTCAAAGCTGGCAAACCGGTCAATGTCGAAGAACTGGATACACTTGCGGATTCCCTGGGCGGCGGCATCGGACTCGACAATCATTGGACTTTTGAAATGTGCCGCTCGTTGCTGGACGACGTGATCCTGCTCGATGAAGAGGAGATCGCCGCCGGGATAAGACATGCAGCAATACGGGAAGGTGAAGTCATCGAGGGTGCCGCAGCGGTCGGCATTGCCGGCTTGTTGAGCGGCAAGATCAAGCCAACCGGACCAACTGCAGTCATCATATCAGGCGGCAATATCGATCCTGAACATCACCGAGCGATCGTGGAAGATCGCTATCAGAGGGCAGGCTGATGGCTGAGATGAGAATTCTGACTGAAGCCGACCTGCGACAGATCATAGCCCTCGACATTGAAAGCGTGGCTTGTGTGGAGGATGCGTTCCGCGCGCTCGCCAGTGGCGGCGTCAGCATGCCGCCTATTCTTCGGCTGGACATCCCGGCCGAACGTGGCGAAGTGGATGTGAAAACAGCCTATATTCCCGGGCTCAACAGTTTCGCCATCAAGGTAAGTCCGGGTTTTTTCAACAATCCCTCTATCGGCCTGCCGTCAACCAATGGGTTGATGATCCAGTTTTCGGCCAAGACCGGGCTTATCGAGGCACTGTTACTGGACAATGGCTACCTGACCGACGTGCGCACGGCTGCAGCCGGTGCTGTCGCTGCAAAATATCTGGCGCGGGAAAATGCCAGTGTCGCCACCATTTTCGGCGCTGGCATGCAGGCGGGAATGCAGCTTGAAGCATTAACACTGGTGCGGCCCATCAATGAAGCGCGGATTTGGGCACGCAACGTCGATAACGCGGAAAAAGCTGCGCGAAGCTTTAGTGAAAAACTCGGAATCTCAGTGAAAGCAGTCGGAGATGCGCAAGAAGCTTGCGACGGCGCTGACATCATTGTCACGACAACGCCATCGGAAACGCCGATCGTCAGGGCCGGGTGGCTTGTCCCCGGCCAGCATATTACCGCGATGGGTTCGGATGCCGAGCACAAGAACGAGATCGATCCTGCCCTGTTCCAACGCCCAATCATCTATGTTGCCGACAGCCTGTCCCAGACGCGCAGGCTCGGCGAGTTGCATCATGCAATTTCGGCCGGGGTTGTTGCGACGGATGCCGTCTTCCCAGAACTCGGCCAAATTGCACTCAATGCCCCGACATTCCAGCGGAAGGCAGAGGATATAACCTTCTGCGACCTCACCGGAACGGGCGTTCAGGATACGGCGATTGCTCGTCTCGCCACGGAGCGCGCCAGCCTGCGCAATGCAGGCACAAAAATCGATTCAACCAAAACTGCAGGAGCCAGTCGATGAGTGTGGAACTCAACTTCACCCGCGCGGAATACGATCAGCGGATAGCCAAAACCCGTCGCGCCATGGAGAAGGCGGGCTTCGATATCATCATTGTCACCGATCCATCCAACATGCATTGGCTTACCGGTTATGACGGCTGGTCCTTTTATGTCCATCAATGTGTTGTGCTTGCAATGGACGGCGAACCAATCTGGTACGGTCGTGGTCAGGACGGTAATGGCGCAAAACGCACCGCATGGCTCAGCCACGACAACATTATCGGCTATCCCGATCATTACGTGCAATCGTTGGAACGCCACCCCATGGATCTCCTGGCATCGATACTGGAAGAAAAAGGCTGGGGTAACAAGACGATCGCCGTCGAGTTCGACAATTACTGGTACACGGCTGCCGCTCATCACGCCTTGCAGAAGCACTTGCCGAATGCCCGGTTCAAGGATGCGCAAGGATTGGTCAATTGGCAGCGCGCCGTCAAAAGCCCGACGGAAATCGACTATATGCGCAAAGCCGGCCGCATAGTGGAAGCCATGCACCGGCGCATCGCCGACAAAATCGAGCCAGGCATGCGTAAATGCGATCTGGTTGCAGAAATCTACGATGCAGGCACACGCGGCGTTGACGATTTCGGCGGCGACTATCCCGCCATTGTGCCGCTGCTGCCTTCTGGACCCGACGCATCCGCACCGCATCTGACCTGGAACGATCTGCCGATGAAGACCGGCGAAGGCACCTTCTTCGAAATCGCTGGCTGCTATAAGCGCTATCATTGCCCGCTGTCACGTACCGTATTTCTCGGCAAGCCGACACAAGCCTTTCTTGATGCCGAAAAAGCCACCCTCGAAGGTATGGAAGCGGGACTTGCTGCCGCCCGTCCCGGCAACACCTGCGAAGATGTCGCCAACGGCTTTTTTGCTGTGCTGAAGAAGTACGGGATCATCAAGGACAACCGCACTGGCTATTCAATCGGCCTGTCCTATCCACCGGACTGGGGCGAACGCACGATGAGCCTGCGCCCCGGCGATCGCACCGAATTGCAGCCCGGCATGACCTTTCATTTCATGACAGGTCTCTGGCTGGAAACCATGGGGCTGGAGATCACCGAAAGCATCGTGATCACCGAGACAGGCGTCGAGTGCCTGTCGAATGTGCCGCGCAAGCTCGTGGTTAAGGATTAGGACGCTGCGATGATGCACACTTCGCCTCCCTCACGTCCCTCCCCGATCACGCCGACCATCGATCTCAACCGTGACGGCGTGCAGCACGGGCATCTGCGACTGCCTTGGTCCAGAGACGATTCCGCATGGGGATCGCTGATGCTACCCATCTGCGTGATCCGGAATGGCGACGGTCCAACGGCTCTCCTGACGGGCGCCAATCACGGCGATGAATACGAAGGTCCGGTCGCACTCTACGATCTCGCCGCCAATCTCAAACCGGAGCAGATCAGCGGGCGTGTCATCATTGTTCCGGCAATGAACTATCCAGCCTTTCTGGCGGGGACGCGAACATCCCCGATCGACAAGGGCAATCTCAACCGTAGTTTCCCCGGTCGCCCGGATGGAACCGTGACAGAAAAGATCGCGGATTACTTCACCCGCTACCTTCTGCCCGCAGCCGATATCGTCATGGATTTTCATTCCGGCGGACGGACGCTCGATTTCCTACCCTACGCTGCGGCACACGCGTTGCCCGATAAGGCACAGGAAGCGCGTTGCTTTGCCGGTGTGAAAGCCTTTTCAGCCCCCTTCTCCATGCAGATGATCGAAATCGACGCCGTGGGCATGTACGACACCATTGCGGAAGAAGCGGGCAAGGTGTTCGTGACAACCGAACTTTCCGGCGGCGGCACGATTTCAGCCCGCTCTGCCTCCATAGCCAAACGTGGCATTCGCAACCTTTTGTGCCATGCGGGCATTTTGCACGGAGAGGTGGAGCTTTCCCCTACGACGTGGCTCGATATGCCATCGCAGGAGTGCTTTGGCTTTGCCGATACCGAAGGTTTGCTTGAACCTTTGGTCGACCTCGGCGCAGATGTGCGCAAGGGCGATCTCATTGCGCTTGTTCATACTGTTGCCCGCACCGGTGTGGCCCCGCAGGAATATCGCGCAGCACTCGACGGGATTCTCGCTGCCCGTCATTTTCCCGGCCTTATCAAGATGGGCGACTGCCTATCGGTCATTGCCACGATCAGCGAGGAACCAGTCTCAAAATAAACCGATCAATGCCAGCCAACTGACAAGCCGGACGACAAAACAACCGGCATTCAAAAAGAGGAGTGAACACGATGCGCATGAAACTTCATACGATTTCCGCCCTGTTTTCGGCAGCCGCGGTCCTGGCTCTGACGCTTCCGTCACAGGCCGTTACGGTCGACGATCTCAAGAGCGCAGGCTTCGTTCGCGGAGCCACTGCCAACGAAGTCCCTTACGGCTACATGGATGAAAGCGGCGCGGCCAAGGGTATCGGTCCTGACGTCGCTGCTGCAATTTTCAAGAAACTCGGCATCGAGGAAGTCGATTGGACCGTTACTCCATTCGGCTCGCTCATTCCCGGCCTGAAAGCCAAGCGGTTCGAGTTCGTTGCGGCGGAGCAGAATGTCCTGCCGGATCGTTGCAAACAGGTTCAGTTCACTGTTGCAAATTCGAGTTACGGCGAAGGTCTTCTGGTCCCCAAGGGCAACCCGAAGAAGATTCATTCCTATGAAGACATCAAGAAGGATCCGTCGCTGAAAGTTGCGATCGTTTCAGGTGCAGACCAGATCGATTTCCTGCATGGAATGGGTATTGATGAATCACAAATCGTCATGATCCAGGGCAATGCCGATGCGCCATCGACGGTTCAGACCGGACGCGCCGATGCCTATGCCGCAACGGAGTTGACGGTGGCCAAACTGGTCGACAATTCACCGGAACTGGAACAGGCGCATCCATTCACAGACCCAGTTGTCGACGGCAAGTCTGCGAGAAGTTTCGGCGCCTTCAGCTTCCGTCCGGAAGATAAGGAGTTCTACGAAGCCTTCAACAAAGAGCTCATCGAGTTCAAGAAGACTGACGATTACAAGAAAATCCTTATGACATATGGACTTAGTGAGGAAAGCGTAGAAGCTGCCCGAACTGTGGATACGGCCAGCCTCTGCAAAGCAAAGTAAATTGAATTGCTGCCCGCCGAACCGATTAACGGCTCGGCGGGCCTTGTCTCATCTCAACCGGGAGACGAACATATGCACTGGACGGAATATCTTCCTGCTCTCTTCAAAGGGGCGCAAATCACCGTCGTTCTAGCGCTCAGTTCGATGGCCATCGGGACTATATTGGCATTCGCTGCCGGGATCGCCCGATTTGCCGGTGGGCCGATCCTGTCCACGATTGCGGTGATCTATATCGAGATATTCCGCGGCACCTCGCTGCTCGTGCAGCTATTCTGGCTCTACTATGCCTTGCCGTTGATCGGCATTTCGTTTGATCCGATCACGACCGGCATCATGGGGCTTGGGTTCAATATCGGTGCATATGGCGCCGAAGTGGTGCGCGGTGCCTTACAGGCTGTTCCGGAAGCACAGCATGAAGCGGCGCGTGCGCTCAACTTCAGCAAGCGACATACCTTGTTTCACGTAATCCTGCCGCAAGCAGTGGTCGAAATGATGCCAGCCTTCGGCAACCTCGCCATCCACAATCTCAAGGATACCGCACTTGCCTCGCTGATCGCCATCAGCGACCTAACCTTCCAGGCCCAACGTCTGCGCAATCTGACACTCGACAGCGTGACGATCTATACACTGACCCTGTTTGGCTACTTCGCAATGGCGCTCGTGCTTGCTTCGGCTATTCGTTGGCTGGAACGGCGTCTGAAACGCCAGACCATGGCTGGAGGTTTCGCATGATCTACGGCTATGCCTGGGACACCTCGTCCACACTTTCCTTCGCAATTTCCATTCTGCCAATTCTGGCGATTGGTCTTACCGTAACCCTGAAAGCCGCTGCTACCGGCTTTGCAATTGCGCTGGTTCTAGGCCTTGTTTTCGCACTTCTGCGCCGCAGCCCTTACAAGATCATTTCATGGCCGACGGCAGTCGTGGTGGAATTCTTGCGCGACACGCCGCTTTTGGTGCAGCTTTTTTTCCTGTACTACGTGCTTCCGGTCTATGGCATTGTTCTGCCCGCATTCCTGACTGGCGCGCTGGCACTTGGCCTTCAGTATTCAGCCTATACGTCAGAGGTTTATCGAGGCGGCATAGAAGCTATTCCACGCGGACAATGGGAAGCGGCACGCGCCCTGAACCTTACGCCATGGCGTACCTATCGCGATATTGTCATTCCGCAAGCCGTGCCGCGGATTATTCCAGCCATGGGTAACTACCTCGTCTCCATGCTCAAGGAGACCCCGGTTCTATCTGTCGTCAGCATTGTCGACATGCTGAACCTCGCCAATCTGATCGGCGACCGTACCTTCGAATATCTGGTGCCGTTGTCGATGGTCGGCCTGATCTTCCTCGTACTAACCATTATCTGTTCGGCGCTGATACGCCTGCTCGAACGCACACTTCCAAAGAACGGGATCGCTCTCAAATGACCCAGGAAATTATCCGCTTTCAGGACGTAACCAAACGCTTCGGGGCGCTGACGGTACTGGATCGCTTCAATTTTTCGGTCAAAACCGGTGAGAAGGTCACGCTCATCGGCCCCTCGGGATCGGGAAAATCGACCGTACTCCGCATCCTCATGACGCTGGAGCCCTTTCAGGAAGGCACGCTCGAACTCGCAGATATGTCCTACCACGAGCCAAACGGAAAAGGACAATTTCAGGCGAGCGAAGGCCATTTGCGCAAAATCAGATCGCATGTGGGCATGGTGTTCCAGAGCTTTAATCTGTTTCCGCACATGTCGGTGCTGCGCAATATCATTGAGGCCCCGATCCATGTACTGGGCATGAAGCGTGGAGAAGCGGAGGCTCGTGCACTCGATCTGCTCTCGCTTGTGGGTTTGACGGACAAGAAGGATCACTATCCCTCGCAGCTTTCAGGCGGCCAGCAACAGCGTGTCGCCATCGCACGCTCACTGGCCATGCGCCCGCGCGTGCTCTTGTTCGACGAACCGACATCCGCACTTGATCCGCAGCTTGTCGGCGAAGTGCTTTCTGTCATTCGCGGTCTGGCGCAGGAACATGACCTGACCATGCTTCTTGTTACACATGAAATGCGATTTGCCCGGGAAGTATCTGACCGCGTTTGTTTTTTCGACAAAGGACGCATCTGCGAACAAGGCACGCCGGACCAGATATTCCAGGCACCGACCGAAGCTCGCACCAAAGAGTTCCTTCAGTCAGTGCTTTAAAGCCACTGACACGTCCATCACCTGGAGCGCATCCCGAAAAGTATGAAACGCTTTTCAGGATGCGCATAAAAACAAATAGATAGAACATTTCTCATGATTCAATGAGGGCGCGTTTCGATCTGATTGGATCAGATCGGCGCTCTAACTTCTTCTATTTCAAGCATAATCTTATCGATCCTCGTTTCACTCCGGTCGGATTATGCTCTAAAACAGGAAATGCTCTAGGCGATTGCCCCCACATCGTAGACAGGCGGCAACTGGGCAAAAGTCTCGCGGATCGTCTCAAGCGCCATCTGCAAAGCCGAGCGTGAGAGCCGTCCGCCAAGGCAGATACGAATGCCGCCCTTAGCGCGGTCAGCGCCTGCCACAAAAGGATCGGACGGCGTGACCGCTACACCTTTATTGGCAAGCGCGCGCACCAAACTATCCTCCGACCAGTTGTGAGGAATCTTCAGCCAGGCACAAAGCGACAGCGGATTGCTGCCCGCCACATGCGCACCCAGAATATCGGTAACTTGTGCCTGACGGGATCGCAGTTCACTACGCTGCATTGCAATTAGTTCGGCTGCCGTGCCATCTTCGATCCAGCGGCTGGCCATTTCACCCATAAGATTGACCCCACTCCAGCTCGTCACACGCAGAATGGATGTAACCCTAATGGAATATTGGGTCGGAACAACGAGATAACCAGTGCGCAACCCGGTCATGACCGTCTTGGTGAAGCTTGTTACAAAGAAGCCCAATTCAGGCAGAAGTTCCGGCATCGAGGGCAGTTTCTCTTCAAGAATGGGTTTGTAAACTTCATCCTCGATAACGCATACTGCATATCGCCGCGCTATATCAGCAATTGCAATACGGCGTTCGCTTCCCATCAGGTGGCTTGTCGGATTGCCCAGCGTCGGGATAATCACGAGCGCACGAACGTCACCGGCCTTGCAGGCGCTTTCAAGCGCATCGGGGAGAATGCCTTGCTCGTCAATCGGGAGGCCTCGCAGAGTGAACCCAAGTACATTGGCAAGACCGATAATGCCATGGTCAGTCAGGCTTTCCGTAAGCACCACCTCTCCAGGTTGAACGACAGCAGCGACGGCGAGAAAAAGTCCATGCGCAGCACCATTCGTGATGATGATCCGACCCGGATCGACGTCTACCGATAGGCCGCGCAGCCAGTCCCTGGCGACAGCACGATGCCGATCCAGCCCCGCAATCGGACGACACGGGCGCATGAAGCTGGCATTGTCCGACTGGCTCATTTCCTCCAACAGGCGACGCGATGCATTTTCGTGCGCTTCTGTATAGACCGCCCGAATGATTGATAGATCTGCGGTTCCGCTGGGATCCCGGTCAAGCATAAACCGATCAGCTCGCTCCGTCACACGGTTGCAGACATAGGTTCCTCGACCGACCTCTCCACGTAGATAGCCACGACGTTCCGCCTCCTTGTAGCTGATACTGACTGTCTGCACCGAAAGCCCGAGCTTGTGGGCCAAATCTCGATGGGTCGGCATACGCGTTGCGGGCAGCAGAACGCCTTTCTCGATATCATCGATAATTTTGTCCGTTAAAAGCCGATGCTTGGTCACGCCTTTGCGCATTTCCAATATGGGTTCCCACATTCGCAAGCCGACTCCATCATGACATATCCCGGATTGTCTTATTATACTGAAATATTATCATGACAATCCAGTCAAAACAGCAAATATGGAGAAGTCCGCATCGCTGGCGATGACCCAGCCCGATAAGATAGAAAGCCCAATGAGCCGAGCGCCTGAGACACGTAATAAATTGCATCTAAAATGATATCGGAAATGCCGATGCAACATCATAAAAGATGACAAGGCTTACAAAACAAGCTATTGATAGATAAAGATAATTCTATCTTTATCTATACACGTCGCTCCTCGCTGTTGGACGAAATGCGCATGAATGAAAAACGGAGCCCGCAGGCTTCCAAGCCGCAAAATCCAGCCAAACCGTTCCTCGAGAACGAACGCCCGACGCTGAAGACAATTGCATTCATGACCGGTCTCGGTGTGACGACCGTTTCACGCGCTCTGAAGGACGCACCAGAAATCGGACCGGAAACGCGCAAGCGGGTGCAGTTAATCGCACGGCAGATCGGCTATCGCCCCAATCGTGCGGGTGTGCGACTTCGGACCGGCAAGACAAATGTCATTGCGCTCGTCCTGAATACGCAAGACGAGATCATGGGCTTTACCAGTCAGGTCATTCATGGTGTTGCGGATGTTCTGGCTGAAACGCAATACCATCTCATTCTTACGCCCTATTTCCATTCTCGGGCACCGATCGAGCCGATCCGATACATCGTTGAAACAGGTTCAGCCGACGGCATTATCTTCTCACGTACAGAACCGGACGATCAGCGCGTTCATTATCTGACGGAACACGATTTTCCATTTGCCACGCACGGTCGCACAGATGCGGGCGTCGAGCACCCGTTTCATGATTTTGACAATTTCACTTTCGCGCTGGATATGGTCGGAAAACTGTCCGCACGCGGACGAAAGCGGCTCGCTTTGTTGACCCCGCCCCCGCATCTCACCTATTACCGGCATATGGTAGGTGGGTTTTATGAAGGGTTGCGTGCTTTTCATTGCAGCGGATCGCCACTTGAGGGCGTTGATCTGGATACGCCGCTTGAGGACTTGCGGCAGCAAATTGCTCAATTGATGAAGAGACCTGATCGACCGGACGGTATCATCTGCTCCGGCAGTGCTGCGGCACTGGCAATCGTCGCCGGGGTCGAAGATGCCGGATTGAATATAGGCAATGAAGTCGATGTGGCAGCCAAGCAGTCGACGCAAATCTTGCACTGGTTTCGCCCGGGGTTGATTGTCGTCGAGGAGAGTTTCAAGCTCGCCGGGCAACAACTTGGTAAAGCCATCCTGGGCCGGATCAATGGTGTGGATGTCAGGTCCTTGCAGACCATCGGTTAAAATGGGCGGTTAAAAAATGGGCGGAGGCCACTCCGATCCCGCAAGATCGGAATAGCCTCCTATCGCTCGGGAGGAGCGATGCAAAGTCAGTTTGCCGCCCGCTTTTTTCTATTCTCTGCTGGCCGCAGTAAGGATTCTGCTGCGGTAATATCGAGTGCTTCCGGGCGAGTGCAGCGTGTTTCGATATCGATGAAACGCTTTTCTTCGCCCGACTTTAGAATAGCCAGCATGACATCGACCCCATGCAGTGCACGTTCCAGAGAACAACGCATATCGCGACCGTCGAGAATGGCAGCCGCCATATCTGCCAGACCCGCCGTCCTATAATTGGCCATCATACCTTGCGAATGCTGTTCATTGGCAATACCAAAAGGATGCTCCCAATTCTCGACAGGTTTAACCGGCTCACCTGGCTTTGCCAGTTGCACTTCCCCTCCAAAAAAGTTGGGATCCGGCAGATAGAGCGATCCTTCGGTGCCATACAGTTCCATATTCGCATGGCGGTGCGCCCAGACATCCCAACTCGCTGAAAGAGTTATTGTTGCCCCCTGTTCGAATTCCAGCAATGCGTGAATGGTTGTCGGTGTTTCTACCGGAATGGTTTCGCCGTTGCGCGGTTCCGAGCTGATCGTGCGAGTTGGTGTAGCCGCAGAAGTCAAAGCTGCAACACGCTTCACCGGCCCGATGAGATGGACGAGATTGGCGATGTAGTAGGGCCCAAGATCAAGGATCGGGCCGCCACCCTGCCGGAAGAAAAAGTCAGGGTTTGGATGCCAGTGCTCCATGCCATGGCTCATGACATGGCATGTGCCCGACGTGATGCGACCGACATTGCCGTTGTCGATCTCGCGGCGTGCCAACTGGTGTGCACCGCCAAGAAATGTATCGGGTGCACATCCCACTTTCAGATTGCGACCATCGGCAAGCGCCTTCAGTTCCAGCCCCTGTGCCATCGATAGAACCAGTGGCTTTTCCGAGTAAGCATGTTTGCCTGCAGCCAGAATCTGCATCGTAACGGCATAATGGGCATCGGGAACTGTCAAATTTACGACAATATCGATATCGTCATTCTGAAGTAGCTCATCAATAGTCTGCGCTTTTATGCCAAACTCTTCCGCACGCACATTGGCAGCGGCTGGATTAATGTCGGCGCAGGCCCTAATTTCGATACCTCGAAACATGGGAGACAGCCGCAAATAGGCTGCGGATATATTGCCACAACCAATAATGCCGACACCAAGTGTCTTGGTCATTTCGTTCTCCAACTCAGAAATTCGTGACAGTTTCGATGGAACGGCTCGCAAATCGGCTGTCATCCGATGGATTATCGTGTTCCATGATGAAATAGCGGGCAGCTGTCTTGCGCAAAGCCGCAAATAATGTGGCCCAATCGACAGTTCCGTGCCCGACATCTTCCCAACCGTCTTCGTCGATTTTTTCACCAATTGCAGCGATGTCCTTGACATGGACCGCAAGAATGCGGTCACCATAGCGCCCGATCCACTCCAGCGGGTCGGCACCACCTTTGATGATCCACGCAATATCCGCCTCCCATGCAAGATCGGGCGAAGCATCAAGAATATGCTCCTGTGGCACTGAACCATCAACCAAAGGACGGAACTCA
The DNA here is from genome assembly GCF_054871705.1 of Brucella sp. LJL56. NCBI lineage: Bacteria > Pseudomonadati > Pseudomonadota > Alphaproteobacteria > Hyphomicrobiales > Brucellaceae > Brucella > Brucella sp. LJL56. Next base: position 47,154 of record NZ_JBTXLQ010000005.1, read on the forward strand.
AAATCGTGGTTGTGCCAGCCAAATGCATAGCCCGCCTTGCGATAAGGCTCCCCGGCTGCTGTCAGGCGCTTTCCGAACTCCTGCCAACCGGTAATGCTGTCCGGGCGGCGATCTGCCTCGAGATAAGGGCAGAAAATCGCCCTCATATCGGTGACCTTGGCAATTTCCAGAACGCGGTCTACTTCATTTTCCAGCATATCCAGACCAAAGTGTCCGGTAGGCATGGAGAGCCCCAAAGTGTCCAGGTCTTTCTTTAAGCGAACCGGATCACCGTAAATTCCGCCATAGCCTTCTACCCGGCGATAACCGAGATCACGCAGCATGGTGAGCGTGCGCTCCAACGGTTGGAAGTTGCGGGAGCTGTAAAGTTGATAGGAATAACCGTTCATGTCCTCATCCTTCAAACTCTGTCCTGATTTGTCTCGGGCTTTCCTGAGGTCAAAGCATCCCTGCGCGGCCCAAAGCGATCTTCGTGCCGTCCATTGAAAGCCAGTAGTTTCGCCTCTTCCAGGAGGCTCTTAAGGGGAGTGTTTTTCGCTATTCATCTAAAGCCTCTCCTCCGTTTGGGCATCGAAAAGTGATAGGGCGTCAGGTTTGAAACCGATCCTAACCTTCTCGCCTGCCCGATAGCGTTTACCGGCTTCCACTCGCGCGGATAGCGGATGACCGTTCAAGCGAAGCCAGACAAGGCTGTCGGCGCCCATCGGCTCGTCCAGATCGACGGTCGCTTCAAAGCCGTTTTCGACGTCAAGCCTGATATGCTCTGGACGAACACCAAGGATCGCCTTCTGTCCTGGCGCCAGCTTCCCGTCATATCCGTCGAGCCGCACAGCAGTCTCTCCGATATGGAATACGGGCTCGCTTTGTGTGACCGTAATTTCCCCGGAAAAGAAATTCATCGACGGCGAGCCGAGAAAACCTGCGACAAACCGGTTTTTCGGCCGATTATAGATCGTCAGCGGATCAGCCAATTGCTGGACCACCCCGCCCTTCATCACTGCAATACGATCCGCCAGCGTCAGGGCTTCTATCTGGTCGTGCGTGACATAGATCATCGTATTGCCAAGCTTCTGATGGAGGCGTTTGATCTCGACCCGCAGTTCTGAGCGCAATTTTGCATCAAGATTGGAAAGCGGTTCATCAAACAGAAACACATCGACGTCTCGTACCAGCGCACGGCCGATTGCGACACGCTGACGCTGACCGCCGGACAGCGCTGAAGGTTTACGCTGCAACAACGGTTCGATCTGGAGAATCTCGGCCGCACGTTTGATGCGCTTGTCGATCTCCGCTTTCGGCAGACCGGCGACGCGCAAACCGAAGGAAAGGTTCTTTTCTACAGTCATCTGCGGATAAAGCGCATAGGACTGAAACACCATGCCGATGCCGCGATCCTTCGGCTCTTCCCACGTAACGTTGCGTCCCTTGATGAAAATGCTGCCTTCGGAGATATTGAGAAGGCCCGCCACGCAATTGAGCAGTGTGGACTTGCCGCAGCCGGAAGGTCCAAGAAGCACGAGGAACTCACCCTCCCCGATTTCGAGATTGAGATTTTGCAGCACGTTGACCGAGCCGAAGCCGAGCGACAGGTCCTGGATGGAAACGCTTGAATTCATGAACTCATCCTTTCACTGCGCCAGCGGCGATGCCGCGAACAAAGTAACGGCCTGAAAGAAAGTAAACGAGCAGCGGCACAGCACCTGTGAGAATGGTGGCAGCCATATTGACGTTATATTCCTTCACACCCTGCATGGAGTTGACGATATTGTTTAGCTGGACAGTCATCGGAAAATTCTGCGTTCCCGCAAACACCACGCCGAACAGAAAGTCGTTCCAGATACCGGTCACCTGCAGAATAATCGCGACGACGAAGATCGGCAGCGACATGGGCAGCATGATCTGAAAGAAAATGCGCCAGAAACCGGCACCGTCCACACGGGCAGCCTTGAACAATTCCGGCGGCAAACCTGCAAAATAATTACGGAACAACAGCGTCAGGATAGGCATACCGAAGATGGTATGGATGAAGACAACGCCGGTCAGCGTGCCGAATATTCCAAGTTCGCGCGTAATGATAACGAGCGGATAGAGCATGACCTGATACGGAATGAATGCTCCGAACAGCAGGACTGAAAAGAAGATTTCCGATCCTTTGAACTTCCAGTTTGCCAGTGCATAACCGTTGACCGAAGCGATAGCGATGGAAACGATCACACTCGGCACGGTGATTTTGATGGAATTCCAGAAACCCGCGCTGATGCCTTCGCAATAGAGGCCAGTACAAGCTTGGCTCCATGCCTTGATCCATGGTTCGAATGTGATCTCGACTGGCGGTGAAAAAATATTGCCGAGCCGGATTTCAGGCATGCCTTTCAGAGATGTGACGACCATCACGTAGAGCGGCAGCAGATAATAGACCGCAGCAACAAACAGGACGCTGTAGAGCATGATGGTTGCAGGCGCAAAGCGTCGTTTCGGCTTGCGACCCCAAGGTTGCGATGCCGGCCTCGGCGCTGGGCGGATCTGGGTTGCTACAGCCTCATTTTCTGTTGGCATCTTCCTGTTCAGGACAGCTTCCGTCATCGGGCTTTCCTTCGGCTATATTCAAGCATCGTCCACGGAACGAGAATGATCAGAACAGTGGTCAGCATGACCGTGGAAGCGGCAAGACCCTGCCCCAGATTGGCCCAACCGAACATGAAGTCGTAGACATATTTTGCGGGTACTTCCGATGCGATGCCGGGACCGCCATTGGTCATGGCAACGACCAGATCATAAAGTTTGACGATGCCTGTCGCGATTAATACGACGGTCGTCACCAGAACTGGGCGCATCATCGGGAGGATAATGAAAAGATAGGTTTTCCATTTAGGAATGCCGTCAACGCGTGCAGCTTTCCAGATTTCATCGTCAACATTACGCAACCCCGCCAGCATCAAAACCATGACCAGACCCGTCATCTGCCAGAGCCCGGCAATGACAATGGCATAGATGACGAAGGTGCGGCTCGACAGGATGGCCATCTGGAAATTGTCGAAGCCGATATCCCGAATGACCTTCTCCAGACCAAGCTGCGGATTGAATATCCACTGCCAGACGAGACCTGTCACAATGAACGACAGGGCATAGGGATAAAGGAAGATCGTGCGAAACGTATTTTCAAAGCGGATTTTCTGATCCATCAGCGCTGCGAGCACAAACCCCATCACAAGCGAGAATCCCATGCAGAGGATGCCATAGATCGCCAGATTGCGGACCGACACGTGCCAGCGGGTTGCGGAAAACAGGCGCATATATTGGTCGAATCCGATAAAGTTCCATGTCGGCAGCGATTTGGAAGATGTGAAGGAATAGAAGACCGTCCAGAGCGTGCACCCTATAAAGACCACGAGAACGGTCGCGATCATCGGAATCGCTGCAACCTTCGCATTGAGATTGCGAAATATTCCCGGTGGCTTGCGCTGAATGCCTTCGCCCATAACGGCCATAATGTTTCTCCCTGTCCCGGCTTTCGGGAAGTCTTGCACCGTCGTCCTCATCGACGGCGCAAGAGCTGAACGAGACTATTGTGCCTGTTCAATGATCTCCGCAAAACGTTCCTGAATATCATCGACTGTCATATCGGGATTGGAGAAAAACTCGGCTGCCAGGCTTTCGATCTGCCCCTGCGTATCCGGTGCACGCAATTGTTCCACAGACGGGACGATATTGTCCGGATTCTTCAGAATATCGATACCCGCACGCATGCAACTTGAAGCTGCATCAAGATCAACATCTCCACGGATTGGAAGCGAACCCTTGGCAAGGTTGAAAGCAACCTGCGTCTCCTTGGAAACGAGCATGCTTGCCAGCTTGAGCTGCGCCTTGGTAACTTCCGGATCTTTATTCTTTGGGAAGTAGATCGCGTCACCGCCGGTATCAAGATACTGGTGAATACCAAGACCGGGCAGGCAGTCATAATCCTTGCCTGCAACCTTGCCCGCAGTACCAAATTCGCCCTGCGCCCAGTCGCCCATAATCTGAGTACCTGCGCGACCGGTCAGCACCATATTGGTTGCCTCGTTCCATGAACGACCGACATAACCCGGATCGGCTAGTGATCGCGCCTCTGCCAGAGCTTCGAAGACCTTTTTCATTTCCGGGCCACGTGCTGCCTCGGCATCCTTATCCTTATTCACCTTCAGATAGAGGTCTTTACCGCCAATTGCGGTTGTCAGAACGGTCAGCATGCCGTTCACCTGCCAACCATCGCCGGTTGCTAACGGCACGATGTTTTTTTCCTTGAGCTTGGGACCGGCAGCGACAAGATCATTCCAGTTTTTCGGCGGCTCGGCTCCAGCATCACGGAATGCCTGCGGATTAATCCACATCCACTCCCAAGAGTGAATATTCAAGGGTACGCAATAAAGACGCCCCTCATAAGTGCAGGATTCCAGAAGACTCTTCGGGCGAATGAATTCAGCCCAACCTTCCTTCTCTGCAAGCTCTGTCAGATCAGCCATCAAGCCACCCTGTACCAACTCTTCGGCCTGCCGTCCGTGATTGAGTTGGGTGGCTCCCATGGGATTGCCGCCGAGAATACGACTGATAATGATCGGGCGCGCAGTAGAACCGCTACCGGCAATAGCGCCATCAACCCATTTGTCACCGCCTAGCGCATCATACTTTTCGGCCAGCACCTTGACCGCAGCAGCTTCGCCGCCAGATGTCCACCAATGCGTGACTTCCAGATCGGCCGCGGAAACCGACCCGGTCATTGTTAACGTTGTCATAGCCAGACAAACGGATGCGGCAAGTATTTTTACTCTTCCAGACAACATTTCATATCCTCCCAAATCTGAAACGTTACAGGTATGGTATTCTAAATGGTTTTTCTTGCAAGCCCTTAATTCTCGACATCACCGATTTAGTAGATCGATACAAGATAATTCATTGAATTAACTAATTTTTCTGGAGTTTTGATTTTTTATGTAAATGTGCTTTCTTACACTTCATCTCCATAGAAATTGATTAACGAGTATCGATTTTCTTTGAATCTGTAACGTTACAGATCGCAACTATATGCCAACAAAAAGGGCACCCATAGGGATGCCCTTCTTACATAATTCAGAATACGTTTGGATCAGGCTGCCTTACTCACCAAACCATGCGGATCGAGAACGAACTTTTTCGCGGCGCCCTGATCGAAACTCTCATAGCCTTTCGCCGCGTCCTCAAGCGAAATGACCTGAGCGTTAACAACTTCCGCGATGTTCAGACGCCCATGGAGAATAGCCTGCATCAACTGGCGATTATACTTCAGCACTGGTGTCTGGCCTGTATGGAATGACTGCGCCTTTGCCCAGCCAAGACCGAAACGAAGTGACAGACTGCCTTGTTTCGCAGCATTATCGACCGCACCTGGATCCTCGGTGACGTAGAGTCCCGGAATGCCGATAGCACCAGCCGGGCGGGTTATCTCCATCATCTGGTTCAGCACGACCGCTGGTTGCTCGCCACCGCTATGGCCCCGCGCCTCGAAACCGACAGCATCGATAGCGCTATCGACTTCATTGCTTCCTGTGACCTCTGCAATCATGTCACCTAGACGATCACCTGCCGAAAGGTCGATAGGCTCGAAGCCCACCTTCCGCGCATGATCGAGGCGCTCTTTATTGAAATCACCGATCATGACGACTGCAGCACCCAGAATACGTGCGGATGCTGCCGCGGCAAGACCGACCGGCCCTGCGCCCGCCACATATACAACCGAACCGACCCCGACGCCAGCCTTGACTGCACCGTGAAAGCCAGTCGGCAAAATGTCGGACAGCATGGTCAGGTCGCGGATTTTTTCCATCGCCTGCTCCCGATCAGGAAACTTCAGCAGATTGAAATCGGCATAGGGAACCATAACATAGCGGGCCTGTCCGCCAATCCAGCCACCCATATCAACATATCCGTAAGCACCGCCGGCACGTGATGGATTAACCGTCAGGCAAACGCCTGTGTCTTGTGTTTTACAGCAGCGGCAGCGTCCGCAAGCGACATTGAACGGCACCGATACGATGTCGCCCACATCGAGCATCTCGACATCGCTACCCTTTTCGATGATTTCACCTGTGATCTCATGTCCAAGTACAAGGCCCGGCATTGCTGTGGTGCGTCCGCGAACCATATGCTGGTCCGAGCCGCAAATATTGGTCGAAATTACCTTTAGTATAACGGCGTGCCCCAGCTTCCGCCCGTCCGGTGCCGCTAACGCTGGGTCTTCAATATCGCGCACTTCGACTTTGCCGGGTCGCAAATAAACGACGCCACGGTTCCTGCTCATGTCTACCTCCTCCAGGTCGAACAACACTGACAGATTTCAAACAATGCAATGATCGATAGTTCCCGGGCATATATTGAAAACACCCGCTCGAAGGAGGTTACAGACTGAAAGCAAGCAGCTCAGTCTCAATCGCGACACGTCTCATTCTAATTGACCTTGGGATGATGGAGTGCAGCATCCTCAGTGTATAGGGAGTTTCGTGTGCCCTTCACCTTCATCGAAAATGAAGGCTGGACCGACAACACGTACATTGCGGTCAGTTATGGGCGCAAAAGAGGTTGTCGAAACACTGGCATCCTCATTGCGGGCGGGGCGTGTATCCGGCATCGGAACAACGACGTTCTTGAACGCGCGACCCCCTCTGTTACTAGCGCGTAACTCGCTAATCTTGCCGACATAACCGGCCCAGTCGCATTTCCTGAAATCACTGCCACCCTGATAGTTAAAGGCCGTGGGCAACTCGATATAGGGCCTGCCGCTGGAAACTGAGACCATATCCGCAGTCTCACCATTCGGATCGCTCAAAATATAAAGATCGACATTCTCGCCCTGACAAATGAAGCGACATTGCGCCATTGCTTCTGTCACATTGTCGGATTTCTGAAATTGCGAATGCGGGGCCGGAAACAGATAGCCATCCGACAGGCGTACACAATAAGTCAAAGCACCTTTGATACCGTTAGGTACCCATGGTTTATTGTTCGTGGCAACGGACAAGGCTTTCGGTCGATCAAGTTTCACTTTTGTAGTTTGACTGGCTGCCGGTTGTTCAGCGCATGACCGAGAAGAAAGCGAACTGGATGAAAGCTGCCGCTGGATTTCGGCAATGCGTTGCGCAAGGTCACGACACGGATTGAAGAAACCTCCACGTCCATCGTCTCCCTTACAACCACGACTACGTTCCATCGCACGCAGCGCTGAAAGTTGGCGTTGCGTCATCAGATCCGCTGCACCGGCTGCTCGCGTACAGGACGCGGCAGCCAACTGCGGATAACAAAACAGTCCAATCAAAAGCAGTAAGGCGAAAGATTTTGCCACAATCAACACCTTTGAAACCTATGAATCCAGACCATTATCTTGCCGACAAGAGGTGAAGAGGCCTTTCCATTTCTGAACTCCCGCGCTTGGAATTCAGCACTTTATCCGGGTCCATTTCCGATACCAAAGCAGCCAGCGCCAGCCGCAGATAAAGAGGCGCGTCCGTGCGATCAATCGCTTTCAGCGCAACTCGCGAAATACCGAGAGAGTGGGCCAGCTCCTGCTCGGACGTGTTCAGGGATGCACAGATTCTCGCGAGCTTTTCATATGCGCGTCTACCCATTACCGTTGTTCCCTCCTCTGTAATTGGCGATCAGTTTCGACAGCCATTGTCTTTACCATTTTATGTTCAGCCCCAAATTACCTTCCCATATCCGGCTGCGCTCGCCACCAAGATTGGTCGTGTAGTCCGCTGTCGCAAACAGACTGGCTTTCTCGGTAATATCTAAAGTCAGCCCGCCCCCCAGTTCTAGCGAAGTGCCTTTGAGGTCGGTTACAATCGGATCGGTGGCAAAACGCACGGACTGGTCTGATGAAAAGTTCTGCCAGAGATTGGCTTTCAGATATGGCCGTAGTTTTCCGACCGTTGTATCCTGTTTGCCCTGCAGTCTGAACCCGATACGTCCAGTCCACGCATCGTCTGTATCAAACGATACCGAAGAATATCGATCAGCCTGATCGTCAAGCGAGAGACGCTGCCAGATCAACTGCGCCTGCGGCTCCAGTGTCCAGCTTTCGCTCAGAGCGATAGGATACCCGCCTTCAAGCGAAGCCGTAACCCCATGCCCGTGGAGATCGATACTCTGACCTTCATTCGAGGTCGCATCTCCACCGAACCAGGTTCCCATAAGTATGGCGTCGAGATACCAGCCTTGCGGCCCGACATGAGTCCAATATCCGCCGAAACTCGTACCTGTAACTTCCAGATCACCGACAGCGAGATCGTTCCATCCCAGCGCTTGCCCGGTGACGTCGCCAGCAGCACGGGCATAACCGAAGAATAGACCAAACCGGTCAAAATGTCCGCCATCGGTTTCGCGGCCCAGAATATCCTGTCCAGCCTGAATACCAAAGAGCTTTCCGTCAAGCCCTGGAGCGACCGTACCTTTCCATTTCATGTCGATGTCTTGTCCGAAAACTCTGGCCCAGCTTGAAGGCAGGTATCCGGCGGCTTCTAGCAAATCTTGTTCACCGCGACGTTCATGGAAGGTGCCCAGAGTGGAGAGAGCCAGATGATGCGCGACAGGTGGCAAAGCCGAATAAACCGGCACTTCCACACGATAGAGCGGTATAACGTCGCCCTTCACCCGCGTCGCTCCCGGCGAAGGCGGAACTGCGCCATCAAAGGGAAGTGCAACATCCCGTTGCTGCCCCGTTGTGTTGTCAGGAGGGTTGGGTGCTTCAGCCGACACTGGGGGCGGAGGTGCGTCAGGCGCGGGAGATTCTTCAGTTACAGGAGTTGATGTATCGTCGGGATTTCCTTCATTGGGGTCGACGGGCAACACCGCTGGCGGTTGTTCAAGCGCAGGTGGCGGCGCGGTTGCTTCTGGCTCTTCCGGCGCGACAGCGGTTCCATCCGTCGCAGCGGGTGGCTCGCTTCCGCGCACCAACGTGGATCTCAGATACCAGTTCTCGGTCGTGTTCGCCGATACACCACCCCTGAACAGAAAATACTCGTAAGCACCGGCTGCCGCACGACCATTCAGCGAGAACGCATTCTGACTGGTGGAGCCACCATTCAGCGCCTCCACGACCATGATACCGTCCGCATTCGTTGCGGCACCTACCCCACCAACATTCGTCACAGCAATACTGGTGCTGCCTGATGCAACACCTGTATCGATCACGAGTTTATCAGAAGGCGAATTATCGGAACCGAGAACAGTATCGACAAACAAAAGGCCGTTCTGCCCGACATAGTTGCCCTTGATCGTAAATGCGTCGGCGGTACTCATCCCATCGTTGGTGAGATCAATACGCCCAGCGTTGAAAACATTGGCTAACTGACCAGCAGTGAAGGGATTCACACCGCTCTTTGTGGCACCACCATAAACAGTACTCGTTGCATCGATACTGAGCGTTCCCGTTCGGGTTCCAGCATCGCCGAGTGTAAGAGCATTGTCGAATACGAGCCGCGTGTCATTGGTAAGGTTGATTGTCTCCCAGCTATCGAAACGGGCGACGTTTCCGGTTTTTACATTGCTGAATGTGAGGACATCACTCCCCTCACCACCGGTAAGCTGTTTGGTCGCGCCTATATTGGCATCCGTCAGATTGGCAAAAACAGCAGTATCGTTATCTGGGCCGAGGTCGATCTTCCCATAGATTATGCCACCGCCATTCCATGAGAACTGGTCATGACCGAAGCCGAGCAGAACATCGCCCGCAACCGTGCCACCCGTCATCGTTACACTATCGGTTCCGCTACTGATGCTTACATTGCCGCCAATCATCCCCCCCGAAACGATAACCGTATCGTTGCCGAGCCCGGCGATCAGGTTACGGTCAATCGTTCCGCCAGACATGTTGAAATAATTATTGTCGAGCTTGAGATTGACGCGCCCAATACGGCCATCCGTCATGACAGCATAATCGCCGTCATCAAACGCATCGACGATCCGCCCGCCCGACATGAAAAAACGGTCGTAACCATTGCCCTGATTAAGCGAGCCAATCTCGCCGCCCGTTATCTGGAACTCGTCTATATCGTTTCCCTGACGAACATTGCCTGTAACGCTTCCACCCGAGATGAGAAAACTATTAAGACCGTCGCCCTGATTGACACTACCCACAATCGAACCGGAATGGACCTCCACTCGATCTACACCGGAGCCGAAGGTAACATTTCCATTCAGGATTCCCGTTCCTCCGGTCGGCAAAAGCAACGTATTGTTACCATTGAGGTCCGTAAGGCCGCCGGGTGACGTGCCACTATTACAAATGAATGTATCGTCGCCAAGTGTCGGCGAAAACGAACATGCGGCAGCGGCCGGAGTGCTGTGCAGCAAAACCGCGCCCAGCGATATCACCGCTGTACTGGATAAAAAATGGAACGCGCACAGACCGGTGTTGCGGCGATGCATTGAAACCCCTCAGCTACCTGCGATACGTTACTCGCAACAATAGAAGGGCATTTTCTTCCATTAGGCAACGCAAAATATCAGACAAAAACTGAAACTACTTCTGTTAAAAGAAAGATAACCAAGAAAACAAAGCAAACCCATCGACTGACCCAATATGATGTCCACTCCTGTTGAGTAAATCAGATTTAGATATATTTTAATGCATAAGCCACGAATTTTATTAAGAAAATCGCTCCAATTCCCGTGAATAGGGGGATGCTTGCATGTATGGTTTTTACAATCAAAGATTGAATAGTCCTTATAAAATCAAACAATGGTTGCTACGCATCGCAGATTTCAAAATGGGGAAAATATTAACTTTATCTCAGAGAAACCTGCCTACTGGCAGTGCTTAAGCTCCTCTTGACCCAAAACCGAAGAAGCAGATTGATTGAAGCATAAAATCACCGCAGATTCGTTGGCGAGTTGGGTGGTAGTAATATGGCGAGCAAAATGGACCTGATCAGAATTCGACCGTTCCAGACAGATGACGCGGAAGGTGTTTTTAAGGTAATTCTGCCTATACAACAACACGAGTTCGACATCCCTATCACCGCAGGAGATCAACCGGACCTGCGAGACGTGGATGGCTTTTATCGTCAGGGAAACGGTGAATTCTGGGTAGCAGAACTCGATGGCCGCATCATCGGCACCATAGGCCTCAAGGATATCGGGAAAGGTCAAGCAGCTTTGCGAAAAATGTTTGTTGCCGAACCTTATCGTGGTCCCCGGTTCGGTATAGCGCAGAAGCTGCTTGCTGCGCTCATTTCACATGCACGCGAACAATCCGTTGCCAAGATATCGCTTGGAACGACTGACAGGTTTCTGGGCGCTCATAGATTTTATGAGAAGAACGGTTTCTGCGAAATAGCCCGCACAGACCTCCCGGAAAGTTTTCCCATCATGGCAGTCGATACAAAATTCTATGCGATGGAACTATCCTGACGCGGGCGAATGCGTCTGAAACCGCGGGAATTCGAACGCGCGCCACCACTCGCATAGCTGTGCGAGCAGCTTCTACGAAACCATACCTATGCTCAGAAATCGTCCCTGTGTCGGATGGATTGTAGATAGGCATAGGCTGTGCCCAAAAGCACGGGCACGATCACCAAAGCGGTCCAGAATAGAATGTTGCTCATCTCTGCCCTCCCTCCCACGGTGCGTAGCGATGTGCGTTCTGCATCTCTGCATGTTCTATTCTAACACGTAAACAGCCGCTTTGTTCCGGATTATTAATGATGGATTAACGATCATGTTCATCCGGAAGGACGAATATTGCTACAAGCCAGTCAATGAATACCCTGACGCGCGGAGACAGTTGGCGATCACGCGGATATACAACAGATACGGGTGATGAGCTTGGTGGATAGGCGGCGAGTATCTGCACCAATTTTCCATCAGCGACATGCCTCATCGCATGGTAACGGGGTATCTGGATAATGCCGAGCCCTAGACAGGCCGCCGCTGTGTAACTTTCAGCGGCATTGACTGAAACTAAGGCCGGTATCATGACCGTTTTCAGCATGCCGTCGATCGTGAACTCCAGTGGCATGCGCGCCGTACTGCCGCTGGCTCGAAACCCAACCATCCGATGGCCATCAGCCAGTTGGTCTGGATGTCCGGGTTCTCCAAATTGCGCCATATAGGAAGGAGACGCGACGGTGACCTCATCGAGTGTTGTAACGCGTCTTGCTATCATATCGCTGTCCTGCAATGTGCCGACCCGCAATACGCAATCAATGCCTTCCCGAACCGGATCGACGAACCGGTCCCCTTCGGTCATATAAAATTCAATCTCTGGATATTTTTCCAAAAAGGCTGGCAGTTCCGGCAGCAAAAAATGGCGCGCAAGCGTGCCCTGCACATCCACGCGCAGCAGGCCCCTGGGTATTGCTCCAGAAAATCCACCCTCCGCGTCTTCGACATCGGCGAGAATTTTTATGCAGCGTTGATAATAGGCCTGGCCGTCAAGCGTTGGATTGACGTGGCGAGTGGTTCGGAGGAACAGCCGTACGCCCAATCGCTTTTCAAGCTGTTTGATCGCGTCCGTGACTGTCGAACGCGGAATCCCCAGGTCTTCAGCAGCCAGAGTGAAACTGCGTCGTTCCAATACGCGGGTGAACACCCGCATCGCGTCAAACCTGTCCATCTGATTGTTCGCTATTTCCGGATAATAATAACAAATCATGCCCGATTAAACGCCCCCGGAAAAGTGCGATCATTCTGTCGGTTATAAAAAATCTGACTGACCAAATGGAGCAGACAATGTCCGATATGAAAAACAGAGTTGCCATCGTCACGGGAGCATCGCGTGGTATCGGCGCGGCCATTGCCGAAAGACTGGGCCAGGACGGCTTTACCGTTATCGTCAACTATGCAGGTAACGCCGCTCTTGCCGATGCGGTGGTTAGCAAGATCGAGGCTTCGAGCGGCATTGCACGTGCAATACAGGCAGATGTCGCGGACCCTGCCGCAGTAAAGAGAATGTTCGATGCTGCCGAATCCGCTTTTGGCAGCGTGGATGTCCTCGTCAACAATGCCGGCATTATGGCCCTGTCACCTATTACCGCAACTGAAGATGCTGATTTCGACAATCTCGTTTCCGTCAACCTCAAGGGGACCTTCAATACCATGCGGGAGGCTGGCAAACGCCTTCCTGACAATGGACGTATCATCAATTTTTCCACCACTGTCGTCGGCTTGAAACTGGAAAATTACGGTATCTACGCCGCAACTAAGGCTGCAGTTGAAACGCTGACAGCAATCATGGCCAAGGAAATGCGCGGTCGAAACATCACCGTCAATGCGGTTGCGCCCGGCCCCACCGCCACCGATCTCTTTCTGAATGGCAAGTCCGAAGAACTGGTCGCACGCATGGCTAAGATGAGCCCGCTCGAGCGTTTGGGCACGCCGGAAGATATTGCCGGTGTGGTCGCATTCCTGGCTGGACCGGATGGCGCCTGGGTGAATGGCCAGACAGTGCGTGCCAATGGTGGTATCATCTGAAACACCGGATACGCTCTGCGACGCATGTATCTCGCAGAGCGTACTTTTCCCTAAGTTTATCCTGATAGTATTAGATATCCGCTATTCGCCTTGACAGTTTGTCGCGGTGAGGCTTCACATGAACCGGTTTCTATTCGCCTTTCTAATAGAATTGGAAAGGGCACCGGTCGTCGTGAGGGGATGCAAATGCGTATTGGTTTTAACTGGCTTTTCTGGGCCTTTGCAGTCGCCGTCTGCCTGTCGGCAGGTCCGCATAGCACACAAGCCGCCGAAACCCGACGAATAGAGATCACCAAAGATAGTGATTACTTCGGTTTCGACTTGCGCACAGAAAAGAATGTCTCGCTTGACCAATGCAAAAGCACCTGCCTCGGTGACAATGCTTGCGGGGCCTTCACTTATAATCCGAAGGTAAAATGGTGTTTTCTCAAGTCGGATTTCAACACCCTCAACCATTCTGTCGGTTCCATTGCCGGCAAGGTTGTGACGCAGTCTGCTGCTGCCCGCGAAGCTGAAGATATTGGTACCCCGCCTTCGATCTCTTTCTTTGCCGCCAATCTGATTGACGAAGCCCGTCGCCTGAAAAAGGAGCTCACCTCACCTGACAGCGCTGATGGGCTGAGCACGTTGAAAAGCGAAGCCGCCACTGCTGCTCTCAATGGCGATCCGCGCACGGCGATGGAAAAGTTTCGGTTAGCGGCAGGCATTTCGTCGGACGAAAGCGACATCTGGGCCGGATATGCGCTTTCAGTAATTGCTACCGAGCCATCCAATGGTCAGGAACGCGCAAAATTTCAGCGCGATGCGACGTCGGCCTCGTGGTTTGCCTACCAGACTTCACGCACCAAGGACGAGCGTGCGCAAGCGCTTGCCGTCATGGCGCAGGCACTCGAAAAGCGCGATGCATCGCGCCCGGCTTTGCAGGCCTATGAAGCGAGCCTTGATCTCGTCAATTCCGCATCCGTTCGTGCAGCCTATGAAGATCTGAAAGCCCGCAAAGGCTTCCGCATCATCAACAACACCGTTGATAACGACAATGCCGTTCCGCGTATCTGCGCGCAGTTCTCGGAAGAGCTGGTCAAGAGCGGCGTTGACTATTCGAGCTTCGTCAAGCTCGATAATGGTTCACCACAGGCGGTTGAGGCCAAGGATCGCCAGATCTGTATCGAAGGTCTGGAACATGGCCGCAATTATACGGTGACGTTCCGTCAGGGCCTGCCATCGGCTGTGGGTGAAGTGCTGCCAGCCCCGGTTAATCTTTCGATCTATGTGCAGGATCGTGCGCCATCCGTGCGCTTTACCGGCGACAGCTTCGTGCTGCCTGCCAAGGCACGTCGCGGCATTCCGCTGGTTAGCGTCAATCTCGATGCGGCCAAGGTCAAGCTGTACCGTGTTGGCGACCGTTCGCTGGCACAGCTTCTCTCCGGCTATCAGTTCCTGCGCCAGCTCGACAGCTACGACATCAGCACGGTTTCCGAACAGATGGGGGCGCCTGTCTGGGAAGGTGAGATCGAGGTTGCAGGCAATGAGCTGAACAAGGAAGCGACAACCAGCTTCCCGGTCGATGAAGCGCTGCCGGAACGCAAACCCGGCGTTTATGTGCTGACCGCCGAGCCGCTGGTTCAGAAGTCCGATGATGAATATGGCACCAAGGCAACGCAGTGGTTTGTCGTTTCCGACATCGGCCTTTCGACTTATACCGGACAGGACGGCATCAATGTGTTTGCCCGTTCGCTGGAAAGCGCAGAGCCGCTTAAAGGCGTGAAGCTGATGCTGCTTGCACGCAACAATGAAGTGCTGGGCGAAGCGACCACCGACAGCGATGGCCGGGCGACGTTTACGCCGGGACTGACACGCGGCACAGACGGCATGGTGCCAGCGGTGCTGATGGCAAGTCAGCATGATGAGGATTTCACATTCCTCGATATGGCGCGCGCCGGTTTCGATCTTTCCGATCGTGGTGTGACGGGCCGTGCCGTGCCGAAAGCGCTTGATCTTTATGCATGGACAGAGCGCGGTATCTACCGCGCGGGCGAAGTTGTGCATGTAGGCGCGCTTGCGCGTGACGACACCGCAACCGCAATTGATGATCTACCGCTCACCTTCATCTTCACGCGTCCCGATGGCGTGGAAGATCGCCGTCTTGTTTCCGACAGCAAACTGGCCGGTGGTCATGCCATCGACCTGACCTTGCCGTCGAACGCCATGCGCGGCACCTGGAATGTTTCGGTCTATACCGATCCCAAGCAGCCAGCGATTGCCACGCAGATGTTCCTGGTTGAAGATTTCGTGCCGGACCGGATCGAGTTCGATCTGACGTCTGACAAGCCGGAAATCGCTGTTGGCGAAACCGCCAATATCACCGTCGACGGTCGTTTCCTCTATGGTGCGCCTGCCGCCGGTCTTGCGCTTGAAGGCGAAGTCACGCTTTCGACCAAGCGTCAGTGGGACCGCTTCAAGGGCTATTATTTCGGCCTCGCCGATGAAGAACAGGGCGAAGCCACGCGCCTGCCGCTCGATGGCCTGTCAAAAGTCGATGACAACGGCAAGGCGACTTTCCCGGTTACAATCGATGAAATGCCGTCAACAACGCGCCTCGTAAATGCAGCCGTGACCGTTCGTATGCGCGAAACCGGTGGTCGTGCGGTTGAGCGTAAGATCGATGTGGCCATTCAGCCGGAAACCGATCTCATCGGCATTCGCCCGGATTTTGCTGGCGATGAAGTTCCGCAGGGCGGAACTGCAAAGTTCAGCCTGATCGCCTCTGACAGCAAGGGTGATCGCAAGGCGCTTGATGGCGCACAATGGTCGCTGGTCAAGATCGAGCGTAATTATCAGTGGTATCGCAGTGGCAACAGCTGGAACTACGAACCAGTGACTTTCACCAAGGCGATTGCCAACGGCAAGATTGACCTTACAACCGATGGCGAGGCTGAAATCAGTCTGCCGGTCGATTGGGGTCGTTACCGTCTGGAAATCGAAACAGCTGATGCTTCGGGCCCGGCCACAAGCTATGAATTCGATGCAGGCTGGTTTGTCAGCTCAACCTCGACCGAAACGCCGGACGGGCTCGAAATCGCGCTCGACAAGGAACATTATGCGGTAGGTGACACGGCAGAACTGAAAGTGTCCCCACGTTTTGCAGGTGAGCTGCTCATCACCATTGGTGCGGAGAAGCTGCTCAAGACAATCACCGCAAGCGTGCCGGAAGGTGGCACGACCATCGATATTCCGGTAGGTGAGGATTGGGGTGCGGGCGCCTATGTTACGGCAACGCTGTTCCGACCGGGTGAGGCTATTGAAAGCCGTATGCCAGCGCGTGCGATTGGTCTTAAATGGCTGAAAGTCGATCCTGCCGACAAGCAGCTTGCTGTCAAGCTGACCCCGCCTGAAAAGATCACGCCGCGTTCCACACTTTCCATCCCGGTTTCGGTTGAAAATGCGGGTGGCGAGCAGGCATATGTCATGGTGGCAGCGGTCGATGTCGGCATTCTTAATCTGACACGCTATCAGCCGCCGAACCCTGAAAACTGGTTCTTCGGCCAGCGTCAGCTGGGCCTTGAAATGCGCGATATGTATGGTCGCCTGATCGACGGTTCGCTCGGCGTCACCGGCAAGCTGCGCACAGGTGGCGATGGTGGCAATATGGCAGCGGAAGGCCGCCCGCCCACCGAAAAGCTGGTTGCGCTGTTCTCCGGCCCTGTTGAACTCGACAGCGACGGTAAGGCAACAATCACTTTCGACATACCGCAGTTCAACGGCACAGCGCGCGTCATGGTCGTAGCATGGACCAAGAAGGCTGTTGGCCATGCGGTGACCGATGTTATCATCCGCGATCCTGTGGTGATCACCGCTGGTCTGCCACGCTTCATGGCCCCTGGCGATCAGGCCAATATCCGCTTCGATATTGCCAATACGGATGCACCAGACGGCGATTATCGTGTGAGCCTTGAGACCACCGATAATCTCGGTGTCGAGGTTGGCTCCTATCCTGAAAGCATCGCGCTTAAAGGTGGCAAACGACAGTCGATCACCGTTCCGCTCAATGCTGTGGCAACGGGTGCCGGTGGTGTGACGATCCGGCTTTCCAACGATGCAGGTCTCAATGTTGAACAGGCTTTGGCATTGCCGGTGCGTCCGGTCGATCTGCCGGTCACGAGCCGCCATGTCGTCAATCTCACGGCCAATGGCGGAAGTGTGAGAGTCGATAGCGGCCTTCTGTCTGAAAGCCTGCTTGATGGTGCTTTTGTCAGCGTTGGCGTGACGCGAAGTGCGGCATTTGATGTGCCAGCTTTGTTGATGGCGCTCGACCGCTATCCTTATGGCTGCACAGAGCAGACCACCAGCCGCGCACTGCCGCTACTTTATTTGAGCGAAATGGCTGCAGGTACGGAAGCGGCAGCGGGTCTGGAAAGTCAGGAAGAACTTAAAAAGCGCGTACAGGACTCCATCTTCCGCGTGCTCAACAACCAGTCTTCGAGTGGTTCGTTTGGCCTCTGGTCGCCGGGATCGGGTGATCTCTGGATGGACGCCTATGTGACCGACTTCCTGACGCGTGCCCGCGAAAAGGGCTATGACGTGCCGCGGCAGGCGATGCTGTCCGCACTTTCTAATCTGCAAAATGCGCTCGGCTATACCACCGACGTCAAGGAACGCGGCAACGACATTGCCTATGCGCTCTATGTTCTGGCACGCAACAAGAAGGCTTCTGTTGGCGATCTGCGTTACTTTGCCGATACCCAGCTTGAAAACTTTGCAAGCCCGATGGCCATTGCCCAGCTCGGTGCAGCACTTGCCCTTTATGGTGATCAGCCGCGCTCTGAACGCGTGTTCAATGCGTCGCTCCAGCTCGCAACCAGCCAGTCCAGCTACGACTATAATCGCTCCGATTATGGTTCGCCGCTGCGTGATGGCGCGGCAATGCTGGCTCTTGCTTCGGAAACCAAGCCTGCGCCGAAAGTGCTGCCGTCGCTGATTATGCTGGTCGAGTTCCAGCGCGAAAAGGCACGTTATCTCAGCACGCAGGATCAGGCGTGGATGCTGCTTGCAGCACGCGGGCTTCAGGATGACAATGGCGCAATCAGCCTCGACATCAATGGCACAGTGCATCAGGGCGCGTTCTCCGAGCGTCTCAATGGTGCAGCCCTTGAAACACAGCCGCTGGTCGTCACCAACAAGGGTCAGGGTTCGGTTGATGCGGTCGTCACGGCTGTTGCAGCACCTGCTCAGTCGCTGCCTGCGGGTGGAGAAGGTTTCAACATCGAGCGCACTTATTATACGCTTGATGGCGAGCCGGCCAATGTCACCGGGGTCAATCAGAATGAGCGCTATGTTGTTGTTCTGAAAATCGACGATCTGCAGGAATGGCAGTCGCGTCTGCTTGTGACCGATCTGCTGCCAGCTGGTTTCGAGATCGACAATCCGGGCCTTGTTTCTAGTGCCGATCTTGGCAATTTCCCTTGGCTTGAAAGCACACAGGCAGCGCATCTCGAATTCCGCAATGATCGTTTTGTGGCCGCTTTCGATCGCTCTGCAGGCGAGAAGAAGCCGATCACACTGGCTTATGTGGTGCGTGCGGTGACGCCGGGTCTTTACACCCATCCGGCGGCAACGGTTGAGGACATGTATCGTCCGCAATTTGCAGCGCGCACGGCGACAAGCATGATGGAGGTGGCTGCACCGTAAGCCATGATCCCGAAAAGTGGGAGCCGGTTTTCGGGCAAGATCATGGCTAAACAAATGAAAAGGCGTTGGAAAATAGCGATTGGGGGTGCCGCGTTTCTCGGCATCGCTGCACTCGGAACCGTGGTCGGGCTTGACTGGCTCGACCGCGCCTATCCTCCGCCTTTGCCGGAACGGCTGACCATTTCCACCGAAGTTATGGATCGCGACGGCGCTTTGCTGCGTGCCTATGCAACGCCGGACGGCTATTGGCGTTTGAATACCCGCATCGAAGATGTCGATCCGAAATTCGTGAAAATGCTGATCGCCTATGAGGACAAGCGTTTCTACGATCATGGCGGCATTGATTTCACGGCGCTTCTTCGGGCCGCGTATCAGCTTGCAGGGAGCCGCCGTATTGTTTCGGGCGGCTCCACACTTTCCATGCAGCTTGCCCGGCTGATCGAGCCGCGCGAAAGCCGCAGCTTCGGCTCCAAGTTCCGGCAGCTGGCGCGTGCAGTCCAAATAGAGCGACGGCTGAGCAAATCTGAAATTCTCGAACGTTATCTAACACTCGCGCCCTATGGCGGCAATCTGGAAGGCGTACGGTCGGCATCACTAGCCTATTTTGGCAAGGAGCCACTGCGCCTCACCATATCGGAAGCGGCATTGCTTGTGGCTCTGCCGCAATTGCCGGAGCGTCGCCGCCCGGATCGCGAGATGGAGAACGCGGTTGCCGCGCGGGATCGCGTTCTAAAACGCATGGTTTCGTCTGATGTTTTCACAAGCGAAGAAGCCGAGCGTGCATCGCGTGAGCGCATATCCGCTACGCGTCATCCCTTGCCTTCATTGGCCGCTCACTTTGCCGATCTCGCTTTGAAACAGGCACCGACCGAGGCCCGGCATCAGCTGACGCTTAAGAAGTCGGTGCAGGCTGGGCTTGAAGTTGTGGCACGCGAAGCTGCTGCCAAGCTTGGGCCAAAAGTATCGGTCGCCATGGTGTTGGCCGACAGTCGCAACGGCAATATCTTAGGTGAGGTTGGCTCCGCTGATTATTTCGACGGCAAGCGGCAGGGGTGGATCGATATGACCCGTGCCGTGCGCTCGCCGGGTTCCACGCTCAAGCCCTTCATCTATGGGCTGGCCTTCGAGCAGGGACTGGTTGCGCAGGAAACCATCATCGAGGACCGCCCGCAGGATTTTGCAGGCTATCGTCCGCACAATTTCGATATGAGCTATCAGGGCGATGTCAGCATCCGTCAGGCGCTGCAAATGTCGCTGAATGTGCCGACCATCAGCCTGCTCGATGCAATTGGTCCTGCACGGCTCACCACGCGAATTCGACAGGCGGCGGTCAATTTGCAATTGCCGAAAGGTGAAGCGCCTGGGCTGGCTATCGGCCTTGGTGGCGCGGGCATCAGCCTGCGCGATCTGGTGCAGCTTTATACCGGGCTTGCCAATGGCGGGCGAGGAGCTGCCCTTCGTGACGGCACCGAAGGCTCAGAGCCTGTGCAGCCGTCAGCTCCTATTTTGAGCGAGCAGGCATCGTGGCAGATTGGGAATATTCTGGCCGGTGTCGTGCCGCCGCAAGGCGCGAAACGCCTCGGCCTCGCTTACAAGACCGGCACGTCCTATGGATATCGTGATGCTTGGTCGGTCGGTTATGACGGGCGTTATGTGCTGGGTGTCTGGGTCGGGCGAGCCGATGGTGGCTCGGTGCCGGGCCTTGCCGGTTATGTTTCGGCAGCGCCCATTCTGTTTGAAGCCTTTGTGCGTTCAGGCGTTGCGTCAGTGCCGCTGCCGCGTGCGCCTGCTGGCGCATTTCGGACAGCACGCGCCGATCTTCCTGTGACGCAGATACGTTTTTCGTCTGCACGCGATCCACTGCCGGTTCTCAAAGCCACGATTGAGCCAGCACCGCGCATCGTGTTTCCACCTGATGGCGCGCATGTCGAACTGAAAGCCCTGACCGACAATGCATCGCCGTTGGTGCTTAAATTACAGGGCGGGCGCGCACCGTTTCGCTGGCTTGCCAATGGCAAACCAATTGCCGAGCTTGAGCGACGGCGAACAGCCAACTGGCAGCCGGACGGAACCGGCTATTCAACATTGACCGTGGTTGACTCTGCCGGACGAGCTACCAGCGTCAACATTTTTGTAGAATAGCGGCCTATTGGGCAGCTTCCGATAGAACCACGTTTGCTGCGGTTTTCTTCTCCAGCGACATGATTTTCAAATTGCCGGAGAACAGAATGCCGGTTATCGGAAGCACCGCTTCCGCAGGCAGTACCTCATGGCTGGCACTGTCTTTGGGAACATGCAGCTTGTGTTCCAAACCCTCTTCGGCACTGGAAAGGGTAAGCGCCACATTCCCACGGGCTTCCAGCAATTTAGTGCCGTAAAGAAACTCGAAACTCAGCATCGAAACGAGGAACTTGTATGTTCCATCGCGTACGCCTCCCTTCATCATTGCGGCGCGATGCACCTCCCCGCCCATCGCTACATCGAGCGGTGGAATGCGAGGATCGCAGACATAGCCAAGCGCCAGCAGTTGCCCGTTTTCAACCTCAAAGCGCATTCTGTCTGAGCCAAGATCGAGCGCCGAGATCGAAAAGCGGCGATTGCTATATTGCACAGGCACGCGTCCCAGCCGTTTGCAAAGTTGCTCACCACTCAAGGCACGCGCATTGGCGAAATGGTCTGGATCAATAGCAAATGGCAGCGCCTTTGGACGATGCGGAACCGACAGGGCCGGTTCGAGAACATCGGCGATCAAGTTCGCAACGATAGTTGTCGAAACAGGCCGCGCATAGTGCCCCTGATCAAGATAGAAAGCAGGATTGCTTACAACATCGCGACCATATTGCTGCATAAGCATTCGCGAGACATCGGCTGAAATAGTGCCATACCATTGCGAGATGTAGTTGATGCCTGCATCAATGGAAGGAACAGAATTCAGAAACGAGCCATTGCGCGCGCCAAATACGAGCGTCGCAATCCGCAAATTCGGATTGCGCTCAAGCGCGTAACGAATGATCCCTTCGTAAAACCTTGCCCAATGGCGAAACGGTCGCCGTTCATCACCATAAACGAAGGCGTCATTGATCGCATATTCGATCAGCAGCAGCTCGCACTCTTCGAGCTGTTCAAACTGCTTGAGCTGATAAAGGCCAAGCGCGCTGGTCGTTCCTCCCACTGCAAGATCAGCAACGACATCTAACTCCACCCCGCGTTTCGCCATCGTCGACAGAAGCGTCGGCAGATAGCCGGGCAGCATGACAGTGTTGGATCCGCCAATAATTACAGTCTTGAGTTTCATTTCGTCACCGTTGCAGCCTTACCGGCTGGCGTCAGCGACCCGCAACGCCAGACACCGTAAGTGCTTGCATCCCAATCAAAATAATAAGCTGCTGCGATCTGGCCGCTATCCATCATCTGTCTAAAGCGATCACGTGCCTTCGCGACCAGTTGTTCGCGATTATTGTCATTGGCCGGGCAGGCCTTCGACGTATTGGCAAAGCCCCATTCCGTAATCCAACATGGTTTGCCATCCGCGCCACCGCAAAAAGAAAGCGCATTGCTGATGTGCTTCGCCCGTGCAGCTCGCGTGCCACTGCTGCCCGGATAGATGTGAATGCCGTAACCGTCAGCAACGTCATCAAGACCATATTTCTTGAGAAGATCGGTAAAGGCTGCAGGGTCGACAGTATCTATTCCGCGCCGGTCGGCATCGATAAAAGGGATATCGGACAAACCTGCCGATACGACCTTAGCGTTGGCGCTTTGTTTGGTTTTCGCTAACTCTGCCCGGGCTATACGCAAAAGTTCGATATATTTTTCTGCACCCTTTTCGACCAGAGGGAGCTCCTCCATCTCGCTTAAAGAGCGTGCAGTCTTCATCTTTTCCTTGGGTAGGATGGCAATATCACCATTATATGCACCCCAGTTGATCTCGTTGCCGGGTTCAACTGCGACCAACGGCACACCCAACGCATCAATCTTCTGCAAGGCATCTGCGACCGCCTGCTGAAAACGCTCGGGAGATATGTCGGAAAGCCGATACATATCCCAGATGCGCCCACGTCCGGATCGAGGTTTTGTCCCTTCCGGATAGAAATCTGCGTTGTTGAGCGAGATTTCGAGCAGGACAGCCAGGCCTTTTTCATGTGCGAGGCGCACGGCGTCGATACTTTGATCGAGCGGTCGCGTAAGCGACAGCCGAACCGCCACCACACCGTTCTCAACCATCTGATCGAAAATCAGTTCGCGCTCTGCCGGCTTAAGCCAAGCCATATTGACCCGGTTGACGCCAAAGCGCGTATCTGCAAGGACACCAACAGGCGTAGTGGCAAGCAAGGCAGCGGCAAGCAAGGCTGCCATTGCCCGTTTCTTGCCCCTGATCCTCTTGCCGGTTCTCGTCATCGGATACCGATATCCTTCAGCGCGCCGTTGAAATTGGCCTCGCATTCCGAATAGCGAGTGATGGCCGCAGGCACATCGATCTTGGAAAGGAAGTCGCGCAGATAGGCCTTTTTCTGTGGCTCGCGGTTCCAGACGCTCGCCTCAATATGCGGAAATCCGACAAAGCCCAGCATTTCGCGCATGCGATCATCAACGGCGATCATCAGTCCCGGAACCCCCGACTGCATGCCGATGATTGTGCCGTGGAAACGGCGGCTCAGACCGAAATCCTGGCTGGAAATCCAACTGCGCCATTTATGCGTATCGAAAAACACCAGCAGTTCGTTTTTGCGCTGCCATTTTTCCATATGCTTGTAATCGACAGGCGCGGTAATGCGACTTGCGGCCTGATCATAGGCTTCGGAATGATCTTCCCCCGCCATGTTCATATTATAGACGATGACTTCGTCCTGAAGGACATAGCTTGCAACGCTGTCTTTTTCGAGCAGCGCATGGGCATCGACAATCGTATCCGCAACACTGCCCAGATAGCCGCCGAAGGAGATTTTCTGCGCATCCGCAAGGCTTGGATCAGCGAGACGAGCCAAAGAACGCTTCATCTGATCCGGCGCATAATAGAGCGAAGGACAGCCCGTCGGGCGGACATATTTCATGCCTGCATCTTTCAGGAACTCTTCCGTGAAATGGCCGCGCGTCAGGAAGAAACTTTCCTTGCGGCGCAGAATTTCAAGGAATCTACGCGTGCCTTCCGGCAATTCCGCTTTCAGATTCTCCTTCTTCTGAATGCCAATGCCCATGACCACAATCGGCATGTTCAGCTTTTCAAAGACGAAGGATTCCGTCGTTGCCGCATAGCCCGGACGTAAGAGATTGGCTGAAGCAAACAGGCAAAGATCGAAGCTTTCATTGAGCTTCGCATAGGTGTCCGGCGAGTTGAGGCTATTGGCAAGATGCCAGAACGGAACATAGGTCACGTCATGGCCGCGCACGGCGTTCGCAGCGCCCTCACCAATGAGGTAGTTGCCGGTATTGGCAATTTTTTTGACCTGGTCGATCACATCCTTCTTTGTGCGGATGGGCTCGAAATAGGGGCGGTGTTTAACACTCGCACCGGAAACGCTTTCGACGGTCCGCATCAAATAGGACGGAATGCCGGTGATCATTATGCGCATGGTGATCCATCTTCGCTGGAGTTAAGGCATGTCTCCCAAAAGTGGGAACCGGTTTCGGGACAAAGACATGCGAACAACAAGAATCTGAAGCCTGCTTCAGACCGGTTTGGATTGGGAGTTATCCGATGCCGATTTCTGAAAGAGTGCTACGGAAGTTGCGTTCGCGGTCCGAATATTTTTCGATCACGTCGGGGATGTTCATCGCCGCAATATGATCGCTCACGAAGGCACGCCGATCATTGGCCGCGTTGAGATCGCGAGCATCGATCTTTGGCAGACCGGAGAAATTGAGCATTTCACGCATCCGGTCATCAACTGCGACCATCAGGCTTGGCACGCCTGCCTGCATGGAGATGATATTACCGTGGAATCGGCGACCAAACGAGAAATCCATGGTCGAGCACCAGGCACGCCATTGATTGGTGTCGAGGAAGGCGTGAACGCTGATCTTCTTCTTGAGATCATCCGCCCCCTTATAGGTCAGCGGGCCAACGAGTTCGCCAGTGGTGGAATCATAGGCGCGGCCATTGGCATCGGATTCAAGCTGCATATCGAAATGCAACAGCTCATCCTGAACCACATAGGCTGAACGACCGTCATCCGAACTCAGCGCATTCATGTCGCCGATGGTTTCAAGTTCTGCACCCATATAACCGGTGAATACGGTACGGCCCTCACCCACCTTAACATCCGGCAAGCGGCTGATGGCCTTGCGCATGTTATCGGGACGGAAATAAAGCGACGGGCAGCCGACCGGACGAACATAGGAAAAGCCCTGATCGCGGAGATAGCCGGCTGCATTTTCACCACGTGTAAGGAAATAGTGTTCACGGGATTTAAGCACATCGAGAAGCTTCTTCGTGCCGGCAGGCAGACCGTCTTCGCCCTCGATATCGGGACGGTTCTGGATACCGATTCCGAGCATCACCACCGGCATGTCGAGTTTGGACAGAACAAGTGCTTCCGCATCCGCCGACAGCCCCTTGCGCAGTAGGTTTGCGCAGGTGAAGACGCAAATATCGAACTCTTTATTGATCTCCTCCATACCCGTTCCATTGTTCACACAATTATAGAGATGCCAGAACGGAATATGTTTGGCTGATGGCAGAAGTGCCGTCATGGCCCCCTCACCGATCAGATAATTGCCGGTATTGGAGATGTTTTTCAGCTCCTGAATAAAATTATCCCTGGATTCTGAATCTCGTTGCTTTTCCGAGTAATGGACCTGCGCCTTGTCCGCGCGCTGGATGAGACGCGTCAGATGGCTCGGAATGCCGGTGACGAGGATTCTTAGATTGGTTGGGCGGCTCATAGGTCGACCTTTCTGGTATAATCAGGCAACTGCACGGCCGGGGAGAATGGCAATCGTGCTGGCATCGTCTGCAACTTCCGGCTGGGAGGACCGGGATTTCGGATAGACCGGGCTTATTTCATTGGCCCAATCGGTAAATTCGGAGAATGCCGCACTCCAGGTACGGTTTGCCGCAGAAGCGAGCGCGCCTTCTGCAGTGCGCATCAGGGCTTCGCGATCCTGTGCAAGTATGGTGAGGATGCGCGTCATATCGGCGACAATCTGCGCGTCGTTGCCATTGCGAATGAGAATGCCGTCGCGGCCATGGTTGATCAGCTCATCAACAGCGCCAACCGCCGTCGCAACCGGCACGCAGCCAAGCTGCTGTGCTTCGGCAATCATCAACGGTGCCCCCTCCCAACGCGACGGCATCAACAGCACATCGGCCCAGGCGAGATGGTTCGCAATATCCCTGCCATCAAAGACTGGAGGAGAAACTTTCACCCCTACATCCTTAAGGCGGGTCATCCACGACGCACTTGGATCGTCGGAGAGGATCTCACCACCAATCGCTTGCGCCTCGAATGCAATGCCCTGTTCTTTGAGCTTAACGATGGCGTCGTGCAGGCGGTCGATCCCCTTCTGCCGGTCGAGACGCCCCATATAGAGCATCCGGATCGGCTCGCCTTTGCGTACCTGTTTACGGGCGGCTGTAACCTGTGCACGCAGTTTTGTATCGATTGAAAAACTGGCACCGTTGGGAACGGAGAACACCTTTTCGTAAGGTACGCCGAAACTGTGCAGATAGATTTTAAGCTGATCCGAACAGGTGAGAAAAGCATCATAGGCATGCTCAAAGGCAATCGCGGCATAAGGTTGGCCCGCCTGCCTGCGGAAGAGGGTCTCGTCAACCACATGCAGATAACAAGCCGTGCGTGTGCCCTCCGAACGCAGCTTGCCCATCAGAGGGTGCGCTGCCATGACGTGATTGTTCACCACCAGATCGAAGCCGGAAAGCTGGCCACGCAGAATACTCCAATCGAGTGGGTGATCTTCAGTTATGAAATCCTGACCAAGGAAGCGGTTTGTGTCGCCCCAAGCCGGAATGCCGTCCTTCCAGAAATGCAAATAGTCGAAAGACTGGTCGAACTCGTCGAGCACATCCATGCGCTCATTGCCGAGAACAAAGAGGTGGGTTTCAAAACCCTGATTCTTCAACTCGCGCCCGGCTGCATAAGCAACCTTTTCAGCCCCTCCGAAAGAGGCATTGGGAACCAGCACTGCGGCCGTCTTCTTTCGCGTCGCATTATGTGCAAGCGGCAGAACCGGTCCGCCACCCATTTCATTGCGCAGCACTTGATACATTTCAGACAGGGCCGGCAGACGACGCGGACGCCATGTCCAGCGCATGGCCGCGCTCTGCTTCAACGGGCTTGTTGCAATCGAGGTCACCAGATTAAGCATCGACTGCTCTGGTCGCGAAAGCGCCCGGCGCTGGCGGACCCGCGGGAACGGGAAGCGTACTTTCATGCGCGCGGAAGTCGGCCACAATTGCTGGGTGCCGAGCGAGGCGAACCAATCGAGCGCGTCATTTTCGATGATTTCGCGGAGAAGCCGGGTCGAAATAAAGATCAGATCGGCATGAGGCTGACGGGTACCCGACGGCATGATTTCGGTATCGATGCGCCGCTCGTCTTCAACATTGGTCAGCTCCACGAAAATGATGTTGGCCTGTTCGGCCAGCTTTTCAAGCCGAGACAGGATATTGGGCAGCAGTCGCGAACGCGCCAGAAGCTTCAACGTCTCGGTATTGGACGAGGCCAGAAACGGCGGAAAATGAAAATTGTCCGGTTCGGAAACGCTGCCCCAGAATGCGCGGATGGCATCATCAAACTTAAGATCGGTCGTGCCAAGGCTGAGGTCGGTGAAAAGGCTGACCGTCCCCTCGCCTGCGCGGATCACGCCATAGCGCGGACATTCCTCATGCTCGAAGCCCACAAGTGTCGGGCGACGAAACAATGCCTTATGCCGCTTGCGCAGAAAATTGATCGAGCCGGAACGGTCGCGATTGGCTTCCTTGAAGCGGCTCTCAGCCCGCAGACGATATTCAAAGCCGGTATCGTGGCAAGGTGCTCCGACAAAACCCGCTTCAATGGCCGAGAGCCAAAACTCCCAGTCTTCAAAGCCATTCTGCCGGTCATCGTCAAAGCGCACACCGCTGCGGAAAACTTCCGCTGAAATCATTGAGCCGGTATCGCAGATATTGTCTGTGATGCAGTGGATAAGCCGCGAATACGTATCGCCATAATGCGCGCGCCAGTTGACCGAGAATGTGTCGATATTGGTGTAAACCCAGCCTGCATTGCTTGCGAGAAGCTTACGGTAAAGTGTGTCGATTGTCTGTGGCTGCACGCGGTTATCGGCGTCCACGAAATAGACAGCCTTCACCTCCGGCATCTCTTGCAGAATATAATCGACCGCGCGATTGCGTGCACCGCCGGGACCAGCATTCTCACCGAAGATGACATGAATATTGGGGTGCGCTGCCGCATAAAGCGTCAGGCTGTCAAAGACCTCGCGACGTGGATCACCGTCAACGGAGACGACAATCTGTGTTCGAAACACCGTTTCCGATGCCAGCACGGTTTCCAGTGCTTCAAGCGCGAGCGCTGCATGTCCATAAAGCGGCATGGCGACAACGATCAAATCCTTGGACCTATCGTACATTCGCGGCCTCTTTGGCTAGTTCCTGAACGGGCTGTACCTCAATGTGCTTGACCAGCCGGAAGTTGAAGACTTTGAGCCAGGAAAAATCCACAGAGTCTGCGGCTGCCTTACTCAGGACAACGAGATCCATCGTGCGACCGATCGGCTCTTCAAGTATGAAGTTGATGTCGATCGGGCGATTGGGCGCGACTTCAGACCAACCACTGAACAGCACCTGCTGACGGCGGCGGTCGAGACTGGAAATCGCTTCGATTTCTTGCTTCACATCCGATGCAAGATTGACCAGTAATAGCCCCACTGCGCAGGGTTGACCTTCGGGATGGTCAATCACGGCCCGCGCAGAAACCCGCACGGTGCCCGGCGCAACCACACGGCGGATCGCCGCCGCAGTGATGCCCTCCTCAAGGGGGTGGCAGCCGATGGCATCCTCGTGCTCCAGAAAGCGAACGGTTGGGAAATCAGGCGTCAGTGGGGTGACGGAAACGTTGGCTACATTGCGCAACAACTCGATCGGCAGGCGATAATCATCGACCTTGCGGCCGTCAATCAGCGAAGTCGGTACGATGGCGTTCGGTAGCGAGGCCGGACGCACGCCCGGCAGGCCCGTGAAAATTCGCAGTGCCAGCGGACGCATATCGAGATCGGCATGCGGAATCCGCGCTCGTGCTGCATAGCGCTCGTTGGCTATCACGTTACCGAGCGACAGTTCAGGGGGAACGCCGCCCGTTGCGGAGATGCGCAACCGCAACGTACGATGGCTACCGTCACATGCTTTCGGCAAGGAGAAGAAGTTCCATTCCGAATGCAGCGCGCCGTAAGGCACCAGCCATTCGGCAATTCCTTCACCGTTTTCAAGATAGTCCAGTGTCACGATTAGCTGGCCGTTGCGATTGGCGGGCAGATCGCGGAAATGCAGGGCAAAACCAGAAACGGCGTAGCTCGACACCGGGAAAAGCTGCTCGATCTCTGATTCGCGCAGCAGGCGCGCAAAGCCTTCATCCTTCGGATCGACCAGAGGCGCATGGCTGAAGATCTCCGTTGAAGAATCCCAGTTGCGAGCGTGAAATGCATCTTCGATGGCGCGATAATTTTCAAACATGGTCTCACGCTCGCGACGCAACATCGCAAGCTCGGTGTGAACCTTGCTGACATGGCCGACGAGACGATCTAGACTACTCTCAAGCAATTGCGTTACCAGCAATGGCACAGTTTCTGGCGTCGCATCATCGATCCGCACAACAGGAAGTTCTGGAATGGTGCTCAGACGATAAACCTGCTGCAGAATCGTCTGCAACTCGTTCTCACCTTCTTGCGAAGCAGCAATCGCGATAAGCGGAAATGTATTTGCCAAACGAAGGCGCTTGCCATCTCCTTCGACAAATGTGGTCAGCTCGCCCAGAGACGTCGCTTCCAGCGCTTCACGATCAAGACTCGAAGCAATGGCATATCGGCGGGATTTCCGCGCCGAGATCGCAGGAAGTGGTGTGCTCAACATATTCATCCATTGTGTGATGGCCGACTTGGGAGTCTCGGCCTGCGCCTACAATGAGAAAATACAGCCAATGTATTGTCAACAGCCATATAGCATCAACTATATGATAATATTACGAATATTTGTAATGACTTTAATTCAAAATTTGAAACAATGTACATATATATTGATAATACAGCGTAAACAC